>DAVZXP010000017.1:0-2739 GCA_052298855.1 Candidatus Fimenecus sp. | reverse complement strand
CATATAACACCTTACAATATAATAAAAGCAAATATATAGCTTATAAAGGAGGTTCCTTAATGACGAAAAAAATAACCGCAATATTCTTGGCATTGTGCATGGCAATTTCCGTTTTGCCGATGACCATTCAGGCGGCATCAAAGCCCGATATTAAAGTTGGCGACTATGTTAAAATGGGCGCGTATAACAATGCCTCAATTCTTTGGCGATGTGTAAGCATTGACAATAACGGACCGCTTATGCTTGCAGACAAAATTGTTGACACCCTTGCATATGATGCCAAAACAAATGACAACAGCAATTCAAAATCACACAGCAGAAGCTATAAGCGTGATGATTACGGTTCTAACTATTGGAAAGACAGCAATATGCGTTCTTGGTTAAATTCGACCGCAGCTGAAGGCAAAGTCGATTGGCTTTGCGGCAACCCTCCGAAAGACGGATATGTAAGCGGTGTGGGAGCGTACAACGAAAAAGCGGGTTTTCTCAACGCTTTTTCAAAATCTGAAATTGCGGCAATGAAAACCGTTACCCAGCGTTCTCTCGTTTCTCATCCCGAATACAACAAGGGCATAGTTGATGGAGACGCAAATTCGGATTTGTTATACTACACCGATATTTCGGAAGCGGTGGCAAACTACGACAGTTCATATTTTGAAACTACAACCGAAAAGGTTTTTCTTCTTGATGTAAAGCAGGCTAATGCCGTGTGGAAAAATCTCAAAGGTTATTATGTTGCGTATAATAATGACGGTATGGCTTGGCCTTATTGGCTTCGCACTCCTGTTACCGATTGCAATCACGATATGCGTTATATCAGTTCATCGGGTCAGGTCGGTCGTTATGCTCCGTGGTATTCCGATTTGGGCGTAAGACCTGCATTTTATCTCGATTCCGAATATTTTGTTACAACTTCCGGCAGCGGCTCACAAAGCAGTCCTTATATCGGCTCTGCTCCAAATAAGCAAGAGGATGATTATACAATTTCGGAACCTGCCGAGGACGCAAATCCCGATTGGAATGTCAGCACCGAGCAAAGCATTCAGCTCACCCTCGGCCCGTGGTATTCAAATGACGGAAAATATTCTAATCCTACCATCCCTGTTTATACCATCCAAAAAACACGCAGCGACACGGAAAATATGGTTGTTGTCGTTTGCGGCGAGGGATACACAAAAAGTCAGCAGGGCAAATTCATCAATGATGTCAAACGACTTTGGCAGGACGCTATGAAATATGAACCGTATCGCAGTTATGCCGACAGATTCAATGTTTACGCTCTTTGCACAGCTTCCGAATCGACTTTTGACAATGGTGGAAGCACCTTCTTTGATGTTATAGTCGACAAATATAATTCGCCTGTTATTTCTAATAATCTCCACGGAAGTCAGTGGAAAAATCATATTTTTGAGAGATGTATCGGTCCTGAATTTATCGAGAAAATTCACGATGCTCATATCAAAAAAAAGTGTGATCCAAACACAATTCCGTCCGGTTCGGAATATGAGCCTTATTATTATGTTCACGATTATATTGCTCAGTTCGCTATGGTTGTAAACACAAAATCAGATTTCGGCGGTGCTTATAATAACCGTGAATACGGCTTCCATTATTTCATTTCGCCATCAGACAGTTATCGTGCGTCAAAAACTTTTGCACACGAGTTTGGACACGGTTTGCTCGGTCTCGGTGATGAATACAGTAACGGATATTTGCTTGACGATAAGGAACTTAAATCACTCAATCTTTCCTCGGTTGAAGACCCGGAAAAGATAAAATGGCGACAGCTTTTAGGTTTTAGAAACACATATACCTGCCGCAATGCTTACGGCTCAAAAATGCTTGTTTCAAGTTATGAGTGCATAATGAGAGACACAAACTATCAATTCTGTGAGGTTTGCCGTTTGCAGGGCTTCAAGCGAATGTCTCAGCTTGTTAAGGATGTAGACCTTTATGTTGCAACTCCCGAGGTTAAGGAATATACGGGCGCTTATTCAAAGCCGTCTGATTTTACCGACCTTGAAACAAGTTCATATTATAATTACACATATAATCGCAATGACCGACTTTTGAGCGGCAACAGCAAAAGCAGATTTAATACTAATATGAACGGTAAAAAAATCGAGCTTAGAACTGTTATTCAAAACATTTCAGATAAAAATGCACGACAATTAAAATTCAAAATGTGGATTAAGCACTCCGACGGAAGCGTTGCGACCGATTCATCGGGGAATCCGCTTCAAACAGTACAAACCTTTGACATTCCTGTTTGGAATGATAAGGCAAATTTCTGGCCGCTCGGTGCTTTGGATCACATCAAAAGCGACTTTAATTCAGGCTTAAAGAGTTGCTCGCTTATTTATCAAATTCCGTCTGATGCACAGCTTAAGAGCGGCGATACCGTGGCATTTCAGGTGCTCGATGAAAACGGAAATGTGCTTGCAGACGACAATACGGAAACACAGCGCTACACAACCGTTTCAATTCAGTATAAATTTGAGGACGGCTCTGAAATTCCAAACACTGCCGGCGGAACATTTACCGTGCCATACGGCACAAAGCTTGATTTAACACCGGCAAAAACACTTTATGATTATGAATTTATAAAGGTTGACGGCTTGAATAAGCCTATTGTTTCGGACGGAACGGTTGTTACATATTATTACAAAAATAAAAACGAAGAACACACTCACAATCTGACTTTGGTTGCTGCGAAAGCTGCCACCTGCACTACTGCGG
>DAVZXP010000016.1:0-4898 GCA_052298855.1 Candidatus Fimenecus sp. | reverse complement strand
CTTACCTTGGTTTGATGTACCGGATTCTGTTGTTGTAGTTTAGTTTTGAAAGGCTTGTCTAAATTTTTATTTCATCAACTCGTTCAAATGTGCTATGTGCTTTGATGGGCGTACCCTGTGATAATCACCGTTTCAAACACACAGGGCGCACTGAATGAAAATACGTTTTGCGCTTCCGGCATAAAACATATTTTATGTTTACAATATCACTTTTTTATATTAATATTAAACTATAATAAATATTAAAAAAGCTTATATCTGCTATCTCATTTGAGGTAGCAGATTCTTTTATTTATAAGATAAAAATAAGCCACATTGGTACAGATTCAAAATGTATCTTTGTGACTCTTTCTTGCTTTTATTTTATTTTTTTCGGTGTTTGGAATTGCGGTAATGCCAAGTGATTTATTGTTTGTTTTTTTTACAAAAATATTATTTCGCAATAAATTGCAGTAAAATTGCAGTAAAATTAAAAAAATAAAATCAAAAACATAAAAAACAACGCAATATCAAGGACTTTCAGGCATTAAGAAAAAAATATGTCCTTTCATCTCGACCAAATTGAGTGTTCATAAGGTATTTGACTTATGAACACTTTTTTGTTTTATGAATTTTCAGCAGGACTTGAACCTGCATAGTCCATGTTTTGCGAAGCAAAACGGACATATAAATTGAAAGAAAAGCTGGCAAGGCTTGCCTTGTCAAGTCCTGTCATCTCGACCAACGAAAGCAGGTTTCGTACCTGCTCTTTTTTGTTGCCAAAAGCCGTGAAACGCCCTATTCATCGTGCTTTCGGGACTTTGCCACTACACTTGCCGATACTTGAGAACAGTTGGATATTGTTAAATTCGGGGCGAACTTGCAACCAAGTTCCGGTAGGCGGCCCTTATAAGGCCTGTGCAAACCACTAGTTTACTAGTGGTTATGATTATTTTAATATGATTTTATATCCGATTTTTTCAGGAAGATTTATGTGAAGCTTGTTGTTATTGATTGGAATTTCTCTTACAAATTCATTTCCGTTTTCGGTGATTTTGTAAACATCTGCCATTGTTTTGTCATCTTCAAAAACGCTCCAATCACGGCAATCACCGTTTTTGCTGTATGCAATGTATGTACTTTTCTCGTGGACGAATGGGAGAAACAGAGTGTCCCCGTCCTTGATGATTTTTCCGTTTTTGGTTATTTTTCTGCCCTTTGAATAGGAAACAACACCGTCGGAAAATTCGCAGAATTTGTTGTTTACCCGTCCTTTTATTGCTACTCTTTTCAGTGAATTAAGATAATGACCGGGCACCTGATATGTTGCAAATGCATATATAAAATCGTTTACCCAATCGGTGTTATCCTTTTTAATAATATCCTCGCCGTGCATATTGCCGTAGAAAATATTGTTAAGCGTTTTTTCTCTGAATGTGCCTTGACAGTAGATTTTAGGAGATGTTTCAAGCAATTCCTTGTCGGTCATTCGGTAACACCACCAGCTCATAGGAATAAGCCCAACCGTATCCATAGGCGATGATTTGAAATGGTCACGAGGCAAGCCGAAAATAGGCTTGTTCGGAAGAGTGTCACTTTCCTTGTATGTAAATTCCGAAGTGATGTCAATGCCCTTTGATTTGACATATTCAATCATTTTTCGCCTTGCGTTTTGCATTTCTTTAATGCTCACATACGGTGCATAATTTTTATAGCATTGAAAATTATCAACATGGATTGTTCCGGATTCGGCAATGAAAGGGAATGTATCTATAAATCGGTCAAATTGCCTCTTGAGCAGTCCCGATTCATAATACCCCTTGTGACAGGTTTTGTAACATTTTCTACCGTTGTATTTTTCAATGGGATTAGGTTTGCCGTTCTTCTTTCTAATCAACGCACCTGCTTTTACAAAATCATCAAAGGACGGCGCATTGTCATAAGCATCGTTAAAATTGATATGAACGCTTATTACGGAATGATATTTTTTTGCTTCATCCGAAAGCCACTTAAAGCTGTCATAAGCGGTTTTGTCCTCTTTCCTTTTCAGCGCTTTGTTGACCTCGAAGAAATCGGGATATTTGTCATCGTGACCGAGATACTGCCAGCCGACAAGATAATATATTTTTGTAATCCCCTGCGTGATATTGTCAATCTTTTTTATGTAGTCGAGTGCCTCATCAAAGGTCATCAGCACCTTGCTTTTGTTCTTATGTTCCTTATCGGGAAAAGCCAAACCCAATTTCATTACCATACACTCGGAATAATCATAGTTAAACTTTAACGGTAAATTCATTGAAATTTTCTCCTTTCGGATTTGTAATTTGATTATATCATTAAACGAAGCAAATCTATTTAGAAATTCAGCCCTATAATTTAGAAAATCAATCACAAATTCAGCAGTATTTCTAAATATCATAGCAGTTTATCGTAATTCTTATAGAAATTGCTGTGATATAATGATATTATATACAATAAGAGGTAATTTGTTATGAATGAAAAAACGGGTATAAAAGAAAAAATATCAACCAGAGTTGCAAATCTTAAAAAGCATTGGAAAACTCCGCCTGAAGGTTATTATGTTAATTACAAAGAATTTCTTAATTTAGCCTTAGGCAGCGGCTCGCTTTCATTTTTGAGCGTTATCATCAGTTGGACCACAATAGCCATCAATATTCCAATGATGATAAGCTATTTTAAGGTTTCAACAGGCTTTATTTTCGTTGCCGGAATTATTGCGTCAATATTCGGTCTTGTTCGTGCGCCTATTCTGTCTATGATGATAGATAATTCGAATTCAAAAAAGGGCAAATTTAAGCCGTTTTTGCTTTGGTCATCAATATTGACTGCTGTCAGTTTTACATTTATTCCGTTTATACCGCAAGGCTGGGTTGAAAACATTTTGTTTTCTTTTAACATTCCGGCTATTCCGGTTTTTGCCGTTGCGGCATCACATATTGAGGTATCTCTTGCAAGTCTTGTTATGTTTATGCTTATTCAAATAGGCACATTTTTCAACACTCTTCTCACCCAATGCTTAACGGGAATTGAGCAAACGGTGTCGCCCGTATCTCAGGAAAGAGCAAATATCGGCGCATTCAAAGGCTTGATTTGCAATATTCCGTCATCGGTTGTTAATGTTGTCATTCCGCTTGTTGCGGGCATTGTTTTTGCAAGCAGTAAAGACCCTATGAACAATATTGAACTTTATCGAGTTGCATTTCCTGTTTGCGGTCTCGGCGGTGTTTTATTTGTTTTCTTTACATATTTCGGAGTTGAGGAAAGAACGGTTGTTCACAAAGAATATGTTGCAAATGTTAAGTTCAGCGAGGGTGCAAAGCAGTTATTTACAAACAAGTATTTTTGGATTATCACTATTTTCAATATCGTTGTCGGCATCAGAGGCAATATCAATATGTACCTTTGGATTTGCAATTACGGCATAGGCGGTCAAAGCGGTGCGTTTGCGCTGACCGTGTGCAATATATTGCTTAACAATGCTCTTGTTCCCGGTATGCTGGTCGGTCCGTGGCTGATTAAAAAGTTCGGCAAGAAAAATGTTATGTTAATATCTACCGTTGGCTTTACCGTTATGGCATTTATGCAACTTCTTACGCTGAACAGTCCGTACCTTATGCTTGTTGCTATCTTTTTCCAAAATCTTTTCAACGGGCTTAGTTATATTGTCAATATTATGGCGTCTGATGTTCTCGACTACCAACAATGGAAAACAGGCAAACGACTTGAGGGCTTTTGGCAAAACTGCCTTTCGTTTGTTATGACTTTTTGCGGTATTTTCACAAGTGCGCTTATGCCTCTGTTTATGAGCTTTGGCGGTGTAGGCTTTGGCGATAATATTGACACGGCACTTAAAAATCCCGATATTATGTACGGAACATTCAAGAGCGTTACATGGCTTGGTATAATTTCATCTGTTATCTGTATTATCCCAATTGTATTCTACGACCTGTCGGAGAAAAAGCACGCCGATTATATCCGTGCATTGAAGATAAGAGCAATTGTGCAAAATTATAAAAACAATGAATTATCCGATGATGATATTGAAGAATTAACAGAAATCGTAGATTTTGCAAATAAAAATAAAGATACATTTGTTTTTGAAGAAATTTCTAAATTCGATTGTATAAATGATATTTTTCAAGGTAAAGCGAGGTAGTTATGTTTTCAAAGAAAAAATATGTTCAAACAATTAACGCAAAAGGAATTTTTAACAATACATACGAAACAAAAATTCCGCAAACAATCATTTCAAGTGTAATACTCAAGCATTTTGAAAAGTCAACCAAAAGACCGAAGTGCATTTTTATAGGCTGGGACGGTTGCCGCTGCGATTCTATGAAATATCTGATTAAAAGCGACAATGAAAAAGTCAGCGGTGCAAATGACACTGCCGTTTTCACCGCGATATCTGAGGTGAAAAACAACGGAGGACTGTATATCACCTATGTTGGCGGAGAAGAAAATTCCCCGCAGGAAACAAGTACGGCACAGGGTTGGGCATCTGCGCTTTGCGGTAAGTGGATGAAATCCACGTGGAAAAACGGTATTGATTGGTCGCTTGATAATGATTATCCTACCGTATTAAAGTTATTGTCGCAAAAAGGTTTTAAGACTTCGTTTAATGCAATTTGGCCTATTCATTTTGACAACACTTACAAAAATGAAATTGCCTTTGCCGAACAAAATGACTTGAGTCAGTATTATTTTAAATTTGAAACCGATTTAGAACTTTTTGAAAATATGAAAGACAGAATAAAAAATGACGATGATTTCATTTTCGGTATATTCGAAAATCCGGATATAAACGGTCATTCAACCGGCTTTGATGAACGAAATTATCGCTATGTTTCCGGCATTTGCAATCTTGACAGAATTTCGTATAAATTACTCAAAGAAAT
>DAVZXP010000015.1:0-14600 GCA_052298855.1 Candidatus Fimenecus sp. | reverse complement strand
GAATTTCAGGGTTTCCTTTTTCTTAAGTCGTTGTTTAATTTTCAAGGTCCGTTGCCACCGCTTTTCTCACGGGTGGAAGCACATTATAGCACTTTCAAAACTCATTGTCAAGAGGAATTTTTCAACTTTTTGAAATTTCTTTTTGACGTTTTCGTTTGTGTCCCGCTGTCTTGCGGACAGCTTTGATATAATATCACAGAGCAAGCCCATTGTCAACACTTATTTTCAATTTTTTTGCAATTTTTTTCAACTTTTTTATTGCGCCCACACATCTTGTGGTCAAGCTGTTTTTAATCCACAATTTCTCCTGTTTTGATACATCGGCAAGTATATTTTTCATTATCCGTTTAACAATATAAGTAAATAAATCACAGGAGTAATCTTATGAAAAACTTTTTCAACTTTAATAAGCAATTCAAGCTGCTTTGTATTTTGCTTACGGCAATTCTCTTATTCGGCTCAATTACACTATATCAAAATCGCCGTACAAACGAAGTCAAAGCTTCGCAGGTACTTTCCCGTCTCGGCTCAAGAGGCGAGGAGGTTCGCAAAATTCAGCAAAAGCTCAAAAATTGGGGATACTACTCCGGAGGCGTTGACGGAATATACGGAACTCAAACGCAAAACGCCGTAAAAAGCTTTCAGCGAAAGAACGGATTGACCGCAGACGGAATAGCCGGCAAGGACACGCTCAATGCTATGGGCATTTCGAGCAGCTCGTCCTCTTCGGGCAAATTCACAAGCAACGACGTATATCTTTTAGCAAAGGTAATAGCCGCAGAAGCTAGAGGAGAAAGCTATACGGGTCAGGTTGCCGTCGGCGCAGTCGTATTAAACAGAGTCGAACACTCATCGTTTCCCGACAGCATTTCGGGTGTTGTTTACCAAGCCGGTGCTTTTTCGTGTGTTACCGACAGCAACTGGAAGGTGGAGCCGACCGACACGGCAAAAAAAGCCGCCCGAGATGCCATTAACGGATGGGATCCAACGGGCGGTGCCATATACTATTATAATCCTGCAAAAACCTCTAATAAATGGATACGAACAAGACCTGTTATCGTAACGATCGGAAGCCACGTTTTTTGCAGTTAGCTTATCCTATAAAAAACTGCGTCCAATATCGAACTCCGTCAAGCTCATAGCAGCCGAAGCCTGCTTGCGTAAATTCATCGGACAAAATATTGGCTCTGTGTCCCGGAGAGTCCATCCACGCCGCAACGGTAGCGGATGCCGTCCTTGTGCCGTAAGCAATATTCTCTCCGCAGGTCATATAATCCACGGTAACTGCGGTAAAGCACGTAGTGCCGTCGGGTCTTTGGTGTGAAAACCAATCATCTCTTGAAATTTCTTCTGCTCTGACAGCGGCATTGGCACAAAGAGTTTTGTTGAGCGTAAGGTCGGGCTTTCCGTTGGCACGACGCTGCTGATTGCACAGCTCAAGCATTTCGCTTTCAAAGCCTGTAATTGCATTCGGCGGGGTTGCTGCCTGCGGCTTGGGAGCTTGCGTTGGTGCCTTCGTTGCCGCTTGAGTCGGTTTTTGAGCCTGAGGTACAGCCTTAGTAGGTGCCTGTGTTTGCGGCGCTTCTGTTGTCGACTCTTGAGTCGTGCTTTCCTCTTCGGTCTGCGATTGAGCTTCCGTCACTTCAGCTGTGCTGCTAATTTCATCGGTTGTCTGCTCATCGGCACTTTTCTTTGAACAAGACGAAAAAGCAAGACACAAAGCTACCACCGTAATTACAGCAATCATCTTTTTCATTATTATCACCAATTCAATTTTAGCATTTTACTATATATAATGTAAACAGAAAAATCCGAAACGGCAGGAATGAACGCTACCGCTTCGGATTTTAATTTAATTTTACTGCATTGCGCCTATCAAAGACGGCAAAAATGTTGCGTAAATCGACGGTACGACAAGAGAAAATGCTACCGAGGTAAGGAAGGTTATTCCCCATCTTTCAAGGAACGCTCCGCAATAGAGTACCGCAAAAATCGGTGCTGCAAGTATTTTCAAAACAATGTTGGTGTTTTTACCGTAAATCAGCTCTCGCAAGGTCAATGCGTCCTCAATCTGCGGGAAGAGGTTTGTAAGCATTGAAATTCCGAGCCAAAGGAACACAAAATTCAGAATATGAACAATTCCTTTATTATAGGTAAAAAACTCTCCGAGAAAATACACGTTCATTGAGCCTACCGATACAAAAACCAAGCCTAATATAAGGTTAAAGAGAAACGGGAAGAAGCAAACGCCGAAGCTGACGCTTCTTTTTTTAATTATTTCATGCTCGACATGACCGCAAAGCTCGGTTGCGGTAAGATAACGGCCGTCCTCGATAAGCACCTCATACACACGGCAGGAAAGCTGCTCGAAAAAGCCCTTCATATATGCGCCTACAATTGTAAGATATTTTACTATTATATATACCGTTGTCATTCTACGTCAAAATCTCCTTCCTTGAGAATGTTGTCGAGGGTGATTTTTCCGTCCTTGTAATCCTTGACCTCGTCGCTGACTGCCATACCGTTCTGAGCGAAAATCTTCTCAACCTCGGCATAGCCCTCATCATTACCCATTGCCGCATAGCAAAGAGCAAGAGTATCAAGCACCTGAATAGAATAATTGTACTGCTCATATGCCGCCTTAGCAGCCGCGCAAGCGTTGTCATACTCTCCGAGTGCAAGGCAGGAAAGTGCGGTTTGTCTGTAATATTCAAATGAATAATCGTCCTTTTCAAGCACCTTGTTTTTACAAATCTCTATACTATCCTCATATTTTCCTTGAATACGCAATGAGGTAGCCATCGCAACATCAGCATACGCATCCTCGGCATTGACATCTTTAAGGAATGCACAATAATCCGTAACGTCCTTTTGCGCTTTGACATAGAGATCTCCGAGCATAGGACCGTAAAGCCAAGTCATTTCGGGATAACCGTTCTTTATTTCCTCAAGAAAGCCGATCTGTGTTTCGGCAGGCTGACTGCTTATTGCCGCAGTATAGAACTTGAAATATGAAATCATCGCCTGACTGTAGGCGTTCGCTTCAATGGAATACGCCGCCGTTGTGGTAACAAGTCCGTCCTGTATCTCCTCGGCACTGTAGGTTACGGGCTCAAGAGGCTTGTTTTCAAGAGCCTTCAGCTGTTCAATTATAGTTTCATACGGGACCTCGGACGGATCAACCGCCTCTTGCGGAATGTTGGAATAGATTATCTCATAGCAAGCGTCTCTTGTTCTCTCGAAAGCATTTTTCTCCTCAAAAGCCTTTGCGACGGATTTGAGGTGCGGAAGCTTCAGCTCCCAAGACTTAAAGCTCGAGGCATATTGCTCCATATCCTGATAGCCGCCGACCTTTGAAAGATTGAGAATTGCTCTCTTGCAGACCATCTCGCCTCTGATGCTTTTGTCCTCCATAGTGTCGAAAAGCTCTGAATAATCGGAATGTGCGGTGAAAAGCTTATTTTCCTTTGCAGCCTTTTGAGCGTTCAACGCATCAACATAAACATTCGCATTCCCCGCAAACACATAGCAAGCGTAAAAGCTAAAGCCGATAACTATGAGCATTATTATAATGTTAAGAAAATCAAACGGATAGTGCCTTAACGCCTTTTCACACTCTGCGCAAAAACGAGACTCGGGATCTTTCTCCGTTCCCCTTTTGTTTTCGCCGCAGCACTCACAGAGCATATCCTCGGTAAGCTCTTCCTCTTCGTCGGGCTCCGACTCGTTTTCATTTTTCTCCTCCGAAGTTTCAGCCTCGGCGGTCGCCTTGTCAAGCTCCTGCTGAAAAGTCTCTTTTAACTCCTCCAGCTCCTTCTTCAAGGCTTCGTCGTCCTGCTCGGGAAAAATCCCCTCGAGGTCTTTTTCTTTATTATCTGCCAAGAATATGCCTCCCTCAATTTATATAATAGATAGATTTTATCATTATTTTAATGTCAATTCAAATACAATCGTGTATTGTTACAGATTATTTACAAATTACAATGCCATTATCAGCGTGCCGATAGTGATAAACGCCGTGCCGACCGCCGATTTCACGGTGAACTTCTCATGCAGGAAAACAAATGCCAGCACAAGTGTAAAAAGTATGCTCAATTTGTCAATCGGTACAACCTTTGAAACCTCGCCGAGCTGTAACGCCTTGTAATAACACAGCCACGATGCGCCCGTTGCAAGTCCCGAAAGGATAAGAAACATCCAGCTTTTACGGTCAATTCCCGACAATCCGCTTTGCGTATGCGTAATGAACACCATAACCCATGCCATAAGCACAACGACAACCGTTCTGACTGCGGTTGCAAGGGTTGAGTCAACGTTTTGTATGCCCACCTTTGCGAAAATTGAGGTCAATGCCGCAAATACCGCGGACAAAACAGCTAATATTGCCCACATATTAAAGCCTTCTTTTTATATTGTAATTGTATTCATTCTACCACAACAGGCATAATAAAGCAAGCGACGTAAATCCGCTTTCCGATTATAAAAGAAAAGACCCAACTGCTGTTGAGTCTTTCTTCGTTATAAATATGAGCTTAATTTACTTGCTGTTTGCAATAGCCTGATCTATAAGCTTGTTGAGCTTCTCCGTCTGCTCGGGGGATGTGATTGCGCCGACGATCGGCTGTCCTACGATATTTCCGTTCTTATCAACAACGTAGGTTGTCGGATATGAATAAAGTCCCGAGGTAAACTTACCTGCTTCGCTCTTTGAGTCAAACCAAATATTCTTGTAGGTAACGCCCTTTTTCGACAAAACGTCTTTTGCTTCCGAAATTGCCGCCTTATCGCCGTCAAGCGTAAAGGAGTTTACGCCGACAACAGCACCACCCTTTGCAGAAAGGGTCTTGTTGAGTGCCTCTAATTCTTCAAGCTCGCCGACGCACGGTTTGCAGGTCGTGAACCAGAAATTTACTACCGTTACGGTATTGTTTGAAAAAAGGTCTTTGCTGTTTACATCATTTCCGTCGAGGTCTTTGCCTTGAAAACTCGGGAATTGAGTAAGTTTACTTGTGTTTCCACCCATTCCCGCTTCTTCTGCTCCAACGCTCTCTCCGCTGCTCGGTGTGCTTCCGCAGCCGGGATATTTCTGCTCCAAAATTGTGAGTTTACCCTCGATTTCCTTTATCTGCTCTGCTCCGTCTTTAAGCGTTTTCAATTCATCTGCGGAGAATTGACTTTTTGCACCCTCAATCGTGTCAAGAAGAAAATCGCCGTAGTTTTTTCCGTCTTCAATCATAGGGCTATTCTTATTTGCCGAAAGGAATACCTTTTCCCAAAGGGCAGAGTTGTCTGTAAAAATTTTGTTTTCCGCCTCCATAAGCTTTTTATGAAGAGCTGTCGCCTCGTCAAGGCTGTTCGGCTCCTGTGCAAGCAAGGGTATAATGTCCGAATTGTCATTTGACGAATTTTTCTTACCTGCCGAGCAAGATGCAAAGCCTAAAGTCAACGCCAGCACCATAAGCACGGCTAAAATTTTTGAAGCTTTTGAAATTTTCATAATCAGTCCTCCGTTTTCTTGTTATTATTTACTTTCTTTTTATCAACAGGCTTTTCGAAACCGTCCGTTATCTTTTTCGGCATCTCAAAACCATAATTAAACTTGATTGCGTCTGTCGGACAAGCGGTTATGCACTTGCCGCAGCGAATACACTCTGTATGATTGGGCGTTTTTGTGACATCTACATCCATCTTGCACACCCTTGCACATTTACCGCATGATACGCATTTGTGTTCGTCAACCTTAATGACGAGCAGGGACACCTTGTTCATCAATGCGTAAAATGCGCCGAGCGGACAAATCCATTTGCAAAACGGTCGATAAAATAAAACGCTCAAAACAGCAACCACTATTAAAATTATCAGCTTTCTGTTAAACAGCGGTCCTAATGCCGAGCGTATACCCTCGTTGACCGCCGCCAATGGAATTGCACCCTCAAGAACGCCCTGCGGACAAATATATTTGCAGAAGAACGGGTCTCCCATGCCTAAATCGTTTACAACTATTGCAGGCAACAATACCACCGCAAGCAATAAAATGACATATTTCAAATATGTAAGCGGTTTCAGTTTCTTTGTTGACAGCTTCTTGCCGGGGATTTTGTGGAGTAATTCCTGAAGCCAACCGAACGGGCATAAAAATCCGCATATAAATCGTCCGAGCAACACTCCGAGTAATATTAAAAAGCCGGTTATATAATAGGAAAACTTGAATTTCGATGAACCTACCACCGCTTGAAACGAGCCGATAGGACACGCACCCGCAGCACCCGGACAGGAATAGCAGTTCAGCCCCGGTACGCACACCGCCTTACCTTTACCCTGATAAATTCCGCCTTTAAAAAAATTCGGCAAATGTATATTGGTAAGCAAGGTTGCCACCGCTTGAATATATCCACGGAAACGGCTCAAAATTTTTGAAAACGAGTTTTTCTTTTTATCCAATTCCGACACACTCCAAGCACAATCTAACAGCCTTGCTCAAAACCGTATCAACCTCGCCACGCATAGCACCGAAGCACAGCATAGCCACACCGACTATCAATAGCAAGCCTTGAAATATAGCCTTTTTAGCTCTTAACAAACTGAACACTCCCTTCATTTTATCCGCATTATATCACACCCGACATAAAATCTTTGTTAAGAAAATGGGAAAATGAAAATTTTTAATATAAATATCTTATAACAAAAGATTCTTTAATTATTTTTCTTGGTATGTTATAATTGCGATGAAAGCGAGGCAAACTGATATGACATTGTAGTTCCCTAATTTTTCTTGGTATGTTATAATCTCATAAGAGAAGTTAACTTATCAACGGCTATTGTAGTTCCCTAATTTTTCTTGGTATGTTATAATTCAACTTCTCTAACACCGTATTGGTCACGGATTGTAGTTCCCTAATTTTTCTTGGTATGTTATAATCATTCATATTTGCGTTTACTGTATATCAAGATTGTAGTTCCCTAATTTTTCTTGGTATGTTATAATTTCACTTGCGGAACGAATACGCAATACGAATTGTAGTTCCCTAATTTTTCTTGGTATGTTATAATCTTAGCTTAAGTTTTTTGAACGGAAAGGCAATTGTAGTTTCCTAATTTTTCTTGGTATGTTATAATCGTTAAATAATCGTCAACGCAGGCGCCACCATTGTAGTTCCCTAATTTTTCTTGGTATGTTATAATTGACAATGTAAAACATTATGTGATATGATTATTGTAGTTCCCTAATTTTTCTTGGTATGTTATAATTTTACCTCACAATTCCATAAATACCGCAATATTGTAGTTCCCTAATTTTTCTTGGTATGTTATAATAAAACAATATCGTGCGTGTTATCATCGATAATTGTAGTTCCCTAATTTTTCTTGGTATGTTATAATCAATAGACAAATGTTTATTTGTGCGAATAAATTGTAGTTCCCTAATTTTTCTTGGTATGTTATAATTTCATTTTATCTTTTAATTCGATACCTTTTATTGTAGTTCCCTAATTTTTCTTGGTATGTTATAATTGCGGCAAATGACTATTGGAACACAGATGCATTGTAGTTCCCTAATTTTTCTTGGTATGTTATAATAAATGGGAAAAATTAAAATCAAAAGCACGATTGTAGTTCCCTAATTTTTCTTGGTATGTTATAATTAGCCGAATTCTTTCGCCGCTATCTGATAGATTGTAGTTCCCTAATTTTTCTTGGTATGTTATAATAGTTTTGCGGACTATTCCCCGTATACGCGAATTGTAGTTCCCTAATTTTTCTTGGTATGTTATAATTATTCCTTGAGATATTCGGCGACCGATTTAATTGTAGTTCCCTAATTTTTCTTGGTATGTTATAATATTACGCCGTTGAAGCTATGGCGGAAAATAATTGTAGTTCCCTAATTTTTCTTGGTATGTTATAATCGATTGAAAGTAATATTATTTATAACCTCAATTGTAGTTCCCTAATTTTTCTTGGTATGTTATAATTGCGTAACAAAAAAACTGTTAATTATAGTAATTGTAGTTCCCTAATTTTTCTTGGTATGTTATAATTCATTACAAGATACCATATCACATACTTAATTGTAGTTCCCTAATTTTTCTTGGTATGTTATAATTTTGACATCCGATACACCCTCAACATTTGGATTGTAGTTCCCTAATTTTTCTTGGTATGTTATAATATGGGAACGAAAAACAACGCAGTATCGGCGTTACCGAGAAAAATTGCGATAAAAAAAGACTTGAAGAAGTAAAAATCTTCAAGTCTTTTTTCATTTTTTACAACAAAGTCAGCTGTTCATAGGATACCTGTGTGTCCGACTGCTTGAATTCTCCAAGCAAAATTTGCATTGATTCATATTGCTTTTCGGTAATCGTGAGCAATCGCACCGAGCCGTTTGCGGGAAGATGTGCCTTGAGCCTGTTTTCGTGCGTTTTTACCGCATCATATCCGTTGCACACCCTTGAATAGACCGAGTACTGTATCATAAGATAGCCGTCCTCAATCAAGAACTTTCTGAATTTCGCCGCTTCTCGCTGAGCGGCTTTTTCTTTTACCGGTAAGTCAAAAAATACAATCATTCTCATAAACTTAGTCATAATCAAAATAAGACAACTCATTGAGTACGGGAAGTTTTAACTTTGCTTCATCGTTTTCAAATGAGGAAATTATACTTTGCACCGCAAGCTCAACAGCATTTGCGACAGAATGTCTTTTCCCGTCAACCGTAACCGCACAGTTAAGCAGTAAAACGAGTTCTGCCTTTTGTGCCGTAAAAAAGCTGTCGCCCCACTCACGGTAATTCTTATAAACATAATTGTCAACTATCGGTCTGAACGGCTCAATAATATCGTCAGCAAGATTAAACGCATTGAGTTGATTTTTATGGTGTATCCCTATCGACGGCTCAAGCCCGTAAGCAACAAGCGTTTTTGCAATAAACGAACGAAAAATCGCATAGCCGTAATTCAATGCGGCATTTATCCCGTTTTCGCCGTCCCTTGTGAACTCGTTTCCGAACATACTGCGAAAATACATCCTTGCCGCATAGCCCTCTCTGTTCGTGGTGTCTCCCGAGGCTACCGTTTTGGCTATCGAATAAAGCTCGGCACTTTTTTCAACGGAATTCAGCTCAAGACATTTTGCCTGATTATTTATTTTTGCCTTTACAATTTCCTGCCAAATCTTTTTTAGCTTCGGCTTTGACTGTTCAAACTGAAGCGTAACACGCTTATTGACTCGGCAATAAGCCCCTATCGGCATCATCGTCGCTGACGGTGTGTGCTTATCATCACAGACAATCACGCAAACGCCGTCCTCGGAAAGCTTTGAAAGCAGCTTTGCGCTGAGCGTTGTATAAGGGTTGTCAATTACTATTGAGCGTATGTCCTCAATCGGAAATGACAGCTCCTCACCGTTATCGACAATCAACTGCTTATTGCGAAGTCTTAGCTTTGCCTCATTGGAAATGAAAATATTTCTGTAAGCCATATCAGTTAAACCTCATTCGCTTCTCCTTGCCCACCTTTTGAACATTTCCCAACGGGTCAACAGTATATTTTTCAATACTGTTAAGACTCTTTATTCCCAAACCTCTCTTTTCGTAAGCACCGTCGTGCGTTCTCACTAAAACAGAAGCAGTAGCAATATCAGCATTAGAATAATACACCAAAATCTCGTTCCTTTTGATTTCAGGTTGCAAGCTACTTCCTTTTTGAGCAACGCTAAATGTCATATTTTTCTTTGCCGTTACCTTAATCAAGTCATTGGAATAAAGCGAGAATACAAAATCCTTGTCGTCCATAGGTTTCCAGCCGTTTTTCCCTTGTGAGCACGCAAGATTCGGCAGTTCCTTTTTCTTGGTGTCCGCAACATAAATCGGCACAAAGTAATATCCGTCATTTTCAACATAGAAAACGTCAATTCTTATCATTGAGCCGTTTCCTGCGCCCGTCTTTTGTGCAAGGTCGTTTTCGGTATTCAGCGGAACATATTGCGAAGCTTTTTCTCTTACCTTTACGCTTCTGACTATAGGGCCTGCGCTTCCGTCTGATTTCGGCTTGTGGAATTCAAAATCGCTCGGAAAATCTTTTCCCTTGCCTCCGACCTTAACAAGTTCTTCTCTCAATGCATTGTATAAAAGCTTGTCGTCATTCTTCCAAAAATCACAGCCCTCAATTTCGCCGTTTTTATCAAGCTTTAAGTCACAAAGCTTTTTCTTTGAAACCGAATAACCGTCGCCGTTATACGAACGCAGCGTTCCCATATGCGCAGCACCCGTCGCTTTGTGCTTCGGTGCTCTTGAAACAAAACAGAGTTTTACGTCATCCAACGCCTCTTTGGAATAGTTCGGAAGCTTGAAAAGATACATTTTCAACTCATCCAAATTTTCCGACTCAAGACGCTTTTGCAGCTCATTTCTAAAATCACTGTACGGCATGGGAAGTTTGTCAATAACCTCTCCCGTATCGGTGTTAACCGAATAGTTATCCAGCTCCTGCGAGGCGGAATATTTCTTGATTTTTTGAATCATTCCGTCGGTAACACAAGCAATAACCGCAGCGTCTGCCGCATGGTGCAAATCTCCGTCCTCACGAACCTTTGCTATACCCCAACGCTTACGCATATATGCCGTAGCCGCACCCTTTACCGCTCTGACGTTCTTTTTGTACTTATAATCGTCAAACAAGAGGCTGTCATTTATGTAATTATATAACACACGGCTTAAATACTGTGTATCGTTAAGATTGCGGGCTTTGAAGCCCTCGGTGTCCTCGGGCGTGAGCCTTGCTTTAAGAAGATTTTGCCTCTTTTTAGGATTCCTTATACTGTTTGTTACCCAAACCTGATAGTCCGACTTTTTACTTTCGGGGATATATTCCATCGGGATTCTGTTGCTCTTTTGCCTGTTTTCCGATGAAAATGTCAGTATTTTGTTTGAATAGCTGTCGTCAAAGCATTTGCTGTACGGAATTATATGGTCAACGTCAACATAGCCCGGCTCAAGCAATCTATCATAATCAAAGTGCCGTTGAGTATATGGACATATACCGTTCTGTTCGTGATAAAGTTTTAATTTAACAATATCAAGACCTGTCGGGTTTACATTTCCGAAATTCTCCGTAATTTCATTTTTTATTCTTTCGTTTGCGGCTCTGTTTTCGTTATTATGTTGGTCAATTTCATCTCTTTCTTTTTTGGATTTAGGCAACTCCCTCGCAAGCTCAATGTTTATGTATGCAGGACTGTTGCCCATCTCCCTGATTATCGCATTTATAACCTTTCTCGTCTGCGTAACGGCACGCTTAACAACGGGATTCGGAATGTCCGCAAGTGCATTCTCCGCAGGCGGTAAAAGCTTGTGCTTTTCCGTGTTTGAGTGTGCTCTGAAATCAATACCCGCCGCTTCGCAAGCCTTATCGTATGTCATACCCTTTTCAAGGAACGGAATAATCTCCTTGCACGCCCTAACGCTTATATGACCGTAGCCCTTGAAATATGGCATATTATTGTAAATGCTTTCGTGGAGAGATTTAGGTATATCCGTAAGCTCAAGCTCTTTCTTAATTCTGTCCTTATCGGTAAAAACCGTAAAAATTCTTCCGAGAGCGTCAAGGTCGTCCTCAGAAAGTGCATTGAACACGTCGCTCAACGCCTTTTTTGTTTGATGATAATTATTAAGATATTCGAATTTTGCCTTTTTCTCAATTTCATCAATTAAAGCCTGTTGGTCTTGGATTCCGAGCTTTTGCTTGATTTTCTCAACCTCTTTACCGGAGTAAGAAATGCAGTTGAATTTGTAATCGTATGAAATTCCGAGGCTTTTTCGTATATCGGCATAATTTACCGCTTTCTTCTTAAAGCAGAGATTCTTAATCGTCAATCTTTCTTCATCGGACAAAGAATATTTAACTCCGAAATCCGTTATAAGATAAATATGGTTTATTTTTTGAAGCAAATTGAAAATCTGGAACGAGTATGTCGCCTTTGCCGCACGTTTTTCCTCAGGGTAAAATGTGCATTGTCCAACCAAGCTTTCTCCCAGCATATCATGATACGGGCTCGGGGAATTTTCAGGACCTTTTGCAGGACCTAAATCAAACGGTCTTTGTGACAAGGCAATATACGTATACCTCGCTTCGATTTCTTCACTTGCAAAAGTCATTCCAAAGCTACGCTGTGCCTCAAATATCGCCTTTATTTCCGCCTCTATCATTGAGCGTAAAACGGTATTGCTGTAATCCTCGCCCTTGTTACGCTTGTGCTGTGCGAATTTTTCGTCCTTCAAAAACATTTCGCCGACGGTTCTATATCCCTTTTGTTCCAAAAGAGCCCTATTGCTTTCGGTAGCCTTCAACAGCTTGCCTGCTTCTTTGTCTTTTCCGTCATTACGCTTGTTTGACTTAAAGCCTCGTCTTTGCGCCAAATGAATAAGAATTCTCGCAAATTCACAATTGCCCACAGGCTCGTCAAGCGCTTTCACTCTCAATTCATATACGTCCGAAAGCTGTCCGTTATACAAGCTCTCAAGCTCAGCCTGACTTATGATATTCTTTTCAACAAGCATATATTTTATGCGGTCTAGTCTGTGCTGATGCCTGCGAACTCTTCTTCGCATACCCCTTGCCTCACGTCTCGGTGCAGCAAGCGAAGCTCCTGTTTTCGGGACTTCGGCAGTATCAAAAATTCTTGAACCGAGCTTAACGATTCTTCTCGGCTCGTCATTAAAGTCCAATTCCATTACGCAATAACCTACCGAGGCTATTCCGCAGTCCAAACCGATTCCGTATTTCATAAGTACAACTCCTTTATAACTCCCCTATAAAAAGATAACGACCTCCAAAAAGGAAGTCGTTAGAGCTTTGCGGTTTTCTACCTTTTTGTAGTAACCCAATTGTTCTTGGTATGTTATAAGAACAGCATTATCATATCACAAAAGTTTCGTTTTGTAAAGAGTTTTACAAAAATCCGTTGTATCACGGAATAAAGTTATGCATATTTCACATTATGCGTTTACCTTTTCTTTTTTCAAAAAGCTTAGTTTCGTTTCATTGATAACAATTCCGATAAACATCACCACGAAGCCGCAGACGATTCTCGGTGTAATATGTTCGTCGGGGTAGAACAAAATCGAAAACAAGACGCCGAACACGGCTTCACAGCTCAAAATCAACGAGCTTGAGCTTGCGGAAGCATATTTCACGCCCACGTTCATAAGCAAAAACGCCAGCGTTGTCGCAAACACCGATACGTAAGCAAGTGAGCCTATTGCCGAGAGTGAAATGCTCGCAGGAGCTTCTTCGAAAACCAAAAATCCCGCAAAGCATATTATAAACGCCGTGAAAAACTGCACCGCCGTATAGAGGACAACATCCATATCCTCTCCCCAGAACTCAATCGCCACCATTTGCAAAGCAAAGAAAATTCCGCAAACAAGCGTCATTCCGTCACCCATAAGATTAAAGCCTATATCACCCGAGCCGAGCGAAACAAGTCCTATTCCCGTAAGGCAAACCACAGCCGCTACAAGATTAAATTTGTCGGGTGCTTTCTTGGTAACTCCCCAGCAAAAAAACGGAACAAGAACGCAATAAACCGTTGTCAAAAAAGCGTTCTTGCTCGGTGTGGTATGTTGTAATCCGATAGTCTGCGTTATGTAAGCAAGGGCAAGAAACACGCCCGTTATACCGCCTGCCCACAGATATTTTTTATTAAGCTTCTTCCAGTTCTTACAGCCGACAAGAAAAAGCAACAGCGCACCCACTAAAAAACGTATGCTCAGAATAAAATAAAGTGGCATTTCATCAAGCGTATTTTTAAGTATAAAAAATGAGCTGCCCCATATTATCGTGCTGAGAAAGAGCATTGCTTTGGCAATCAAGCTCATATTTTTTGGTTTAGTCATAATTCCTCCAAAAAACTGCGTAGTTATATCGTTAAGCTATTGAAAAATATAAAAATAAATTAAATGACAAAGCTGTACAGCTCTCCCTCCACAAGAGTAAGCTCTCCTTTTTGACCCACTTCAAGACCGTCATACATTTCTTGCGGAACATTCAGCTTTATTTGCTCATTTTTGTCGGTTACAAAAACAGCCGTATATACATTTACGGCTTTAGGATACTTACCGCCTATCAGCATCGCACTGCAGCTCAAATCAACTATTTCAGCATTAAAAGTTGATGTTTCAAACTCTGTTCTGATTTCAAATTTATTTGCCATATCAATTTTCGTTTGGTCGTCTCCCTTTTTGGCTTGCTTTACTACATGAGAGATATAATAACCGGTAAACGCAATTATTACACAAATGCAAAAACCGATACAAATAAAGAAATCCATATAAGCTCCTTTAACCGCACTTAAATTTAATTAGGTTATCACATAAAAAGAAAAAAATCCCAGTTGCTAAACACAATTGGGATTCGTTGGAGGCGACACCCAGATTTGAACTGGGGAATCGGAGTTTTGCAGACTCGTGCCTTACCACTTGGCTATGTCGCCTTATGTTTGGTGTCATTGGTAAAAAATAAGGACGCTTAGGATTTTAAGCGTCCTTTGGAGCGGATGACGAGGCTCGAACTCGCTACCTCCACCTTGGCAAGGTGGCGCTC
>DAVZXP010000014.1:0-14724 GCA_052298855.1 Candidatus Fimenecus sp. | reverse complement strand
AAGCGTTCCTTTTCCCCCGGTAGAACCGGGGGTTTTCATCAATTGCTAGACAAAACTAATCCGTGAATGAGAAAGCTCTCACTCACGGATTTTTTATGCTTGTATTTTATTTTTGAAGATTTTTCTGCGATTCCTGCTTTAAGTAAGCGTTGATAAAGCCGTCAATATCTCCGTCCATTACATTTGCAATGTTACCCATTTCAAAGTTTGTTCTGTTGTCTTTAACAAGCTGATAGGGCATAAATACGTATGACCTAATCTGACTTCCCCAACCGATTTCCTTTTGCTCGCCCTTAATATCGGAAATCTTATCAAGGTGCTCACGTTCTTTTATTTCAATGAGCTTTGACTTGAGCATTGTCATTGCAACCTCACGGTTCTGGTGCTGGCTTCTTTCAACCTGACACGCAACAACTATGCCTGTCGGAATATGAGTAAGACGAACCGCAGAAGATGTCTTGTTAACTTTCTGTCCGCCTGCGCCCGAAGAACGGTAAACGTCCATTTTAATATCCTCGGGAGCAATATCAACTTCAATAGTGTCGTCAATTTCAGGCATAACCTCAATAGAAGCAAAGGAAGTGTGACGTCTGCCCTCAGAGTCAAACGGAGAGACACGAACAAGTCTGTGGACGCCCGTCTCGCTCTTCATATAACCGTAGGCGTTTTCGCCCTCAATAAGAATACTTGCTGATTTAAGACCTGCTTCTTCGCCGTCAAGATAATCAAGCGTTGTAACCTTGTAGCCGTGTCTTTCGCCCCAACGGCAGTACATACGGAAAAGCATTTGAGCCCAATCCTGAGCCTCTGTTCCGCCCGAACCTGCGTGGAATGTAAGAATTGCGTTTTTAGAGTCATATTCGCCGCTTAGAAGTGTAGAAAGAGTCATTGATTCAAGGTCATTTTCGATTTTCTGAACACTCTCTTCACACTCTCCAACAAGGCTTTCGTCCTCTTCCTCGTTAGCAAGCTCAATCATAACAAGAGCGTCATCATAATCCTGCTTTAATTTTTCGTAAGCGTTTACCTTATTTTTAAGAGAGCTTTGGCGTTTCAAAACAACCTGTGAGCCTTTAATATCATCCCAAAATCCGTTTTCTGCGGTTTTAGCGTCAAGCTCCTCTATCTCTTTTTTCATTTTTTCAAGACCGAGTGCATCTGCAAGGTCCTTGAGAGCGTCCTCGTGTCCTAAAAGTCTTAATCTTAATTCTTCAAATTGAAGCATAAATATACCTTTTCCTTTTTATAAGTATTTAACTTTAGTATTATATAAAAAAATAACGCTTTATGCAACTGTTTTATTAAAACAATTCACAACGGCATATTATTATAATCCATATTTACAACAAATGCAAATTTTGATAAAATATATTTAATTTGAAATTGACGGTGATTACAATGACATATCAGCTTTATTCAAAAAAAGAAATTAAAGAACGTCCGCAGAGGAAAAAGGTTGTTCTCGAAGCTTATATTGTAGGAAATAACGCACCTACCGTTTTAATATGTCCCGGCGGCGCATATAAATTTGTTTCCGACTCAAACGAAGGTAAGCCATATGCTCAAAAGCTTAACGAGAGGGGATATAACGCTTTTGTTTTGTTTTACAGCGTTGGCAGCGGAAACGGCAGGTTTCCTTATCCGTTAAAGGATGTTGCAAGGGCAATGCAATTTATTAAATCGAAAGCAGATGAATTTGAAATTGACGCTGACAGAATAGCTCTTATGGGTAGCTCGGCAGGCGGTCATTTGTGTTCGTTTTTTGCTACTCAATATGAGAGGTTTGAGTGTGAATATGAAAATAAGGATTATTCACTTAAACCGAAAGTGCTTTTATTAACTTATCCCGTTATTACAATGGGAGAATTGACGCATAAGGTTTCAAGACGCATTTTTCTCGGTATGCTCACAGGAAAGGAAGAGCGAAACGCCGCATCTGTCTATCTGCACATAACGCCCGATTATCCGCCGACGTTTTGTTGGCACAACAGGGATGATATGTCCGTGCCTGTTAAAAACAGCGAATTACTCGAAGAAGCACTCAATGAAAACAATGTCAAGAATAAATTTCTCTATTTTGACAAGGGTGGCCACGGTATCGGTCTTGCAGAGGGTAAGCAGGCTGAGGGTTGGATTGATAAAGCGATTGACTTCCTCGATGAAAATTTATAAAAGAAATGCCGATGCAAGCTTTGATGGCTACATCGGCATTTATCATTTTTATTTTTTACGGCTGAAAATCCAATCAACAGCACTCGGTAAAGCGTCATTGCTTAATTCAAAGAACTCACTTTCGGGATTTTGGCTTAATTCAAAGCATATGTCCTCATACCATACGCTGACTTGGAGCTTGCCGTCGGAATTGGCAAGTCTGTATCTGAAATTTTCGCCCTCGCTACCTGTAAAAACGTTCTTGTTTTCAAAAAAAGCAATTTCGGGAACATCATGTCCGTTTATCATCATAATTTATTACCTCTCTTTTAATGAATTATAACATTTTCAGCAGTAAAAAACAAGGGCGAAAAGGAATGCTTTTCGCCCTGAATATATGTTATAATTAGTGGTTTACGCCGTTGAAGCCGTTTTCCTGCTGGAATTTATCGATCTTATCAATAACGCCGAGAAGAACGTCAAAGCCTGTTGATACGGTTTCCGCCTCGAAACGCTCGGGCATATCTCTCCAGGTGTGATAATAATAAGTGAGCATAGGATTCTGTGCGGCAAATGTAACGGATTTTACACCTGCTCTTGTCATAGGCGTTGAGTCGCAGCCGCCAACGGGGTTATGAATGCAACCGTTTGTTTTTGACTCAATGCCAAGCTCTGCAAATGTATCCTTGAACATTTTTTCAAGGTCCTTGTCGAAACGGCAGCCCTGCCAATCGTCTTTAATAACAACCTCGAAGTAATCCTTATCGGCAACAGAGTCAATATTGAGGTTCCAACAGTTTTCAAGCATACCGTCGTCCTTGTGCTCCGCTGTAAATGCCATAGAGCCACGAAGACCTGCTTCCTCAGCACCGCAGTTATAATCGATAATACGGCAGTTCTTGGGCATCTTTTCGGGATGATCCTTGAAGTATTTAATAACAGCGTAGCTCAAGCCGATACCTGTTGCGTTGTCCATAGCGCCTCTTGAAGCGTTTTCCTCGTGAGCGTCGCCCCACATAGAAACAAATGCGCTGCCTATTCCTGTTATGATGGGGAGAATGAGAAGCACAATATTCGTAAATGCCTTAAACGAAGCACTTGATGTTATGTTAAATGCCCATTCATACATATTCGCAGCCAAATCGGATGTGAAAGAATAACCTGAAGCGTCAACACCGCATGAGGTGGAAATAATCATTGCACCGTAAATCAAAGCCATTGCTATAGCAATACCGACATTTAAGAATACGCAGATTGCACCGAAGCCAACCTTGCCGTAAACTGTAATAAGACCTAAAACAGGGTTGTTTCTGTGTTTATATGTGTTTTCGGAATGTCTCCAGGTCCAGCTTGTGTCCGTATGACCCGAAAGAACGATTGTGTAATCGTATTTTCCGTCCTCGGGAAGAAGCTCGCCATAGGAGTTCATTGAAATCTTCTGTGGGAAGAACATATCAAACCATTTTCTGTAAAAGAAGCAGCTTGAAATTAGCCAAAATACGAATATAATGCCTGCAAATGCCATTGCAAACCAAAGGTAATAGTTATGAAGAGCAAAATATGTAAGTGCACTCATAATCATACCGAAATATCCGGCATAGCTTAATCCGCCGATGCTCGAACGGGGAGAAACCGCAAATTCTTCTTTTACGGGGGTAATTCCGATTTCTTCGAGCTTTCCGCACATATAGTCGTGGAATTTTCGTTCGCCCTCAGAACCGGGAAGACGAGAACCGATTTTTTTAGAAGCGTGTTCAACTACGTCAAAAGCGACTTGACCATACTCTCTGTTTTCTTCTTTCATTTCTTTGCCTCCTAAAAAATAATATAAATAAATATATTCTATTTTTTTCCAAAAATCAAGCCTCAACAACATCTTTTTAAGTGTATTTAGCATAAATTTTATCGGTTTTGAAAAAATATAAATTTATACTTGATTTTATCAGCATTTTATATTATAATATTCGAGCGTTAAAAAAACATACGTTATCGAGATGTGGCTCAGTTTGGTAGAGCGCTGCGTTCGGGACGCAGAGGCCGCAGGTTCAAGTCCTGTCATCTCGACCATCGACTTGTGATTACATTTGGTAATCACGACGAACAAGCGTGAATGTAGGTTGAATATCTTAGAGGTTTTGCACAAGTTGCCTCTTTCATTCACTTCCGTTCACTCTTGTTTTTTCCATAATCGCAGTAAAATTGCAGTAAATCGGATATATTGCAGTAAAAGACAGGACACAGCTTTACAGCAATTATAATGTGGGATGATTTACGGCAACTACAATGCGAGACGCTATGATAAAATCGGCTTTTTGCCGATTTTATTTTTTTGCCTTTTTCTGTTAATTCTCTGCTGATTAGGTTATTCGGGCATATAAATTAAGTTGTTTTCCTGTAAATATGTATTCATAATATTTACATTCTTTTGCTCGTTTGCCTCAAATACATCACAATAAGTATCAATCGTGGTTATTATATTGATGTTGAGGTTCACGGTGAAGTACGAGCGCCTATTTTTGATAAAGACGGCAACAAAGATTATCATTATGTTAACAAAAACAACGACGTCGCTTATTCATATAGCGAAGTTCGTAATTTGGTAAAAGATGATGATGAATTGTATGCACTTATCAAGAACAGAAGAATTTATATCGGAGACGATAACTGGGTTGAAGTTTTCCTTCGAGACGCAGACGGTAAAGACACCGGTTCAATTTTTGATGTACTTGGAGATGATGTGCTTGACGCTTTCAAAATCGAAAATATCGAATGGTACAAGAAAATCGTCGATGACTTCATAAAGGAAAATTGTTGACTCTATGGGGGCTATTGAAAGGAGTATGAAAATGAGAGAAAGAAAAAATTGACGGCAGACGAAATTCAGGTAAGTCAAAAGTTCTTCTGCTATCACATCGGCGGGTGTAGTTGTATGCCTTGGATGGATTATATAAAAGAAATAAAGGATGACTGTATTGTAATATGCGACAAAACAAGACCAAGTGCCGGTTCTGAAAAAATACCAAAGCTATGATAAGCAAAAAGCTGTTATTTCACTGATAAACTTACTTAATGCACAAAGTAATTTTGTCTCTTCGGTTGAACTTACTCAATTTTCAAAATCAGTCGAAAACAGGTTTGCTTCGATATTAAATCAAATTGAACAACGAAACAAAAAAATGAAATAAAATATATCTTTTTTAACTTTTTGTATTGATTTTTTGCGGAGATTGGTTATAATATATTCGGATAAAGAGTTGATAGGTGTTTTTATATTGGATTTTCTCTATGTAAACATCAACAATGACGCATCAACTGCTTGATAGAAGGTGATTATTGTGAAAAACACTATTGTAAGAATTAAAGGTGTTGAAATCACAAATTTTAAAAATGTGAACTTTGGACATCTTGATTTTAAAACTTCCAAGAATAAAAACAACGCAAGCATTCTTGGATTGTACGGACAAAACGGCTCTGGGAAAACAGCTCTTATTGATGCTTTAGAATTACTTAAGCTTTTACTGTGTGGCAAACAGGTGCCGTCATATTTCGCAGATTACATCAATGTAGACAGCGAGTACGCAACGCTTAAATATGAACTTGAAGTTAGCAATACGCAGGATGAAAGTACCTATTCCGCGTTTTACAGTGTTAATCTCTGCCGAGAACTTAAATCCTCTGAACAGAATGTTGAGCAACCTCTTGCCGAAGAAAGCTATAAACCAATAATTTCAAACGAAAAAATCTCTTATTCATATATGGATAAAGAAAGTAGTATAAAAATGTCTCCAGTTATTAATACAGGAGACGTCGAAAACGTCCCATTTTCTCCAAAGTCAAAACGATTAGCCCTTGTGGGTAACAATCGAAAAACTTTAACTAACCTTTTGGTGTCAAAACAGCTCGCTTACGAAACTTCACGTTCGTTTGTTTTTTCGAGAGAAATGCTTACTGCTATTAAGGAAAATTGCAAGGAAAACAGACACAGTTTTCTTTTAAGTAGCCTTGTACATTTTGGCAATTTTCAACTATTTGTTATCAACACTAAAAACGTTGGACTTATCAGCTTGAATGTTTTACCAATTTCCTTTAGCATTAACGGGAACGGAAGAACAGACATAGGGGATATTTTAATTGAATTAAACAAATCTTCTTTGATACCCGAGAGCGCTTTTGAGGTTGTGGAAAAAGTAATAGAGAATATGAATGTTGTTTTACAACAGCTCGTCCCCGGTCTTACGATAGGAGTGAAATGTATAGGCACTCAACTCTATCCAGATGGAAAACCCGGTCGTCGTATTCAGCTTGTGTCTAACAAAAATAATAAAGAAATACCATTGCTTTACGAATCTGATGGTATTAAAAAGCTTGTTTCTATATTACAGCTTTTGATTGCTGTATATAATAGTTCGTCAATAACTGTTGCTATTGATGAACTTGATTCCGGAGTGTTTGAGTATTTACTCGGCGAGTTATTGCGTATTATTTCAGAAACCGGAGAGGGTCAACTTATATTTACTTCTCACGATTTGAGACCTTTGGAGGTACTCGATAAACGATTTGTAGCCTTTACGACAACTAACAGTCTAAATCGTTATATTCGTATGAGTAATATTAAAACTACCAATAACCTTCGGGATTTCTATTACAGGGATATTGTGCTTGGGGAACAGTGCGAGCCGGTATACGAAATGACAAATAACAGCGAGATAGCAATGGCATTTAGAGAAGCAGGAGGTTAAATATGGCACGCAAAAAGATAATATTTGTCATCGTTGAGGGAATTTCAGATGATGAAGCTTTGGGGGTCATATTGAGTAGATACTTTAGTAACGACACAGTCTATTTGCATATTATGCATTGTGATATAACATCGGAATACAATGTTAATGCAAACAACATTATTAAAAAAATCGGAAATGCTGTAAGAGGTTATGCAGGCCGCATTTTCAAATCAAAAGATTTTGAGCGTATTATTCACATCAGTGATACTGATGGCGCGTTCGTTCCGGACGAAAATGTCGTAACTGATACTGTCGTAAATAAAACTATGTATTCCGTTAATGAAATTCGTACTCGGTATAAGGAAGAAATTGAAGCAAGAAACCATCGCAAGAAAAACAATCTCGCTCTA
This sequence comes from Candidatus Fimenecus sp., assembly GCA_052298855.1. GTDB lineage: Bacteria > Bacillota > Clostridia > Oscillospirales > Acutalibacteraceae > Fimenecus. The sequence continues at coordinate 7,442 of DAVZXP010000014.1, read as the reverse complement.
TTATCCTCTACATCAGAAATTTGGAATATACCTTACGAGATATATTATATGTCTTGTAATTTGGACTATGTATTGTACGGAAAACTTAACAGTACAGACGATATGAAGAAAAAAGATTCTCAAAATTTTGCTAAAAAATACAGAGATGATATTTCTGGATTTGTACGATTTATTTCTGAATCAGATTTTTCTGTTATAGATAACTATAGTTCGTCGTGGAAATATATCAGCACTGGACTTCATTCACTTGAACGACACAGTAATTTAGGTCTATGTTTTAAGTCTCCTGATGTAAAAATAAGCTCTTCAGACAAATAATAATGCTTTACATATAAAGTCGCAGAAATGCGGCTTTATTTTTTTGTCGAAAAAGGCAAATTCACGATTTAATGTTTCATATATTCTTGAAAGGAGAAATATGCGATGAGTAAATCGGAAAGAAGTTTTAGAAAAACATTTGTAAATATTTTAATTTCTGTTTTCATTCAGAGAGATGAAAACGGAAAATCAAGAGTTAATAAGTTTATGCGACTTGTAACTTGTATTGATATCGTTTTAGTTGCTATATTCATGCTGTGTATTGCTATGATTTTATTTGTCCCGCTAAACAATGACACTGCATTGTTCTTTATTTTTGTAAGAGATATAATTGATGCTTTTATTGCTCCAAGTTTGCTTGTCAACATATTTCTTTTGTTTGCAGCATAAAATAGTTTCCATAACGACAATATATAACACTCCCAAATGTAAAAAATGGAGTGTTTTTTGTAAAATTATTATAATTTGTTTATAAGAAAAGATTACCAATATGTCAAAACCAACAAATTATTACAAATATAATTGTTTATAAATTCCCTTGAATGAGATTATAGCGATATGATAATATAAATATACTTAAATTTAGTTTGGGGGAACTTGATTTATGAAGGGAATAATAAAAATATGCGGAAAAATGCTTGCCGTGTTCTTGGTAATTTTATTTGTTTTTCAAACATTACCGCTTGAGACGGCGGCTAAAACACTCAATGCAATCAACAGTACAGAGAAAACGGAAGTACAGGAAGAAACAACACTTTTGTACGAAATAACCGACAAGCGAGAGGAAAATGTTAAGGTATATAAGACGAACTTCGGTGGATATTCCGCATACATATCTTCCGTTCCGCTTCATTATCTTGATAACGGAGAATGGAAGGACATAGATAACTCCCTTTCACAAAATGACGACGGTACTTTTTCAAATGCGGCAAACGGCTTTGAAGTTAATTTGCCTGCCGCGCTTGCAGATAATTCCGGTGTGAGCATTTCAAAGGATAACTACAGCGTATCCTTTGCGCTGAACGATACAAAGGATAATCAGAATGTTAAAGTTGAAAACAATAAAAAATCTGCTGAGAACAGTATAAATACAGCCGACAACATTGCGTCGGAAACCGATACTTCTTCATCGGTTGAATATAAAGATGTGATGAAGAACACCGATGTAAAATATGTTGTTTCGGGAAACTCGGTTAAAGAAAATATAATTATTGATAAAAAATCATCGGTTAAAGACTGTTATACATTTACTGTAAATGTAAACGGTCTCATTGCCGTTTTAAATGAAGATAAAAGTATAAGCCTTTTCGATGAAAACGACGAGACTTGCTTTTTTATTCCTGCTCCCGTTATGTTTGACAGCCATAATGTGATTTCAAGCAATATTGAGGTTGATTTAACCTCAAACATCGACGGCACATACACTTTGACATACACTCCCGACGCTGAGTGGCTCGGCTCACGGGATAGAAAATACCCCGTAACTATTGACCCCGATATATTTGCGTCTGATACTTCGGTTATTACAGATGCATGCGTAACCTCCGAAGCTCCCGACGAAACAGGAAACAATTCCGTCTTAGGTATTGTTTCAAACGGACATGATATAAACAATAATGGCTCGGCTTATTACGCAGAAACCTATATCAAAATCAATACAGAACTTATAGAGGACATTTTCGAAGGAATGACTGTTACCGAAGCGCAGCTTGTATCTTTCGGCGGAAGCAATGGAACGGTCTTCCTTAAAGAAATCAGCGGAAAATGTAATTTTGAAACAGTTACATATAACACAAAACCCAATCTGTCCGGTGAAATAATTGATTATTTTACAGGTGTTGGCGAAACAGAGGGAAACACATACATTCATTTTAATATAACAAAATATTTTACAGATATTCTCGCCGATTCAAAGCGCAATAAAGGACTTGCCGTTGTTGCACAGGACAGCCATTCATATGCGGCTCTTATAGGCAACGGAACTGTAGGCGGAACATCGGTAAACGGTCTCGGACTTTTGGTAAACTATGTTGATATTAAAGGCTATGACAGCAGATATAATTATCACACGCAAAATGTCGGCACTGCCGGAACGGTTTATATAAATGATTTCACAAGGGAAATGTTTATTAAAAGGGAAGATATTTCCGTTGAAGGCAACATTATGCCTTTAAGCGTTTCGTTTATGTATAATTCCGCACTTTCAAACCATATAGAAAATTCCGGAAAGAACTACAAAAAGGTTTACGGAAAAAATTGGGTGTGCGCTTATAACAGATGCGTTGAAATAAACGAAAATGATTTTGCTCCGGAAGCTACATTGAGCTACTATACGGAGGACGGAACTGTTATAGTTTTTGCGGCAAGTACGGAAACTGATGAAAACGGCAATGAAGTTACTGTACTTGTTGAAGAGAATATTGATATTTTAGGCTCTTCGGGTTATACAGCGCGCATTTTGGATATGCCCGAGGATGTAAGCTCCGATGCATTGCTTGAATATATTGAAATTACACGTCCCGACGGAAACATTGAAAGGTTTGACAGTCGCGGAAGATTGATTACTGTTTCAAAAACAGTCAATACAAGCAACGGACCTGTCGTTCAGCAAATTAAAGTTCATTATGTAAGCGATATGTCACAGGATAACAATTTCCTTGGAATAGACTATATTGAAGACGGTGTAGGCAGAAAATGTACTTTTACCTATGAAAACGGCTCACGTTTATCTGAAATGAGGTATGGTGGCTCAAAATTTAAATATACTTATTCTAACAATTATGTAAATGGTTATAGCTTGACCGGTGTATCAAAAAACAGCGTTCCTGTTGCGTCATACTCAAAAAGCTCTAAAGACGGCTTGATGTGTGTAAAGGCGGCACAGCAGTATCTTGTCAATTATGAGTTTGATGACAAAAACAGCAGTAAAGTTAAAAAATATCAGGACTCAGGAAAAAGACAGCTTGAGAATGAATTTACAACAGGTATCGGCGAGAAATTTGAAGAAAACGGTCCTTATCAAAGAACAATAACAACAGTAGGCGCTTATCCTTCAAAATATCAAATTGAACAGTTCGATAAGTACGGACGTTTGACCGGTACGGTTGATAACAAGGGTAATTATACATATAATTCATATGACGATAATTCGGGCGCTGCTTCGGGAAATACCGGTACAATATCCAATTTGCTTGCCAACGGCGGCTTCGAAAATGGTTTGGACGGCTGGCAGGGTACTGACATAACTTCATCTGCGGTTACTTCCGAAGTTTCGGAGTCAAATGCAAAATCATTGAGAATACAATCCGATACCTCGGCAAACAAAAAGGTTTCTCAAACGGTAAGCGTCAACGGTGCGGATACCTATACCTTGTCGGCAATGATAAAGACAGATGACACCGATACATCTCATAAGCTTACCTTAAGAATAATTGCAGGAAATTCAGTAACGGAAGAGCAGATTGAAAACACCCGTTCGATTGCCGCAGTCGGAAACGATTTTTCGCGATATACCGTGCAGATAAATCCGCTCTATGAAACTGATTTATCTAATTTCAACTATATTACCGTCGAGATTGGTCTTGAAAATTCTGCAGGCGATTTCTATGTTGACAGCGTTCAGCTTGAAAACGGTCACGGAACAGGTCGGTATGACTATCTTACCAACGGAAGCTTTGACAATATGCAGGATGACAGTAACGGTTGGGATATAAGCTCCGATTATTACTATGAAAACGACTATGTTTTCAGCAGTGACTTGAAAAATATTATCGGATTTGAAACAAATGGTGCAGAAATAAGCAATTCCGTTTCGCAGAGCGTAACCGTCAGCGGTAAAAAGGGTGATATTTTAACCTTCGGCGGTTGGGTAAATGCAGCGATTGTTTATAACGGCAGCGACACTATATTAAAAAAATACCTTGATAAAAACGACTATAACAATTACGAAACAGATAGAATAGCCGGTCTTAAAATTGAATACAGATATACCGAAGAGGTTGACGGCGTTCTCGTGCCTAAAACAGAGTCGGTTGTCAAGCAGATAAACAGCTTTGTCAGTGATTGGCAGTATGTTGCAAACAGCGTTGAGCTTAAAGGCGACTGCAAAAACGTAAAGGTATCTTTTGTTTATCAAAATCACCCTGATTATGTCTATCTTGCGGATTTCAGTCTTACCAAAGCCATAGCACAAAATATAAGCGACGAAGCTGAGAATACAGCCGAAAATTCAGCGCAGGAATTGAGTGCAGATACATATTCGGTGGACGCTGTGATGTTTAATTCGGAAAATGAAACCTATTGTGTGTGCGGAGATAACTGCGCTTACGGAGCAGGCTGTACTTGCACTTGCGCAAGTGAACAGGCTTGCAATTGTATTCAGTGCAGAAAAAAGTTTGTTATTGAATATGATGAATTCGGCAACATAACTAACATCATTATTAACGGCTATGATTTGTCAAGATTACTTTCAATGCTCAGCTCAAGCACATATACGGAAAACGGTAACTATCTTGCGTCTGTAACAAACGAAAACGGCAAAACCACGCGTTATGATTATAACCAGACCAGCGGTAAGTTGAACTATGTAACCGATGTTTTAAATACAGTCACAGCCTTTACATATACAAGCTTGGGAAAAATTTCCAAAGTATCCGCAGGAAAAAAAAGCTTATATTCAGACGCTACAATGGAAACCGAGTATGAGTATAACAATTTCGGTCAGATTACAAAGATTACACATAACGATTTCAGCTATTACATATCGTATAACCAGTGGGGCAATGTTGAGAAAATTACGGTCGGGCTGACGGGCTCGATTGACAAAACAAGGGCGCTTGCGACTTACACTTATTACTCGGGCGCATTAAGAAACCTTGTAAAAGAGGCAAAATTCGCCAACGGCTCGGGCATTAGTTACAACTATGACGACGACGGAAATCTTGTGAAAATCGTCAACCGCAAGGATTCTACGGATACAACGAACAGCAATTCTTCCTCGTACCGTTATTATTATAATTCTGCCGGAAAGTTGCTTTGCGAGTGCGACAGCAATAATTCCGAGCTTGCTCGCGTAACTTATTATAACGATAATTCCGTTGAAATTTATTCAAACGGCGGACTTGATTATTATGCCGTATATGATGACGACGGCAACCTTGTTGAGCAAATTAACGGAACGGAATATACGGCAAAAACATATGAAAGCGACATTGACGAAGAGGAAAACACGATTGTTTCAAAGCAAGCCGTAACAAACGGAAAACAGACGGTGGGAAGCTTGAAAACGACCGATTCTTTCGGCAGACTGTCGCAAAATAAGCTGATTTCAAGGTTGCCGGACGATACCGATACTGCAAAGCCGTACACCGCGGTTATAAGCGACTACACGTATAAGACCTATGACAACGGAACGGATACCTCGGCAACAAGCAGAATTGACACGTTAAAGAACAAGGTTTCGTACGGCACGGACAGTTCAAACAACGTTGTAAGCAATTATTCATTCCAATATGAATATGACGACGCAAACAATATAATTTACGAGTACAGCGTTTCACTTGACGGTGAAAAGACTTTACGATATCATTATGTATATGACAGAATGAATCAGCTTGTCAGAGCGGACGACAACGTAAGCCACAAAACATATGTTTATACATATGATGTCGGCGGAAACAGAACGGCGACAAAGATATATGATTTCACCTTGGAAACGCTCGAGGGTGAACCTACCGTAATAACGCAGACCTACGGTTTTGACCTTGACAGTAATGTTATGCGTTGGAACGACCGTTTGAAAACGTATAACGGCAGGCAGATAATCTATGACCTTGAAGGCAACCCTGTTTCTTACGGCGGAAAGACCCTTAATTGGTACGGCAAGCAGTTAAAGCAGATGACTGCGGCTGACGGCTCATATACGCAGTATGATTATGACGCAAACGGCTTGCGTACGCAGAAAAGGCAGTATAAGGCGGACGGAACAACCGACTATACCGTTGATTATGTATGGTCAGACGGTAAAATCGCCGTTCAGAGCCTGACTTATCCGCTTACGATGACAATTCGGGGCAATACCGTGACAAGGGATATAAAGATAGACTCAAAATTCATTTATTGCGATGATGACACAACCCCGTCCGCAATTATGCTTGAAAACGACGAGTATTTGCTTGTACGCAATCTTCAGGGCGATGTAGTTGCGGTTGTCAGTGCTTCAAACGGCGAGACGGTTGTTGAGTTTTCGTATGACCCATGGGGCAACGTCACAAGGAAATATTCAGAAACATATACCGTCGGTGCAACGGAAGAAGAGTTGAAGTTTCTTGACCTTGTTATGTCAGCGCTTTGCCCCGTGACCTACCGTGGCTATAACTACGACTTCACAACGGGACTTTATTACCTGCAGTCAAGGTATTATAACCCCGAGTGGGGCAGATTCCTTAACACCGACGACACAGCGATTATGCTTACAAAGATAGACGACGCTTTCAGCGCGAATATGTATTTGTATTGTAATAATAATCCGGTGAATAAGGTGGATTATGATGGATATAATGCTCATGACGGTTCCGACTACAAAGTAAGAGTTAACATTTATGATGGTGTAGCCGGGCACTCAGAACTTGTAATTGCTCGTAATATGATTTTTTCTTATGGAATTTACGGTGAACACAGTTTAATTGATAATGTTGCCGGTACTCAAGGAAGGCTTCTTTTAATATATAATGAGTATAAGTGGTATCTTTACGATAAGGAACAGAACAACAGAGGAAGAACGGGATACACTTTCTATTTAAGCAAGAGCAATTATATTAAAGTGTTAATTTATTATATTGCAATTATTCTTCAGTCGGATATAGAACCTTCTGATTTGGGTTATATCGATAAATGCACTGTGAAAGAAGGCAAATATACAACATATAAAGTATTAGAAACTAATTGCACAACGATAATACGTGATGCATTATTGTTTGGTGCTCCTGAAGTGGTTTTAAGAGCTTGCTATATGTCCGGATTAAGTTTTTCAGGTTTTACCGAAGTTTTCAAACCATCACTTTTAAAGCCATATGTTGAAGCAATAGGAAAATACTGTTAAAGGTTGGAAATACATTATGAAAAAT
>DAVZXP010000013.1:0-16538 GCA_052298855.1 Candidatus Fimenecus sp. | reverse complement strand
CAGGTAAAATCGGTGATTATTTAATAAAATATTGTTGCCTGAAAGGCTATGGTGAATAGTGTGAAAATCACACTATTCACATAATTATAATGCCCTCAAAATTTACCTTTGGCACAATTTTGAGATGGCAGAAATCACCATCACGCCTGTTCAGGCAACGCAGGTAAAATCGGTGATTATTTAATAAAATATTGTTGCCTGAAAGGCTATGGTGAATAGTGTGAAAATCACACTATTCACATAATTATAATGCCCTCAAAATTTACCTTTGGCACAATTTTGAGATGGCAGAAATCACCATCACGCCTGTTCAGGCAACGCAGGTAAAATCGGTGATTATTTAATAAAATATTGTTGCCTGAAAGGCTATGGTGATTATTTATGACAAGAACTGAAGAACGTGAGCAGGCGTTTATTTTTGTTTTTGAAAAACAATTTAATGATGATGTTGATACGGACGAGCTTATGTCCTATGCTTATGAGACGGAATGTTTTGAAAAGTCCCTGTTTTCAGAAAGCTTGACAAAGACCGTATATGAAAATCTTGATGCTATTGACGAGGTTATTGAAAAGTATTCGATAGGCTGGAAAAAGGAGAGGCTTCCTAAGGTTACGCTTGCGATACTTCGTCTTGCGATTGCTGAAATTATGTATCTTGACTCTGTTCCGTCAAGTGTTTCGGCAAATGAGGCTGTTGAACTTGCAAAGAAATACGGTGCTTCCTCCGACGCTTCCTTTATTAACGGAATTTTAGGCTCATACATAAGAGGAACGGAAAATGAGTAATTTTCTCGGTATTGACACGAGTAATTACACAACCTCTGTTGCTGTTTATGACGATAGAACAGGGCAGGCGATAAGCGAAAAAATGCTTTTACCCGTCAAAGAGGGTGCTATCGGACTTCGCCAGAGTGATGCGGTGTTTCATCATACCGTTCAGCTTCCCGAGGTTATAGAAAAGCTGTTTTCGCAGTTTAACGGGAAAATCTCGGCTGTCGGTGTTTCCGCTTCTCCGAGAAGTGAAGAGGGATCTTATATGCCTTGCTTTTTGTCGGGAGTTGCGGTTGCTCGCTCATTGAGTGCCGTGATGAAGCTTCCATTGTACGAGTTTTCACATCAGCAGGGGCATATAGCCGCAGTTGCGTTTTCAAGCGGAAACGAAGAGCTGTTGAAAAATGAATTTATAGCGTTCCATCTTTCGGGCGGTACAACCGAGGCTGTGCTTGTAAAACCTGATGATGAAAATATAATTTCAACTGAAATAATCGCAAAATCGCTTGACCTTAAAGCAGGACAGGCGATTGACAGAACAGGCGTTATGCTTTCGCTTAAATTCCCGTGCGGCGTTGAGCTTGACAGACTTTCGCATGAAAGCGATAAGGATTATACGGTTAAGGCTTCGGTAAAAAATACCGATTGCTCGCTTTCGGGTATTGAAAACAAGACAAAAGCAATGTTCGCAAAAGGCGAAAAGCCCGAGGATATTGCAAGGTTTTGCTTGCAGAGCATTATTGCTTCCGTTGATAAAATGCTCGAAAATATAATTGAAAAATACGGAAATATGCCCGTGCTTTTTTCGGGTGGTGTTTCCTCAAACACTCTTTTAAGAGAATATATGACGGATAAGTATAACGCTGTTTTCTCATTGCCCGTTTATTCTGCGGACAACGCTTGCGGAACAGCTTATCTTACAAGCTTAAAATATAGGTAAGGCTATGATCGATGCACGTCCTACCGTTTTGACGGTTACACAACTTAATAATTATGTCAAACGGCTTCTTGACGGCGATTACTCCTTGAACTGTGTTTTTATGGTCGGAGAGATTTCAAATTTCAATAACCATTACAGAACAGGGCATATGTATTTTACGCTAAAGGACAATAACAGCGCAATAAAAGCTGTTATGTTCAAGTCAAATGCTCAAAGGCTTCGCTTTATGCCCGAGGACGGAATGAGCGTTATTGTAAGAGGTAGAGTGTCGCTTTTTGAGGCGGCAGGAGCTTATCAAATCTACGTTGACGATATGCAACCTGACGGAATCGGTGCTTTGTCGCTTCAATTTGAACAGTTAAAGCGCAAGCTTGCCGAGGAGGGCTTATTTGACGCTTCTCACAAAAAGAGCTTGCCGCCATTCCCTGAAAAAGTCGGAATTATTACCTCTCCGACAGGTGCGGCGGTTCAAGATATTAAAAATATACTTTCAAGGCGTTTCCCGTGTGCCGAGGCGATTTTATATCCTGTGTCCGTTCAAGGCGAAAACTCGGAAAATCAGCTTGTTAAGGCGGTAAATTACTTCAGTAACACGGGTTCCGTTGATGTTGTGATTATCGGCAGAGGCGGCGGCTCGATTGAGGATTTGTGGAGCTTTAACAGCGAAAAGCTTGCCCGTGCAATTTATGATTGCAAGGTTCCGATTATTTCTGCGGTTGGGCACGAAACAGATTTTACGATTTCCGATTTTGTCGCTGACAGACGTGCAGAAACTCCGTCTGCGGCTGCGGAAATGGCAGTTCCCGATATGGCAGAGCTTAAAAAGCAGCTTAATTCTATGAGCTATGAAATAATGAGCATTGTACGCAGTATGATTTCCGAAAGCAGGGAGTCGTTAAACGCCGTTAAGAACAATAATTGTCTTAAAGACCCGTTTAACACAATAAATATTAAGCGTATGATGTTAGACGGCACGGAAACGAAGCTCAATTCATTTGCAAAAAGTGAAATTCAGAAATATAGGCACGATTTTTCAAGCACCGTTGTAAAGCTTAACGCTTTAAGTCCGTTAAATGTGCTTGCAAGAGGATACAGCGTGGCGTATTCTAACGGAAAAATCGTGAATTCATCCGATGATTTGACGGTTGGCGACAACTTGAACATTGATTTTTACAACGGAAGTGCCGTTTGTGAAATAAAGGAGTTAAAATGAAGGAATTAACTTATGAGCAGGCGTATAAACGCCTTGAGGAGATAGTTGAAAAGCTGGAAAACGGCAGTGTTCCGCTTGAAGAGTCTATGAAACTTTTTGAGGAGGGTACGAAGCTTGCAAATTTCTGTAATTCAAAGCTTAATGCCGCAGAGCAGAAGTTCACACAGCTTATTACCGAGAATTCGGAGAGTGATAATAATGAGTAATTATACCGTAAATGAATACGCAGAGCTCATTGAAAAGGAGCTTTCAAAACGTCTTTATAGCGTTAAAGACGGTCAGGATTATGTCAGAGAGGCTATGAACTATTCGCTGTCTAACGGCGGAAAGCGTATAAGACCTATTCTTACACTTGAGTTTTGCAAGCTCTGCGGCGGAAGCATTGAGGACGCTATGAATTTTGCGTGTGCGGTTGAAATGATACACACGTATTCGCTTATTCATGATGATTTGCCCTGTATGGATAATGACGATTTCAGACGAGGCAAGCCCTCTTGTCATAAGGCTTACGGCGAGGAATATGCACTTCTTGCGGGTGACGGACTTTTGACGCTTGCATTTGAAACAGCTTTGCTTGACGGCAATAATGTTTTGCCCGAGAATAAAATTCTTGCTGCTCGCACGCTTGCTTCGCTTGCGGGTATTGCAGGTATGGTCGGCGGTCAGGTGCTTGATTTACAGGCTGAAAAAACAACGCCCGATTATGATAAAATCAAAACCATTGACGCACTTAAAACGGGTGCGCTTATAAAGTCGGCTGTGCTTTTGGGCTGCTATGCGGCTAACGCTACGGACAAAACAAGGCTTAAAGCGGCGGAAAGGTACGCAGAGTGTATCGGATTCGCATTCCAAATTGTTGACGATATTCTTGATGTTACAAGCGATACCGAAACACTCGGAAAGCCTGTCGGAAGTGACGAGAAAAACGAAAAAACAACTTATGTTTCATTGCTCGGAATTGAAAAGTCGAAGCAAACCGTTGAGCAGCTTACAAATGAGGCTTTGGAGGCTCTCGACGTGTTTGATAACGGCAAATCCGAGTTTTTGAGAAATTTTGCAATCAGTCTTGCTGACAGAAAAAAATAATTCTGTCTGAGGTTTTATTATGTATTTGGAGAACATTACATCGCCTGCCGATGTTAAAAAACTTGATAAAGGCGATTTGCCGAAGCTTGCAGAGGAATGCCGTGAGGTGCTCATTGACACCGTTTCCGAAAACGGCGGTCATCTTGCGTCAAACCTCGGTGTTGTTGAGCTTACAATCGCTTTGCACAGGGTGTTTAATTCGCCTAAGGATAAGATTATTTGGGACGTAGGTCATCAATGCTACACGCATAAGCTCTTGACGGGCAGATACTCGGAATTTTCCACCTTGCGCACGCAGGATGGATTATCGGGCTTTTCAAATCCCAACGAGAGCGAACACGATATATTTTTCAGCGGTCACTCGAGCGTGTCGATTTCACAGGCACTCGGAGTTGCAACCGCCAACAGTATTAACAATGACAAGCACTCTACGATAGCGGTTATAGGCGACGGAGCACTTACGGGCGGACTCGCTTACGAAGCACTCAATAACGCAGGGCGAACAGGCAAAAACCTTATTGTTATTTTGAATGATAATGAGATGTCAATATCTAAAAATGTTGGCTCTGTCGCACGGTATCTTGCGGTAATTCGTTCAACTCCGAGATACTACAAGCTTAAAGCTCATACCGAAACCGCAATCAACAAAATTCCGTTAATCGGTAAAAAGCTTTCGGCACGAATTTACGCATTAAAAACAAGAATTAAGAACTATATTTACAAAAGCACCTTTTTTGAGGATTTCGGCTTTAGATATATGGGACCTATCGACGGTCATAACATAGACCAGCTTTGTGAGGCTCTTGAAACCGCAAAGATGGTCAAAGATGTTCCTGTTCTTTTGCACATATCCACAACAAAGGGTAAGGGCTACGATTTTGCCGAGGAAAACCCGAGTGAATTTCACGGCGTATCAAAATTCAACATAAATACGGGTGAGCCTATATATTCGGGTAAGAACTTTTCTTCGGAATTCGGCGAGCTTATGTGCGCCCTCGCTTCAAAGGACAAGCGAATTTGCACGGTTACGGCGGCAATGAGTCTCGGTACGGGACTTGAGCCCTTCAAAAAGGAATATCCGAAAAGATTTTTCGACGTCGGAATTGCCGAGGAGCACGCAGTTACCTTTTGCGCAGGACTTGCCAAGGGCGGTATGGTTCCCGTGTTTGCTGTTTACTCTTCGTTTTTACAGCGTTGCTTTGATCAACTTGTACACGACGGAACAATGCAAAATCTACATATGATAATTGCCGTTGACAGAGCAGGCTTTGTCGGAGAGGACGGAATATCGCATCAGGGTATCCTTGACGCTTCCTTGCTCAATTCAGTACCGAATATTACTGTGTTTTCGCCGAGCAATTATGACGAATTGAAAAATTCGTTTATCAACGCCATATATCATACAGAGGGCGTTGTTGTTATCCGCTATCCGAGAGGACAGGAAAAGGCAATCAGTGAGGAAAACTATACTCTTATTGATAAAAATTACAGTATTTATTCAAGCGATAAAGCACAAAACTGTATTGTCACTTACGGAAAAATCAGCTCACATGCTTGTTTGGCTTGCGACAGATTAAATTGCGAGGGTAAGAGCTTCTTTGTTATAAAGCTTAACAGAATTAAGCCTATTGACGGGGAGGCTGTGAAAATAGCGCTTAACTGTAAAAACGTATATTTCTTTGAGGAAGGCACGAAAAACGGCGGTATTGCCGAAACCTTTGGTTGTATGCTTGAAGAGAGAGACTTTAGCGGAGCTTACAAAGCAACGGCAATAACCGACAGCTTTGTTGAACACGCTCCCGTGTCGGAGCTTTATAAAAAATACTGTCTTGATACGGACGGTATATATAATATTTGTACGGAGTAATTATGGCACAGAATAAAAGACTTGATGTTGCGCTTTTTGAACAGAATTTTACCGATTCACGGGCAAAAGCAGGCGCATTGATTATGGCGGGACAGGTGTATGTCAACGGTCAAAAGATAACAAAAGCAGGCTATGCTCTCAAGGACACAGATAAAATCGAGGTCAGGGGAGAAAAACTGCCGTTTGTCAGCCGTGGCGGATTAAAACTTGATAAGGCGATGAAAGCCTTCGACATTTCTCTTGACGGACTTGTTTGTATGGATATCGGCGCTTCGACGGGCGGCTTTACCGACTGTATGCTTCAAAACAATGCTGTAAAGGTTTATTCCGTTGATGTCGGCTACGGTCAGCTTGCGTGGAAGCTTCGCACGGATGAACGTGTTGTCAATATGGAGCGTACAAATTTCAGATATTTGACAATTGACGATATTGGCGAAAAGCTTGATTTTGCAAGCTGTGACGTGTCGTTTATATCGCTTAAAAAGATACTTCCTGTACTTTTACCGTTACTTAACGACGGTTCTTGCAGCGTTTGTCTTATTAAGCCTCAGTTTGAGGCAGGCCGTGAAAAGGTCGGTAAAAAGGGTGTAGTCAGAGACCTTTCAACTCATAAAGAGGTCGTAAAGGATATATTGAATTTTGCGTATGAAACAGGCTTTTCGGTACTCGGGCTTGACTTTTCGCCCGTTAAAGGACCGGAGGGTAATATAGAATACCTTATGTATTTGAAAAAAGAAAACGAGCCACAGTTTAACAGCTTTGACATTGATGCGATTGTTGACGCTTCACACAACACGCTCAACTCGGGAGAATAAGATGAGAATTGCTATTATTCCTAATTTAACAAGAAAGCATGCCTACGAGGTTACCAAGAATGTCTGTGATTTCCTTTCGGAAAACGGAGCCGAATACTTTTTTGAGGATAACCTTGAGGGGCAAATCGGCTTCGATTGCCAATTTATGAGCTCGGATGAGCTTCTCCGCACCTGCGACATTGTAATTGCTGTCGGCGGAGACGGTTCAATTATCCATGCCGCAAAAAAAGCTTGTAAATACAACAAGCCGATTTTGGGTGTAAATGCAGGTAATCTTGCTTTTATGGCAGGTCTTGAAAAGAACGAAATACCGCTTATTAAAAATCTTATCAGCGGAAATTATGTTACCGACAACAGAATGCTGCTTGAGGTGTCTGTTTTCGATAAGGACGGAAATTCAATAGTCCGTGAGGATTTTTGCGTAAACGATATTGCAATCGCAAGAGGCGAGCCGATAAAAATGGTTAAGCTTAATGTTGCTTGTGACGGAAACAGGATAAACGAATATTATGCCGACGGTATAATAATTTCAACGCCTACAGGCTCAACCGCTTATTCGCTTTCGGCAGGCGGACCTGTCGTTGACCCGAGAATTGAGAGCATTTTGCTTACTCCGATTTGCACACATTCTCTTTTTGCACGCTCTATTGTTTTTGACTCAAATTCGGAAATCTGCGTAACAGTTCCCGAAAGTGAAAAAGAGGTTATTTGTATTTCCTGTGACGGAGACGACTCAATTGTTATTCCGGCAGGAAGCAAGCTTATAATTAAAAAATCAAAGGTCTATGCTGACTTTATAAGAATAAAGAACGATTCGTTTATTGACATATTGAACAGTAAGCTGTCGCAACGGAGGGTATAGTGTAAAAAATCACACTATACTATCTATAGCCCTCAAAATTTGCCTTTGTTAAAATTTTGAGATGGCTGAAATCACCATCACGCCTGTTCAGGCAACGCAGGAAAATCGGTGATTGTTTAATAAATTATTTGTTGCCTGAAAGGCTATGGTGATTATGAAAAAGAAAAGGCATGAAATGATATTAAAACTTATAAAAGAAAACGAGGTTGCTACTCAGGATGAGCTTCTTTCAATGCTTATCAGCAACGGCTTTTCAGTAACTCAGGCTACCGTATCAAGAGATATTAACGAGCTCCGTTTGATTAAGATTCAGGGTAAAAACGGTCAAAAATATGCAAAGAGCGAGCAGCACTCTCACAACTTTAATAAGTTTCATTTGATTTTTTCTCAATCGGTTATTTCAATTGAATGTGCAGGAAATATCTGCTGCATAAAATGCTTTGCAGGCACGGCAAACGCCGCTGCGGCTACGGTTGACGCACTTAATTATAAAGAGGTTGTCGGAACGCTTGCGGGCGACGATACACTTTTTGTGCTTCTCAAGACTCCCGAGATTGCAGAGTATTTCAAGAGTAAGATAGAAGAGCTTTTAGGTTAGGAGTTAAACAATGCTTTCAAATCTTAAAATTGAGAACATAGCAGTTATAAAAAAAGCTGTCATTGATTTTAAGGACGGCTTTAATGTTATGACGGGCGAGACGGGCGCAGGAAAGTCAATTATCATTGACTCCTTGAACGCTGTTCTCGGCGAGCGAACCTCAAGAGAGCTTATCAGGACAGGTTGTGATTTTGCAGAGGTTACGGCTTTGTTTTACGACGCTTCTGATGAGGTAAACTCCATTCTCAATGAGCTTGATATACCTAAAGAGGAGGACGGAGCGATACTTGTTGTCAGAAAAATGTCCCCGGATGGCAAGAATATTTGTAAGGTAAATTCCGTTTCCGTTACGGTTTCAATGCTTAAAAGACTCGGAAAGCAGCTTGTTAATATTCATGGGCAGGCTGACAACCAAACTTTGTTAAATGAAGAAAATCATTGTTCTTATATAGACAGAATTGCTGAAAATGAAGATGCTTTTAATACATTTTCAGAAAGCTATAAAAAATATATAGATTTAAAAAACCAACTCGACTCACTCAATATAGACGAAGAACAAAAACTTCGCAGAATGGATATGCTTGATTATCAAATTGCCGAAATTGAGGCGGCAAACGTCAAAATCGGCGAATGGGACGAGCTTCGTGAAAAGCAAACTATGTTCAGAAATGTCGAGAAGCTTTCAAGTGTTTTGAGCACCGCTTATGCGTATCTTGAGGGCGACGACGAAGCACAGGGAGCTGTGTCCTTGAGCTTTAGTGCTTTGAACAAATTAAATTCCGTTTCCGATATTTCTAAGGATATTTCAGAGCTTTCATCGGCACTTGAAGAAAAGGCTTATGATTTATCGGCGGTAGGAGAGCAGATAAAGGATTTGCTTGACAGCCTTGATTTTGATGAAAATTCTGTTGAGCTTGTCGAGGAAAGGCTTGATGTTTTATATGAGCTTTCCAAGAAATACGGCAAAACAGAAGAGGATATATTAAATTTCTATAACAATGCGGTTGAAGAGAGAAATTCAATCGAAAATTCGGATGAAATTAAACGCAAACTGACAGCAGAGGTAAATGCTGCATATGAAAAAGCTCTTGAAAATGCAAAGGAGCTTTCAAAGACGAGAATTTTCGCAGGAAATCTTTTCTCAAAAAATGTTTGCGAGGAGCTGCGTTTCCTTGATATGCCGTCGGTTAGGTTTGCGGTGGATATAAAAGACTGTCCGCTTTGCGAAAACGGAATTGACAAGGTTGAGTTTTTGCTTTCGGCAAATGTCGGCGAGGATTTGAAGCCGCTTTCAAAAATCGCTTCGGGCGGCGAGCTTTCGAGAATTATGCTTGCGATTAAGAGCGTTCTTTCCGAAAAAGACGGCATTTCAACCCTTGTCTTTGATGAAATCGACACAGGTGTAAGCGGCAGTGCGGCGCAGAAAATTGCAGTTAAATTAAAGCAGGTATCACACTCTCATCAAGTTATTTGCGTAACGCATCTTGCACAGATAGCAGCCTATGCGGACGAACACCTGTTTATTTCAAAATCCGAGCACGACGGGCAGACCTATACAGAGCTGAAATCCCTTTCCTTTGATGAGCGAAAGGGCGAGCTTGCACGCATTATGGGCGGCTTTGAGGTCACAAGCGCAATGCTTGAAAGTGCGGAACAGATGCTTTTAAGTGCAAACAAGGTTGACAAATAATTTTTAATGTGTATAATTGTGTAGTATATTTCAAAGACATTGATGCGAAGAAGTAGCAGAAATGACCGTTTCAGAGAGTTGCCGTTCGGTGCAAGGCAATATCGGGCTGCTGTGAAATACATCGCTGAGTTGTTGCCTTGAACTTTATTTGTAGGGGCAAACGGGTGTTCCCGTTACAGAACGGAGTAGCTTTTACTCACAGAGGTCGGCTTTGTGAAAGGTCGGCAAACTGAGGTGGTAACACGAAATTTTCGTCCTCTGCTTTTTGCAGAGGACTTTTTATTTTTTTAGGAGGTATAATTATGGGAATTTATGAAGAGCTTGAACAGAGAGGACTTATCGCACAGGTAACGGACGAGCCTGAAATAAAGGAGCTTGTCAACAATGGTAAGGCGGTTTTCTATATCGGCTTTGACCCGACGGCAGACAGCTTGCACGTTGGTCACTTTATGGCACTTTGCCTTATGAAAAGATTGCAGATGGCAGGCAACAGACCCGTTGTTTTGATAGGCGGCGGTACGGGCTATATCGGTGACCCCTCAGGCAGAACAGATATGCGTTCTATGATGACTCCCGAGACTATTCAGCACAACTGCGATTGCTTCAGAAAGCAGATGGAGAGATTTATCGAGTTCGGCGAGGACAAGGCAATTATGGTAAACAATGCCGATTGGCTTCTCAAGCTCAATTACATTGACCTTTTGCGTGATGTCGGAGCATGCTTCTCCGTAAATAATATGCTTCGTGCGGAATGCTACAAGCAGAGAATGGAAAAGGGACTTTCTTTCCTTGAATTCAACTATATGATAATGCAGAGCTATGACTTCTATCATCTTTTCAAGCACTACGGTTGTAATATGCAGTTCGGCGGAGATGACCAGTGGAGCAATATGCTCGGCGGTACGGAGCTTATCAGAAAGAAGCTCGGTAAGGATGCTTACGCCATGACAATCACTCTTTTGCTCAACAGCGAGGGCAAGAAGATGGGCAAGACTGCAAACGGTGCTGTTTGGCTTGACCCGAATAAGACAAGCCCGTTTGATTTCTATCAGTATTGGAGAAATGTCAGCGACGATGATGTTCTTAAATGTATTCGTATGCTTACATTCCTTCCGCTTGAGGAAATCGATAAAATGGACTCTTGGCAGGGCAGTCAGCTCAACACGGCTAAGGAAATTTTGGCTTATGAGCTTACAAAGCTTGTTCACGGCGAGGAAGAGGCTCAAAAGGCTCAGGAGGGTGCAAGAGCGTTGTTCTCAGGTGCAGGAAATACTGAAAATATGCCGACTTTCGCACTCACCGATGATGACTTTACGGATGATGAAATTCTTGTAAGCGAAATTATGATTAAAGCAGGACTTATTTCTTCAAAGGGAGAGGGCAGACGCCTTATCGAGCAGGGCGGTGTATCCGTTGATGATGTCAAGGTTGCATCTCCGTTTGAAACCGTTAAAAAGTCAGACTTTAAAGACGGTCAAATCATAATCAAAAAGGGCAAAAAGGTATTCTACAAAATTACCTACTAATTTTGTTTTATGACTACGGGCGAGTTTTATGCTTGCCCGTTTTGTTGTTTAGTAATATAAAATCACCGCTTGCATATAATTTATCAGGGGTGTTTTTATGAATTGCTGTGTAATTGATTTATGCGAAAAAGAGGTAATAAATCTAAAGGACGGGGCTCGGCTCGGGTGCGTAAATGATGTTGAAATCGATACCTGTTCGGGCAGGGTAGTCGCAATAATTGTAAAATGCCGTTCAAAGCTGTTAAGCTTTGGTAATAAGCAAGAGGATATTAGAATATGTTGGGAGCAAATTGAGGTAATCGGCGACGAAACGATACTTGTAAACATAGATTGTGTTCCCGGCTGCTGTAAAGCACAAAAATCAAGCGGATTTATAAACAATCTGTTCCGTGAGGGATAGCTGTAACCACCGTTTCATTCGGTGGTTTTATTTTGTTTTAATACTTATTGTGATATACAAGAAGTACAAATTATAAGCGATTTGTTTGTTTATTTGACAGAATTTGCATATAATGTAAATTTAAAATTGTCTATTGGTTGACAGACCTTGTTTTTTTATATACTATATAAATATATTATTGAAAATGTTTTTTTGAAAATGCGAAAAGGAAAGGCTGTATGCTTGGATTTAACTTAAAAAACACAATTAAGCATCATAAAAGACTGTTGATTTGCATGATAATTTTATCAGTTTGCTCAGTTCTGGTGTGTGATATAGGCGTGTTTTCGTTTAATACCGGCAGGCAAAACTCACTCAAGTATGACAGAGCAACGGAATACACTGTACTTTACAATGAAAACTTTGACGCTAAGCTCCTTTCCGACAAGATAAGTACAATAACCGAAAAGTACGGAAAAAGTATCGATATGATATATATCACGGTTGAGGCAGAGAATGACATTTATGCTTTTTACAAGGGAAGCGATGCTTTCAGTGCAGGCAACTTGCCACAGACTGACTCGCAGATACTTATAGGTGCAAAAACAAAGGCAAAAGGTTATAAGGTTGATAGTGTTGTAAGCAATTCCTTGGGAGATTTTACCGTCTGCGGAATTCGTCCTATGCGTGAATATGACGAGATATTGCCGTCAGCTGTTTCGCAGGGCACACAAGTCAACTCGGTGCGTTTTAGATGGAATTATGTCCTGTCGGCTCGTAAATCCGCTCAATTTCAAAAGCAGTTGGGGGAAGTTTTTTCTCAAAAAAGAATAATTGCACCTGAAAGTTCAGACATAACTCAAGGTTTGCTGTTGTCGTTACGCTCATCAATAGTAATTTCGGGTATTGCTGTGTGTAACATTATGCTCGTTTTTTCTTTTTTAATTAAAATGAAGCGTGAAATTTATTCTGTTATGTATCTCTGCGGTTCGTCAAAAAAACGAATATACATATCGGCGTCACTTGAATTGCTTGTTTACATTGTTCTCGGTGGAACGGTAGGCCATATTGTTTTTTATACATTCTTTTTGGATTTTCAGTCATCCTATGAAAACTTTATTTTGCAGGGCTTTATTATTTCATATTTGGTGTGCATTGTTCTGTGCGCCGTTGCGGTAATGCCGATTTTGGCAAAGAATATCAATGATATAACGAGTCAGGGGGAAGAGTATGTATAAAACGCTTCGTTTGGCTTCGGATATTATTTTTAGAAATAAGTTAATATCTGTTCTTATCGCATTACAGCTTGCTTTTCTTTCGTTTTTCACTTTGGATAATGCAAACAGTTTGCAGGAAATTCTCTATTCCGAAAAGGTGCTTTCAGGTTGCACCTCGGAAAATTTTGCTTATTTTTCGCCGATTAGGTACGATATGTATTCGCTAATGTCCGATTCTAAAATGGAGTCGGAAAGCGATCCGTATAAATGCTTTGAGGAATTGTATGATTTTATCGGGGCGGGAAATGTTTATAAATTGTGTAACGATACAACATATACCGAGCTTGATGTTTACCCGAGACTTTTGAGTGAAAAACTTAATATACCGATGCGAAAGGGGAAATGGATTTCCGCCTTCAATGGCGAAACAGAGAACGGATATATCCCGTGTGTTACCTCTCGTACCGACAGGAAAATAGGAGAAACTATACATTTTGTTGATGATGACGGAAAGTGCGATGTTTTGTTTGAGGTTGTCGGAATTGCAGCCGACCCTTATTTTGAGTTTGACCAAAATGTAGCAGGTGAGGAGTTGGCATTTTCAAGTATTGTCAATCAAAGACAGAGGACAGAGATTGATATATATGGGATTGAAATACTTTGGGCGGACGCTGATTCTTTGGTTTCTCGTTTAAAGGAAGATGAAGCACCTGCTATGTCAAGACTTTTGTTTTTTGACAATGCTTCACCTGAATCTGTACGCTTAAACACCGAAACGCTTAAAAAGACCGGCTCGGTTCTGAACTCGGATACATCATACGACAATGTCAGAAAACAGTATTTTGTTAAGGAAAATTTACCGCAAATTTTATCAGTGTGGTGCATATCTGCAGTGGGTTTTTGCTGTACGCTTATAATATTCTATTATAAATGCGGTTATATATTTACTGTTTATTCGGCGTGCGGAGCAGACAAAAAGTTGAAGTTTTTCGGATTTTTCACTTCTGCGTTTATAATAATTATACTTTCTGTAATTCCGGTAGGTTCGTTGCTTGTTATTGCGGGTATAATGAATTTGTTTGAGTGGACATATTCATTTATCGTTTACGGCGGCAGAATACTTGCGGCAATTTTCGGCATATATGTTCTGCTTGCGGCTGTTATAAGTTTAATTCTTTTTTATAACAAAAAGGCGGTAAAATCTGATGATTGAAATAAAGAATTTGGTTAAGAAATATAATAAGAATAAAAAGAATGAGGTTGTTGCCCTTGACAATGTATCGCTGACGATAGAAAAAGGCGAAATGGTTGCCATAACAGGTAAATCAGGCGCAGGAAAATCCACTTTGCTTCATATAATCGGCGGTGTTTTGCCGTTTGACTCCGGCTCGTGCATAATTGACGGAAAGCCAATTGAGAACCTGTCCGACGGTGCTCTTGCAAAATTGAGAAATGAAAAGGTCAGCACGGTTTTTCAAAATTTCCTTTTACTCAGCGATAACTCGGTAGCTGAAAATGTTGAAATACCGTTGGTGCTTGCAGGTGTTAGGAAAAAGAAAAGAAAAGAGCTTTGTTGCAAGGCGTTGGAAAGCGTAGGGATTGCCGAGTTGTCTGACAGAAGTATCGGAGAACTTTCGGGTGGTCAAAAACAGCGTGTTGCAATAGCAAGGGCTATTGTTAATGACTGTGATTACATACTTGCAGATGAGCCTACAGGTTCACTTGACTCACAGAATACCGAAATAATATTTAATCTATTCAGAAGTATTTGCGATAACAGAAAAACCGTTATAATCGTAACTCACGATTTGTCGCTTGCCGAAAAGTGCGACAGACAGATTATATTGAGTGATGGGAGGCGATATGAAGATCAATAAATAAAGTACTATCAAAACAATAAGGAAAAGGATTTTAGGAGGATTTTGTAATGAAAAAATGTATAAAAGTATTAGTTACCGTTTTAACACTTATGTCGTTATCAGTTATAAGCGTGTTCGGAGCATACTATATTACTGATGATGAAGCATTTGAAGCATTATTCTTACATGTAAGCAATGCAAGGTCAACAGTATGTAAAAGTGAAGTCAAGTATAACCAAGGAACCTATAACAATAAAATGATTTGTGAACACATTTCAATGTCGGGAACACAAAACAATTCAAAAGCGTCAACTACTGTAGTTCTATCAGGAAATGGAGAACAGCGAAAAGGTTCGTATGCTGAAACGGCTGTGTATAATGTAAGCGGTGTTCATTCTGGAAGCGCATATAAACAGGGAACTTCATTATCGACAAATGCTACTGCAACTGTTAACGACAGAAACATAAGCGTTAAGAGTGTTTTACACTGTGGAAATCAGGTATCAATGTGCGACTATAATAAAGACCATAATTTTCTCTTATATAAATAAATATAGTAAATTAGGAGTCTTATATGAAAGCAAAAACAATAAAAACAGTTTGTTTCACATTATTTGTTTTAATACTGTCCGTAATTGTAGTCAAGACTACGCTTCCGAGCATAAATCTGGCTGTCAATCATTTCACGACAGTAACCAAAGCAACTGTAAATGACTATGATAAGCCATATATGGTCTTTTCGGCAAACACCCTTAAAGATGATTTTCCTGTAGCTCTTGAGGAGTTGAAAAAGGACAAAAATTTCAGAGCGCTCGTTCTTATGAATCAAGGTTGCAGAATGAATGTATTTTCAACCGATTCAGAGCCGAAAATTGAGTATGATGAAATCACAGATTCGATGGGAACACGCTATGATGCACACGCAACAAATGTGTTGAAGAGCGAAACTTGTTTGTATTCCGCAATCTATGATGATTTAATCAATGACAGTGGATATTTAAAACTTAAAGAGGGCAGGCTTATAAATTCCGAAAACGATATTTCGGGTGACAAGCCCCTTGAGGTCATTGTCGGTGCGGATAGCCATTTTGATGTCGGTGATAATGTTTATTTTACCTGTCAGGGTATTGAGGACTCGAAGAGACATCAGATTGTGTTCGGCGGAGTGGTTGTTGGCAAGGCAATACTTAACGGATATGCGCCTGCTATTAACAGGATTATGAGTCCTTCTGCGGCAATAGATTTAACTTCATCCGATACACTGTTTCCTAATTCAGAAATACTTTTGATACAGGATCCGACGCAAAAGATAATCGAGAACGGTTACACCTTTAATTGCATTACCGAGTCTGAGAAAAACTATGAGCCCGTTACTTATCTCGTTATTGGCAAAGAGAATAAGGATGTAGCATATGATGTTGTGTACAATGCGGCAAGGGCAGGAAATGCTTCTGTAGGATACCATTATTCAAGAGGCGTGCTTGAAACACAAACAATAGCAGAAAAATATATCGAAAGATTGATTGTCTTTATGACTTTGATATATGTAATGCTGATTGTTGTAATTATAGTGTATATATGCTCTGTTGTAAGACTTTGGAAAAAGAAAGTATAAAACAATAAGCGAAAAATCCATATCAAGAAATTGGTATGGATTTCCTTTTGTCTAGCAATTGATGAAAACCCCCGGTTCTACCGGGGGAAAAGGAACGCTT
>DAVZXP010000012.1:0-16552 GCA_052298855.1 Candidatus Fimenecus sp. | reverse complement strand
GATTATTTCTATCATGAGGAAATCCGAGGGACAGAAAATACCGGAAAAAGAAATCTTTAAACAGAAATTGACCGAGTTCTTTGAACGAGGGAGAGTAATTATCGAAAAAGCATGTTCGCTGATTTCTCGATAATTAACATGAACAATATATCACAGAATTTTAAAAGAAGTAACATCATAAATTTAACACAGTAAAGTGCTACCTTTGCATTTTTGATGGATAAACAATATAAAAGCCCTCGTGTGCTCTGCCTGCAGATATACATTTTAAATAATACAGTTCAAATTTTTCGGTTTCAGAATTTATATCAAAACTATATTCCATAAATTGCTCCTAATCAATTTCTATTTTAAAACAGATTGGACTGCTGTTGTTAAAGTTCTCGTTTGCTTTAATAATCAATTCATTATCATTTCTTTCAAATTTAAGCGTTTCACTTGTTGAAAGCAGCGTAATCCTTTTTATGATAAAATCGTGCGGATTGTGCTTTTTCAATGCCTTAATAACAGCATTTTCACCATTTGGACGCATTTGAAAAGCATATATTGAACCGCGTTTATATGTGAATCGGAAATCCTTTTCTGTAAACGCCTTTTCTTCTCTGTCCTTAAAAAAGCCCTCCTCATTGTTCACATCACCCTCGCCGAATTGTTTCCAAAAGGTTGTACCGTAAATGCCCTCACCATTCAGCTTCATCCATTCGCCAAGTTCTTTTAACACCTGTGTTTCCTCATCGGTAATTGTTCCGTCCGGTTTAGGACCGATATTGAGCAGCAGCATACCGTTTTTGCTGACAATATCAATCAAATCGGTAATAATCTGCCTCGTGCCTTTATAGGTATTGTCCTTTCTGTAGCCCCATGAATCTTTACCGATTGCCGTATCTGTCTGCCATGGGATTGGTGAAATATACGTTAACGCACCGCGCTCAACATCAAAGGTTGCCACAGTAGGTGGAAATGCCTCATGCTTATAGTTGATGGTAACCTCTTCGCCCCACTCCTCTGCTCTGTTGTAGTAATAAGCACACAGCTTTTTAAGAAACGGCTTAAATGAATGGTTGTGAATCCACCAGTCAAAATAAAGAATTTTCGGCTGATATTTATCAATCAATTCACAGGTACGCACGAGCCAGTCCTCAAGCCATTCTTTACTTGCACCGATTGAATACGTATCGGCTGTCGTTTTGTGTATTGTATGGCTGTCCCATTCAGGGCAGTGAACAGCTGGGCCATAAAAATCTCTGTATTTTTCATCATTCACGTCACTGTAAAATGTTCTGCCCATATTCATAAAGAAATAATGCTCGGCTCTGTGTGTTGATGCACAGAAGGTCAAGCCATTATCTTCACACGCATTTTTTATTTCGCTCGTAACATCTCGGCAGGGGCCCATTGCTTTAGCATTCCATCGGTTAAACACTGTATCATACATAGCAAATCCGTCATGATGCTCGCACACAGGCATAACAAATTTTGCACCGCTTTTCTTGAACAGTGCTGCCCATTTATCTGCATTAAATTTTTCAGCCTTGAACATAGGGATAAAATCCTTATAACCGAATTTATCCTGCGTACCATAGGTTTCTCTGTGATATTCAAATTCACGGCAGTTTTTATCATACATTGCTCTTGAATACCACTCACTGCCGTAGGCAGGAACACTATAAATACCCCAGTGAATAAAGATTCCGAGCTTGCCGTTATGATACCAGTCCGGCGTTTTATGATTGGATAAAGACTCCCAATTATCCTTATATTTTCCGTTTGCGATTACATCGTCTATCTGCTGTAAGTATTCCTTAGTTGTCATAATTTTTCCTCACGCAAAGCATTCAATAATCTCTGCACCCTTTCTGACAAATGTAACAAATTCATCAATTTCTGCTGTAACAGTATGATAACCCCTATAATATTACAATTTTAATTATATCGTAGAAAAAGCATAATATCAACAAATAAAGAGCAATTGTCCCAAAAAGCGAACTATTACAAACATAAATTCGATAACAGCATCAAAAAGGATCTGCCTTTGCATTTTTGATGGATAAACAATATAAAAGGGCAAACTTAAAGTGAGGGTTTAAAGTTTTATTGCTTTAAGCCCTCTTTATTTTTTGAAATGTCTCTCAAATTTTTTGCTCGTTTCAATTCGTGTTACGATTTTGATTTGAGCGATGTCTCTCAAAAGTCTCAGTCATAAATGCCATAAATCGCACTAAAATGACTTTGGAATTTTGAAGTTTGCTGTCTCTTAGAATCTCTCAAAAACTCTCACAAGATTTTGAGGCAAAGAAAAAGTGCCTGAATACCGCCATAAAAAGCAGTATTCGGGCATAAAAAAGCCTCGGAACACGAATGCTCCGAGGCAGTGGCAGCGGTATAACAACCTGTTAAGTCACGGTAGTATTTGCTTTGCAAATCTCCACCTTAAAGACTTGACAGAACGTTGTTACGGGTTTATTTGCATTATAAACCCGTAATAAGAACATCACCCATTTACAAAATCACAGATTTTGAATGGGTCCCGATAACCTTGTTACTCGCTTTGCTCGTAATAAGTATTCTTCGAATCCTTAATTATTACCCAAAGCCTCTGAAATACGGCAGCGTTATATCAAATTGCTTTGCAATTTGATGGCGTTCGCAAGGCGTTGCCTTGCTCGGCTAAAGGATTCTTCGAATCCTTAATTATTACAAATTGCCAAGAAAAAACAGACATCCGATTGGATGTCTGTTTTCTCTTGGCAGCGAGTTCAAAATTGAATCCGAACTTTGTTTTATTTTTGAAAATGGCAACTTAAAAGCATTGTTTTTATAATTCATATAAAACACTAAATCGTCATCATAAAGAACAACAGCATTTACGAAATAATTTACAAGTGCCTTGCGATGTTCCTGCTTTGTAATATCTACTGTTTTATATTTATCAAAAAATTCTTTGTATTGTTCTCTTGTGTATTTGGGCTTTGAAATTTTTTCTTTTGTAATATCCGCTTCAAATTTTTTCTTGATTTGCTCAAGTTCTTGTAATCGTTGTTTTGTTGATTCTGTTAAAATTCCTTGCTCGATAGCGTTAAGCAAGTTGGCAATCTTTTTATCAACTCGTGATAACTGTTTTTGAAGTTCTTTAAGCTCGTAATTTTCACTTTCTTGCATATTCATTAAAGCACTTATTAAAGAATTGATATATTTTTCATTGCTTAATGTTGCGACAACAACCTTCAAAACAACATCTTCGATATCATCCTTTTTTACTGCCTTTTTCTTACATTCCTTGCCTCGTTTCGCATCAATACATTTATAATATCGATATTTTTTGCCTTGATGATTGATTCCGCTTTCACCAACCATAAGTGATTTGCATTCACCACAATATAACTTAGTTGTAAGAATGTACTCCTCATCAGCTTTGCTTTTAGCTCCGGCGTGCTTATTATGCTCAATTTTCGACTGAACTCTGTCGAAAACATCTTTTTCAATTATAGCGGGGATGCCTCCGGGCGTTACAATATCTCTGTAAATATATTCGCCTATATATCTTCTGTTGCTGAGGATTTTAGAAACAATATTAACGCTGAATTTACCGCCTCGAATGTTCTTGATGCCCTTGCTGTTTAATTCATCAACAATAGATTTCATTGTATTTCCTGCATCATATTTTTTGAATATCATACGAACATAAGGTGCGGTTTCCTCGTTAATTTGAAAATGCCTTTCATCGTCAATGCGATAGCCGAATGTAATCGGACCACCGTTAAACTTGCATTTCATTGCATTTTCTGTTAAACCACGAATAACTTTCTCTGACAAGTCTGCTGAATAGTATTCAGCCATACCTTCAAGTACGGATTCAAGAATTATGCCTTCCGAACCTTCACTAATATTTTCGTTAGCGGATATGACCTTAACTCCGTTTTTTCTAAGCAAGGCTTTGTACCTTGCTGAATCATAACGATTACGGGCAAAACGGTCAAGCTTCCAAACGATGATAACATCAAACATTTTCTTTGCACTGTCTTGTATCATTTTTTGAAAAGCAGGTCGTTTATCTGTTGTTGCGGAAAAAGCTCTGTCAATATATGTATCAATTATCATTATATCATTTCTTTTGGCATATTCCGTACACTCTCTTAACTGACCTTCAATACTTTCTTCACGCTGATTGTCACTTGAATATCGTGCATATATAATTCCTGTCATTTTATCAACCTCCTGTGCTGTGTGTTATAACTCAAAACAACAGGAAAGTCAAATCAATAATATATTATTTACAAAAGTAGGAATGCTTTTATAATTTTAATAAATATAGTATACAATTTTATAAAATGCATAAGCAACATTAAAACTTTCAAAGATTTTGGTCTGAATATTTATTATCTTACAGTTTTGAATGTTCCGTCATTTGCTTTATCTAATTTGTAAAATGATATATCATTTTTATTACAAATTTGCTTTATCTTCTCTATATCTTTAGGATTTGCGTTATATCCTACTGTTATGCTTTTCGGTTTCATATAATCATTCATAGCACTTCTCTTTTTACACAAATCAATCTTAATAATTCTCCATTCTTCTTCATATTGCCAACACTTTTCTTTTGTACTACAACATTCATGTAAGTACCTAATTATGTCACAAGATGAAGCATTATATTCAATTTGGGGAATATGTTCTGAATATTCTACTGGAGCAATAAATATATAGTATTTTTTAAACAATTCCATAGCATCATACTCTACACAAATACCATTATATGAATTTGCGTAATGTGCCCACATTAAATGGTTGTTGTATGATGTAGTTAAAGAGTAGATAAATGTATGTGCTTTGATTTTATCAAATATATTTTCCAAAGATGACCTTACATCAACAAAATTATTTATTTCCTGTTTGGTTGGTTCTTCTATGAAAACTATATGTGATAGTAATTCCTTTCTATTACTAATTTCTTTGTCAACATCATATACATTGTAAGAAAATTCAAAAATATCATTTAAGTCTTGAATAAGGCTGAAATGAAAAGTGTTTTTATTAAGATTGTCAATTGTGTAAGGACTTTCTAATGAGGAATATTTATAAAACGATTTGATATTAAAAGATTTATAAGCACTAGTTAGCCTATTGAAATTATAAGATTCCGGAGGATCATCTTTTCTAATACAGATGAACGATTTTCTTAAATATTCATTATACTCTTTTTTAGTCAACATTAACCAGCTCCAATATTCAAATTGTCTATTTTAAAGCAATTCTACTCTCAAATGCCTTATGTTTTACATGTTTTCAATACCGTCAAAACAAGAATTATTTATATATTCGCCATACTATCTCTTAAAAACATCTGTGCTTGGTCATCCGAATAAGTATTGATTCTTCCGTAGATGTTAGGATATATTTTATACAAATATCACCGTCTTCACATTTGATTTTTGGTATGGATTTCTCTTCATCAATACAAATTGAAACTAACGCCCTTAACATTTTTAAAAGTCGGAGCAAATGGTCGAACATGAAGACATAACCGAACAGCTCGAAGCTGAAAACCAAATGCTGTGGGTGCATATAATCAACAACATTGCAAATCGGGCAAGGGAAATTATTAATAGTGAAATAATACACGCTATAATATGGTTAAATGAAGGCAAGTGGTTTAATCCTACTTGCCTTCATTAGTTCTATATACATCATTTTTTATTTTTGGTATGGCCTTCTCACCTAATAAATATGATTTTGCTAATTTAATATCTGCTCGATTTTGTGTGTTCCCAAGAGCTTCTAAACGTGATGCACCATTTTGTTTTGTAACAAGCCACATTTCATCTTTTCTTAGCAAATTGAAATCAAGTAAAAGCGTTTCATGAGAAGTAGTAATTAACTGACAATCACTATTGACAATTTTATTTAAAAATGCATTTACAAAATTATATGTAAGTAATGGATGCAAACATCTGTCAATTTCATCAATAATATATACTGCCTCATCATCGTTTTGAAATAAAATTTCCATTAATTGAAATATCCTTAATGTTCCATCAGATTCTTCGGACATAGAAAATGGGATATTTGGATTTTCGTGATATAATTGTATGGTCTTGCAGATTAATTCATCTTGCTCTTTTGTAATTATATATAATTCTTTATTAATACCCAACATAGAACCATCAGCAGGGTTTTCATTAGCAGAAAGAGCCTCATTTATATTTTGTATTAAGTCAGTATATATCTCTTTTGGTAATTTTGCTGCTATTCTATCCATAGAACAGTCAACAATATCATAATTGGAAATAGAAAAACCGAAATCTTTAAAGAAGCAAATAATTTTTTCTATGTTATCAGATGACATAAAATATGAGTAATTATATATTTGCTCGTCGGGGAACATGATTCTTAATTTGGTTTCATACCAATTAAATAAGTTCTTTAATACAGAAATTTCCGAATACTCTAAAAATAATGATTTGTATTGGTTAATTAAATTCAAAAAAAGTGTATTATCATCATTTTTAACGCCATCTAAATAAACTTCCAATTTATTATATAAAGTGTTGTCTTTTATTTCTCTTTTATTTAATTCGTATGCTGAATCTGACACGCTCCTATAAAAAATTAATTTTCTGTTTTTGTATAAAGTTTCAGAAATTATTTTATTTGTAGATAGAATGATCGAAAATTTATAATTTATGACATTACCATCTAACAATATTTCAAAGGTAAATGATGAAGGAGTATTTTTGCATGTTTCATCAATTTTATAGTATTTATTAATAAAAGAATTTCTGCTGCCATTTAAAATGTAGTTCCTAGCAAAAGCAATTGCTTTAACAAAATTAGATTTACCAGAACCATTTGCACCGAAGATTGAAGAAAACTTAAGTATTTTCAAATTGGTGTTTTGATATACTCTTTCGTTAAATGCTCTACCTTTTCCAGCTTTTAAACTTAAAATTTGTTCATTCTTTATGGATAAAAAATTTTCTACTCCAAAACTAATCAACATATGCATTACCTCTCATGTTACCTTTTAGAACATTATACGACAAACACGATATATATTCAAGTAAAAATAGCTTTTTATTACAGTTTTTTAATATATTTTACAGAAATTGAGAGAAATCTATTGACTTTTACCATACATTATGCTAAAATATAGAAGAATGATTAAGAATAATATACGTCTTAATCAAAAAAGCAGTAACTATCCTACAGTTACTGCTTGAAGTAGATAATATGACGGTTGGATCCCGACAAATCAACTACCCATGTATTGTTGATATGTTATCACAATTAGAGCTAAAAGTCAATGATTATTTTGCTCATAGTGGCGCCGTCAAGAAAGGAGAATAGAATGATGGCTAAAACTAAGAGCAGTGTTCATGGTAAACCAGAAAAGAAAATTGTGACTGTTAATGGTTACAAAAAGTCTGATGGAACAAAGGTAAAATCTCATAGACGTTCTACACCTAATTAATGAACACAACATAAATCATTGAAAGGAGCAAAGGGTTATGCACTCAACAGGTGAAAAACCGGGCATTGGAACATATCAGTGTGTAAATTGTGGTACTAAAATTCATTTAGACGATAATACTGACACATTGCCACCATGTCCAAAATGTGATAAAACCACTTTTATTAAAGTCGGTTAATAGTTAATAAGGTGAAAAGGACATCCTTGGTGAATAGTTTGTAATGAGCAGGCATAATGCCTGCTCATTTTTCTATAATACTATCATTGTTATATTAAATTTATACTGTTATTTAGCATCTTCAAAATTTCATCTTTAACTTTATCGTAGTATATGATATGCTCAACAGTTTCTTTGACTTCATTGATACCCAGTTGTTGTTCTTCCTCGTTATCACATTCAAGCATCAATGCTCTTTTGATGTTGTATTCAAGCCAACCGAGTCTGCCATTGTTGCTGTAATACAAAGCATCCCAGTCAACATTTGTATCAAGATTTGTGTTATCAAAATATGACTTGATAAATGTATTAAACAAACTAAAATCTATATTACAGCTTTCATATCCCGACCAACAAAGTGCAAGTTCAAACAATTCGAGATAAGGATTTGAATATCCTAAACATTCCAAATCAATCAGCTTAAATTCGTCACCCAACCAAAGAACATTTTTGCTGTCCATATCGTTATGGCAAATTGCTTTGACCGGAGGTAATTTCTTTATAGCCTCGTTGCCTTTCGTCATGCTGTAATTAAACAAATCGGCATAATCCTTTATGTAATCATAAATCGGTGAGTTCATATCCTTGGCAAGCTCAATATATTTTTGCCAGTCAATGTGCATTTCGTCTTTCTCGAAAGGCTCATTTTTCAAATCAATATTATGAATTTTTGCCAACACTTCGCCTATCTTTTCGCAATGAACTGACTTGATTTCACCGCCTTTTAACGACTTGCCGTCATACCACTCAAAAACATAATAATATTGACCATTTAATTCCTGCATTTTTCTGTTCTTGAATTCCAAAGCATAAACTGCAGGAATATTGTTTTGCTTTAATATTGTCTCAATATCATCAGCGATTTTGTAGTTGCCCATTGCAGTAGGTCGTTTCATAATGTTAGGGTTTAAAAGCTTGATTATGTAACTGCCTTGTTCGGTAACAATCTTAAACATACGGTGCATAAAACCGCCTGCTACCTGAACGGGATTTTCAAGCACTTTGCCAAACTGCAAATCTTCCGCAACTAAATTGAAAAAATTATTAATGTTTATCATTTCTCGTTTTGTCATTTTTTATAACACTCTTTGTTTGCCATAATCTGTTTTATGCCAATTATCCTTTGACACAATTACACCACGCTATTTGCAAAAAGTCTTTACATCTCCAATAAGTTTAATATTGCCGTTATCTACGATAATACCGCCTGACATGAAAGCAGTTGCATAAACTGTTTTACCTCTTTCGGATAACACACGCCGAATGGCTTCGTCTTGCACTTTTGTATTTTCGTAATGAACCTCCAAATAGAAATCATCTAAATATTCCAAGCCGTCATAGTATTGAAATTCTTTATAATCTTTGTCAGGTGATATATGATATTCAGAAAGCTGAATAACCGCACCTGCACTATAACCCATAACAATTCCGTTATGCTTTCTTAACATATTCACCAAATCAAACTCTTTGATTCTGTCCATCATTCTGTCAGGTCGACCGCCGGTAAAATAAAGAATATCCGCATTTTCTATTTTTTGTTTAGCAGACTCTTTTGTATCCTCAAAATAGTTTACAAATGTAATATTATTTTCCGATATTCCGTAGGCAGTAAAGCCGCTGACTATTCCCCTGTAATAAATACCCTTTTCTTTGCTATACAGTAAATTCCATTCTGTTGAATTTTTAACCTCACTGTCACGAAAAGAAAAAGCAATTACTGCAACTGAATAGTCGGTCAATATGTATTTTTTCAAGTCATCATAAAGATAATCGGAATTTATTTCATATCCTTCAAGTAAAATGTTAACCATTTATTTACCTTCCACAAATCCAAAATGCTTTGCAAGTTTCTCACAAACTTCTTTTCGTGTATCCTGTTCACTATTATCACGAACCAAAATAAAGAATCCGCTTTGGGCATATTCGTTATAATGCTTTTCACTGTTAATCAACTCTAATCCTGCCTTGTAATTTGCCATTACCTCTTCCGAATTATCGCAATTTTTGATTACACTGAGGATGAATTGCTTTTCTTCGTCATTTCTGTCAAAAAATCGCTCAACACTCATACTTTGAGGTGACAACATAACTGCAACGTGATTATAATCTGATATTTCTTTCAGCACATCAATCGGAATGTTGGTATCAACAATTACTTTTTTGTCTTTGGAAAGTGATATTAGTTCTGCAATTTCAAATCCTGCTACTTCATCAGACGTGCCATACATCCATTTTTCATATTCTTCAGGGGAACGTTTTACAAAATCCTCCCAACTGTTCATTAAATTAATAAAGCATAAATTCGGTTGAATATCAGGATCTGCTACTTTATCTGTAATATCACAAGTATAGTTCTCTCCGCAGAATATCAAATCATATTTTTCTGCAAGTATTTTCACCATTGTAGATTTGCCTGCATAAGCGGTTCCTGTAATGAAATATACATTTTTCAAATAATGCTTTAGTATATTATTTTCAATAAACATTTTTCTCACCATCACTCCATATACTCATGTTTAGTCGGAGTGTAATTCTTTGACTTGTATTTTTCGTACTTTTCTGTCTTATCTTTGGATTCTATATCACCATTCGTATATTCAATCGGCTCGATGCAAATTGCGTCAAGCAATATTTTTTCCAAATGCTCATATTCTGAATGCTCGCCAAGACTTGCCAAAACAAAAGAATCACGCACATATCCGGCACTTTCAGCCATAAGATTTTGGTCAAAATAATAACCATAGCGTTCCACGAAGAATGTCATCATCATTACAGTAGTTCTTGTGTTGCCCTCTCTAAACGGATGAACTTGCCAAAGCTTTGGAAACAGCCTTGCAATTTGCTTTGCAAAATCTTCTCGTGTAAGACTTGCCCAATCAATCTTTTTGATTTCGACAAAAACTCTATCAAGGTCAGTGCCTATTTCTGTAACATTTGAATACCAAATGCTTCGACCTGCCAGCAACTCTTCACGCTTTTGAATATTTATTTTTCTGTACTGTCCTGCCCACTCATAAACATCGCCAAATAAAAACTTGTGAATAAAACAAAAGCCGCCGGATGAAAAATCATTAAAGCCATTTTCATACAGCAGCATCATGTTTACACGAGATAATTCAGCCTCTGCCAAATCAAGCTCTTTTTCATTTGTTATGCCAAGTAGGTTTTTGAGGACTGTACTGTTAGGAATCAAGTACAAATCGTTCATAAACTCACCTATGATATTTTCTTATGTTTTGCTATGAGAGCAGCTTTCATATCTTCACCTGTAATTTCGCCTTTTGCCCATTTTGCAGAAAGCTCCTTTGCAAAGGCTGATACAGGCACGCCTTCAATGCTATTTAACGCATCTGCAACTTTGATTGCAGCAGTTCTTTTTGTTTCAATCGGGGACATTGTATCACTCCTTTACATGTTTATTTTACCATATGATATGGATAATTACAATAAATTTATTTTGATACCTAAATTTAGCAAAAAAACAATTTATAGTAAAAACCACAGCATACAAAAATCAGAATGCTGTGGTTTCAAACATGTTAAAAATCAAAAGCGAAAATCATTATCTGCTATAAACATTATTGCAGACTTAAAAATCCACCAATAAAAGCATCGGGGAAAATAAACTGTTTTTCGCCGTTCTTAAATTTAATACGAATATATTTTTTAGCTTTATCCATCCAAACAACAGTGCCTTCGCCAAACATTTTATGTTTTACAATCGTTCCTGTTCCGACATCGGCAAGAATATGCTCCCAATCAATTTGCGGTTTTTCCTGCTTTTCGGGATTAACCGTTTTTTTGGCTGAAGTAGTATCAATTTTAGAACTTTCACTTGATTCGGGTGCCGTTTTGGTTTCTGTGACAGAAATTATCGCATCGGTCAAATCTGTAACGGTTGCTTGTTGTTTAGAATAAAGTGCCTCATACTCTTCTCGACGAAGAACAGTATCCCAGCCACCGATTGACTCGCCTTCGTGCTTATCAATTCCTGTATAGTTAAGGCTTGAATTCTCATACTTTCTAAATCCGAAAATGCCTTGATTCATCTTTTCGGGATCGAACAAGCCGATAGAACAAAGAATATCAAAGTCTTTAACCGAAAGACCCGTTACTTTTTTGAAAAGTTCCGGTTCGATTTGTGTGATAACATCTTTTATCGTTTGCTCACGATAATCGGTCAAATACATAAACGCAGGAATACGAGCAGCGAGTTTTAGCAAATTTTCCTGAACCTGCTTGCGCAAAGATTTTGCTTTCTTTTCGTCCTCGGAAATTTCTTTTTTCTCTTGCTTTGTAAGGTTGTCGCCTTTTTCTTTTTTGAGCTTTTTAACCTTTTCTGAACGGTTGATAATCGTCTGTATTTCGGAATTAAGTGAACGGAATCCCTCTATATTCATAAGTGCGTCCAAAGCGTCTTGATTGCTTTGTAACTTCTTAAGAGTATCGTTATCAACATGAACAAGCAGAGCTGTCTGCCAACGCTTCGCAAGTAAAGTAGCCGAAGTGCCTGCGTATATAATATCAAGTATATCCTGTGCATCGATTTTGTTCATTGATGAACCGTCAAAAGCAAGAACAGGCAAGAAGTTTATAAACTCCGACACCTTTTGTTCAGGGCTTGTGTCATCGACCTTCAATCTACAGGAATAATCTGAAATTTGTCGCAATGCTCGTTCTAACGCAAAATCAAACACATAACATTCTTTTTTGATAATCTCTCGATTGCCGTGTTCATCTTTAATTTTCCAAGGAGATTGCACACGAAATGCTGTTTGGAAGTATGTTTCGGGCGATTTCAAATTACGAAGCATAAATACGCCTGCCCACGGTCTAACCGTAACGCCTGTTGTGAGTTTTCCGCAAGAAAGAGTTATTGTTTTCGTTTTAAGCGGATCGCCCATAGCATTGAGTACAGGTGCCAAAGCTTCTAAGCCAATGCCTGCCTTTGTTCCGGCGCATACAATAATTTTGTAATCGCTAAAGAAATTGTTTTGCTTTTGCTTGAGTAAATTATACATTGCATAACAACTTGCAATATTAGGTAAAAACCAAAGAGTATGTGATAACACATTCAAAAGTGTTGTGTCTGAAAAGGGCATAGGCGGTCGTTCTGCGCCAAGCTTTAAGCCATCAACAGGCATATAGTTGCCTTGAATCATTTTCAACCAATTCTGCACATAATCCTCATAGACAAATCGTGCTGTTTCCGGCTTGTCCTTTTCTTCACATTCTGCACGGAAAAATTCGTTTATATCAAATTCATCATAGCCCTCGTTTGTGGCAACATTGGTAATAGAATCCGGCACCTTGTATGTGAGCATAATCATCTTTGGCAGTGCTGCATAAGGATTATCTTCAGCTTTGCCTGACCAATTTTCTTTTGCCGATTGTTCGTCTGAATATGTCCAATTGAAAATTTGGTCTTCTAAAAATTCGCCGGAATTTAACGCTCTGAACGGTGTGCCTGACAGATAAAGATAGTGATTTGAAGTGATTGGCAAAAATGACTCGTTAATTGCGTTGCCTGCCTCTTCTTTTTGATATTTTTCGATGTCGAAATCGTCATTTTCTTCGTCGAATTTTTCAAAAAGATTTTTTGCATTTTCACGCCAAGCACCAAAATGGTATTCATCAAATACTACCAAATCCCAATTTGTTGTGTGTATAAATTCATTCTTTGCTTTTATGCCGCCGGCACTGTTAGTGCCAAGCAAGTCCTGAAAAGAACCGAAAACCACAATCGGCTTTGTGCTGTCGCAATCCTCAAATTGTTCGTCAAGCTCTCTTGCATCAAATTTTGCCTCTTTGTTAGAAACAAACTGCCATCCTAAAAAATCAATATGGTGTGATAAATCTTCCTGCCATGCCGATTCAACCGCAGGCTTAAAAGTTAAAACCAAAATTCTTTTGAAATTCATTGATTTTGCAAGTTGGTATGTTGCAAATGTTTTGCCGAAACGCATTTTTGCATTCCATAAAAATTTGGACGGACGGTCAGGGTCATCTTTTTTTGATTGTTCAAAATAGCCTTTTGCCATTTGAACGGCAGTTTGTTGTTCTTTTCGCATAGAAAAATTCCAAGTACGCTGACCTTCAAAGCGAATACCTGTTCTTACTTCTTCTATGGTTTCAAGAGCCTCTTTTTCTGAACAACAAAACCATTCGTTATGGTCTTTACCCTCGTTTAACTGTCGAAAGCCTTTGTGTTTTAATAATCGGTGAACATCTTTATCTGTAAAGCAAGTTCCGTCGGAACGCATTGCAGACTCTTTGAATAACACCTTAAACGGAATACCTGCGGTATGTAATTGCTCTTTAATTCTGTTTTCGGTATTTTCACGGTCGGTATATCCGATTTTTATATACCCGTCATGGTCGGTAATGGTAGGCAAAGTATAACCATAAATCGTAGGCACAACAGCAGGACGGTTATGCAAAATATCTGATAGACTGATATTATTTGCCATTAGTTGTCACCTCCAATTAAATCCATAGTTCGAATTGTATTTTCAATTAAATCTATTTCATCATTAGATAGACTATATTTTTCGTACAGCATTTCATCAGTCCACTCGTGTGTAAAATCTTGAACAGGGACAAATTGATATACACCTCTTGGACCATTTTGTGTTTTCTTTTTAATGCTGACTAAATACCTGAAAAATTTGGTTTGAATATATGTAATAATGTTTTTGCATTGTACCTCTGTAAAGTTATGCTTTTGCGAATCGTATCCAATCACCAGAAATGTTTGCGAACAAACACTTCCCGGTTCCCCGACAAAGGGCTTTCCTAAAACTATATCGTTTGAGCCATTTGCAGCAGGTATAAATACTTTCCATAATTCTTTAGTTTCTTTATTTTTGGGTAATTGTGAATTACTTATCCATCTAAAAGTTCTTTCTCTGTCAACATTAAGATAATATTTTATATTATAATTTGAATCAGGTTTATCTTTATACCCTTTCCAATTAGATGTGAGATATTTACTATCATCAAAAAAGTGCTTTGCACTTACTAATCCTGAAAAATTATTGTTAATGTCATTATAATAAGCCCCTTCGCATTGCTCAATTTTTTCTAATATTGAATATGCTTGAGGATCTCTAACAACGATACCAGCGTTTTTAGAATCAAGATAGTCATATCTGTAAATAGGTGCTTCCAATGACGATTTATGAAAATAATAATCACATTTTCCATTGTAATCTTTTTCCCACAGAAAATAATTTACACCCCCCTGTAAGTGAAATTCCAGGGAAACATTCAGAAGCATCTTCAAAATCGTGTATGATCTTAAATTGATTTGAATGTAATGCGGTTTCAATCCACATATCAGGAATACCTTGAGCTGTTTTAGTCATCCACCTACTTGGAGTAATCATACACATATATCTCGGATTTAATTTAGCTGCTTTATCAATAAAAAGATTGTATATTGATTTTGCATTTGAACTGTTACCGCCCTCAATACCAAAAGTCATTTGATACGGCGGATTAGATATTATTACATCGAATTTCATATTAAGTAGCCTTTCCGGATTTTCTGTATGGATTAGTTCATAAGCATAGGTTTCGAGAGTATCTTCTCTGTCCCATTGTTCTTTGCTTGCGCCGCAGTAAACACACTTCCCATTTTTATTCCAAGTATGATTTATGCGTCTAAATCGAATATTGCCCTCCGGATTATCAAATTCCGTAATTGAATACGGACCGTTGGGATATTTTGAACAATAAAGACTGCGGCGGGATAAAAGGCTCGTCAGTTCTGTAATTGCAATACCGTAAAGCTGTTTATGGAAAATGTGGTCAATTCGCTCCTGCAAATCGGGTATTTTATCTTCAAGACCTACTAACAATCGCTTTGCAATTTCACGGAGAAAAACTCCGGTTTTACAAGCAGGATCTAAAAATGTTGTGTTCGGATCTGTGAACAGCTCTTGAGGTAAAAGGTCAAGCATTTGGTTGACAACATCGGGAGGAGTGAAAACCTCGTCGTTTGAGAGGTTTGATAAACAACTTAGTACATCAGGCGTGTGTTGAGTTTTATTTTTATAGATTGTATCAAAAAAACTGTTAGCCATTTTCCCATATCCTCCTGTAATTTATCGGCGGATATTCACAAATCGGCTCCGCCATATATTCATCCGTAACGGGATTTTTAGATAAGTACTGATTTGTATCGTCTGAATTGAACAGCGATTGTT
Organism: Candidatus Fimenecus sp.; assembly: GCA_052298855.1. Classification (GTDB taxonomy): domain Bacteria; phylum Bacillota; class Clostridia; order Oscillospirales; family Acutalibacteraceae; genus Fimenecus. Next base: position 654 of record DAVZXP010000012.1, on the reverse strand, counting down.
GTTTTGATTTTTTGGGCTTTTCATTCGCTTTCAATAAAACATCAAGTCTAAAATCTCGCCTTTTCAGTTTTGTACCAAGTACCATACTCCACTCAGGGAAAACTATCGGAATATCTGTGTCCTTTTGATATTCGTCAACGCACATAAGGGTTAAAGCGTTACCGCATAAAATGTTCTTTTGGAGAATGTATTTAACCGATTTGCGTGTATCGTCGTTACATTGCTTTCTGCAAACCGCTTTATATTCTTTTTCCCAAATAGAATACAAACGATTGCGACATTCCTCGGTGTTATCTTGCATAATATCCACACCATAAACGCTCGAAACAGCAAGAACGGAATATCGGTCAAAATCATAAGGATTGCTTTTATATAATCTTTTTACAGTTGCCAATTTTCTTGTTAAAATTTCGGCAAGGAAATTTCCGTTGCCACATGCAGGCTCGAGGAATCGACTGTCAATTCGGTCACATTCTTGCGAAACCAAATCGCACATTGCTTTTACTTCTCGTTCCGCAGTAAAAACCTCTCCATGATTGGCAACACGCTGTTTCGATTTAACTTGTTTCGTCACGCTTTTATCACTCTCCGTGCAACAAAATCGATATTATGTTGTAAAACATACTTAATTTATTTTTTGATTATATCATATTT
>DAVZXP010000011.1:17325-21481 GCA_052298855.1 Candidatus Fimenecus sp. | reverse complement strand
ATTCATGTATAGAATAATATTTACTCAAAGTATCAACTCCTTTCAATAATATTCTACTCTAATATCTTACAAAACTCAACATATACTTATATAATTTTATAATTTATGTTTAACTGTTAATTCCCCTTATTTCTGTATGTGGTACGCTCCTGTGTTCCTTTATTTTGAACTGTCTGTTCCTGTGTTTTGATGGATGATTTTATTTTCTCTTAAAATGTCCGCTCTTTCCGCCAGCCTTTTCCAGCAGATGGATGTCCGTGATCTCCATAGCCCGATCCAGTGCCTTGCACATATCGTAGATGGTCAGCAGTGCAATGCTCACTCCGCTCAGTGCTTCCATCTCCACACCGGTCTTTCCGAAGCAGGCCGTTGTGCAGACAGCTTTTATACTCTTTTTTTCTTCATTTAATTCAAAATCCACATCACATTTTGTCATTGCGATCGGATGACACAGCGGAATCAAGGATGCATTGTTTTTTGCCCCCATGATCCCGGCGATGCGGGCAATTCCAAGTACATCTCCCTTTTTTGCCGTTCCCTGAGAAATTGCCGCAAAAGCATCCTCATTTACAAAAATGGTGCCCTCCGCTTTCGCCACACGGTATGTATCTGCCTTTTCATGGACATCCACCATATGTGCCTCGCCGCTTTCGTTGAAATGTGTCAGTTTCTTTTCATTCATACTGTTTCTATCCGTCCTGTTAATCTGTTTCGACTATTTTATCCGCATGATCCTCATTTTAAACCATCTGTCAGATTGTTTCACCTGTGTCTGACTCGATTTTAGCTGCACATATTTACATGATGACAAACCGCTTCCAGCACGCTGCCGCCGATACTTCTGGCTTTATCTGAAATCGTAAAACAGTTTTTCAATTCACCTTCTCTTGGATCAATATCTGCGATCTTAAATCCTTTCGGGAAATGATAGCCTTCTCGGATCAGACCTCGGATAATGCCGGTGATTGTTGCCGGAACTGCTACCGATGCACCGCTAAAATTTCCGGATTCATCCATGTTTTCATAAATTCTGGCAATCTCTGTGCCCGCTTCCACTACATCACCGATCTGGTGGATATTTTTGATAAATCCTTCTGTCGGTGCATGGATCACGCGTTCTTTTGTAAATCCACCGATATTGCCCGGAATCCCGGTATTCGGAAGTGCCGATCCTTCTTCTAAAATTCTTGCCAGATTATGTCCACGCATCGATTCGATCACAAGATCCACATCGACCCCGGCCGTAAATCCAGGCCCGACTCCGATCACAAGCGGAGCCATCTCTTTTGTTGTTCCAAGGTTTTTCTTGGCAATGATCGCATCCACCACGACATCCGGATGCAGCTCTGCGATCGACGCTCCTTTGGAATCAACGAAAAGCGGTACACATCCTCCGGCAAAAACTTCTTCCATTTCAGATACAGAATCAATCCTCTGTGCCGTCACGCCTTCCACGGTCGCTTTTCCTTCGTAGACCGCCTCACAGAACGAAACCTGACGGCGGATCGCCGCCGGATGATCCGTTTCCAGCACCAGCACACGAAATCCCGCCCGGTGCAGACGGTGTGCGATCCCTGTCGCCAGATCCCCTCCGCCGCGGCAGATGATCAAACTATTCCGTTTCATTTTAATCCTCCATTTGTTCCGCTCAGACTTTCGAAAAACCCGGTTTCAAGAATGCCTTTGGCGGTCAGATCTGTCGGTATCTGCCTGACAGAATCGAATGTTTTCCCCATCTTGCTTTGAAAACAGACAAGTTATTTTCTCATTATACCCGCTTTCTTTCAGCCTGTACCGATACGCCCTTAAGATTCTGCGGATATGCTCTTCTGTCACTGCTTCTTCCGGCAGAATCTTTCTTTTTGGCAGCTCCATATCATCCCGGATAAGCTCTTCTTTCTGCATCTCATCAAAGCGAAAGATTACCTTCTTACAGGGTTTCCCAATATCCCACGTTCCAAGCACGAGATAAAGATCCGTCGTTCCCGAAAAAATCACCGGTTCTGCCCCGGAAGGATATTTCAGAGAATGATGTTTCGCTCCGTCCGCTTCTATCAGAACAACATCCGCATAATGCAGCAATTCTCTTAATGTATGCTCCGGAAGTGCCTGCATTTTCTGCGGATTTTCGGAGCATTGTATGCCCGCCATACAATAGTGCTCTCTCTGTAATTTCTCCCGTATAGAAAAAGCATCGCAGGAGAGGTCTGTGCCCGGCTCTGCGAACATATGCGTTGTCGTCGTCACCAGCACAGCATTTCCCTTCCTTTGATATTCTTCTGCCAGTCGATGGATCAGGGTCGTCTTTCCGCCCGCTCCGATGACTGATATGATTTTTTTCATTTATTTATCTTCCAGTTCCCACATTTCACGAACCGGTTTGGATTCTTTCGGCAGAACGATATTTAAAATAATCGCTGCCAGAGAACATGGTACGATTCCGGAACCGCCAAAGATCAGCTGTACATAATACGGCAGATGAGCGGTTGCCCCTGTGGTTGCTCCAAGACCATATCCAAGACCGATCGCTACGGAAATGATCGTAATCTCACGGCTGCCAATCGGATGCTTTGTGATCAGCTGGATACCGGAAATCAGAATCGATGCGAACATCATAACGGCTGCCCCTCCGAGAACCGACTGCGGCATGATGGACATCAGTGCACCGATCTTCGGGCAGAATCCACACAGGATCAGGAAAATCGCTCCCATGGAGATTGCAAAACGGTTGACAACTTTTGTCAGAGAAACCAGTCCCACATTCTGCGAGAATGAAGTATTCGGCAGTACACCGAACAGTGCCGCAAAAGCGGATCCGAGTCCGTCACAGATCACACCGCCGGACAGCTCGGAATCGGTTGCTTCACGATCCATACCGCCCTCAATACAGGCCGAAATATCACCGACTGTCTCAATCGCCGTTACGATAAACATGATGCCGATCGGGATGATCGCACTTGCCTGAAATGTGATCTTCACATCAGATAAAGCACCAAAACCGATAAAGCTCGGCACAGCGATCCACGCTGCATTTTTTACCTGGGCAAAATCAACGACCCAGGAGTAAGTATACTGAACACCATCTGCATCGATACCGGTGTGCGGAAGCGTAAGTGTCATAATAATCGCCACAACATATCCTGCCAGAATACCAAACAGGATCGCAGACGAAGAAAGGATACTTTTCTGCGGTGCGAAATGTTTCAGCAGTACGATCACAACCAGTACTACAAATCCCAGAAACAGATTCGGAAGTGAACCATAGTCCGCTTTGCCGCTTCCTCCGCAGAAATAGTTGATACCAACACCAAGCAGTGATAATCCGATCGCAATAACAACCGATCCGGTAACGATCGGCGGGAAAAATTTACGAAGCGGTTTCAAAAATGCTCCGAGAACACTCTCGAAAATACCGCCGACAATACAGGCTCCCATGATCGCACCATAGGCAAGAATACCGCCGCCGCATGCTGCCACGGTATTGTTCAGAACTCCGAGAAATCCGGATGACGTTCCCATAACGATCGGCACTTTTCCTCCGACCGGACCGATGGAAAACATCTGAACCAGTGTAACAACTCCGGCGATGATCATTGCATTCTGAAGCAATGCCGTACGAAGTTCGCCAAATCCTGCATCTGCGGTCAGTCCGCAGACTCCCATCACGATAATCAGCGGTGTCAGGTTTCCGATAAACATTGCCATGACATGCTGAAGCCCCAGCGGGATCGCCTGAGAAAGAGGAATTCTTCCCTCAAAATTGTACGGAGAAGAATAACCTTCTGCCTTTTTCTCATTTGTCGCTTTCATAAAATAAACAGCCTCCTTAATTTTACCTATATTCTATGTTTCTTTCTTATTTTACAAAGATATATTTCCGGGGTCAATTCCTAATTTTACTTTTTTTCAGAGGCAAAAATTCCCGCCCATCCTGACCGGATGGCGGGAATTTTTGATCTACCTGACTTTTACTTTTTTTACTTTACTAAAGGAACCGTAAATCCTGCTTTTCTTTCCATCTTTTTTTACATTCCGGAATTTCCGCATTCTCACATAGTACTTCTTTTTTGCTTTCAGTTTCGACACCGTAAGCGAATTCTTTTTCTTTCCACACTTCTTTGTTCTGACATTCTTTTTAAACTTTTTATCCGTTGAA
>DAVZXP010000011.1:0-17315 GCA_052298855.1 Candidatus Fimenecus sp. | reverse complement strand
GTTGAATACTGAATCTGATAACCGGAAACAGGCTCAGACTTCTTTGCTTTTTTCCATTTTACTGTAATTTTTTTCTTTCCGGCTGTCAGTTTTTTGATGGAAATACCGGAAAGTTTCTGACCATCCTTCGAATTTACATCCGGTATCTGTTCTCTGTTCTCTGTTTCCTTTTCTGTTTTTGTTTCCTCTTCTGTTTTTGTTTCTTTTTCCGTTTCTGTTTCCTTCGGTTTTTCTTTCCATTTTGCATAAACCTGGATATCATCCCGGTACTTTGGAACCCAGTCATAGTTTTCCGTATGTTTGAGCAGACTGCCATCTAAGTCATCCGGTTTCAGACACCATCCGGCAAACTGATACCCCTCCTGCTGCGGAATGTGATCTGCAATATCAAAAAAGTTTTCACTGTCCATATGCAATTCATAAATGACAGACTCTTTTCCCTCAATACTTCCGCCATTTGCGTTAAATGTAATTGTTTTTCCGCTGTCATATCTCGGTGTCACTGTCTGATCACCTAAATTTGCATGAATCATATTGTGTTCCCAGTCAAAGGAGAATATGGTTCTTCCCTCTTCCACTTTTTCATCCACAAAAGCCATACCGCTCCAGCCAGTCAGATGACACCCTGCACGAACCGGTGTTTTTAAAATCAGTTCCTGTTTTTCCCTCTGCACATAATAACGATCCGGCATGCCTTCCTGTTCTTCTTCTGAAAGTTCTTTGTAGGATATAGTATAATACGGTTCATAGAATTGGATCGTACAGTTTGAATTATGCGTGGTATACCCGACAATCATCGGTGTACTGCTATATTCACCACCATAAATGGTTCCTTCATGTTCGGTAGCTCCTGCACGCACTTGTTCCAAAACAATTGGGGTGTTTGTATTGTTTGTGTAACCCGCATTCTCTGTGCTCTCGCCTTCCTGAAACGCTTTAAGCTGCTTCTGTGTATCTTCACCCATCTCTGCACTTTCCAGACTCTTCTTCCAGAGCTCCGTCTGTGTTGTCCAGACATTATACGTGTTTGTCCGATCCGCCGTCAGTCCGGCAAGATCCACTTTGTTCCGTATCAGTTTACTGTCATAAAGTCTTGGTTCTTCCCCAAGTATCAGGGAAACGTGTTTCAGGTACAGGTTCGTAACTGTCTGCCCGTAATAACCATGGTCATACGTTACTTCAAATTTCGGAACGGTGTAAAATGCTTCGCCCGGCATAATCAGCTCATTTGAAATATCCCAGTTATTTTCTTCCTTCAGTGGATGGTCCATCCGCATATACGTTGGCTCTTTTTTTGTTTCTTCCGCAAAAGAAACCGGCACTGCCAGATTGGTCAGCATACAGCATGCCATTGAAACACCGATTATTTTTCGAAAACCGCCTTTTTGTTTTTTCATAATAAATCCCTCCTGACATATTTTCTGTTTTTCTGATTTTTCTTCCCGTTTTCTGAGTTACTTTTATTATATCAGGAAAGATTTTTTAAACCACAAAATTCCCAAACTGTCCAGTGACAATTTGGGAATTCGTTCATTTGCACATGCTCTGCTGTTTTTTCGCTGACAGCCTCCTGATAAAATGCTCAGGATTTCAATTTCTTACACCTGCCAGGAAGTCACCGACAACTTCTTATTTAGTAAAGGTGACGGTACAGTCTTCATATCCTTCTGCGGAAATCTCAATGGTATTTTCTCCATCTGCAACTGCATTTGTTCCAACATAAATCTGACCATCGTTTTTCAGCAGACAGTAGGTTGTCGTATCACCTACGCTGAAGGAAGAAGTTACCAGGCTATACTCTGTTCCGTTTACTTTTATGCCTGTGATCTGATTCTGCCACTGTTCGATTTCAGAACCATAGCCAAAGGAAACGATATAGTAATCTGAGAAGATAGTTTTCTGGCAGGAAACCGCCTGTGGCGGTGTCAGTTTTTTGATCACATTTACAACCAGCGGCAGTGCCAGATCTTTATAGCCTTCTGCTTTGATCGTAAAGGTATTGTCGGCATTTTCATCAAATTCGCTGTCCACTTTCAGTTTCAGGACCTGATTTCCGTATCCGTCTGTTTCCCATTTAAACTGATTCTCTGACATGCCAAACCAGCCTGCTTCTGTATAGGCTGTTCCATTTACAGTGATCGAGGTTACTTTATTTTTCCAGCCTACAAAGTTTGTCTGTGTTCCAAAGGATACCAGATAAGTCTGGCCGTCTTCGTCTTTGCTGATCATAGGCTCTGATGCCGGAACATCTTTTTCTTCACCCTGTACGGTGATCTCTGTTTCCAGAGCTTCATAATATTCTGCTTCCAGAGTCAAGGTATATGCTTTGTTCTGATTGAACAGGTTTCCGTTATCGTAAATAGTGATGGATTTCAGATCTTCTGCTGCTTCATAGTAATAATCAGATCCTGCAACACCTTTTGCATAAATGTTTTTTCCATCTACTTTGACTGCATTTAAGTTCTTCAGGAAATCGCCTTCGGAACCATTTACGGTCAGAACCACATTCTCGCCTCTGTTGTACTGTTCTTTGTCAGAAACAAGACTTAAATTCTCTTCCAGAACTTTTTTATACTCAACCGAAAGTGTATTGTTTTTGAATCCTTCTGCTTTGATCTCTACGGTATTTGTTCCCAGTGTCAGAACAGAATCTTTGATCACCAGTTTGCCGTCCTCTACGCTGTACTGATCTTCTGTCAGTTCTTTCCAGCTCTGATTCACATAAATTCCGGTAATTTTCTCAAAGTATTCTGCTGTTCTTGCATCCTGGCCTGTCAGTACAAGATCTTTGCCTTCTGCAACAAATTCTGCATCCGCATCCAGTGTCAGGACCGGTGCTTCTTTTCCTTTGTAAGATCCGTTGTACTGTGTTTCTCCAAGCAGACCATCTTCCAGAACCACCTTAACTGCGTATGGACGGTTTTCTGTAGTAACTGCATTTTCATCTGCAACATAATCTTCAAAAGAGAGATACTGTCCTTTTAATTTTGCTTCCTGAACAGCATCATAGTAGCTTGTATAATCGTAGAATACAACTCCGTCTTCGCCATAAACGGCATCGCATGCTGTGATCTGATTATCCCAGCGCTCTGCAACTGCTTCTACCGAAGCATTCTTCACATCCAGTGCCGTCAGGATCTTTGCATTGGAGATCAGATCCTCAGAAAATGCCAGATTTGCCGGCATAACAGAGTTTCCGCTTTCACCGTCGCTGCTGCTTCCGGAGTTTCCGCCTGAAGTCGCTCTTGTCACAACATCATAAGTCTTTGCTGTTTTTGCAGCTTTTGTTGTTTTGCCTGCAACAGTGAAAGATTTGCTCATGGTCTTAAAGCCATTTGAGTATACCGTCAGTGTATACACACCCGGCTGTTCGATATTGTTTCTTCCACCTTCTGCATTTACATCGTTATACAGTACAAAGGTATTTCCGATCAGATACCAGTCTGTGATTTTTTCCAGTGTTTTTACTTCTCCTGACGGAGTTTTCAGTGTTACCATCTCAACCGGAACGGTGATGCCGTATACCATGTTTTCTACCTGGAAATGAACATTCTGTCCGGATTTGATCGCACCTGTCTCAGAAATCTTCATGGACGGAGTCTGTGCATTTACCACATGGATGGATGCGATCAGGGTTCTGTTTCCATTGGAACGGATGCGTACTTTGTAACGTCCATTGGAATAGAAATTGCTCTGTCCCAGCGGAATGGTAATTCTTCCGACTACATTTCCACCATGTTCGGTGGTATCTTTTGTATAAGCGAGCTGGTCGTTCAGCGTGCTAAGGCTCTCATCGTTTGACAGCAGTGCCAGTGCACCTTCGTCTGCGATCGTATCAAACCAGTCTTTTTCTTCCTGTGTTGTGTAGTTGAACAGGATTTCTACGTTTCCGCTCACACCGTACAGATTGTCAGCATCTTCGTTTTTGCTCAATTCTGCATCCGGTGCATAATATTTCACATCTTCTTTTGCAGTTTCCTTCAGGTCAAAGGTTGTTTTTTTCGGAGTAACCCTTGCATTTCCTTCTTCATCGTAGTTGGTCAGATGATAATCCCAGGTCGGGATAGCTGCATGTGTCAGGAAATACATCGGTTCCTGTGCTTTTACAACCGGTTTGTCCGGATTTTCATTGTCACTGAGCACAACATCCTGTGTTTTCTGGTCATCTTTTTTGGTAACAATCAGTTTTGCAGGATTTAAGCCTGTCAGCTCCCATTTCACAATGCTTCCGTCATCGGTAACTTTTGTCATAGCCCCTGTGATATCCACACCATCTACCGCAACGCTGCAGTTTTCCACATCGTAACCTTCTTCAAAAGCTACCACCAGATACTGTGCATATCCAAGATCAAGAACTTTTGTCTGAGCTTCCTTTACCAGAACTGTTTTCGGAGCTTCTGTTTCCGTTGCCGGTGTTTCGGTTTCCGGTGTACTTGGCGTTGCCGGTGTCTCAGTTGCCGGTGTCTCAGTTGCCGGTGTCTCCGGTGTACTTGGCGTTGCCGGTGTCTCCGGTGTTTTATTATTATCGACTGCCGGCTTCTCTGGCAGAACTACTTTAATCTTGCAGCGATATTTTTTGCTGCCAACTTTTGCAGTAATCACAGCATTTCCTTTTTTCTTTGCTGTAACCTTTCCTTTTGAAGTAACGGATGCAACTTTCTTTTTCGAGCTGCTCCATTTCACTTTTTTCTTTGTGCCTTTTACCTTAAGCTTTAAGGTCTGGCCTTTGCTCAGTGTTTTCTTTTTGTAATTGAGCGTGGTTTTGGACGCTGCTGAAACGGTATGATACTTTGGTGTAACGTTAGCAAAAATTACCGCAAAACTCAGCAGAGCCAATACCAGCAAATTCTTTTTCCATCGCTTCATCCTCTTTTTTCCTCCATGGCTATCTTTTGTTAGTTTACTTAAACTTGCGTTTGAATAAGGTAACATATTTTCTCATTTTCATCAAGTGTAAATGTGCTTAACAAGAAATTTTCTCATTGACTTTTCGTTTGTTGACAGCCATGCCATCGCCGGGCTTTTTATTATGACACTCGGTGTTTCGATGTCCGTAAAATCGAACCTCGGCGTTTCTCCGGTCAGCTCGATTCCGTAGGTATCGGAACGGTGGTCGCTACTGTTCTCGTCAGATTGATCCTCGGACAAGAAGCATCTCTCGCTCTAAAGAGCTCGGTCACTTTTTATTTGCTATTTATCACCAATCCATTGTTTTGCAAGTTCTACATCTACTTGCAGTGCCATTGCAATTTGTTCAACAGGCAATCCAAGTCTGCTAAGGGCAATCGTACCCTCTTTTTGTGCAAGTCGTTTGCCTTCCGCAATGCCAGATTCAACACCGGCCTCGTACTCAGCTTTTCGCAGTTTCCGTTCTTCCTCTTCTTTGTCATATTCAAAAATACTCATCGCAATGCTGAGGTTTTATAAGGCAGTATGATAAACCTTAATAAAACGAAGGCATTGCAATGGCAGATGAGGCTTTGACTGTAAAAGGTCAGAGCCTTTTTCTGTATCAGAAATTCGCACATTCGTCATTTTATTTTGCATTCGGTATAATTAAATTACCAAATACAAGGAGGCTTCGATATGAAAACAAATTTTGAAAATATAGGCGGTAGTTATTCGCAACAAGGCGATTATCTTTTGCCAAATCTTACGCTACTTGATGAAAACCAAAGGCAAATCAGTGTGTGGGCAATAAGGCACAGACGCTATTTGAAATCAAGTCATAGAGTGCTTTATTACAATCTTCTTACATCGGGTAAGCTTTACAATTACCTTGCCGATGTTGAGCGTCAGACAGAGAATTTGTTTGAACAGACAATAAAATCACTTGCTGAGCAGGAACAAGTTACGGAAAAACTCAAAGCCGAAAATATGATGTTGTGGGTGCAAAAGATGAATAATATTCGCAACAGAGCAACAGAAATCGTTAATGAACAAGTGATTTATAAATGAGAAAAAGGCACAACTTACGGAGAAAATTTCCGTAGGCTGTGCCTTAAATTTTATTTGCCAAGTTGCAATGCATAATCTTAGCGAGCAGACCATTTGGTTATCCAAACGGTAATTTTCTCGTTAGTGACACCCTAAGACCCGCTTTTTGTATTCGACTTTAATATTGAAAAAACAAAGTGGCTCAATGTTGCAAAGGAAAACATTATTGACATATAGTCAAAGAGATAAAGCAGTAGGTGTTCGTTATCGCCAAGGAGGAAAAACTGATTTTTCAGGAACAGGTAAGATGCTATATCCCGTTTGAATAATGCGTAAATTCCGTATGCAAAAATGAGTATGAATATTATTTTGAAAGCAGTCTTCACTTTTGGTGAGAGTTGCTTTTTCTTTTTTATCATTAGCAAAATCATATTGAAATGAAGTCCGAGGTGGAGCGACATAAATATAAATCCCCAATATGCAGAAAGCATATGGATTCTGTTCGCTGCATAGGTTAATTTTATATTCAAAAATGCAAACAGATGCCTTGAAACAATTACCCCGCTGACGATTGAGCCGACAAATGATATAAGCACAAGCAAAACAAGAATATTTTGAAAAATTCTTATAGGTGTTTGCCTGCCTTTTGTTAAATGCTTTGCCCAATTTATATTGAGTGCGTGATGAACAACAAAAAGCACAAACATAGCAACGCCGACTACCTCGTGTGCAGTTGAGCCTAAAAGCTCGTAGGACATCAAAAGAAGCAGAGCAAATGTCATTAAAATATCAATTATCGGCTTTAGTTTTAATTTTGTTTTTGAATTCATACGGTTTTGTTTAAGTCTTCAGCCTCTTTGCTGTTCGTTGCTATTCCCATATATTCCATACCGTAAAGAGAGGCAAAGCGTTTCATCGTGTATTCGCCTGCGTCAAGCATCCACTTTTCGGGTGCCGCACCTTGGAATACAAAATAAAGCTTTCTGCCTAAGAGTTCGCTCTCGTCAACCTTGCCGTAAAAACGATCTAAAACATTACGAACAGAGCCGCAAATATTGTGCCAATAAAGCGGAGAACCGATAACGATTGTGTCAGCCTCTTTCATTTTTTCAATCACTCTGTCAAGTCCGTCATAAGGTAAAGTTTGACCGTACGAGCCGATTGTGAAGTCAGTTAAATTAAGTGTTTCGTATTCCTTGCCGTTCAAAAGAATTGAGGCAAGATTAGCAGTATTTCCGTTTTTGTTCGGACTGCCGTTAATAAAAAGAATTTTCATAATATTACCTCTCTTAATAATTTAATGTTCGCCGAAAAGCCAAGACATAATGGTATCACCGTAACAGTAACCGCCAAAAGCACAACTGTAAATTTGTGAATTCTATTTAAGGTCAAGACCGTTTACCCAAGATTCAACCTTGCTTGATGAGGCACCTGAAGAAAACCTTTCGCCGTCCTGCCAATTGCCAGTGCCTGCCATATCTGCTAAAAGGTCACCGCTTTGCCCTAAACCCGAAGAAGATGAGGTGCAAAACGGAATAACGGTTTTGCCGCTGAAATCATTGCTCTTAACAAAGTTGTTTACAGGCCAAGCAGCAATGCCCCACCAAATCGGATAGCCGATAAATACCTTATCATAATCTGCCCAATGATCAGGCGTAGTCTTTGTAAGTGGTACATCACGCTTGCTTTCGTCGTTGTGCTCAACGCTTACACGGCTGTTGTCATCAGTCCAGTTAAGGTCATCGCTTGTGTAAGGGTCGACGGGAGTAATCTCAAACAAATCTGCTCCGGAAGTGTCGGCTATAGTTTCTGCAACAGCTTTTGTGCTACCTGTTGCAGAATAATAAACAACTAATATTTTTGAACTTGTATTAGAATTTTGGGTATTTTCATCGGTAGATTTTGAAGCATCTGCCGTTTGTGAAGTGCTTGGGGTTGTATTTGAATTGTCGCTCGAATTATTAGAGCAAGCTGCGAAAGAAAATACAAGCACGAGTGACAAAAGAATTGAGGTTAATTTTTTCATAATCTTAATCTCCTTTATTTTAATTATTTTTGTTCGTCAACAGGCGGTATCATCTCGGCATACTTTTTAAGCATTTCCGGTGTTGAAGTATAATATCTTACACCCTTATCAAGTAATGATATTTTTGCCATTTCTTCATCAGTAAGTGAAAAATCAAAAATATCAAAATTAGCCTTGATATGGTCGCTGTTCTTTGAACCCGGAATAACAATATTTCCGTCTTGAATATGCCAACGAAGAATGATTTGAGCTGTCGACTTACCGTATTTTTCCGCAAGGCTCTTAAAGAGTGGTTCATTGAGAAGTGCATTATCGCCGTGGCCCAGCGGATACCAAGCCTGAATTTTAATATCCTCGTGAGAAAGGAATTTTTTAAGTTCCTTTTCCTGATAATACGGGTGCACCTCGGTTTGAAGAACGGACGGCTTAACCTCGCAGATATTTAGGATTTCGCAAATCTGCTTTTCGTTAAAGTTTGAAAGACCGATTGCACGAACCTTGCCTTCCTTGTATGCCTTTTCCATTTGCTTATATCCTGCAATGTAGTTTCCGGCAGGCTGATGAATTAAAAGCAAATCGATATAATCTGTTTGAAGTCTTTCAAGAGTTTTGTCTACTGCATCCTCCTGCTCATAAAATGACGGCCAAAGCTTTGTCTCAAGAAAAATATTTTTACGGTCAATGCCTGCGTTTTTCATTGCTCTGCCTACTGCTTTTTCGTTGCAATATGCGTTTGCTGTATCTATAAGCTGACAACCGTTTTTGAGTGCATAGGTTGCAGATGCCTCTGCCTCGTCGGGTGAAAGTAAAAATGTTCCGATACCCTGCATAGGCATTTCTACGCCATTGTTTAATTTTATAAATTTCATACTGATTACTCCTTTTCTGTTTGAAAATTTAATATCTAAAATTAGCTTAGATTAAATAGTTATTTGCATTCTTCAAAAATTTGAAGAATTTCTTCGTGTGTCATCTTTTTGTATGCACCCGGTACAATGCCGCATGAGTCTGCAATTTCTTTAAGGTTGATATTTTCATCAATTCCAAGTTCCTTGAAGGTTGTCGGCATACCGATTTCCTTAATGAAATTTGCTAAAGCCTCAACACCTGCTTTTGCAAGCTCTTCGTCTGTTTTGCCGTCTTTTGAAATGCCCCAAACATTAACTGCAAACTGAGCAAATTTCTTTTCGCCTGCCTTGCAAATATGTCTGTAATAAACAGGATGAAGAACGGCAAGACCTGCACCGTGATTGCAGTTAGTGTATGCGCCGAGCTGGTGCTCCATTTGGTGGCACTCAAAATCAGTCTTTTTGCCAAGTTTGATGATACGGTTTTCTGCCATTGTTGCGTCCCACATCAGGTTACTTCTTGCTGTGTAGTCCTCGGGATTTTTGATAGCGGCACGCAAATTGGTGATAACATTTTTCATAAGAGCCTCGGATATATCGTCCGATACATTGCTTTCATTCGGCTCGCTGAAATAGATTTCCATAATGTGTGAAAGCGTATCAAAGGCACCTGATACCATTTGAAATTTAGGCACGCTGTAAGTATATGTCGGGTCAAGCATAACGAATTTTGCGTTAAGCTGAGGATAATCTTTGCCTGTTTTGATTTTAAGTTCTTCGTTTGTGATTACGGCACCGCCGTTACACTCACTACCCGTGCCTGAAACAGTGACGATAATACCAAGCGGCAACAGTTCAAAATCAATCACACCCAGTCTTGCCCAGAAGTCAGCCCAAATGTCGGCGTCATATTTTGCACCGAGTGAAATTGCCTTACAGCAGTCCATAACACTTCCGCCGCCTACTGCAAGAATCAAATCGGCGTTGCTTTCTTTGGCAAGTTTGACGCCCTCAAGCACCTTGCTGTAGGTAGGGTTTGACGGAATACCGCTAAACTCAACAACTGCCTTGTTTTCTTTTTTGAGTACGGTTATAACCTCGTCATAAATGCCGCTTTTCTTAATCGAGCCACCGCCGTAGCAGAGCATAACCGTGTCGCCGTAAGCTGAAAGAATACTTGAAAGATATTCTTTTACACAGCCTTCACCGAAATATACCTTTGACGAATTTTCAAAAATAAAATTATTCATAGCATTTTCTCCTATTCTGAAAATTTGATTTTATTATTTCATCGAGTGATACATTTTCATTTCTGTATCGCTCGTTTTTGTTTTTTTCGTGCTTAATGATAATTGCCTTTTGAGGGCAAGCGTGAACGCAGGCAAGGCAGTATTCGCATTTTTTGCTTCGCCTTTGTGCGTAATCCGTCAGCACAATTATATTGCCTGTCGGGCAAACCTTTTCGCATATCTTACAGCCGATACATTTATCGGTTATTTTAATCATCTTGCCGTTATTAAATGACGGAATGATTTTATTCAGCGTTGCCACTTGCTTGTGGAGTTTCCTGTCTGCGTCTGTTGCAGTTGGAACACCTTTTTTCATTAGTCTGATATTCTTGATTATATGTGCAATTTGAACATCTGTATCTTTGTCAATTTTCTTTTCTTCTGCCATATCAAAAACAGGCAGGTAATTATCAACGCAGTGAACGGTATCTATATAATCAAAGTTGATACCGAGAGCCTTAAACTCGTTATATGTAAACTCGGGGCAGTCGCTTGCACTGTTGCCGTAGGTTAAAATGAGATACATATATTTTGTATCAAACTTCGATTCTTTCAAAAACTCTTTTACTGTATTCGGTATTTCGCCGCAATAAACAGGGCAAATAATACCGATTTGGTTGTCTGAATAGATTGACGAATTTTTGATAACCTGCGGTATGCTGACAGGATATTCTTCAATACACTTTGCAACATAAAGGCTGTTGCCCGTTGCGGTGAAATAAAATACCATAATTACTCCCTCTTTTTTATCACTTTCGACCCACCGAAAACAGCGGACATATTTATATTATCAAGCTTATTATCAACCGCTGATACCTCATCGCTCGTTAATATAATATCTGCCGAGCCTGCGTTTTCAATCAGTCTGTCAAGCTTTCTTGTACCTGGAATAGGTACTATATACGGTTTTTTGCACATCATCCACGCAAGCGAAATTTGTGCAGGCGTTGCGTTTTTATCCTTTGCAAGCGTGTTTAACAGTTCAAGCAATTCTTTATTTTGACAAACACCGTCGGCAGTAAACTGTGGCATAACTGTTCTGTAATCCGTGCCTTTTTCAAACTTTGAGTTTTCGTTGTACTTACCGCTTAAAAATCCGTTTGCAAGCGGCGAAAATGCAACGAAACCGATATTAAGCTCCTCAAGAACAGGAAACAGCGATTCATAATGCCTTGCCATCATTGAGTAGCGATTTTGTATGGCAGTCAGCGGACAAACCGAATTTGCTTTTCTTATATTTTCTTCGGTCGCTTCGCTCATACCCCAATGCGTTATTTTACCCTCTTTCATCAAATCTGCCATTACTCCTGCTACCTCTTCGATAGGAACATTAGGGTCGAAACGGTGCTGATAGTATAAATCAATATGGTCTGTGTCAAGTCTTTTAAGCGAGCCTTCAACCGATTTTCTGATAACCTCCGGTCTTGAATTCGGTATAAGAGGTGGGTTTGTGGCATTGCTTGTTTTGTCAAATTCAATGCCAAACTTTGTTGCGATAATAACCTTATCACGGTATGGCTTTAACGCTCTGCCAACAAGCTCCTCGTTATCGTGTGGGTTATTTGCCGTACCGTAAATCTCTGCCGTGTCAAAAAAGTTATAGCCTAAATCAACAGCCTTTGTGATAAGCTCGCACATTTCATTTTTATCGGCAGGTGAGCCGTAAGCGTGGCTCATTCCCATACATCCGAGACCGACAGCCGATACCTTTAAGTCTTTGCCTAAAATTTTGTAATCCATTATTTCTCCTTAGTGGTGAAAATTTGTAAATGTAATCTGTTCTTTTTCGGGCAGTCCGAATTGCTCCTTGCCCAGTGCAATACTCTTTGCCATAAAAGCAATGTTTCTGCCGAGCGTTCTCATAGTTTGCAAACCCTCTTTATCCTGCAAAACCTCTTCTGCCTGACCGCCGTAAACCATATTCCAATACTGACTTGTGGCAATCGGCATAGAACTGATTGAAAAATATTTGTTGAGCACATCGTATGATGCTGTGTTACCACCTCTGCGACAGGTTGTTACTGCTGCACCAACTTTCATTGTCTTATCAACATTCGCCGTACTGAAAAATAATCTGTCAAGAAATGCGATTGCTCCACCGGCAGGAGATGCGTAATAAACAGGTGCTCCGATAACAAAAGCGTCTGCCTCGTTAAATTTAGGTGCAACCTCGTTTACAATATCATCGAATACGCACTTACCGATTTCCTTACATTTTCTACAAGCGATACAACCGTGCACATCCTTGTGACCTACATGGATAAGCTCAACCTCCATACCTTCTTGCTCCAATGTGTTTTTTAGTTCGGTCAATGCCGTGTAAGTACAGCCCTTTGCTCTCGGACTGCCGTTTATAAGCAGTGCTTTTAACTTTTTCATATCTGCCACTCCTTCGTTGTTTTTCTTTTCAACTATATTATAAGAAAAACGAGGCCTCGTATGAAGTCTCGTTTTGTTATTCAGTATATACCTTTGGGTTATAACTGCTTATTTAGTTTTAACTATATTCTTAGCCGCATCTAAAACCCGTCGAACATTTTCGCTTGGAGTCATCGAATGTAAAAGACCGTACGGAATGCTGTATTCCCACTCAACAGGAATAACTTTCAGCAAAGGATGAACATTTGCCCAACCCGGTATCGCAAGCAAAACATCGTTCGTGTTTTCGCATCTGTTAAATATGCTCATATTGTAAAAATCGAAATCAACAATATGTATCTGCGTATGATTTTGCCAAATATCGTCACGCAATCGGTCAACATAATTGCTCCAGCCACGGTGCATAAGCATTAAATTTTCGCCGTATAAATCGCTGATTTGAAGCTTATCCTTTTGTGCAAGCTTGTGGTGAATGGATACGGCACAGCAAAACGGCTCACGGGATAATTGCAAGCCCTCGCATTTTCTGAGTTTAAGCATTGTGTCGTCAAATATTCCGCCGATAATATCAATGTTCTTTCCCAAATTCGCAAGTATTTCTTTTGCGTTTTCGGGTGTGTTCTCAAATGGAACAATTTCAAATTTTATATCCGGGCATTGCTCTTGAATTTTCGGCCACATTTGCATAAGTAATTGAGCAGGGGTTGTAGGCGACGAGCCGATACGAATAATATTTTCGCCCTCGCTCATTGCATTTTTCGCCCTGACAACACTGTCCTTGCAATAGCCGATAATGTACTTAGCGTCCTGATAAAGCGACTTGCCTGCGTTAGTAAGTATCAACCCACGGTGCGTACGCTCAAACAAAACCAAGTCAAGTGAGCTTTCAAGCAAATTGATTTGCTTAATAACGGCAGTCGGCGTGATATACAATTCCTCTGCCGCTTTGTTAAAACTTCCTGCGTCCGCAACCTTTATAAATGTTTCTATCTGTGGATTATACATCATCCCACCACCTACATAACAAAATTAAATCACAATCTGTTGTATATCAAAATGATAAATCTTTTTCTTAATTATACTTTAAAACTCTCAAAAAATCAAATTGACTAATAAATAGCCGTCTGAACACACAGGCGGCTATTTTAATTTTTTAACTTTTCCATCTTATGGTGGTACAAAACGCTTCCCCCTGTTCAAACAAGTGAGGGGGTAAATAAAAATGTTTTGCAAATCAAGAAAATGGGTGTGCATTTTGACACCTCTTGTCCAAATGAATAGAGAGGTAAATATTAAAAAATATAAATTTTTCAAAAACACCCCCAAAAAAGCGTTCTCAGTTCTAACAAGTGAAGGGGTAATAAAAAAATATTTGTCAGAGGGTTAATTTTTGACCGTTTTCGTTGCCTACCAAGTGAGAGGGAAAATTTATTTGCAAATAGGGGGGTGCAAAATGCCTCTCCCGGTTCAAACAAGTGAAAGGAGTTTTTACAATGCCGAGATTATCAAAGAAAGCAAAGCAAGAATGGGATTTTTTCATAAATCCCGAAACAGGCAGACGAATATACAACAGCCTTTGTCTTAAATGCAAAAACAAATGCAAGCAGAGCCACAAGACAATCGTTGTTTTCTGCCCGAAGTACAAATCCAAAAGAGGTGCAAAAAGCGTTAAAAATTGCCGTGAATATGATGACAGCGGTTAATTTGATGTAGCGATACTTGTTTTCAATAAATAGCCGATACAAAAGAAAAAATTACCGATTTTGGCACCAAATCAAGACAGAAACAGAGGTGATACAGTGAACAAATATTTCAAAACATCGGACGCCAAAAATTTTGCTTTCTACAAAGTACCGAAAGCGTTATTTGAAGAAAAGTACAAATCGGTTTCAACCGATGCAAAAATGCTGTACGGACTTTTGCTTGACCGAATGTATTTGTCCGTCAAAAACGGCTGGATAGATAAACAAGGCAGAGTATATCAATATTTCACAATAAAATCCGCTCAGGAAAAACTGCATTTCGGTCACGAAAAGATATGCAAGTTATTCTTCGAACTTGAAGTCGCAGATTTGATTATTCGCAAAAGACAAGGTCAGGGGAAGCCGAGCATTATCTATCTGAAACAATTCTGATTTTCGGTTTTCTTAATTTCCGAATAACGGAAGGTAATAAGACTTAGAAGATTAAGACTGTTACCGGCCGAGAAAAGAATATATATGGAGGTTAAAATGATAAAAAGCATAAGTATAGATTTGCTTGTTCCCTTTGAAAATCATCCGTTTAAGAAAAGAAGCGGAATTGAGCAACAAGAATTAACAGAAAGCATAAAAGAAAACGGATTGCTTGAACCAATAATAGTTCGTTCTTTTCCGGCGGGTAAATATGAAATTATCAGCGGACACAGACGAGTTGAAGCCTGCAAAGCGTTAGGGATAACAAACATACCCGTGATAATAAAAGAACTTACAAAAGACGAGGCGATTGTGCAAATGGTGGATTCAAACATACACCGTGAGCATATTTTACCGAGTGAAAAAGCTTTTGCCTACAAAATGAAATCAGAGGCTTTGAAACATCAAGGGAAAACTTCGTGCCAACTTGGCACAAAGTCAAGAACAGATGAAAAGATTGCAGAAACCGTCGATGACAGTGCAAGACAAATACAACGATATATCCGCCTGACATATTTAATACCCGAATTACTTAAACTTGTTGACGAAGAAAGGATAGCCTTTACTCCTGCGGTTGAAATCTCATATCTGTCGGAATATGAACAGCAAATATTGCTTGAACAAATCGAATTTACCGACGCTACACCTTCATTATCGCAGGCACAGCGATTAAGAAAATTCAGTAAAGACGGTAACTTTTTCGTTGATACGGTTTTCGCCGTTCTCAATGAAGAAAAGCCAAATCAAAAAGAACAAGTTAGATTTATGGAAGAGGATATACGCAAATATTTTCCGAAAAGCTACACCAAATCCGATATGCAAAAGACAATCATTTCACTGCTTGAAAAATGGCAGAGGCAAAGAGAAAGAAACAGGAGGGATGAAAGATGACAGATAAAAACAATTCAATATATGCACCGTATTTTGAAAAGAATGATGAACCGTTCTTTATGAAAATAGGCAATACAACTTACGAAGTCAGCACACATTTTAATCCCAATGGCAGAGAAAATGTGCTTCAACAATTTGAAGATTTGCTTACAGAATTAAAGATAGCATAAGTTTGCACAATCGACACTGCGGCATTGCAAGTGTACAATACCTATACATTGCAATGCCATGTTGTCACAGAAAGGAGCAAATAGTTTATGGCAACAAACAAAAATATACAAGGGCAAGAAGAAAAAATCACCGCTCTGTATTGCCGTTTATCTCAAGACGACAATTTAGAGGGTGAGAGTAATTCAATATCAAATCAAAAAGAAATTCTGATGACCTATGCAAAGAAAAACGGATATTTACATCCGCAATTCTTTGTCGATGACGGTATCAGCGGAACAACATTTGTTGAGGTAAGATAACGTAACCTTTTTTGCAGAGGGCGTTATCTTACCTCTTTTTGATGTATGTTAGATAGCATAACTCTTTACGTCGGCTCCTATCTGTCTGAAATAGGAGATACTTTCGGTAGGCTTGTCGCCTGTATCAACTCTGCCGACAAAGCTATAAAAGATTTCGATTTTGCGGGTGTTCGTTTCCTTATCCAGTTCGTGAATAAGAATACGGTCAATAAATTCATGGACGTTTTCGTAGGTCAGTTCGGTAATGGCGGTGTATCTGCGTACCAGTGCGACAAACCTTTTCACGTCCGCGCTGCGCTCGGTGGCGTTGTCGATTTCCTGTGACAGCTCCGCAATCCTCCGGGTCAGCGTCTTTTTTTCTTCATCATAGCCGGAAGTCAGAAAAGCAAACTGTTCATCAGAAAGTTTCCCTAAAGCGTTGTCCTCGTAGAGCTTGCGGAATAAGATGTTCAGCTCGCTAATGCGGCTCTGCGCCTTGTCAAGCTCTTTCCGCTGCTGTGTCAGCGTCTTTTGTACTGCCTTTGCGCTGCACTCGTTGGCGGTTTCGATAAACTCCTGTTCATGCTCTTTCACATAGGACAGCACCCTCTGTAAATCAGCAAGGACAAGTTCTTTAAGGACGCTCTTTCGGATATAATGGGTAGTGCAAAGCTCGCCAGTCCTTATCCTGTTTCGGTACTTTCCGCAAGTGTAGGCGTGTTTGCGTTCCAGTGTCCCGGCTCCCTGTTGCAGATACATTTTATAGCCGCAATCTCCACAAAAGAGAAGTCCCGAAAAAATGTCAATTTCATCAACCTTTGTAGGGCGGTGTTTGGTAGCAATCCGTTTCTGTGCAAGGTCAAAGGTTTCTTCGTCAATCAAAGGTTCGTGCGTGTTGGGGAAAAAGTATTGCTTTTCCTCCGGGTTCTTTTTCGTCTTTTTCGATTTGTAAGATACCTTATAGCTCTTGCCCGTAATGGTATGCCCCAAATATTCTTTGCGTCCAAGAATATCATACAGTGTCTTATCCGGCCAGTTATAAATACAGGTCGGGTGCGGGCGCGGGTGGCGGCAACTGCCGGAACGACGGTAGCGCAGTTCTGAAACAGTAAGTACCTCATGTTCCCGTAGCCAGTTCTGGATTTCGCAGATACGGTCGCCGCGCACATACATAGCGAAAATCTGTTTTACAATGTGCGCCGTTTCCGGGTCGGGCAATAGATGATTGCGGTCGTTTGGGTCAGCTATGTACCCATAAGGCACTTGCCCGTTGACGCGCTCGCCTTTCTGCGCCTTTGCCTGTTTGACAGCCCGGATTTTCT
>DAVZXP010000010.1:0-113507 GCA_052298855.1 Candidatus Fimenecus sp. | reverse complement strand
GCGGCCCTTATAGGGCCTGTGCAAACCACTAGTTTACTAGTGGTTATGATTTGTGCTTATTTGTTAAATTCACGTTCGAGGCTTTCAATCGCAGGCTCGACAAAATGCTTGTCAACAAGCAGAGAAATGTCAACCTCCGATGTTGTAATCATGCTGACCTCAACTTTTGCTTTTGAAAGTGCATAAAACACCTTTACCGCAACGCCGGGAGTGCCACGCATTTCCTCGCCAAATACCGAAATTTTACAGTTTCCGCTGCGTAAGGTCAATTTCATATCGGGATAAATATCACGCAATTTGGCTGTAATTTCAAGCATTTTACCGACATCCTCATCCGAAACCGTGAAAGAAAGGTTCGGAGTGTGTGAATGAGGGGGCGTTTGCGAAATCATATCAACGTCAATATTATTTTTTGAAATTTCCGTGAATATATCGGAGATTAAACCAATGTCGGCAGGGGAGTCTTGTAACGATACAAGGGTAACATCCTCTGTAACTGAAATGCTCTGTATAATACTCATAAAAACACCTTATCTCTCATCAACCAACTGCTTCATAGAATACATACCTGCAGGCTTACCTTTAAGAAAAACAGCTGCATTTACGGCGCCTACGGCAAAGAGATCCTTTGAGCGTGCGGAATGTGAAATTGTAATAATTTCATCAAGCCCCGCAAAAATAACCTCGTGCTCTCCGACGATTGTACCGCCTCTGATTGAATGAATTCCGATTTCGTTCGGGTCTCTTTTAGCACGCTTTGAATGCCTGTCAAACTCATAGGTCGGCTTATTTGTTAAAGCATCCGAAACGCTGTCAGCGAGCATAAGTGCTGTTCCCGAAGGTGCGTCGATTTTTTGATTGTGATGAGCCTCGACAATTTCAATGTCAAACGAGCCTTCCAAAACCCTTGCAGCCTTAGCGGCAAGCTCTGAAATAAGATTTACGCCGATTGACATATTTGCCGAAAAGAACATCGGAACTTCCTTTGAGGTGTCCTCAATTTCCTTTTTCTGCTCATCGGAAAGTCCTGTCGTCGCAATAACAGCAGGCATTTTATTTTTCTTGCAGTATTCAAGTAACGAGGCGAGAACAGACGGATGCGAAAAGTCAATAATAACATCGGCAACAACATCAATCTCGGAAAACGAAGCGAAAATCGGGTAGGGGGCGTCGCATTTGTTTATGTCAACGCCTGCTACGATTTCACAGTTTTCCTTGTTCTCCACGCACTTTGTAATAACGTGTCCCATCTTTCCCGAACAACCGCTTAAAATGATTTTAACCATTATTTACACATCCTTGAAAAATTTATATCAGCTCGTACTTTTGAAGAACGGATTTCAATTTTTCTGTATTTGCAGGTGTCATATCGCAAAGAGGAAGTCTTAACGGACCTACATCAATTCCCATCATTCTCATTGCAACCTTAACGGGAATGGGATTAACATCCATAAACATAGCATTGCAGAGCTCAAGATATTTAAGCTGAAGCTCCGCACTCTTTTTGAAATCTCCGTCAAGTGCAGTCTGTGCAATATCATGTGCAACCTGCGGAAGAATATTTGAAAGTACCGAAATAACGCCCTTGCCGCCCAAAGACATAATAGGAGTAATTTGGTCGTCATTGCCCGAATAAATTGAAAAATCCTCGGGAACAAGTGAAATTGTCTTTGCAATTGAGGAAAGGTTGCCCGTTGCTTCCTTAGCACCGTAAATCATCTTGTTCTTAGCAAGTTCAGCATAGGTTTCAGGTTTAATTTCACAACCTGTTCTCGAAGGAACATTGTAAAGGATAATCGGCGTTGAAACTCTGTCTGCAACATAGTTGAAATGCTTAATAAGACCTTCCTGTGAAGCCTTATTGTAATAAGGTGTAACCATAAGAAGACCGTCAACGCCGAGCTTTTCAGCGTCATTTGAAAGTTTAAGCGCATAAGCGGTATCATTTGAGCCTGTACCTGCGATAACGGGAATTCTGCCTGCCGTTACATCAACCGCAACTTTAATAGCCTGCGTATGCTCGTTATGGTCAAGAGTCGCACTCTCTCCGGTAGTACCGCAAATAACGATAGCGTCCGTCGAATGTGAAATCTGATACTCAATGATTTCAGCCAATACCTTTTCGTTTACCTTGCCGTCAGCTGTAAACGGGGTAATTATAGCAACGCCTGCGCCTGTAAAAATTGGGTTCTTCATAAATTTTCCTCCAATCAATCCATATAGCCTTCAGCGCAAAGAAGCTCTGCAAGGAGAACTGCTCCGCCTGCGGCACCTCTCAATGTGTTGTGAGAAAGACAAACAAATTTATAATCGTATTGTGTATCCTCACGCAATCTTCCGATTGAAATTCCCATACCGTTTTCAATATCTCTGTTGAGCTTTGTCTGCGGCATATTGTCCTCTACAAAATAGTTGAGGAACTGCTTGGGAGCTGACGGAAGCTTAAGCTCCTGCGGTCTGCCTTTATAATTCTTCCAAATGTCAAGAATTTGCTCTTTAGTGGGTTTATTTTCAAATCTTACAAAGGTTGCACCCATATGACCGTTTGTAACGGGAACACGAAGGCATTGAGCCGTAAAGTTGGGTCTTGTTGAGTCGACAATTACATCGCCTTCGATTTTACCCCAAATTTTAAGCGGTTCTTTTTCTGATTTTTCTTCTTCTCCGCCGATAAAGGGGATAACATTGTCAATCATTTCCGGCCAAGTTTCAAAGGTCTTACCTGCACCCGAAATAGCCTGATATGTGCATACAAGAACATCCTTTACCTTGAAGCCTGCTTTATCAATCGGGAAAAGAGCAGGTACATAGCCCTGAAGCGAGCAGTTGGGCTTTACTGCAACGAAGCCTCTCTTTGTGCCGAGACGCTTACGCTGTGAGGGAATAATTTCAATATGCTCGGGGTTAAGCTCGGGAAGAACCATCGGAACATCGGGTGTATGTCTGTGTGCGCTGTTATTTGAAACAACGGGACATTCAGCCTTTGCATATTCCTCTTCAAGAGCCTTGATTTCATCCTTTTTCATATCAACAGCACAGAATACAAAGTCAACCTGTGATGCGATTTCTTTTATATCGTCTGTTGCGTTCATAACAACAAGGTCTTTAACATTCTCGGGGATTGCAACATCCATGCACCATTTTGAGCCGACAGCGTCCTCGTATTTCTTGCCTGCGGAACGAGCGCTTGCAGCGACAACCTTTACATTAAACCACGGATGATTTGCAAGTAAAGTCAAAAATCTCTGTCCTACCATACCTGTTGCGCCGATAACTCCGACATTATACTTCTTTTCCACTTGTAATTACCTCCAAAAAATGTTATTCTATTATCTGCAAAAAAAATAACCGGTTTTGCTAACCGGTCACCATTGAGAAAAAGAGCAACATTGAAAATTTTATTTCAATGCAGATAGCACTCCATCAAACAATGATGACAGTTATATTGTTATTCACAATATCCCCAGATAAAGTTTATCAGCAGTCGCCTTATCTTCGGCAAAAACACCTTTTGTTATACGGTCAATGAATTGCTGAATTCTGACGCAAACTACTGATTGTTTTCGCACCTCTATCGCAGTATAATATATTTTACCACCAATACCTTATATAGTCAAATAATTTTATCAATTTTATAAATTTCATATATTTGTAGGAGAAACCCAATGAAAAAAGAAGATTTTTATTACGAATTGCCCAAAGAGCGAATTGCTCAAACCCCGATAGAGCCGAGGGATGCGTCTAAAATGATGGTAATTCACCGTTCAGAGCATAGAAATGAGGACAAGCATTTTTACGATATTGTCGATTATCTCAACGAGGGCGATTGCCTTATCCTCAACGATACTAAGGTTTTACCCGCACGACTTTACGGCGTGAAGGAAGAAACGGGCGCTCATGTTGAGTTTTTGATGCTCACACAAAAGGAAAATGATGTGTGGGAGGTTATTACCGGTCCCGGCAGACGAGCAAAAACAGGCTCAAGGTTTGTTTTCGGAAACGGTATATTAAAGGCGGAAATAATTGATGTGCTTGAAAACGGCAACAGACTTGCGAAGTTTACTTATGAGGGAAACAATATATTCAATGTACTTGAAAAGGTCGGAGAGATGCCGTTACCTCATTATATTACCGAAAAGTTAGAGGACAACGACCGTTATCAGACTGTTTATGCAAAAGAATTAGGATCTGCTGCAGCACCGACGGCAGGCTTGCACTTTACTCCCGAAATTCTCAATAAAATTAAGGATAAAGGTGTTAATATCGGATATGTTACATTGCACGTCGGAATCGGTACATTCAGACCTGTTAAGGCTGAAAATATCGAGGATCACAAAATGCACTCAGAGCATTATCATCTACCGAAAGAAACTGCCGATTTGATAAACGAAACGCATAAAAACGGAAAAAGAGTTGTCGCAGTCGGCACAACAAGCTGCAGAACTCTTGAAAGCGTTGCAACATATAACGGAGAAATTACCGAGGCTGACGGTTGGACAAGCATTTTTATTTATCCGGGATATAAATTTAAGTGTATCAACGCTCTTTTGACAAATTTCCATTTGCCCGAAAGCACATTGATTATGCTTGTTTCGGCGTTTTATAACAGAGAAGATGTACTTGCATCGTACAATGATGCGGTTAAGAAGGAATATAGATTTTTCAGCTTCGGCGATTGTATGCTTTTGATATAGTTAGGGGATTATGATGTATAAGCTTATAAAAACAGAGGGAACTGCCCGCAGAGCAGAATTTGAAACGGTACACGGTACTGTACAGACGCCTGCATTTATGAATGTTGCTACCGCAGGTGCTATTAAGGGCGGACTTGATGCCGACGACCTTAAAAAAATCGGATGTCAGGTAATGCTCAGTAACACCTATCATCTTCACGTAAGACCCGGTGACGATTTGGTAAACGAATTAGGCGGACTTCATAAATTTACAGGCTGGGAGGGTCCTATTCTTACCGACAGCGGCGGATTTCAGGTTTTTTCACTTGCAAAGCTTCGTAAAATTAAAGAAGAGGGCGTAAATTTCAATTCGCATATTGACGGAAGGCATATTTTTATGGGACCTGAAGAAAGTATGCAAATTCAGTCTCATTTAGGCTCTACAATAGCAATGGCGTTTGATGAATGTGTTGAAAATCCTGCCGAATACAGCTATTCAAAACAGTCCTGCGACAGAACAGTCCGTTGGTTAAAACGCTGTAAGGCGGAAATGAACAGACTTAATTCTCTGGAAAACACAATAAATAAAAATCAGCTTCTTTTCGGTATAAATCAAGGCTGTACCTTTGATGATTTAAGAGTTGAGCATATGAAGCAGATTGCCGATTTAGACCTTGACGGATATGCGATCGGCGGTCTTGCAGTCGGTGAACCGAAAGAAGATATGTACAGAATTATTTCTGCGGTCGAACCGTATATGCCTAAGGATAAAATCCGCTATCTTATGGGTGTTGGCACACCCGGTAATATAATCGAGGCGGTCAGCAGGGGAGTTGACCTTTTTGACTGCGTTATGCCGTCAAGAAATGCAAGACACGGTCACCTTTTCACTCACGAGGGAATTATAAATATCAACAATGAAAAGTACCGTAAGGGCTTAGACCCGATTGAAAAAGGCTGTCAATGTCCGACCTGCCAAAAGCACTCAAGAGCGTATATCAGACATCTGTTTAAGGCGGGAGAAATTCTCGCAATGCGCCTTTGCGTAATTCACAACCTTTATTTCTATAATACGCTGATGTCGGAAATCCGTGACTCACTTGATAACGGCACATTTGAGCAGTATAAATCGAAATATGTTGATTTACTCGATAAACGCATATAAACTCTTGCAATATCGGCAAATTGATTGTATAATACTTTAGAAATAAAACACTTGGAGGAAAATTATGAATTTTTTCTATTTACTTGAAGCTGCAAACGGTGCAGCCGGCACTAAGGGCAGCATGGCATCAAGCATTATTCTTATGGTTGTTCTTTTTGGCGGTATGTACTTCCTTATGATCAGACCTCAGAAGAAACAGCAGAAGAAAGATCAGGAAATGAGAGACAGCACTCAGGTTGGCGACGAAATCACAACCATCGGCGGAATTATGGGCAGAGTTGTTACCGTTAAGGAGGACTCGCTTATCATCGAAACAGGTGCTGACAGAAATAAAATGAAGATTACCCGTTGGGCTATTCAGACAAATAACACTGCCGCTGAGAAAGCAAAGGCAGAAAGAGAGGCTATCAAAGCCGCTGCCGAGAAAGAAAAGTCTCAGAAGAAAAAGAGCAAAAAAGAAGACTGATTTATTCATAAAATAATTTACCCCTTCATACTCTTTAGTAGAAGTATGAGGGGGTATTTTTATGCGTGAAAGCTCTGTCGGCAAAGCTGCTTTCGATAAAAAGATAATTAAGCAGTTGCTTTTAAGTTCGTTTTTCGGTGTGATTTTATTTTTGGTATTGAGCTGTTTGTTTTCAGTTATTATTATGAAAAACTCGGCTTTTTCCGATAAAACACTTATTTTTTCACTTTCCGCATTGATTGTTTCTTCGTTGCTTTGTGGCTTTTTATCCGCCAAAAAAAATAAAATTAAGGGTGTTATAAGCGGAAGCATATCAGGATTTGTAATGTGTGCCGTAATATATTTGATTACGGCAGCTGCAAGCGGATTTTCCTTTTCTTACAAAGCGATTATCATTTTACCTGCGGTAATTATTTCGAGTATCATAGGTGCAATACTTAAAAAGAATATATAAATATCAAGGAGAAAATCAATGAAAAAGAAAAGTATGAGAATTAAAAGGTTTAATAGGAAATTATTAAAAAGCAATCAAACGTTGACTATTTTATGCGTGTTACTTTTAACGGGTATGTTTTTGGGTGCGGTTTGCGTAAAGCACGCAGACGAAGCCGTGCTTGAAAAAATTAAAACGCTGACAGGCGCATATTTTGTTACGGGAAATGAAAGCTCGATTATTAAAAACTTTCTTTCGTATATTTCGGCTGATACGCAGTTTATAATCTTGTCGGTCTTATTCGGCTTGTGTGTAATCGGAGAGCCGATATTATGGCTTTTGCCTGTGATACGAGGGCTCGGCTTAGGTATTATTACAGGCTATATTTACAAAACTTTCAATGTTCAAGGCGTTATATACAGTACTGTTTTAATTGTCGTACCTGCGGTTATTTCTTCACTTGCAATGGCTGTAAGCTGTAAAGAGAGCATTTTGTCGTCACGGGATATCAGAAATACATTAAAGCAAGACGGCAAGCAGTTTAACTATCGAGAGTTCGTAAAGCTGTTTGCCGTAAGGAATTTGATTTTATATGTTTTTGTTATTTTGTCGGGAATTATCGGATGCATTTTGACTTATTTCTTCTCATCAAAAATTATTCCTCTTTCTTGACTTTTGGCGGAATATTTGTCTTTTTCTGCTTTACGTTAGCAAGCGGATTGTTGTCAACCGCCGTTTTGAGCTGTTCATCAACGATATGCGTGTATATTTCGGTTGTTCCGAGGTTTTCGTGCCCCAAAATATCCTTTAATACAAGCACATCAACATTTCCGTATTGATACATAAGCGTTGCTGCGGTATGCCTTAGCTTATGCACGGATAAGCCACGTCCGGAAAGTCCTGCTTTTTCAAGATACTCATATACCATATGCTGAACGGTTTTAGGGCTTATTCTCTGTAATCGCTTGCTTAAAAACAAAGCGTCTTTGTCCTTAACGCCGTCAACGGGACGAACTCCCATATAGCTTTTTATCGCTTCAAGACAAGCATTGTTAAGATAAATTGTGCGTTGCTTATTACCTTTACCTGTAACGGTCAACGTGCCGTTATCCCTGATATCCTGATAATTTATCGAAACAAGCTCAGAAAGACGAAGTCCGCAGTTTAGGAACAGGACAAGTATGCAGTAATCTCTTTCTTTATATTCTCCGTCAACGCAATCAAGCAACTTCAAGCTTTCATCAAGGGTCAGATATTTCGGATTTGCTTTCTTTTTCTTAGGGGTCTCAAGGTTTTCCATAGGATTATCGGTTAACAGCATTTTCTGTACGTGTAGATACTTGAAAAAGGCTCTTATGGCCGATACCTTTCTTGCCCTTGCGGCAGAATCATTCTTTCTGACATCCTTGCAGTATGAAAGAAATTGATAAGCGTCCGAAAGGGTAATTCTTTTTATAAAATCAATATCAATATCCGATACGTCAATTTCGGAAAGCTCTGAAGAGGAGGGGGCAAGACCCTTATTTTGCTTCAAAAACCGCAAAAACATCATATTATCAATGCAGTATTCCTCGACTGTAAGCTCGGATTTGTTTTTAATAGCGTAAATGTGTTGCAAAAATTCCTTTAATAACGCAGGAACTTCGGGCGAATTTGCATATTTCATAAAAAAGCGTACCTCCGTGAAACCGTTCCACGATGCAGCGGTTTGTATTTGGTTGTGTTCATATTAAAATCAAAATAATTATATATATTTATCAGATATAATCAAAGGGCAAACAAGTGCAATGAGCTTTACATATTGCCATTATAGCATATTTTATACGTATAATCAAAGCTACGAACAGTGTAAATATAATTCGTATAACAGCCGACTGATTTATGCTTATAAAGCCAAAGCTTGTTAAATCTGAAAATATCCATCGAATAGAAATGTTTTGATTTAACAATGTATCGTTGAGAAAATTTCTATCGTCTGCAATCGGGACTGATTTTTCAAAAAAGCTTAAATTAAAATCTATAAACGCAAGTTAAGTATAAAAATTTAATATTATCATAAAAGAACTTATAATAAAAAGTAAATTGTAAAATCAAACAAGATGAATGTAACTAAAATCCTTTGAATAGATTTTTAATCAAGCTGCAAAACGTATAATAAGCGTTACACAATGATTTTTACAAAAAAAGTGGCAAATTATCGAAAATCAAGCCTTTTGCCATATTTTACCTCTAATAAATATCCCCTTAATTATATAAAATATTGATTATGTATAATTGTAAATCAAATTTTCTGTCTTGTCAAGTGTTTGCCCCCTGTTCTTGAAAGAATGATTTTGACAATAAAGTTTTATATGTTATAATGAGTAAAAACAATTTAGGAGTTGTAATATGATTTATGGTATTTTGATTCTTGCAATTATCGGATTGATTGTTTATTTAATTATCAACAAAAAGAAAACTAATACAAACGTTCAAGTGAATTTCCCCACTACTGCTGTTAATGATAATATTGATAATAATGAAGATTTACAAGAAGTTAAATCGGAAGATATGTTTTTGCCATACGTAAGAAAAAATCTAATGACAAAAAACGAATGGTATTTTTATAAACAATTAAAACCTGTTGCGGATAAGCTTAACTACTCTATCCTCTGTAAGGTCAGAGTTGCCGATTTGGTTGATATTGAAAAAGGATTAGATAAGAGCCGATGGCAAACCGCATTTAACAGAATAAACAAAAAGCACATTGATTTTGTTTTATGCAAGCCCGAAAATTTATATCCGGAGCTTTTGATTGAGCTTGATGATTCAACACATAAGAGCGACAAAGTTGCAAAGCGTGATGAATTTATTGAAAAATTGTATGAAAAAACCGGCTACAAGCTTTTAAGAGTTCAAGGTGGCGGAAATATTGAGGATAAGATACGCACAGTTTTAGATATATCGAAAGATAGAAAACCTGAATAGAAATTAAGCCTTATGTTTTATACATAAGGCTTTTACTTTATCATTTAGTTTACGTTTTCTTCAACCGTTTCCGTATTATCAACCGCTTTTTTACTCGGAATGAAGCTTGCGAGCTTTAACAGCTTTTCATCATCGGTATTTACGAATTTGTTAATGGCGTATTCGATTGTTTTTGCGGCGTCAATATTGATAAGCTTTGTATTAACGGGCTTTTCGCCGTATTTTTTTGCGAGCTTATTGGCGGAAATCATAACTCCCGCAACAGTTGTTCCTGCAAGCGCAGAGCCGAATAAATTTGCCCACTTACCCTTTTTCATTTTAACATCGCCTTTCATATCTTTAATCGTTTTCAAAAATCGGAATAAAGCTTCCAATGTCATAGAGCCTTTCGCTGTCAAGACTTAATAAATCGACATTGTAGTTTTTGCAAAATGCTTTAATAGCATCATAGCTTTTATGTGCTTTTGCATTTCCGAAAAAAGCAAGAATATCCTTTGATATTTTGCAACAAGCACCGCCGATAAATCCGTAATCGTATCCGTCGAGAGCCACACTCCCCTTTTCGACCTCTAAAACGTCGTATTCGGCGTTTTTAAGTGCTTTGTATATTGATTTATCATCAGTGATAAAAGCTTTGTCTGAAACGGCGCAGAGGGAGCATTTTGTGTATCCTTGATTGACGTCTATTACAGTCTTTCCGTTCGCCAATTCCTTGATTTTAGCGGATGTAATATCATAATTGCATATTAAATCAGTTAAATTTGCAATACAGTTCAGCAGACAATCATCAGGATAAGCATTTTTCAAGCTTTCATTGATAATATAACATTTACAGCCGAGCTTTTCAAGTACCGCTTTTAGCTTTACTTGCGTTTTTGATAAAACTACATTGCCGTTACCAAGATAATTTACACATAAATCTGCGTGATTGATAACAGGTGTCGGCAAATCAGGCTCGCTGTCTGCTACAAGCGTATCAATTCCAAGCCTTTTAAGCTCATCTGTGTACTTCAAAATGCCTGTGCCTGCAACACCGATACAAACGTCGGTTTCAGGCAAATACGGTGTATTTATAAGCTTCATAGCATCAGTCCATTATAGCTTGAAAAGCCTGTCTTATATTGCTTACACCGACAACCTCAATATTATCCGTAAGCTTATTGCGGATTTTTTGAAGATTGTATTTCGGAATAACACACTTTCTAAAGCCTAACTTTGCAGCCTCTCTGATTCGCTGTTCGCAGGAATTTACGGCTCTTATTTCTCCGCCGAGACCTATTTCGCCGAAAGCAAGCAAATCCTCGGGAACTGCATAATCCTTTAGGCTTGAAACTATGGCAAGTGCAACGGATAAGTCTGCGGCAGGCTCGTCAATTTTAAGACCGCCGATGATATTTATATAGCAGTCCATATTTCCGATAAAGTACCCTGCCCTCTTTTCGAGCACGGCAATCAGCATAGCCATACGGTTATAATCTATACCCGTTGCCATTCTTCTCGGAGTACCGAAGCCCGTGGGCGTGACGAGGCTTTGAACCTCCGCCATAATCGGTCTTGTACCCTCCATAACGCATGCGATACAACTGCCCGAAGTATTCTTCGGCTTGCCCGAAATGAGCATCATAGACGGGTTGCTGACCTCGGTAAGACCTATGTCCTGCATTTCAAACATACCTATTTCATTAGTAGAGCCGAAACGGTTTTTAACGGCTCTTAAAATTCTGTATGAGAAATTTCTGTCGCCCTCAATATACAAAACGGCGTCAACAATATGCTCAAGCACCTTCGGACCGGCTATATTACCGTCTTTATTCACATGACCGACAATTATCATAGGAATATTAAGCGTTTTTGCCGTTCTCATAAACATATTTGTAGTTTCACGCACCTGTGTTATGCTGCCGGAAGACGAGCTTAATTCCGCAATATTCATAGTTTGAATTGAGTCTATCATAACAAGATCAGGCTTTTCGGATGCAATTACCTCACAAATATACTGTGCGTCGGTTTCGCAGAGAATTGAAAGATTTTCCGACTTTACATTAAGCCTTGTGGCACGAAGCTTTATCTGATGAGCCGATTCCTCACCCGATACATATAGGATTTTAAGTGATTTACCGAGATGCTCGCAGATTTGGAGCAACAAGGTTGATTTGCCTATACCGGGATCACCGCTTAAAAGCACCATTGAACCTTTTACAAGACCGCCGCCGAGCACACGGTTTAGCTCGTTTAAGCCTGTGTCAAATCTATGTTCCGTATCCGCAGTTATATCGTTTAATGTATATACCTTACTTCTGTTACCCGACAAAAAAGCCGACGAGGACTTCTGCGTTGAAGCGGCAGCTCTAACCTCTTCCTCGAGCGTACTCCACTCCTTACAGTTTGGGCATTGACCAAACCATTTTGAATATTCGTGTCCGCAAGCAGAGCAGACGTAGACAGACTTAACCTTTCCTGCCATAATCAACTTCCTTTGTTTACATAGTTAAGAATACCATCGGCAATGCAAAACGCCATTTTACGCTGATATTCTTCGCTTTTCAGCAATTCTAAATCGTTATAATTTGTTATAAATCCGCACTCGACCAAAACTGCGGGCTTTTTTGCATAATAAAGCAGATATACGCTTTTCCCACATTCTTTAATCTGCCTTGTATTATCTTTTTGAAGCAGAGAAACAACGCTTTGTTGAATTTCGCCTGCCAAATCCTTACTTTCGTGAGTGTTGGGAGAGTAAAAAACCTGTGTGCCCCAATATTTTGAACTGTTGTACGAATTCTGATGAATACTGATAAAAATACAATTATCGGTGTTTTCCATTACACTCATACGGTTATGAATATCGGACACTTTTATTTCCCTAACCGTTTTTGCGTGGTTTGAATGAACCGAGCAATCGCTGTCTCTTATCATAACTGTATTAAACCCGTAGGATTTCAGCAATTCATTAAGCTTGAGA
Organism: Candidatus Fimenecus sp.; assembly: GCA_052298855.1. Classification (GTDB taxonomy): domain Bacteria; phylum Bacillota; class Clostridia; order Oscillospirales; family Acutalibacteraceae; genus Fimenecus. The sequence continues at coordinate 100,841 of DAVZXP010000010.1, read as the reverse complement.
GAAATTTCAAGATTTATATCCTTTTCGTATGTACCGTCAACGCCTAAAGCACCGCCGTCAATGCCACCGTGCCCCGCATCGATTATGAAAGTTGGATTAAAATGATAATCGGCAGAGCCTTGCACATTTTTGGCAAGCTCTATATTAAAAGTAAAAAATATCAGTACGGAAATTATAATTACAACAGTAAAGAAAGAAAAGAACTTTCCGATAATTTTCAAAATATCATCTCCTATATTATATAGCCTAAAGGTCTGTATTTCAAGATAAACCTACTTTAATATTTATGAAATAATATTCTAAAAATGCAAAAATCCGAAGCGTTAAGCCTAATGGCTAAGTCTGCTCTTGGTATATAAGACAAAAGGCGTCCTGTTACCAGGGCGCCTAATTGTTAGGATGTAAATTTAATACTTGTGAATAAAACAATATTTTCTGTAAAATATTTTGAGTTTCCCAATTTGAAATTTTCCAATGCAAGATCAACGATATTGTAATGATATTGTTTAAACAAATTATTTGCAATTAAATATTCTATGAATTTTTAAACAGTTGCACAATTAAATCTTAAGCTAAACATTCATTGTGCTAACGCGATAAATACACAGTTAGTGTTTTTAATCTCTTCTATAACATGCCGGACTTAAGACTAAAACCATTATAAAAATAAATAAAATAAAATAATATTTTGAAAGTATATCGTTAAGTGCAGTTGTGAAAAGTCCGACTATTGATAATAAAACCCCAATAAGTGCCGGCACAAACGAAATATAATAAAACACATAAAGCTTTTTTGCTTTTCTTTCGTCTCTTGCGTTTTTGTTTAAATATTCAAAAACAGGTTTGATTGAATGTTCGTTCTTTAACGCATCTCTTGTCATGGAGGATATTTTTAAATTATGATCACCGAGAAGAATTTTCAACTCTGTGGTCATCCATCCTGCTTGAAAAACTACAAATACTTCTATCAGAATGTATGTAAACAAATACATAAAAGCTGGTTCATTAAAAGTCATATAATTTTAACCTTTTCTATCAAAATAATTTTTATAATAAATTCCGATCGCCAATACACCGATTGCAATCAACGGAGATATAACTAATCCTACAGAAAGAAATCTGCGAAAAGCAGTTGGAGAATTCATACCTGCAAAAGAAAAGATAATAAAAATTATATTCGGCAATAAGCAATAAGTGTATATGTTAATTAACTTGTCGAATAATTTCGGATCGGGTGCGTTTTCCCTCATCCAAACTCTGAAATGAGCCTGTAAGTTTCCTGTTGTACTCTCTCTCATTAACTCGGGAGTCTTTTCACGGACACCTTGAGGTGTTGTTCCGCCTGATTTACAAACCGATACCCATAATAATTTTCTGCTTAAAACAATTAAAATTTGCATCACAATAAAATACACAAGCATAAAAGCCGCTCTTTTTTGAATTGTCATATATATTACTCCCTACTGATTATCCTACATAACCTATTTCTTTTGCAATTTTCAATACTTCGTTTTCTCGTTCTGTTGTTGAAGTTGCGAAGAATATAGTATTGTCAATTCGCATTAGATGATAATACGTTCCGTCTGCTTTTAATGTTCGATAGATGAAATTGGCTCTGCGACTGCTTCCGTATGGACAGTCTACGGCATTATCACGGTGGGAAGTATAGATGCTTGTTAGTTTTGAGGTAATGGCAGAAAAACTACCCATAGCGATTTTTGCATCATCAAACACGAGAAAATTTAACCGTAAAGTGCTATCGGTATATGATGTGCATTTATTAAAACTCCAACCGGGATTGGCTTCTAACCATTCGGAAGTGCTGTCATAATAAGAATAACCATTTGCTTCTAACGCTTTTGAAAACTCTTCGCTTGTTATTGACGGGATGGGAGTAAAAGCTGCTTTAAATGACACAAATGTAAGTATTCCCATAAATGCAAAAAATCCAACTGTTATAAATATGTCCTTTGCAGTGACAGTTTTTCCTTTATACTTTATACTCATTTAACCACCTGAATTTCATTATGATATAGCATTCGTATTTTTTCCTTTTGAAAAATTTGAAATAATTATAATGATAGCAATTATGCCGAGATAATCCGTGAAAAATATATGTTCATTTCGTAACATACCAACTGCTTCCGTTATTATCAGTAAAATCACCGGGAGATACATTAGTGCATAAGCGACCATCAACTTTTTAGCTTTTTTAGTTGAATGAGTTGTCAGCTTGAATAACTTTAATTTGTATGAAAACACATTCTTACTGTCTGCGCGTAAAAATCAGTCAATCGGGTAAGTCCAACCGAATTTATCCTCGGTCTTGCCCCACTGAATACCTGTGAGGGTATCGTAAAGATGCTGAGTTACCTCGCCGATTTTACCGTCGTTTACGGTGTATTTTATATCTTTATAGCAAAGCTCTCCGATGGGAGATACAACAGCAGCTGTGCCTGTTCCCCAAGCCTCTTCAAGTGTGCCGTTTTTCATTGCCTCTGCAAGCTCGTCAACTGAAATTCTTCTCTCTACAACCTTGTAGCCTTCGTTTCTGAGAACCTCAAGGCAAGATTTTCTTGTAATACCGGGAAGAATGGAGCCTGTGAGCATCGGAACTACAATCTCGCCGTTGATTTTGAACATTACGTTCATAGCGCCGACTTCTTCAATGTACTTTCTCTCAACGCCGTCAAGCCAAAGCACCTGAGAATAGCCTTTTTCTTCTGCCCTCTCTCCTGCTCTGTTTGATGCTGCGTAGTTACCTCCGCATTTAGCCTCACCCGTACCGCCTACAACCGCACGGACATCCTCGGATTCAATCATAATTTTAACGGGATTGATACCCTCTGCATAATATGAGCCGACGGGAGAAGCGATAATCATAAATGTTGCGTTGTGAACTGCGTGAACGCCGAGTGATTCGTCATTTCCGAACATAAACGGACGAAGATAAAGAGAAGTGCCCTCAGCCGACGGAGTCCAATCCTGCTCGACTTCAACGAATTTTGTATATATTTCCAAAGCCATATCCTCGGGAATTTTCGGAAGACAAAGACGGTCGGCGGAATTGTTCATTCTTCTTATATTTTCAATAGGTCTAAAGAGCTGAACTTTTCCGTCTGCCCTTCTGTATGCTTTAAGTCCCTCAAAAATTTCCGAACCGTAGTGGAGGCAGGTCGATGCAGGATGTATCGAAAGATAACCAAAGGGTACAATTCTTGCGTTCTGCCAACCTGTTTCATTATTCCAGTCCATCATAAACATATAGTCAGTAAAAATTTTACCGAAGCCGAGAGTTGACGGATCGGGCTTTTCTTTAAGCGGTTGTGCTTTAGTGAATTTTATTTCCATAACATTTCCTCCTTAGTGAGCAATTAAAATTACAAAATCGTTTTCTGATGCGTCTATTATTTTTTCTTAAACTGTTGTTTAAGTCTTAAATCCTTTGAAAGAATTTTCTTGCGAAGTCTGATTGATTTGGGAGTAATCTCGACAAGCTCGTCGTCGCCGATAAATTCCATTGACTGCTCAAGGCTGAGAACGGTGTGCGGAACAAGCCGAAGAGCGTCATCAGAGCCTGAAGCACGGGTGTTTGTAAGGTGCTTGTTCTTACATACGTTACAAACAATATCCTCGTTCTTTGAACATTCGCCTACAATCATTCCCTCATATACAGGAACGCCGGGACCTACAAAAAGTCTGCCTCTGTCCTGCGTGTTGAAAAGACCGTAAGCCGAGGTTTCGCCTGTCTCATGAACAACGATTGAGCCACGCTCTCTCGTCTGAATTTCGCCCTTGTATTCCTCATAGCCTGCAAAAAGGTTGTTCATAATGCCGTTGCCGTTTGTATCTGTAAGGAACTCGGAACGGTAGCCGATAAGACCTCTTGCGGGAATTCTGAATTCAAGGTGCGTTGAGCCGCCCTCACGGGTGCCCATATTTTCAAGCTCGCCACGTCTTGAGCCGATTTTTTGCATAACGTTTCCGACATATTCCTCGGGAACTTCAATTATGAGAAGCTCGATAGGCTCCAAAAGCTTACCGTTTTCATATTTTGTGATAACCTGCGGACGTGAAACCTGAAATTCATATCCCTGACGTCTCATAGTTTCGATAAGGATTGAAAGATGAAGCTCGCCTCTGCCCGATACCTTAAAGCAGTCGGTGCTGTCCGTTTCCTCAACACGCATACTTACGTTTGTTTCAACCTCTTTGAAAAGTCTGTCTCTGAGGTTACGGGAGGTTACAAACTTACCTTCCTGACCTGCAAACGGGCTGTCGTTTACCATAAAGTTCATTGAAAGCGTAGGCTCATCGATTTTAACAAATGGCAATGGCTCAACATTATCAGGGTCGCAAATCGTCTCGCCGATATTAAGGTCGGTAATACCCGAAACGCAAATTATATCGCCTGCCGCAGCTGACGGAACTTCAACCCTTTTCAAGCCGTCAAACTGATAAAGACGTGAAATTTTTACATTCTCACGAGTACCGTCCTGCTTACAAAGCACTACCTTATCATTGACTTTAACCGTGCCACGCTTAACTCTGCCGACACCGATTCTGCCGATATAATCATCATAGTCAAGGCTTGAGAAAATGCACTGAAGCGGAGCGTCAACATCGCCCTCGGGAGCTTCGATTTCCTTGATGATTTCCTCGAAAAGCGGTCTCATATCGCCTTCTCTTACATTCGGGTCAAGAGATGCATAGCCGTCTCTTGCGGAAGCATATACAACGGGGAATTCAAGCTGATCGTCGTTTGCGCCAAGCTCTATGAACAAATCAAGCACCTCGTCGATAACCTCGGCAGGTCTTGCACCCGGTCTGTCAATCTTATTGATTACAACAAGCACCTTTTTGTTAAGGGCAAGAGCCTTTGAAAGAACAAATCTTGTCTGCGGCATACAGCCCTCAAAAGCGTCAACCAAAAGCAATACGCCGTCAACCATTGTAAGAATACGCTCAACCTCTCCGCCGAAATCAGCGTGACCGGGAGTGTCAACTATATTGATTTTAATTCCGTTATAATGAATTGCGGTGTTTTTGGAAAGGATAGTAATTCCTCTCTCTTTTTCGAGGTCGTTAGAGTCCATAACTCTGTCCTGAACAGCCTCGTTCTGTCTGAATATACCGCTCTGTTTAAGAAGCTCGTCAACCATTGTTGTTTTACCGTGGTCGACGTGGGCAATTATTGCAATGTTTCTAATGTCTTCTCTACGCTTCACTTTACTCACCTATACCTTACTTTTTTCTTAATATTTCACAAATAAATATTTTACCACCGAAAAGCTTTAATATCAACACTTTTTGCTACAAAGTACACAAAAGATAAAAGTTGAATTTTGTCTATTTTACTAAAAAATCGGGAGAGTCGTTGTTTTTGACTCCCCCGACGGTTAATTTTTGAGCTTTTCTCTTGCTATATGAGCCGCACCGATAACTCCTGCTTGGTTTTTGAAAAACGCCTGTTTAATTTCAAGCGCCTTGAAATTTTCACGCTCCGAGTTGTGCAAATCATTTGTAATTCGGTCGATAATATACTTCTCGCTCATTATTCCGCCGCCGACAACAAACAGCGGAACATCGAATATATACATAAGAGTTTTTATGCCCTTTGTGAGGTCGTCAATCCAGCTGTTAACGGCATTTTTTATTGTTGGGTCAGTGAAATTTTCCTTTTCAAAAATCTCTCTGCCTGTAAGCTCTCTGCCTGTGGCTGATTTTACTCTTCTGACAAGAGCAGTTGCAGAAGCAAGATTTTCAAATTTTTCCTCGCCTGTTATCATCTCGCCAAAGTCACCACCGCAAAGCCGGTCGCCTTTATAGAGTTTTCCGCCCAAAATTATCGCACCGCCGATACCCGTACCGACTGTAAGGCAAATGAAATTTTCAACATTCTTACCCGAACCGTAATTTGCCTCAGCTGTTGCGGCAGAATAGACGTCATTTTCAACAAATGCGGGCTTTGAAAATCGTTCGGTTATAAGCTTTGAAAGCTCCGTTCCCGTATATTCGGGTATGTTTTCATTTGCAAATATAATTCTGCCCTTTTCGCTGTCAACTCGACCTGCTGTGCTTATAGAAATCGCATCGCAATCGGATATATGCGCTTCGATTATCTTATATACCTTTTCAAGCAAAGCACTTGCTCCGAGCTTTGCCTCAGACGGAATTTCAGAAAAGGATGAAAGGTTATTGTTATCATCGACAATAGCATATTTAATAGCCGTTCCGCCAATGTCAATTGCAAGTATAGTCATATTGTTCTCCGCTATTTGTTAAGATATGATACAAAGCGTCTTGTAATATCTCTCGGTCTTGTAATAGCAGTACCCACAACACAAGAAAAAGCACCGCTTTCGTAAGCCTTTACAAGCTGTTCGGGATACCAAATTCCGCCCTCCGCAATAACCGTAGCGGAAAGCTCCTTGCTGTATCTTTCGATAAGATTAAACGCAGGGATAGTTTCGCCCTTTGTGTAAGGGGTGTATCCGCACATTGTTGTCCCTATAAGGTCACAGCCAAGCTCCAAAGCAAGCTTACCCTCTTCAAAGCAAGAGGTATCAGCCATAAAGAGCTGTTCGGGATATTTTTTGCGAATTTCCGTAAAGAAATCAGTAAACGATACACCGTTAGGTCTTGTTCTGTTCGTTGCGTCAACTGCGATTATATCAACGCCCTCATTGCAAAGTGCATCAACCTCCGCAAGTGTAGGTGTAATGTATACATCAGAGTCCGGATATACGCTTTTGATAATTCCGATAATCGGCAAATCAACCGTTTTTTTGATTTCTTTTATATCCTCAACCGTGTTTGCTCTTATTCCGACTGCGCCTCCCTCGCTTGCGGCAAAAGCCATTCTCGACATTATGTAAGAATCGTGCAGCGGCTCTTCGGGTAATGCTTGGCAGGAAACAATCAATCCGCCTTTGATTTGTTCAAGTATTTTTTTGTTTTTTTCATTCATCATTATCACCGATTTATCAATATTAGTTATATTATATTTTATTTTAGTAAAAAGTTCAACGAATATCATTGATTTTACCAAAAAAAGATATATAATTCTCATATAGGAGATGAATATATGAAATACGATTTAACAAAATTCAACGGGGTGTTCGTCGCACTCAACGCAATCTACGACGAAAACGATAATATAAATGTCGAGGAAATTAAAAAGCTCGTTAAGACTTACATTTCAATCGGCATTAACGGTGTATACGCTTGCGGCTCGACAGGCGAAGGCTTCCTTTTGAGCACCGAAGAAAGAAAGCAGGTTGCAAAAGCTGTTGTTGACGCATCCGAGGGAAAAATCACAACTATTATCCATGTAGGCGCCGCTTCTACGAAAGAAGCTTGCGAGCTTGCACGCCATGCGGAGAAAATCGGCGCTGATGCGGTTTCTGCCGTTCCGAGCGTTTATTACAGACTTTCGGAGGCTTCTATTGAAACACATTGGAAAACAATAATCGATTCAACCGATTTGCCGTTCTTTATCTACAATATTCCTCAGCTTACGGGATATGACCTTTCATACTCGCTTCTTGAAAGAATGATGAAAGAGGAAAAGGTTATCGGTATCAAGGACTCGGCTGAAAGCACATATCAGATGGAGCGTTTCAGAAGAATTGTCGGCGATGATTTCATTATCTTCAACGGTCCCGACGAGCAGTTCCTTGCAGGCAGACTTATGGGGGCAAATGCAGGTATCGGCGGTACATACGGAAGTATGCCCGAACTTTACTTAAAGCTCAATTCGTTGATAACCGAAAATAAGATTGTTGAGGCAAAGGCACTTCAGGTTAAAATCAATGACTTTGTACAAAGACTTTGCTCTTTCCCCTCTCTTTACGGCGCAAGCAAGGCTGTTATTAAATTGAGATACGGTATTGAAGCAGGTATACCCAGACTTCCTATGCTCCCCGTTTCTGTTGATGATCCTAAGCTCATTGAACTTGTTAATGATATTAACAAGGCTGTTGAGGAAGTTAAAAATTCTTAACAGAAAATCTTATAAGTACAAAAAGACTTTCATCTTCTTTGATGAAAGTCTTTTTGTGTTAATGCAATGCATTATTTAGCATTCCAAAACGATTAAACAGTTTCCATTGTAAATTAAATATATTTGTTTTTTGAATAATCGTCAAATATTTCATCAAATTTTTTCGGAATATATCCTAATAAATCTTTCGCTTTTTTACATACGTCTTCTCTGCCGAGATTAGAATGTAACAAACATGTAAATACCGCATTTTCTTTACCGCCTTCACACGTTATCGGATATTTTTTTATCGACTCAATAAAAAATCCTGATAACTCACAATCGAAATGTTCTTTATCTTTAATATTATTAGACTTAATATTTTCACTTGTTTCAAGTCCTTTTCGTCTAACAAATAATATATTTCCTATTTCTTCTTTTGTTACAATTTCCGTCTCTTTTTTAAGTGAATAATACTTCTTTTTATTTTCATCTTGACATTGGCGAAATCCACAATTATTATTATTTTTCAAAAAATCATATAATTGTGTTTGTGTAAAAAAGATTTCATAAGAATTGTCTATATCTCTTCTTTTCGGTATATGAGCAACCGAGTTTTTCATTAAAAAAGATAGTGCATAATTTCCATCCGATAAACACAAATCTATTCCGCCTCGCCCTTTTTCGTGAATGTATATATTTTCTATATTATTTTTCTGTCTTGGCGAATCATGAGTATATTTATCGTCAAATATTTCATTTTTATAATACGCTTCAACGACTATTGGCTTAATTATAATATCGCCGATTTTAATAGCGTATTTGCTTATAAGTAATTCGATAATTTGTTGTAGCTTTTTTTCAATTAGTTTTTTAGCAATATTATCATTAGTCTTGATTTCTGTCAATTCATTCAAAGATTCAGTCAATTTTCTGTCCATTTAACAATCCTCACAACAGTATTACTCTATTACAGTTTCATTATAACACAAGTATAAAAGCCTTTCAATGTGTTACATACTGAATAAGTGTGTACAATGTATTATCTCCCGCAAACCGTCATATAAATAACCAAATCAATAAAATGAGGTGTTTATATGAGTGGAATTGCGGGAGAAATTTTATTTTCTGAAAAATTCAGCGAACAATGCAAAGAGCTTTCGGAAATGGGCGGTGTAATAATGCACAGAGGCTCTTTTCACGGCGATTATACAACCGAGCACGCTGCATTGTATCAAGGCTCTGTAAGGCAAAATAAGGCGGATTTTAAGCTGCCGCTAAGGCTATGGAAAAATGAAACGGAATATACTATCGTTTTTGACGGGCTGATTTATAATAAAAAAGAGTTGAAAGAAATTTTGCTTAAAAAAAATTATCGTTTTGAAACCGAAACAGACGAAGAAATTGTATTAAACGCCTATATCGAGCTCGGTGCAGACTGCTTGAAAATAATCAACGGTGCTTTTGCACTTGCGATTTGGGATAATAAAAGCGAAAGTCTTTTCATAGCGAGAGACCGCTTTGGAATTAAACCGTTTTTCTATTCCGTGTTAGACAACGGTTTTATATTCGGCTCGGAGATTAAAGCACTTTTTGCAAGCGGCAGAATTAAGCCTAAAATCAATCTTGAGTCAATTCTTGAAATTATGCTTATAGGACCGGGTCGAACGCTCGGTTACGGTGTGTTTGAGGGAGTTTTTGAGCTGTTGCCTGCAACCTACGGATATTTTACAAGGGACGGATTAAAAGTCTGTAAGTATTGGACGTTGTATCCGCACGAGCATACAGATACGCCCGAACAGACGGCGGAAAAGGTCAGGTTTTTGGTTGACGATTCAATAAAAAGTCAATCTGAAGCCGACACTCCTATATGCACAATGCTTTCGGGAGGACTCGATTCAAGCATAATTTCCTCGGTTGTTGCAAAAAATCTCGCCCGACAAGGTAAAGCCCTTGACACCTACACCGTGACTTATACCGACAATGACAAATACTTTACACGCTCAAAATTTCAACCGAATAACGACAGCGAATTTATCGGTATAATAAACAATTACCTGAACGCTCAAAATCACATAATTGAAATTGACCATAAATCGCTTGTATCGGCTCTGTTTTCTGCGGTTGAAGCTCGTGATTTGCCGGGTATGGCTGATGTTGACTCTTCCCTGCTCCTGTTTTCAAAAGCGATTGCGAAAGATTATAAAATCGTGCTTTCAGGCGAGTGCTCTGATGAAATTTTTGCAGGTTATCCGTGGTACAGAGATCCTGCTTTACGCAATGCCGATTCGTTCCCGTGGGCAAGGTCAACGTCATACAGGCAATCGTTTTTAACGGATGAAATAAGGAATACGGTTGATGCGGAGGGCTTTGTTCATAAAAAATATGAAAACGCATTAAAGCAAGCTATGAAGCTTAACACGATTGACAGCGACGAGCGTACAAAAGAGCTTATGAAATTAAATCTTGATTGGTTTATGATGACGCTTGTAGACCGTTCCGACAGGATGAGCGCATTTAATTCACTTGATATCAGAGTTCCGTTTTGCGATTACAGAATTGTTGAATATTTGTATTCCGTTCCGCTTGAAATAAAGGATTATAACGGCTTCGAAAAAGGAATTTTACGCAAGGCATACAGCGATATGCTTCCAAAGGAAATTCTTTGGCGTAAAAAGAGCCCATACCCCAAAACTCACAATCCGATATATTTAAGCTTAGTTCGTGCCGAGCTTGAGAAAATATTACAGGATGAGACTTCTCCGATATTTGAATTTGTAAGCAAGCAAGCACTTAATAATTTACTGCTTGAAAACAGCTCGCAGCGGTTCTACGGTCAGCTAATGACCACACCGCAAACGATAGCTTATTTTGTGCAAATCAATTATTGGCTTAAAAAATACAATATTGAAATAGATTTATAAACAAAAGACCGACATCTAAATCAATAGATGTCGGTTTAACTTATATATTCAATATCATTCCGCATAATTTAATATCTTTTGCAAGCGATGATTTACGCCTGAACGGGAAAGCGGAGGCTCAAGCATTTGACCTATTTGCTGCAAGGAAAGCTCCGGATTTTCAAGTCGTAAAACCGCAATTTTTTTGAGCTCGGGAGAAAGCTTTTCAAAATTTCCCTCTCTTTTAAGCTTTTCAATTGCCTGTGTCTGTCTTAACGATGCGTTGACCGTCCTGTCAAGATTGGCATTTTCAAAATTTGTACGCCTGTTAACATTGTTTCGGACGTCCTTGAACACCTTTACGCCGATATATTCAAGTGCAGAATCGTTTGCGCCCATCAAGGTCAGAAGCGTAACAATTTCGTCGCTGTCCTTGAAATAGAGCACATTTTGACCGTTTCGTTTGATTTCCTTTGCGTTGAGCTCAACCTCTTCAAAAATGCGAATTAAATCGTTTCTGAGGCTGTAAGGCACGGAAAATTCGATATGATAATTCTTTTCGGGATCGTTTATTGTTCCGCAAGCAAGGAATACTCCTCTTAAAAAACCTGCAAAGCAACATTCATCGGATATATTTGCCCAATTTACTCGCCTTGAACGTTCATCTCCGGAAAGTCCGAAAGCTTCAAGGATTTTTAACCTACCCTCCTGCTCTTTGACGGAAACCTTACATTTCCCCGACTTTGAGCAGGTGTATTCAACCTCGGATTCGCTGAGTCTTTCGGCAACATTTTTATATTTTTCGGCAACCTCGCCGTTTTCCGTGCTTATATAGATTTCACGCTTTGAGAACATTTTTCCGAACAACAAGAGTCCGTATGTTTCAGCCAAAGCACAACACGGCTTAACCTCGTCCAAGCTCATAAGCTCGGTTTTTAACTGTGAACAAAAAGACATATTTTTACCTTTTAATATCTCTGTGGAATACGCCGACATCACAACCGTTTTCAAGCAAATGTTTGTTGAGAAGCTCGGCAAAAACAACCGAACGGTGTTTACCGCCCGTACAGCCTACCGCTATTGTAAGCTGACTTTTGCCCTCCGTCATATAAAGAGGAATTAAAAAATCAATAAGGTCATAAAGCTTCTTTTCAAGCTCCTTTGACTGACTGTATTTCATTACAAAATTGCGTACTTCCGTTTCAAGCCCCGTATGGCTTTTAAGCTCAGGAACATAGAACGGATTCGGCAAGCAACGTACATCAAAAACAAGGTCGGCGTCTTTCGGAAGACCGTACTTAAAGCCAAAGGACATACTGTGAATTTTAAGCGTGCTCGATATGTTATTGAGAAACAGCTTTGCGATTTTTTCCTTAAACTGTGAGCTCATAACGTTTGAAGTGTCAACAATATAGTCTGCCATCTGCCTTGCGGGAAGCAATATTTCTCGTTCCTTTGCAATAGCTTCGGCAAGTGACGGAGTATCGAATTCATCAGCAAGCGGATGCTTTCTTCTCGTTTCTTGATAACGGCGCATAATAACCTCGGTGTCCGCATCAATAAACAAAATTTTACAGTGGATTTTTGTCTTGTCAAGTTCCTTTAATATGTTAAACAGACTTGTGAATTCTTCGCCCAATCTAATATCCGCAACAAGCGCAACTCTGTCTTTTTCGTCGTTTGACTCCATACAAAGCTGAACAAAAGTGGGAATAAGCTTCGGCGGCATATTATCAACGCAGTAAAAGCCTATATCCTCCAAAGCCTGCACGGCTCTCGATTTACCTGCGCCTGACATACCTGTTACAATTACCAAATCCATAAATTCACATCCTTAAAATTCGCCTAAAAATCTAACCTCGGGTTCAAGCATTACGCCCTTATTTTCATAAACGGTTTTTCTGATAAAATCGATAAGCGAAGCAATATCGGTTGAGGTCGCATTCCCCTTGTTAATAACAAAGCCTGCGTGCTTTTCGCTTACCTGCGCACCGCCTATCGAATATCCTTTCAGAGCACATTCCTCAATCAATGCGCCTGCAAAATAGCCCTCGGGACGCTTAAATGTACTGCCTGCACTCGGAAATTCAAGCGGCTGTTTATCCTTACGCTTACCGAGATTTTCGTACATTTTTGCTTTGATTGACTCCTTGTCGGATTTCTCTAATCTCAATTTGAGAGAGGTTATAATATACCCGTTATCGGAATAAGCACTTTTTCTGTAAGAAAGACCAAGCTCATCGCCTGTTAATTTACCGACGTTCAAATCGGTATCAATGTGCGTACATTCTATAAGCACATCTTTCATTTCTCCGCCGTAAGCACCTGCGTTCATAAAAGCCGCACCGCCTGCCGTACCGGGAATACCAAACGCAAATTCAAGACCGCTTAGTGAATTCTCAAGCGCAAAGCTGCAAAGCTTAGCCATAGAAATACCGCTTTCGCAAACAATTGTGTTTTCGTCGGCAAGCTCAATATTTGAAAAATCCGAGCCGATTTTAATGACTGCGCCGGATAAACCGTTATCGGAAACGAGAATATTGCTCCCGTTTCCGATAATATAAGTTTTTATTTCATTTTCACGGCAAGCCTTGAGGATTGCCGTAAGTGATGCGATACTGTCGGGAAAAACGATTATATCGGCATTTCCGCCGGTTTTGAAGCTTGTAAAATCACGCATACTTGCATTTTCAAGATACTTGCAATTTAGCTTTTCTGCGGTTTTCTTTACAATATCAGTCACATAATCACCTTTCATTATTCGTCAAGCAATGCAGCGCCGATAACGCCTGCATCGTTGCCGAGCTTAGCAGAGCAAATTGTAGTTTGCTCCTCGGAATATACGCTATATCTTTCCTGATAAACAATCTTTCTGACAGGCTCAAGAAGATACTCTCTTTCATATCCTATTCCGCCGCCGACACAAAGCATCTTAGGCTGGAATGTGTTTATAACGTTTGTTATACCGATTGAAAGATAATGAACATACCAATCAACAAGCTTTTTACCTGCTTCATCGCCTGCACGCATTGCGTCAAAAGCTGTTTTTCCGTTAACCTTATCAATGTCTCCGCCGACAATTTCCCACATCTTTGAGTCTTTATTATCAAGCATTGATTTTTTAGTCTCACGAATTAAAGCAGTCGCCGAGGAATAAGCCTCCCAACAGCCCTTTCTTCCGCAGGTGCAAGGCTCGCCGTCTGCACAGATAACCATATGACCCATCTCACCTGCCGCACCGTTACAGCCGCTGAGGATTTTGCCGTCAACAATAATACCTGAGCCGACGCCTGTTCCGAGTGTAATAGCAGCAAAATTATCAACTCCGCCGCCTGCGCCTGCCTTAGCCTCTCCGAGAGCAGCGCAGTTAGCGTCATTTTCTATATAAATTGGCTTGTCAAAATGACTCTGCAATATTTTTCTTGCAGGAACATTTGAAAAACCGAGATTGTTGGCATACTGAATTATTCCAAAATGCTTTTCAACCGAACCGGGAGTTCCTATACCGATTGAGCGAACATCAGCAAGAGTAATTCCCGCATCCACGATAGCCATTTCAACCGCTTTTGCAACATCCGCTAAAATTTCAACAGCAGGACGAGGGCAAGCAGTAGGCATTTTGCCCTTACCTACAATTTTATAAAATTCATCCACTACACCGGCAACAATATTTGTTCCGCCGAGATCAACACCAATTCTGTACATAACATCCTCCAAAAAAGTAATATATTTTCAATTTAATAGCTTTGCCAAATTTCAAGCTCTTCTGGCTTTGGCTCTTCTTCCTGCATACCAAGCTGATGAAGAAGCTCCTTTGCGGCGTTATAGCCCATTTTCTTTTGCCTGTTGTTCATAGCAGCGACCTCAATGATAATTGCAAGGTTTCTGCCCGGCTTAACGGGTACTACCGTTATAGGCAAATTGACGTTCATAATATTTATATATTCGGTATCAACGCCCATTCTGTCATAAACCTTGTCGGGATTCCATTGTTCAAGCTTAACAACCATATTGATTTTTTCAGAAAGCTTAACCGCACCCATACCGAAAATACGACGTGCGTTTACTATGCCGATACCACGAAGCTCAATAAAGTGGCGAATATTATCGGGAGCAGAGCCAACTAAGGTTTTTGCGGATACCTTTCTAATCTCAACCGCATCATCTGCAATCAGTCTGTGACCACGCTTGATAAGCTCGACGGCGGTTTCACTTTTACCTACGCCGCTGTCGCCGACAATTAAGACGCCCTCGCCGTAAACCTCAACCAAAACACCATGCCTCGTAATACGCTCTGCAAGCTCGGTACCGAGAAAGCTGATAAGTGCCGACATACAGCTTGAGGTAGGCTCGGCAGTTCTGAAAAGCGGTACATTATATTTTTGCGCAAGTTCTTTGGCACACTCGGGTAGCTCAAGATTTCTTGTAATTAAAACAAATGGCGGCTTGTGGCTCATCAATCTTTCAATACTTGCAAATTGCTCCTCGGGAGGAAGCTTTTTAATAAGCTCAATTTCCGAAAGTCCGAGAAACTGTGCACGCTCGGCATCAAAGAAAGCGTCTCTGTCAACCAAAAGCAAGCCGGGTCTGTTTACGTCGGGTGAACAAATTGTATGTTCTTTGAAATCCTCGGGTAAATAGATGACCTCAAAGTCAAATTCTTTAAGCACCTTATCAAGTGATACAAAATACTTGGCAGACAAGCATATCCCTCCAAAATAATGTTTGTAGCTATTATAAACTATAAATCAATTCAATTCCATACTTTTTGCAAAAAAATTGTAAATATCTAACTGTATTTTTTTATGAAATCGCCCATTTCGTCGATTATGTCCTCAGCTTGCGGAAAAACACCCATTGCATTTATGTATCCGTGCCCCATTCCATTGTAAACAACAGCTTTTACGGGAACCCCTGCATTGTGTAATTTCCGAGCCCAAGCGATGTTTTCAATTTTAAGATAATCGAGCGCACCGACTGAAATTAAGGTCGATGGATTGTCGCTTGCGTCAAAGCTATACGGATTTAATCGAATATCAGACTCAGAAATATCAAAAACGCTGTCAAAGCTTTCTGTCATCATTTCAAGCTGACGAGTTATGCAACGGGAAAGCTTTTTCTGTGATGGCTCATATTTGAAATTTTTAATACTTTTATTAAAATATTCATCCTCAAGACCCATTGGATTTAACGAAGCATATAAAAGTATCTGTCCCCTGACTCTTCCACTTCCCTTATTGGCTGTCGAAATATATTGAGCAAGATTTCCGCCTGCACTGTCACCGCAAACGAAGATTTTTGACTTATCAAAGCCGAGCATTTCTGCATTATCATAAATATATTCAAACACTTTAAGGCAATCATCATGTGGTGTGGGATAAGGATTTTCGGGCATAAGGCGGTATTCAACACTGATAACGGGCATATCGAATTTCTCAACAAAGACCTTCCACGCCTCGTCATAAGGAGTCATACTTCCCGCAATAAAAGCTCCACCATGCATAAAATACAAACAGCCGTTTTCGGAAGAACAGCTTTTATTTTTATAAATTCTAATGGGTATTTCGTATCCGTCATCGGCTGTAACCGTGCTGTCGGAAATATCTATGCCTCCCCTGACGCAAACCGCACTTGAAGTCTTATCGCATACAGCACGGAAAGAAGAGAGCATTTTTTCGTTAAATTTGATTTTAATTCTCTTGATAACAAATTCGGGAAGCAAACGCATTGATTTGGCGGTTTTACCCATAGGACCGCCGAGAAGTCGAGGGTCAATCCCAAGCGGCGATATGGCGTCGGGCGCATATTTTACCGTTATGGGCAAGGAGCCGCACATTTCAGTATATTGAGTTTGCTTCAGCTCGTTTAAGAACTCATCCGTGTACCACTTTTTGTCCCAGCTCTTTTTCTTTTTCATGTAAACTATCCTCAAAAATCGTTTTTTACATTGTAACATAAAATAAATTATTTTCAAAACAAAAATCCATATATTAACATTTATAACAAAGACAATTTTGCAAATGATATACTTGCAGACGCAAATAAAGAAAAGGGGTGTTTTTAATGGCTACAGTACCCGAGGCAAAGGAAGCTCTCAATAAGTTCAAAATGGAAGCTGCTTCTGAAGTAGGCGTAAATTTGAAGCAGGGCTACAACGGTGATCTCACATCTAAGCAGGCAGGTTCAGTCGGCGGTCAGATGGTTAATGTAATGTGTCCTGTACGAACTGTGCAATTTCAGCGTACAAATTGGGCTAAAAATAACCAACTTCAGCCGATTACATACGAATTTTGCATAGCGGTATAAAAGCCCACTCACAACAAAAGCATACAAAAGCTACAAATAATAAATACAATGAACACCATCTGATGTCAGGTGGTGTTTTTATTTTGCCTCGCAAAATTTACAAGTCCTATTATGAGTGAAAATTAAGTTTAAGGAACTTTACAAGGAAATGTTCCTATGAACTGTCGCTCTATACAAATCCACACAGATAAAGCATAATAGGAGGCAGTAAAGATGAAAGAGGTTTATATAAATATGAACCCAAATGAAATTGAAAGCGAATACTTAAACGGTGTGTATAACGAAATAGCCAACACGCTCGGTATCGAGGCCGCTATGACGCTGTACTCTACATACCGAGGTCAGCAAATCACTTTTCCGGTGAACTTTTTCACAACCGATTTTATTGCGTCAAGAATTGTTGCTGAATACGACGGCAAAAACATCCGTCAACTTGCCACAAAATACGGTTACAGTGAAAAATGGATTAGAAAAATGATTAAAGAACACAAAAAATAAAGCGAGGTGAAATTTAACTTAATATTTCCAAAAAGCAAACAAAAAACTAAAAGAGGAGTAAAATACTATGGCATTAATTAACTGCCCGGAATGTGGCAAAGAAATTTCTGATTCAACAAAAATCTGTCCGCATTGCGGATACAAGCTAAAAAACAAATCAGCCAGCAAGAAGTGGATAATTCCCGTGATTATTATAAGCATTGTTGTAATAATTGCATTAATTGTTACTGCGGTTGCATTAACCGGCAAAAAAGGAAGCAGCAAAAATGATACGCAATCTACAATTTCATCCACTGTTCAGGAAACGACTGCAAACAATAGCGTTTCATTAAATGACAATTCCAAATTTCAAGAAAAATTAAAATCCGAATCGGAAAAATCAATTAAAAAAATGCAGGATAAGTACACAGAATTGTCAAACGACATAGGTGGTACATACAAAGGCTACAAAAAGAATGCCAAAAAAGTTAATGAATGGTATTCTTTCTGCGAAAACGAAGCAAAAAGCTATTATGTTACGGTATCACAGTACTGCTATTCATACTACAAAAATGTAGCCGATAACAAAAGTGACTATACCACTTGGACAAGAAGTATGGAAGACGGCTTTAAAATTTGGCAACGAGAAACCGAAGATTACTACAAAGCTTGGAGTCGAATGTATGAATCAGCATTTAAAGAGCTTGACGGTATAATCACAAAAGCTTATGATGAAGCAAGCTACAATGAAGTTTCCTCGGTGTACAGTGATATGTATGATGCCTACGAAGACGCATACTCAAATATGTATGACACTTACGAAGATGCGTATTCCGATATGTATGATTTTTATCAAGATGTTTGGAAAGAATTATACGACGGAAAAAAAGATATAAAATCCAAATACGATAATATCTATAAAAAATAATTTATGCCCTCTGCTTTAAAATAGAGCAGAGGGTTGTTTGTTATAATATCGGCTGAAAAGAAAATGTTGTATATAAAAGCCAATTATGGTACTATGATAAAAGGAGGATAAATCGCTATGAAAGAACAGAAAATCGATCTTAAAGAAATGAATAAAGATAATAATCAAGGCGAAATAGTTATTTATCAAACTGATGACGGATACAAAAATTGATGTTCGATTTGTTGATGAAACGGTATGGTTGACACAGGCACAATTATGTGAACTTTACCAAACGAGCAAATCAAATGTAAGTGAGCATATTAAAAATATTTTTGAAGAGGGCGAGCTTGAAGAAAATTCAGTTGTTCGGAAATTCCGAACAACTGCGAGTGACGGTAAAAATTATAGCGTTTCATATTACAATCTCGATATGATTATTTCACCTGGTTACCGAATCAAATCAATTTCATATTTCAACAAAATTAGTGGTAAATGAAAAAGTAAACATAACGAATAAATTTGGAATACACATTATTCGCCGCTAAAAGTGGCACAGTTTGCAAAAGTTCATTGTAATTTTTGCATGAACTAAATTTGTAAATTTATAAATCGCACATTCGCAAAAAAACCTCCTTTGGTACAATTTGAGTATCAAAGGAGGTTTTACTATGGAAAACACATTATTTGAAAAATTCGGTGGCACATATACTAAGCAAGGCGACTATCTTTTGCAAAATTTAATTTTACCGGCAGAAGAAGCAACCGGTTATATCGGAGTATGGGGACAACGCAGATTGAACTACTTAAAGCATCACAAAGTTTTGTATTACAATTTGCTCACTTCCGGAAAACTCTATTCCCTCCTTGCCGATATCGAAGAACAAGCCAAACAACTCTTTTCTCGGCTGGTAAAACAATACGCTGAAAAAGAAGGCGTCACCGAACAACTCAAAGCAATTGATATGCTGCTTTGGGTGCAGAAAATGAACAACATCAGTAATCGAGCAATGGAAGTTGTGAATAGTGAACTGGTTTTTGTATGAGAAAATATTATCTGCACTTAACCGAACATATCCATGAGTTTATAATTAAATACGCAAAATAGCAAGAAGGCACGGGAGTCAACCTCTCGTGCCTGCTGCTTTAAAGATTTTTTCTTAAATTTTCCAACCATCCTCATAGTCCATAAGACTGATAGGCATTATTGGTTTGTCTTTTGATGCTTCTCTTTTTGGTTCTTCGGCTATATTCACACATAAAGATAAATTTATTATCGCTTCACGAAGAATTTTCAGCAACATAAATGTCACATCATACATCTCTTTTTCAGATACGTATAAAGCTAAGCCATCTCCATATTCCTCGGTTAGTTTATCGAAAAAAGCATCATTGATCTTAACATATTTATGTTCTAAGGCATCACGTATATCTTTAATTCTTTTCAATTCAGGGTTTGGTGAATCCTCGAATTTCTCGAAGAAATCTTTGCTTATCCAATACAACGATGACAAAGCAAAATTTTGATTAGGATCCAGCGTGTTTTTGTATTGATATTTCTTTTGTCCAAACCCAGCAGAATCCCTCCAAATTGAACGGAAGTTGATGTCTCGCTCTTTTATTCCTAAATCAAAATAATGCTCGAGGAAAAATGCGATTTTATCAAACATACCATAAAGCGTTTTGAATGATGTTTTTAATTTTTCTAATCGAATTGAATATTGAGCGTAGTCAGTGTGTGCCTTTATGTAAGTTTCCTTATCAGCGAAATGAGGCTCATCTCCTGAATTAAGAGTACTGTAGTAAATATATCTCACATAGATATATTCTTGTTTGAGTTGGCTAAACATTCCATGAAATATAGGTTTGGCTCCAACATCTACTATCATATTTGGAAGTTGTATAACATCTCCAGCGAGGCTCAGTTCAGCTACAGGCAAATCATTTAATGTGTTTAAAAACAAACCTTTCTGCAAACACCACTCCCTATAAGACAATTCTTCGGGGTTATCATATGTATAATGGTTGAAAGATAATTCAGCAGTAAGTACATTTTCAACATACTCGGGGGCATAGATGTTCATTGTTGCTTCGAAGCATTTCTTAGCATCATCATGAGTATTTGGATCGTCACATTTAGTTGCTTTGTTCAAGTAATGATATGCAAAATGATGAAATATATCTCTATGCCCATTATCATACTCGAGGCAAGCATAATGCATATATGCATTGCCTAAATTTCCGAGAGCCATTCCAAAATTACTGTCTATACTTAACGCTTTCTTATAATTTTCAACTGCCGCAATTTTGCGCCCACAGTGATCTAAAACATTAGCATAATTCGTATATAGTAATCTTTTGAACCCTAAAATATAAGGCTCATACTTTTTTTCGGAATACTCATCAATCTCGATTAAAGATATACTCTTCCTGAAATAATATAATTGCTGTTCAATTGATTTCTCCGTTGAAATATCTTTAAATTGAGCAAAATCACTATAAACGGTTCCCATTGAATAATGTATTCGGGCTTGGGATGCGATATTTTCATTACTTAGTTCGCTCTCTGCCACTGAAAGTAATCGTTCTAACTCGTCATAATCTCGAGAAATTGTTGCGTTATCAAATTTTTTTGAAAGCTCTTCAACTTTTTTTGAAAACGGATTTACAAATTCATTGCTGACAGGATTCTTAATGCACATTTTCATATTTCCCCATTTCGAGCCTGCTCAAGAATGTTTTCAATACGTGCTTTTACGGATGTTTTTATTTCCGCAGAATCCACAATCGGAACATAGTTCAAGTGACTAACATCAAACGGAACAGATTTACATTTATCTGATGCTTGAAAATAAAACAACATTCTGTCAGTTTCAACATGCTTTAATGCATATCCAACTTCTATCATAACGTTGTGACGAGCTCCCGATAGATCTGCAACAAAAATATCACATTCTCTTATGTCGTGATACATAACATCTCTGATATCGAACGTACCGGTTTCTCTTGTGCCTAAATCGGTCAGATCCAAATTTAACTGCTGAACGATTTCTTTTATAGCACTGATGCGGCTTTCTGCTTTTCTGTATTCGTCATCGCCATCATATTCCGCAGACGGATACCATCTTGCAAGGAAAATTTTTTTAGGAACATGCTCATAGATTTCATCGTACAGGTTGATCACATCGTCGATATGTAGTTTTTCAACATTTCCGATATTATTCTTTTTTATCCACGAAAGAAATCCACGGTATTTGGATTCATTTGTGAGCCGATAGTACGCCAACGCTCCGATAACAGCAATGTTTGTTGTAGTTGCAGTTATTTCAGATTCTATCAATGCCCGCTCTACTTCAACAAGCTGTGTCCTGACTTTAGAAATTGCAGAATCGTTTTCTTCTACACTTTGATTCTTTAACAAAAATCCGAACAGATCAACAAAGAAACTACATTTTGCTTGGCTTATGTAGGAGCTGATAGCGGGGAAATAGGAAAAATCAACGCTCTGCAATGTCTTTCTTGCCAAATAGTATTTCCATCCAAAAGAAGGGTCTCTTATCAATGTGTCATCAGAAAATACTTGAGGACTTTCCAAAATGACTTTTAGGTTTTCTTCCAATTTCAACGGAATTTGCTTCGCATTGATATTGTGGAAAATCGCTCTTGTAAATTGGTCATTCTCATTTGGGTTGCGAAAAAGAAGCAAGCAGAACGGCAAAGTGAAATCTGTTGTTACCTCATCCGCAGCACTCAGTCTATGATTTCCGTCAATTCGTACCAGCTCACAAACCGTTTCATCAAATTTTATATGAGCCAGATAAATTCTTTCAACTCTTGGTAGACTGTCATATTGATTCAATATGTTTTTGCTTACATGGCGGGAGATGTTGAATTGAAAATTGCCGATACTTTTGTTCCATGTTTGGCCCGATTGCAACGATTCGTGAAACAAGGTAAGCTCATCAAAATCTTTTGTGCCATCAGTCAAATTGGTGGCAAGAATTACTTCGGGGAAAAACTTATATTCTCCAGCATTTAAGAACCTTGCCATGTCTCCCTTGTGCTCGTCAATCAAGCCTCGCTGTACTTCTGTGTTTGGTTTTGAAATGGCACTCAACATTTTGTATGACGCAAAACCTCGCAAGCAAAGAAAGCCACCCATTGAATATTCTAAAATTCCGCTTAATTTAATCATAACTTATTCTCCTAACAGGGATTCTTCAAAGTGTTGCTTTGCTTTTTGCCATTCCTCATTTGCCTGTTCACGCATTACTTTGACTTGCTCTCGGATTTCATTGGCTTCATAAGCAATTTCCTGCTGTTGGTTTTTAATATTAGGGAAAGGAAGCTTAAACATATCTTCTCTATTGAGTCGATACCGGCTTGGTGTCGATCCACGAGCGTGAGAATACATGAGGTCTCTGTAATATCCAGTCTTTAATATTGCCATTACTACTTCGGGATCATATCCGGGCTTGCATCTCAATACCAAGAACTCTGCAGAAGCAATGGTTGTCCTTTCAAGTGAGCGTACCATAACAATTTTCTGATTAAGAATTGTTGGCCCGAGACGAGCTACCAGAATATCACCTTCTCGTACTTCAAAGAAAGTCCCATCAATTTCATTTGCGGGCTGTGTCCTGATTGTCTCTATATCGAGGGGGTGATTTGGCAAATCGTCGATGCGAATCCAATCCACGATTTTCTTTTCAAATCGAGACACATTTACTTTTTCTTCAATAATGTCACAGATATGATTAACCGTAAGATTATTATTTCTGTTTCCTGTTGAAGCGTAGCGTTTAACATCAATTACGCCATCTAAATCTTTAAGACGAATAGCAAAGCACAATTTATTTTCTGTGCTTCTATGCAACCCAAATTTATTAGATATATGTTCCTCGAAATCGTTTAACAATTTCAATGCTTGAGCATTTTTATCCTTTAGGGCAGATAGTGTATGCTCCAGCATTGAGGCCAAGGCTACTTGTTTGTCATATTCTGGAATAACGCATGGGAAGTTTTCCAAAAAAGATGCCGATACACGCTGCTGTCCGGCTGAACCACTGAATACTGCCTGTGCAGCCTTTAGCACATTCTCGTTTGAAAAGATTGACCACACAAACGGCATATAGACATCATTATTGCGTTTCCTTATGACATGAAACTCTGTAGAGCCAAATCCGATCTCCGTGGGCATTTCATCAACAATGCATGATTTTCCATTTTGCATGCAAGGAGTAATCTTCGCCCAGATTAAATCATTGCGCCGAAAAACAGTAAACCCTTTCTTTACTTTTTCGTAAGGAACCATATCATATGACACCATGTTGTTTCGCTCTTGAACATTAGGCATAGGAACGAAGCTAACTTCGGTTTTATCAGTTAACATGGTACAATCCGTTTTAGGGTTTATGTCCAAGAAGTCGGACATTTTTCCGCAATAGTAAGGGCTGTTTTTATATTTCTCGATTAAAGAAATATAAAATGGGTATAGGGGATTGCAATAAATTTCTCTGTTTTCAATATCCCCCCGTTTGACAGCGAAGACGCAAAGGTCATTCGCGTCGGGGGTTATGCGAAAAAAGGTGTTGCGTCCTTTTGAAACTCCTCATATTTCTTTACGATTTCATCAAGTTGAGATTCTGTTTTTCTGCCGGTAGCATCATAGCCGATCAACTCCGGTGCCGCCATGAAAATTGCCTCATTCTCATCCGGTCTTTCATTTTCTTTACGTTTGCGTACAAAGATTACGGATGCTTTTACACCCGCACCAAAATGTGCAAAAGCACACTGAGGCAAGCTCACAACTGCAAGCAGTTGGAACTTCTCTAAAATGAAATCACGGACGTACTGCATGGAACTGTTCGTTAAAATACCATCGGGCAATACGATAGCAGCTTTGCCAGTTCCGGGCTTTAAGAATTGCCAAATGCGCTCAATAAACAAGACTTCGGAACTTTGATTTTTGCGTGTTTTCTTTTTGCCTTTTGTATCTACATTATTTCCCAGTTCATATGTAGACAGATAGGGCTTTTCAGCAAGATTGATGGTAGAACCGAAAGGCGGATTTGTAAGAATTAGATCAAATCGATTTTCTGCAAAACCTCTATTGTGATCATGCATTTTATCAATGCTTTCAAGTGCATCATGGCTGATAACGTTGGTATGACCATCATCGTGCACAATCATGTTCATCTTTGCAACACGAGCAATTTCGTCATTGATTTCGATTCCATAAAGATGTTTTGCTGCAAAATCATGCCAATAGTTAAAGTAATCGACGGTACCTTTCTCATAATAGTCGCCTGCCTGCTTCCTCATGTAATCGAGTGCATGCAAAAGAAAACCGCCGGAACCACAAGAAGGATCAAGGACATCCCAATCTTGTTCTGGCTTCATCATTTTTACACAGAATTCAATAATGGGACGAGGCGTAAAGTACTGTCCAAAATCGCCCTTAAAGAAACCATCCATAAATTGCTCAAAAGCAACGCCCTTAACATCAAGGTCAGTTTTATTGAGGTTGATAGCCTCCAAGTGTGAAACAACGGTACGGAGAACACGGTCATCCACTTTAATCGACTCTGTAAACACTTCGGGGTCTTTTGCTTTTTGCTCGTTGTAGAGGGCATTTATACGCTCTGCCAATTTGGATGAGGGTTCATGAGTCTTAATCTGGAATTGATAGGGCTCACCCTTTTTGCGAGGCTTTTGTTCATCGCTGATTTTTACGAAAATTAGTTTGCAGAGTTCACCAAAGGCGGTAGGCGGAGAAAGACGGCCACCACCCCACAATGTTTGATGACACTTCTTTATAGCCGCAATCAAATCTTCTCTCGATACAGGCTTTATATCGTTGTCCGTTCCTTTATAGAAACGGAATTCTTGAGGCTTGCCGTATGCACGAGGAAGATCAGCAATGATGTTTTGCTCACGTTCAAATGCCCCGTATTTATCGGAAACATCTAAAACACGGCGAGTACCGCCAGCGATGATAACAACATACTCTGCGCGAAGTTTCACCCAGGTAGCATTACCGACACCCTGCTCAATAGCCTGATTAAACTCGGCATCAGTAACGCCTTCTTTTTTGCACTCAACGATTGCATAAGGGCGTTTGCAGTCATTGTCACTGAAAACAACAATATCGGCACGGTCAGTGGGCAATCTGTCCGGAACAACTACTTCAACCTTGATGCGGTTTGCAGGATATTCGTATTTATATATCAGCTCAGCAAAAAACTCGGCACGAACTTTTTCCTCGGGATCTTCATAGTTTTCCACATGCCTTTCTGTGGTGATATACTCAATTTTCTTTTTTCCTTCAATACCAGTAATATTAATGTATCCATCTTTTTGGGCTCTTTGTAGCGGTGTGTACAAAATTTGATCAAACGATGTTCTAAACACATCATTCATATCGTTAGCATTAAACATCTTTATTCTCCTTCAACTGTGTAATTGTTCCATTCTTGATGTGATATGCTTTTTTGCGTTTCGTGCAAAACTCAATCACTTTTTGAGCGCATTCATTATAAAACCGCTTGTGTTCTTTATAGGAATTGATTTCTTTGTTATAATTCATTCGACCAAATATGATTTTATCTACAAAGCTAACCGCATTCAAAACATCCGTTAAATCTTGGCGTATGATATTTGGAGTAGGATAAGGTTCAATACTGACCCATGTTTTACAACCGGCTTCATGCAAAGCTTTTAATGCAGATAATCTTTCTTCAATAGGTGCAGCTCCCGGTTCCATTCTTTTTCTAAAATCATCATCCAAAGAGACAATAGTCACACCATACTCATTTTCTTTTGAAAAATCAGCTAAAGTAAGAGGCAAGATACCTTTTGTCAGTACAGAGCATCTAATGCCTGCGTCATTAACTTTTTTAATGACGGAAAGACTCATTTCTTGTATTTCTTCGTACTCATACATAAATGGGTCAGTAGTAAAACACAAATGCAATATTTTGATCTTATTCTTGAATTTAGGTATTTCAAGATCAAGAAGCTCTAATGTGTTATTTACAAGTGCGGGCTCACACCATTCTTCATAGGATACTACAGTTCTAAATCTTTTTTTCTGCAAATATGCATAACAAGGATATTTGCAACCGTGAGAGCATCCCAAAACATGATTCATTGTATAATCGCCATATTCAACATTTGTTTTGTAGATAAGTGTTTTGCGACTTATATATTTTGTAACTTTTTTCACTGGGGCCACCTCACATAAACCTTTTTGCCTTTGTCTTCAGACATATAGGTTGCTATTTTTCCTTTTACCGTAGTTCTGGGCTCACGGGTAACTATAATTTGACCGTTATTTTCAAGTTTTTTCAAATTCTTCTTAACTATGCCAGTAGAACAAATTGGACCATATTCCATAAAAAAGCCAGCGAGAGCTTCGTGAAGTGATGTATCAATATTATACCGTGAAAAATATGTAAAGATTTTATTTGATATATCTGTGTCATCCACAATTTGATTGTCATAGTTTTCCTCAAAGAGTGATAACTGTCCGCCAGACTGTATTTCTTGAAGTGCCTCCCAGCGGTTACAGATATTATCTACCATTAGTAAGCAGCCATCTCGGTGATTGGTTGCATGAATCAATCTATATTTCGGACGTTGCCTTTTTTTGATGCGCAGAGGCATGTTTAGAACATACTTGTAGCTTTGTCTCAACCGCTGACAATACTGTTCTGAAAATTGCGTTTCCGCCTCATATCCATCAATAATTCCAGCTTTATAAAGATTAATGATCTCTTGCCAGTAATCACCACCAGCAATATTATTTAATTCATCTATAGATTTGGATGAATTATCCATTTTGGAAGAATCATATTCAACAAGATCATCAAATATAGTGTTGTCATTAAATGATGTTCCCAATGCATGACAAGCCTCTCTAATAAAACCGAAGGAATTCATATTGATAAGGAGCTCAATAGAATTAAATTTTTCCGTTGATAGTTTGTCAAATATTGAGCATTTTAAGGCTTTTATTCCATAAGGATCAATATATAAAAATACATTATAGTGCTCTTTTCCTTGCAGGATATTTATTATATTGTCTTCGTATTTCCCAGAGATAATATTTATCCAAGGATATTTTGGTAGATTTTTTTGCAAATCATCTGCATAGTTCAAATCAATGAATATAGCTTCTATTTGTGTAGATTCCATGCTGGTACTCTTTTTACATTTATCAATCACATCAAGTGCTATCAATGGTGAACCAGGATTCCCATCGTCAAACTTTCCCTTTCCTGCAAAACAATCTATGTATATTAGAGGTCGATATGTGTGCAGGATTTTGGAAACATAGGGCATAAAATAACATCCTAGTAACTCATCCTTAACAACAGACCAAACTTTCTTTTCGATAAAAAAATCGTTATTTTTCTTTGCCATATAATCCTCTCTAATTACAAATTTCGCATATTGTGCATATGTTCCGTTTGCATAACAGTTTTTGATGTTTACAATGTAGACCTTTTTATGTCTCAGTGTTATAAAACTCATCCAGCACATAAGTCTTAACCGGTGTTATGTACAGTTCATATCTAATAACCAGTCTTACTAATTCATTGCCATCAATCAATGTAATGGGTGAGCCTTCGCGTGCCGCCTGTCTTGCGGAATTTGTAAATCTTCCGTTTGTGATAAACACTCCGTAATCGGCTTGATACTTATTCATTGCACCTAAAAATTGATTAATTTCGGGCTCTCTTACCGGAGCAACATTATATCTCTTGCATTGAATGACAACTCTGGTTGTTCTGAAATCGTTTGCATCTGTATGGTAGCCGTAACCGTCTATTCCGCCGTCGTTACTGATTTGAACACCTTTTTCGGTAAATTCAACACCCATACGATTAAGCAAAGCTCTTGAAAAAGCCTCGAATTTTTTAGGTGACATTTTAGAAATGGCGACAAGAAGTTTTTCCTTAAAATCGTCCTTTATTTTTTCTTCCGCTTCCGGTTCTTCCTCGTTTTCTGTTGAATCGGATTCTTTGTTTTTTCTGTTCTTTTCGCTTAATTCGTTCCAATATTTTGCCGAAACTTCGATAATATCTTTTTCAACATTCAAGCTGTCAATATCAAGATATAATCCTTTTTCGGTCAAGGTAATCGGAGAAGAGTTTGTAAATGTTAATAATTCAGCAAAATACAAATCTTTTATAGCAAAATTGAATTTGAAATTAAATTCTTTATATACATTACCCGTTTTCTTCGATTTCTTTTCTGTCTCGGCATATTCTGCAATCTGGTCATCCAAGTCGGAAATGCGTTCCTTTATTTCGGAGCGCTCTAATTGACCGCCGGCTTCTTGTAACACTTTTAATATCGGCTTAATTAAATATGCTATTTTACCTTCCGAAGATAGTGCTTTTAAGTTCATAATTAATACCTCAATCCTTATATCTCAAACTAAAACTTCCCACTTACCGTATCTCTTTCCGCTTTCACGGCGGATATAGTTTTTATCCTGCAGGGATTTCATAATTCGCTTTATGGTTGCAATGGATTTTCCGGTTGCTTCTACAAGCTCTTGCTGTTTTATTGTTGGGTTCTTTGCCACTAATTCTAAAACCGCAAGTTCTTCTAAGGTGCAGTCCAAAGTATCAAATTGATACTTTGGAACTTTTGGACTGATACTTTGGAAATTGCTCTCCGCATAATCAATGTGCATATATCTGTTTTTTAGTTCATAATGCGTATCTAACAAAAGATTTGAAAAGAACATTTCCAAAAACTTAGTTGTGGAATGGACGCCTTTTTGCAGATTATTATAATTAGCACGAACCAAAGCGTTGCGGAAGTACCAAGAATTTTTCTCAAATGCATCGTTGTTTACGCTAAAGCCGAATGTTTTCATATATTTTATCATAAATACGGCAGTTGCACGGGTGTTTCCCTCGCTGAACGGGTGAATTTGCCAAATATCCGAAGCAAATTTTGCCAAATGCTTTACAGCTTCGTCAACCGACAAACCCTCATAAGAAAACTGTTTTTCGGTTGCAAAGTCATAATCTAAAGTTTCCTTAATACTGTTCCAATCCGCATAGGTAACAGTATCGCCGTTCAGTACCCACTCTTTCTTTGTGATGTTGTACTGCCTGATTTGTCCTGCGTGACTGAATACGCCCTCAAACAGTCTGCGATGAATCGAAAGCCACTCGGCAGGAGAAAACTGAAACGCTCTTTCTCCTAACAACTTTGCAATTCTTGCCGAAACAATGTCTGCTTCTTTGGTTTCGTTTTCCGTTTCGGTGCGTACGCAACGCTGTTCATAGTAACTGTGAATACGCTTTTGAGCCTCGTCGATTGTAATTTTACCCTCAATATGCTCTTTGGCGGTGTCTAACAAATAGTCAGATGTATTCAGCCCGTCAACAGCCTGCAAACCAATAGCTGTTTGCCACGCTTCGCTTTTTTCGACTTTATCGGGTTCGCCTTGTTTTATATATTCTTCAAGTTCAAATTGCCAATTTTTGTCAGGCATATTTGCACCTCGTTTCGATAGTTTTTCTTTGCTTTTATAACGATAATATTTCTGCTCTTTTCTTCTTTGAAAACTTGTTGAGGATTTCGTCATAGGATTTATTCAGCAAGTCTTTTACAATACTATCGGGGACATTGCCGTCGGCTTTTACGGAATTCCAATGTATTTTGTTCATATAATAACCCGGAATAATATCCTCGTAGCTGTTTCTGAAAAATTCGCCGTCAATAGGATTTAATTTTAATGTGATATATTTAGTGTTGTTATCGGAATCAAGACAAATTGCAACAAACATCTTGTTGTCAATCTTGTATCTTATCCAATTCCAATCTTCCTGAAAGTCTTTTGTAACACCTTTTTTGCTAAGTAAAAAGTCATCTATCCAGTTATATTTCATATTATAAACACCTTGAATTTTATAGATTTTTCGTCTTAAAGGTCGTATAGCCCTCATAATAGTAGCTGTGGTCGATACCTTTCATATAGACTTCACGGCTGTTTATTTCGTCGGTAAGCGCACCTTTTAGCAACACTTTAATCTCTATATCTTTAATCGGACTGCGTTCCATTGCGAGAAGATAATCTTCTTTATCCACCTTGCTCCAGTCTACAACTTTGCCGATTTCATTTTTCAAGATATGGTCAAGCCAAATGCGAGTGCTGCGACCGTTACCTTCACGGAATGGGTGAGCAATGTTCATCTCAACATATTTTTCTACTATCTCATCAAAATTTGACTGCGGCATTTTGTCAATGTTTTCAAGTGCCGCTTGCAAGTACATAAGCGGTGCAAAGCGGAAATTGCCTTTAGCTAAATTTACCGTACGCAGCTCTCCTGCAAAGTCATAAATATCCTCAAAAAGGTACTTGTGGATTGACTGCAATGTTACAAACTTACCTGCCGGAAGAGTATCAAGTAAGCCTGTTTCAAAAAGTTCGACAGCCTTTTTCTTGCTGATGCGTTCCTCTTCACGAGCAAGGTCGGCAGAGCTTGTCAGTCCTAATTTATTTTCAAGTGCCATATTGCACCTCCGAAATTTTATTATTTATCCGCTGCAATACCGGACTTCATCCAAGCGTCAATTTCGCTGACTTTGAATTTCCAAAGGCGTCCGATTTTTGCTGCGGGCATATTTCTTCTTTCTATCCAATCAAGTACGGTATCACGGCTAACGCCAAGATATTCGCATATTTCTTTCATTGAGTACCAACGCTCGATGTTAGAATCCATTAGATTTTCCTCGCTTTCAGATAGTTACAATTATACAAGTTTAGTATATCACATAGAGCGCTTAAAATCAATGATTATTGCGGATTTATAAGGAAAAAGCAAGAAAAAATCAAAACAAAACGGAGCTGTTACTCGAACGGCTCCGTAAGGTTAATTATAGTTATTTGTTTTTCTTGATTCTATTCGAAAACTACTCTCAAGCTACTCTTCAGACTCCAAAGTTATATTTCTTCTCCCTTTGCTGATTCTGTGTTTTTTATTCGTGATTTATACTGCGGATATTCGGTGATAAGCCTATCAATCACGCTCGGCTCGTTCCAATAATGCATAGGAAAAACGGCGTTGCAATCGACATGTTTCAAAAAATAAAGCATACCGTCGGCATAATGTTTCTCCTGCCGTGGGTCAAGGGGAACGAATGCAGCATCAAAATGAGCGCCCTTGATTTTATCAATCTCGGTACGGTACATAGAGGACATGTGGCGGTTATCGGCTTCCGTCTCACCTTCCCAATGCCAATCGTTCAAATCACCTGCGTGGTAAATCATGCCCTCGCTTGTCTTGACGATAAAAGCAACACCGCTGTCGGTTGAAAGAAGCGTACTAACCTGTGTGCCGTTGTCAAGAATGTAGATTTGATCGTGATAAGCCGTCGTAACTTTCACGCCGGCAGGATACTTCTTTTTGCTGATATCTTTCGCCAAAACAGCTTGATAATTCACACCCATATCATCAAGAATCTCAAAAATTTTCGGGTTGAAATGATCTTGGTGAAAGTGACTGCAAAAGACGACAACTTCCTTGCTTTTATCAAGTCTCGGCATCTCGCCTTTGTAATAATCAAAAACATAGTAGCAGTTCTCGGTTTCAACCAAAAATCCGCTGTGGTTCATGTATGTTATTTTCATATTGTACCTCTGCAAATTTGGAATTTTGAGCAACCGTTAAATTTCTTCAATTCCCAAGCTTATCAAATATTCATAAGTTCCATTGTAATACTCCGGCAGACGTGTGCTGTCCTCCCAAAAGCCGGTAGACGTTTATTGCCATTACCATACGGCACGCAAATCACCATACCCGACCTTGCACGAGTTAGTAAAACTCTTAATATAAAAATTATATCATAATTCTATTTTACAAACAACATCGCAATTGACAAACGAGTAAATTTTAGTACTAACTCAAATATTTTTTCTAAAAACACATCAACAAAACTTGAATTTTTCTCTGTATTATAGAGGGGTATTTTTTTGCTGTGGTGAAATTAAATGTAAACAAGGTGTAAAGAATTTTGAAAAACACCCGAACAAAACGGGGAATTTTCTCCGTATAGTAGAGGGGGTTTTTTTCTAAGCACTTTTTCTTTTGGTTTTCACTTTATAAAAATATTCTCTCGAATAATTTGGAAGGAGGTTTTCGTATGCGTAAAAATTGCAGCGGGCAATTTTTTCTTTTGCCGAACAAAATTTTTGATGAACGTTTATCGCCAAACGAGTTCATTGTTTATTCTTTTCTCGTTCGGGCAAAGGACTCGGCGGGGCAAAGTTTTTGGTCGGTGCCTATGATTGCGAAAAGCTGTTCGATGTGTGCTTCCACTTGCAGAAAAGTTTTGCATTCGCTGGAAAGCAGTGGGTACATAACTATCTCGAAGCGGTTTATCGGCGGCGAGCAAAAGAGCAATCTATACACGGTCAACAAGATTTAATGCACCGTGCTTTAGGGTTTATCGGCAAAGAATATGAAAGGCTTTGATTTTGAAAATTTATGATTTTTGAAACGAAAATCTGCGGCTTTTGGGTGGGTTTTTGAGCAAATTTCAAGCCGTCGATTTTGAAGCAGGATAAAGGGGTATGATTTTCGGGCTTGGAAATGCCCGAAAACGCCGTCCGGCAAAGCCTGTCGGCTTTTTGATTCGTAATACTTTTGCGTATGATAAGAAATTCGTATGCAGTAAGGGCAGTTTTTCGCAGAAAATCAAGGCTTTTGCGTATTCACTTGAGTGTTGCCGTATGATAAACCTATTTATGAAAAATCAAACAACGCTGTGAGCAAAAATTGACGAGTTCGCTCTAAAACAGAGTAACTCATTGGACTAAAACTAAAAACGGCTTGTGGACGATTTGTGAGAGCCTGTGAGCCAAAACGGAGGTTAATATGAACTACAAATTCACAATGAAAGGCATATCAAATTAAAGGAGGCAGATATAAAATCATAGTCAGCGTGTTGCCTTATGGCAGCAAAGGAAATAAATTCTAAAGCATCAGACAATAATAGTATTGAAAAATCAAGTGGGAGTGAGCTGAAAATCAATACACAAAACATTGCCGATGAGAGAATCAGCACGGAACTTTGGATGCAGCATTTTGCAAATACGCTGCTGAATCAAAATGCGATTGATGACAAAACCTATCGCAAATTGATGGGTAAAATCAGCGTAGAAGTCAATCGCAAATACGGAAAAATAAACTGAAAAGCTCTGTAAAACATTACCAAAACAGGTATCAATCCCCTAATGAACGCAGGGGTGAAATACTGTAAAATAAAGCTGGATAATAGAAATTATTTGTGATATTGTCTGCTTGGAAAGGAGTAAAAATATGGATATATATTCAACTCGTGAGAGAATCAGAAAAGAAAATATCAACTTTATGAACCTGCCGCTTCGTGTAACATTTTACGCTCGTGTCAGCACGGATTTTAATGTGCAGTTAAATTCACTTGATAACCAAATAACATATTACACCGATTTCATCAGGAAAAATCCGAATTGGGAATATGTTGACGGCTATGTTGACGAGGGCATATCGGGCGTATCGACTGCAAAGCGTGAGCGATTCAACGAAATGATTGAGGACGCAAAGGCAGGAATGTTTGACCTGATTGTAACCAAAGAAGTGTCAAGATTTGCCCGTAACACGCTGGACAGTATTCGCTTTACCCGTGAACTTTTATCAAGCGGAGTTGCTGTATATTTTCAAAATGACAACATAAACACCCTTGACGAGGACAGCGAACTGAGGCTGACGATTATGTCATCAATGGCGCAAGACGAGTCGAGAAAAATCTCTACACGTGTGCGATTCGGTCATCAACAGGCTATCAAAAAAGGGACTGTTCTCGGTACAAACAATATGTACGGCTACATCAAAAAAGACGGCAAGCTGATAATTGACGAAACGCAAGCCGACTTTGTGCGAGAACTGTTTGAAATGTACGCCACGGGAAAATTCAGTATGAAGCAAATGGAAAAGCATTTTTACCAAAAAGGAATACGAAATTCAAAAGGTAAAATGTTATCCCACTCAACGATGAGCAACATCATACGCAACCCGAAATACAAAGGCTACTATGCAGGAAACAAAGTGCGAATTACAGACCTGTTCACCAAAAAGCAAAAGTTTTTGCCTGAGGAAGAATGGGTTATGTATAAAGATGAAACCGGTGAAACAGTACCGGCTATCGTCAGCGAGGAATTGTGGAACAAGGCAAACGAAGTGCTGTATATGCGAAGCCAGGATGTAATCACGGCACAGCACAAGACGGTGCATCAAAACCTGCTGACAGGCAAACTGATATGTGCGCACTGCGGTATGCCCTACTATCGCAAGGACGCAGTAAGCAAGGGCGGAGAAAAAATTTCAAAGTGGGTATGCTCAGGCAAGATAAAAAACGGTGCGTCAAGCTGTCCGAGCCGAGCAATTTACGAAAGCGAAATCAAGCCGATTATCGAAGACATTTTCAAATCGGGGCAACAGCATATTGAGGAACTCTCGGCGTGTGTGCTTAAACTTGTGTCCGAAGTCCTTGACACAAACGAAAACAAAGACGAGCTTAACAGGCTGAATCAAGAACTTATCACACGGCAAAAAATGAAAGCGAAGTTATTGCAATACAACGCTGACGGAAGAATGAACGACAGCGAATTCATACGAATGACTGCCGACTGCGATAACGAAATCAAGGACATTGAGAAAAAAATAAACGCCCTGAACAAAACATCAAAAACCGAACGAGAGATGAAAAAAGAGCTTGCCGAAATCAAATCCATACTGAAAGCGGCGGAAAAGCACATTGACGGTGAGGAAATCGACAGAGCGTTTGTTGACCGATATATAAGCGATATTACGGTATATCCCGATGAGGAAATAACACGCTTTGAGATACATCTGAAAGCCGGAACAACAGTCACTAAAACCCTTCAAAACCTTACGAGCCGTGCAGGTAGCAATAGTAAGAAGATGATCAAGGCTTACGAAGACAGCATGAAATAAGGTTGTTATATTTTCGGACAAAAAGGTCTGTCGGAATACCGGCAGACCGATTTTTTGTGAATTTTAAGTTGGATTTGCGGCTTAATTGTCATTTGTCTGTTATTAAATTTCAATTTTTAATTTGTAAAAAGAAAAAAACAACTGCACTGAAAATTTCAGTGCAGTTGTTTAAAATATATTAGTTTTAATAATTTCTCAATTAAATCTTATTGCAATGATATTATTATTGTCATCCCATTTGAGTATTCCATTTAGATATGTAAACTGTTGGAAATTAGTATTATATATTCCATGGAGTCCTATAGTTTTATAAGCAGGTTGTGATATATCATCTTCCCATACAATTTCTACACACATCTGTGCATACGCAGTATCATAATAAACTTTTACATGTATATTTTTATAAATATATACCATTTTATTGTGAGCTACATATACATCAAGTGAGCCACTATATGTTTCACCAGCAATTGCATCTTTAATTGCTGATATTGAACCAAATTTATCTATTTGAAAATTCCTTTCTTATTATTTTTCTAAAGCAGAGTGGTTGCCCACTCTGCCCTATTTGGTACAATAAAATCGTTTCCTTGTGTTCCTACTTTTTATTTAAAGTTTTTCTATAATTAATCCGATAGAACCATCTTCTAAAGAATTTAAATCATCAAAATGAATATGAGTTCCAGAAGGAACACTATCTTGTGCTAATGTTAATAAATGTCTTGCTAAAGAAATCAAACCAGCCTTATTCGCTGAAATTAATATCTCCTTATCAAATGATGTATTAATTTCGAAACCATATTCCCAATTAAATTCTATTCCTTTTTCAGAATTGTATGGTATTATTTCAATTTCTGTTTTCAAAATATTAATCCTCCAAATAAATACATATATTCAATTTAATATTTGACTTATTTGATTAATTATGTCCAATAAATCAGATTTGTAATGCTTAAATTCATCTAAATTCACGATGTCCAATAAAAATAATTTTAACTCTCCAAAATATTCAGTAGTTGTTGTGTAATTTATATTACTAAACCATTTTAAATCATTATAATATTTACTATTTTTATCAGTTGAATTCATTATTTGAACTATTTTACTTTTTAATTCAGCAGTATTTTTATAAATCATATTTATTCTCCAATCATATTAAATGAATCCAATTTAACACCGTTTGGATTTGTAACAATTTCTACACACATCTGTGCATACGCAGTATCATAATAAACTTTTACATATATATTTTTATAAATATATACCATTTTATTGTGAGCTACATATACATCAAGTGAGCCACTATATGTTCACCAGCAATTGCATCTTTAATTGCTGATATTGAACTAAATTTATCCGTTTGAAAATTCCTTTCTTATTATTTTTCTAAAGCAGAGTGGCTGCCCACTCTGCTTCATTTGTTAACATTAGAAATTGTTTTTCTGTGTCAAACTAAATTCTATTCACCTTTGTCATGAAGATATTTTGAACATAAATCGTGTAAATTACGATTTATATTTATTGAATTTTTATTTTTCTTATCAATAATGTCTAAATTCAATTCAGTATTTCTATATCCATCAAAAACTTCAAGTAATTTAAAAATTGTATCATATGTTATATCAAAAAGTAAGTCTTTTAAATCAGGATTTTCGATTAATGCTGTATAAACAACTTCTTCCTGAATCATTTTAATTTCTTTAAATAATTTTTCATGAACGTTATTCATAATTTTCTCCCAAAAAGACACAAAGCTTTTCCGTGTCATCCCCAATTTTGTATTTAATATATCATTTTATCCGTCAATTTGCAAGTAAATCGGTATTTCAAAAATATATGCGAACATTTTTATCCGTATATTTAATATGTATATACAGAAAATCCATATACTTTTTGTCTCAAAAAATTTTACATTAAAAATATATATGCAAATATGTTATAGAAATATTTGGAAAATCTCTCTATAATAATTAGTGTGAAAGAAAGGAAGTGCAGATTATATGTTCAGAACTGCAACCAATGAGGAAATCGGCAAATATTTGTTTAAGCTCATTGATGAAAAAAGTGATAAATTTAAGTCGGGAAGGGATTTTTGCAAGCAGTATCTTTTGCTTGAAAAAGGAGAACAGCCAAGTGATGATGAAATCCAAAAGCAAGCAAACAGGCTGTCCGGAATAAAATCAGGTAAATACGGGCTTCAAATTCAGGATTTAGGCTACTATACGGAGCTTTTGGAGATAACCTGTGAGGAGCTTTTAAGCGCCGGTAAATCAAAACCTGCATTCCCCGACAGATATTCAAACTACACCTTTGCGCACTCAACCGACAGAGGCTATTGGGAAAGGTATATAAATAATGACGACAAGCTTTTTCTTAATGCCGACGAATACGGAAAAACCATATTGGATTATGCTTTTGAATGTGAAAATTACGGTCTTATAAAATTTTTAACAGAAAACAATTACATAACTATTGTTGATAACGAAAGTACAAAAGATTATGTTATGACCTTTATGCCTCCCGATAAAGCAATGAAATATATGTCGAGGAACGCAAACAAGCTCAATGATGAAATTATAAATAACGATAAAATCCGTACAACTGTTGTTGCATTGGCGATTAAGAAAAACGATAAGTACTTTTTGACAAAGCTGCGTGCGAGAGAAATACCTGCTCTGTATAGCGTTTGTGAATATGGGTTTTCAACACAGTTTGATAATTTTGAAAGCAGCTATAACGATAAATTGACAAATGCCGTTGCAAACGCAGACAAAGAAATACTCGGCTACTTTTCAGAGCCTTTCAGTATCAAAAGCGAACATAGTGAAGGCGTTTTTATATATCCGTTTTTGGGTCGACTGTTGGATAAAATGATAAGCGAGAACAATAAAAATACGGTTTATGTCCTTGAAAGAACGCTTGACTATAACAGTAACGTGCTTAATGAGCTTAGCGAAAAGATTGCACAGTCATATATTATGTATAAAAAATACTGTGACGATAAAGAAGCTTTTTCAGGTGCAGTAAAATATTTCGATATGAACGACAACGGAGTTTTTACTTTTATGAATTACGACCCGAGTGACACCTCGAATCTTATAAAAATGAAGTCAAATGTTATTTGTGTAAGCAAAAGGTCTAAAGATGAAAAGGTCAATGAGCTTATAAGCAAAATAAATAAGATTTATTTTGATATAAAAATTCAAAGCAAAGAAGCTTTGCTTAAAACCGATTAAAAAGGAGTGGGTTTATATGTATTGTAAAAATTGCGGATGCAGTCTCCCGGACGATGCTGCAAAATGTGAAAATTGCGGAGCTGTATTGAGCTATGGCTTTGAAGCAGGTAAAACTAACCCTGCTAAGGATGAAAAAGGATCTGTACTGCTTGGAATTTTAGGCTTTATGTTTCCTCTCATTGGCTTGATTTTATATCTTGCAATGATGCACAGCGAACCTAAAAAAGCAAAATCCGCAGGCAAGGGTGCGTTAACAGCATTCATTATTTATTTAGTTTTCATTGTAATTTATTTAGTTTTCATTGTAATAGTAACTATGATTCCCGTTATAGATACATACCGTAAATCATCGCAGGCCGACGACTCATCTTACGTCGAAAGCTATGATTACGACGATGTCAGGTACTCAAACGATTATGATTATAACTATGATTATGATTGCGATTACGACTATTCAATCGATTGCTGATAAGCTATAAACAAGCTAAACACCTGTAACAAAGTATTTTAATCAAGATATAATGATTGTAGATACTCGGTTACAGGTGATTTTTTATGTTAAGAACAGTTTTGTCAATTCTTATGCCGTTTGTCGGAACGTCCTTAGGCGCTTGCTCGGCATTTTTTATTAAGAATAAAATCAATCAAAAAATCAACAGAACTATACTCGGTTTTTCGGGAGGAATAATGCTTGCGGCGAGTATATGGAGTCTTATTCTGCCGTCAATAGAGCAATCGGAGCATTTGAACAAAATGTCCTTCTTCCCTGCTGCGTTGGGAATTTGCATTGGAATAGCTTATCTGATTTTAACGGATAAGCTTATAAAACAAGCAAAGGGAAAATCGGACAAAAGCAAGCTGCTGATTTTTGCGGTTACGCTTCACAATATACCCGAGGGTATGGCTGTTGGCGTGGTTTTCTCGGCGCTTGTTTCGGGAAGTCCTAACATAACCTTTGCTTCGGCTTTTGCGCTCGCACTCGGAATTGCAATACAGAATATTCCGGAGGGCGCAGTTGTCTCCCTGCCCGCAAGAGCTAAAGGTTATTCAAAAACGAAGTCGTTTATTATCGGCGTCCTGTCCGGTGCGGTTGAGCCTATCGGCGCAGGACTCACATTTTTAATGTCGAGTACGATTACCTCGCTTTTGCCTTATCTTCTGTCTTTTGCCGCAGGTGCAATGATTTATGTTACGGTAAATGAAATTATCCCCGAAGCAAAAGACAATAAAGACGACTGTATTTGCGCCCTTTCGTTTGCGATAGGATTTTTAATTATGATGATATTGGATGTTGTTATGTAACAAAAAAGCCTTAGAGATTGAAGTTATATCTCTAAGGCTTTTTTTAATACTGTGAATAATTTTTCAGGAAATCCGCAAGCTCATCCGTTGCATGTGTAAGCTCTTTTACAGTCGGCAAATAAACAATTCTTGCGTGGTCGGGCGTCGGGTAATTAAACGCCGTACCCTGAACAAGCAAAATCTTTTTCTTTTTAAGGAAATCAAGAACAAACTGCTCGTCATCGTTTATATGGAATTTATCCATATCAAATTTCGGAAAAATATAGAAAGCGGCTTTGGGCTTCACAACGCTGACTCCGTCAATCGAGGAAAGAGCGTTATAAACACATTCTCTCTGCTCATAAATTCTTCCGCCCGGCTTTAAGAGAGCGTCAACGCTTTGATAACCGCCCAATGCAGTCTGAATAATCTGCTGCGAGGGAACATTTGAACAAAGTCGCATCGATGAAAGAAGATTAAGTCCCTCGATATAGCCCTTAATTCTTGATTTATCGCCGCTTATAACCATCCAACCGCATCTAAAGCCTGCAATGCGGTGCGATTTTGAAAGTCCGTTAAGAGTAATGCAAGGAACATCAGGTGCAAGCGAAGCGATTGAAATATGCTTTAAGCCGTCCATAACGAGTCTGTCATAGATTTCATCGGAATATATAATCAATCCGTGTTGTCTTGCAACCTCAACGATTTCAAGCAATATTTCCTCAGAATAAAGAGCACCTGTGGGATTGTTGGGGTTAATGATAACAATTCCCTTTGTTCTGTCGGTTATTTTCTTTTTAATATCCTCAATGTCGGGATTCCACTCGTTTTGCTCGTCACACATATAGTGAACGGGAGTACCGCCCGCAAGTGAAACGGAAGCGGTCCAAAGCGGATAATCAGGTGCAGGAACAAGTATTTCGTCGCCGTTGTCAAGTAAGCCTTGCATAGACATTGTAATAAGCTCACTTGCACCGTTGCCTGTGTAAATATCATTTATATCAACATTCGGAATTCCCTTTATCTGACAATACTGCATTATTGCTTTTCTTGCCGAGAAAATACCCTTTGAGTCTGAATAGCCTTCGGAGTCCCTGAGAGTGTATATCATATCTCTGATAATCTCATCGGGTGCCGTAAAATTAAATGGCGCAGGATTGCCTATATTCAGTTTCAAAACCTTTATGCCGTTTTCGGTCATTCGGTTTGCTTCGTCCATAATCGGACCTCTAATGTCATAGCAAACATGGTCAAGCTTATGTGATTTTTCAAAATTTTGCATTGTATCATTCCTTAACTTTTGTCTATTTATATTATACCACTCTTATTTTACAATTCAATGTCAAATATTTATAAAAAAAAACGGCGCAAAAGCACCGTTTATGTATCAATTTTTAACTTCTCTTTTAATTCCGAAAACCATACGCAATAATCCGCCTATTACCTTAGGATTGTCAAACACGATAAATTTCATATTGCTTTCCTCCTAACAGCATTTGCACAAGACAACGCCGCTTGCGGCAAGCGCAAAGGACAGTACAACAACAAGCGCCTTCGCAGGAATTGTAAAGGCAAGAGCCAAGCCTAATCCAAAGACAAGGAGAATTGCCCCTATACCGATTTTCTGCTTGCGTTTGCCCATAAAATACACCGCCTTTTTTCTTGTGCTATTACACTATATTCAAAAGCGATGAAAAGTGTTAAAAAGCTTCTTTTGAAACCTCCATAACAAGCAATGTTCCGTCGGTTACAGTTATTTTAGCATTAGAGTCTGTAATTTCGTTGCTGACGCCCATTGACTGAAACGGAGAGAGCTTATACTTATTTAACGGATAAAACACGCCTTCAAGAGTAACCTCGGCAAAACCGCCGAGTGCAAAAACCGATAAAAATTTGTTGTTTTTCTGCACCGTGTGAGATTCGTCTTTTAATGTGTAAATCTTGTGATAATCGTCTAAAATTGTTATATTGATTCCTTTTTGCTTGAAATCGCCCAAAAGCGCAAAATTCGCAAAGGTATGGTCAAGCCTGCCGCCTGTAGCACC
Source organism: Candidatus Fimenecus sp. (assembly GCA_052298855.1). Classification (GTDB taxonomy): domain Bacteria; phylum Bacillota; class Clostridia; order Oscillospirales; family Acutalibacteraceae; genus Fimenecus. The sequence continues at coordinate 58,678 of DAVZXP010000010.1, read as the reverse complement.
GAGAATAAGTATATCGGAAAAGCCTTTTTCAACTGCCCTTTCCACGGCAAACTCCATATCGGTACAGTCCTTAATCGGATTCAAGGATATAACCTCGACGTTAAGCTCCGGAGTATCTGAGGAATCAAAATCGCCGACAATCAAATCGGGAGTTATGCCCAAGTCCGTCAAAGCTTTATAACCTGCATCGGCACCGATAACATAATCATCGTAAAAAATATTCTTTTTTAGTAATTCGCTGTTTTCAATTTTAGCGGCGCCGACAATTACGCTCCGTCTTTTATTTACAAGTTCCATTCCTTTATATCCTTGACCTCATTATAAAGCTGAACATAGCTGTTATGCCTTGATTTGCTGATCTTGCCCTCGTTTACCGCTTCAACAACGGCACAGCCTTTATCTGCGGTATGAGTGCAAGACGGGTAAAATTTGCACTTTTCAATATAATCGGAAAAATCTCTGAAGCAATAAACAAGCTCATCCTTCAAAATTATTTCGCTTTTATCAATTTCAAATGACGAAAAGCCCGGTGTATCAACAACAAACCCGTCGCAGACTCTGTAAAGCTCCGCTTGCCGAGTTGTATGCCTGCCTCGTCCAAGCTTTTTGCTTATCTGTGCGGTTTTAAGAGCTAGTGTTTCGTCAAGATTATTGAGAAGCGAGGTTTTTCCAACGCCCGAATTGCCTGTTAAAGCGCTGATTTTATCCTTCAAAACCGCTTTAACCTCATCAACACCGCCTTTTGTCTCATTGGATACGATTATTGTCTTAAAGCCTGCAAGAGTGTAAATATCGAATATTTCCTGCGCAGATGCAAGATCCGACTTTGTAATAACGATTATCGGCTCAATATTCTTATGCTCCGCAACTGCGATAAGCTTATCAATCACAAGAGTTGAAGGCTTTGGCTCTACCGTTGATACGACAATAATCAAATTATCGATATTTACAACAGGCGGACGTATCAAAGCGTTCTTTCGAGGCATAATTTCATCAATGGTATTCTCTGCGTTATCATTGACGCTGATAGTAACCTTATCGCCTACGAGAGGAGACAGCTTTTCCTTTCGGAATACTCCCCTCGCCTTACATTCATATATCTCATCGGCGGCTTCAACATAATAGAAGCCGCCGATACCTTTTATAATTGTTCCGTTAAGTGTTTTCATATTATTCCGCCGTAAGGGTTATTTTTTGATCCTTGGAATATGTGTTATTGTCATGATTCGGAAGCTGTTCAATAACAGTACCGCTTGAAATTTTATTGTTGTTTTTATCAAACACGGCAACGTTTGTAAATCCTGCTTTTTCAAGCGTTTTAACAGCCTCGGAAACACTCATTCCGACAACATTCGGAACAGAATATTTCTCAACATACGGAGTTTTTGAAATATTTGAAAGGTCGGCAGGTGTTTTTGTAAAGTCAATATTACCTGTCATGACAGTTTGATCGTTAATCTTTACGGTAAATGTAGTTGAACCTTTACCCTTTACCTCAACGGTTTTTGTTCCGCCTGCAAGCAAAACATCATTGTAGGTCTGATACGCTTCACTGCCGAGATAAACCTTTACAGTACCCGAAGCCGAATTTACGGTCTGCGGAAGATCAATCGTAATCTTCGCCGTACTTTCGGACGGAGTGCCTGTACTTACATAAATCGTAACCTCTGCGCCGTTATCCGCTGCTTCGCCGCCCTTAGGAGACTGGTCAACAACCGTTCCTGCAGCCTCTGCGCTGTCGGTATCGGTTACCTTAACCTTAAAGCCGTCAGCCTTGAGAAGCTCTATTGCAATATCCTTACTGTAGCCGACAACCTGTGTAACATTTTTCGAATTGGGGTTTTCATCGGTTGAGACATAAATCGTTACAAGCGAGCCCTTCTCTGCATATGAGCCCTCGGACGGATAAATCTCATAAACAACGCCCGGAGTTGCACTCTTGTTATATGAAGCGATTGTTTTAACCTGGAAACCGCTTTGCTTAAGCTTTGCTTCCGCCTCGCTGACAGAAAGACCCACAATGCCTGAAATTTGAATGCTTTGGTCATTATAAGCGATTTCAAGCTTAATTGTCTTGCCTTTTCTGACTTTTGAATCTGCATCAGGCGTCTGCTTAATAACCTTGCCTGCTTCAACGTCGGTTGAGAATACAGACTGTGTTTCAAACTTGAAATTATCGGTGTATTCGGAATTTGACATAATTTCGTCGTTGTAATTAAGTCCGACAAAATTAGGCACGGTAACCTTTTGACCGTTTTTGAAAAGTAAAACGCCGACAAAAATTGCAATGATTACAATAACGCCTGCAATAACTCCGAAGATAATCGGCATAGTTTTATTGGGTTCGTTTTCTTCCGCTTCCTCTTCTGCTGGAGCAGGCTGAGTTTCCTCGGTCTTTGCGACTTGTTGTTTAGCAACAGTCGGGATAGCCTTTGTTGCGTCATCAACAAATTTTGTAGGCTCGTTGTCAACAAAGTAATTATAATTGAACTTGATTGACGGATTGCGTTTGAACTCATCAATGTCAAGCATCATTTCAGCAGCCGAATGATAACGGTTATTCGGGTTTTTCTGCATAGCTCTCATTGTAATCTGCTCAAGTCCAAGCGGAATTTCAGGATTTATTTCACGAGGCGGTTTTGCCTCCTGTTGAAGTTGCATAATTGCAATAGAAACAGCATTGTCAGACTGAAAAGGAAGCTGACCTGTAAGCATTTCATACATTACGACGCCGACAGAATAAATGTCAGCCTTATCATCTGTTAATTCGCCTCTTGCCTGCTCGGGGCTGATATAATGAACAGAGCCGATAGCATCCTCTGTCATTGTTCTTGTATCGCCACGTGAAAATCTTGCAATGCCGAAATCTGTAACCTTAATCGTACCGTCCTGCAAAAGCATAATGTTCTGCGGTTTAATATCTCGGTGGACAATGCCCTTATCATGTGCATGTTGGAGAGCAAGAAGTATCTGACTTACAAAATGTACAGCTTCCTTCCAGTTGATAACCTTCTGCTGCTCGATATACTCTTTAAGAGTTATTCCCTCAACATATTCCATTACAATGTACTGAAGTCGGTCGCCGAAGCTTACGTCGTACACCTTTACAATGTTGGGGTGTGAAAGAACCGCAATTGCCTTTGACTCGTTCTTAAATCTGCGTCGAAACTCCTCGTTAGCAAGGAATTCTTCTTTAAGAATTTTAACCGCAACTATTCTGTCGTCGATATTATCATACGCTTTGTAAACAACAGCCATACCGCCGACGCCGATAATCTCTCTGATTTCATATCTTCCGTCAAGTCTTTTTCCACAATAGTTTTCCATAATAACACCTCTTAATAAGAAATTGCAACAACGGTTATATTGTCGCCGCCGCCGTTTTCATTTGCCATATTGACAAGCAAATCGGCTATCTCATAATACGAATTATTTTTAATTACTTCGCTGAATTCAGCATTTTCAACATAGTTTGTAAGTCCGTCGGTACAAAGAAGTATAACTTCATTTTCTGACATATCATACTCGCAATAGTCAATTTTTATGTTTTCTTCAACACCGAGAGCTCTTGTGATAAGATTTTTTCTCGGGTGAGATTTCGCCTGTTCCTGTGTGAGCTTGCCTGTTTCAACAAGCACCTGCACAACGGTATGGTCTTTAGTAAGCTGAGTTACAGTGTCATCTTTGATACTGTAAGCCCTGCTGTCTCCCGCATGAGCAATATGCGCAACACCTTCGGCAACGACACAGCACACAACGGTTGTGCCCATTCCCTCAAGCTCTTTATTGGCTCTGCTCATATCATAAACGCTTATATTTGCGGCAGTAATCGCCGTCATAATCATATTCTTTATCGATTTAGGGCTCATTCCCGTTCTATATACAGAATTTATTTTTTCGGAAATAACTTTAACCGCCGTCGAAGAAGCTATACTGCCACCTGCGGCACCGCCCATTCCGTCACAGACAACAGCCCAAGCCACCGAGCCGGGTAATTCGCCTGTTACATAAGAATCCTGATTGGTGCTACGCTTTTTTCCGATGTCGGTTTTTGCAACAATTTTCAATGCCTGTATCCTCCGTTAAAGATTTTCCTTCTTTGCTCTAAGCTGACCGCAAGAGGCGTTAATATCACTGCCGAGTGTACGTCTGACGGTAACGGTAAGCCCGTGACGCTCCAAAACAGAAATAAACCTCTTTATGTTCTTTTCGTTACTTCTTTCATAATTATTCTCCCTGACATTATTGACAGGAATAAGATTTATATGACATAACATACCCGAAAGCCTTGATGCCAATTCCTCGGCACATTCAACCGAGTCATTAAAAGAATCTATCATTGCATATTCAAACGAAATCCTGCGTGACGTAACCTTTGTGTAATAACGGCAAGCGGTTAAAAGCTCTTCGATATTCCACTTTGAGTTTACGGGCATAGTCTGCGACCTGATGTTATCATTCGGTGCGTGAAGAGAAATAGAAAGCGTTAAGCCGAGCTTTTTCTCCGCAAGCTCATAAATCTTCGGGACAACACCGCAGGTTGAAAGCGAAATATGCCTCATGCTTATATTAAGACCTTTTTCGTTCGTCACAAGCTCCAAAAAGCGCATAACATTATCATAATTGTCAAGCGGTTCACCTGTTCCCATAAGAACAATATGCGATATTTTAATGCCTAAATCACTCTGCGCCGTATAAATCTCCGAAAGTATCTCACTCGCAGTCAAATGGCGTTTGAAGCCGCCGATTGCAGATGCACAGAATTTACAGCCCATTTTACAACCAAGCTGTGTGGATACGCATATCGAATAACCGTATTTATATTTCATAACAACACATTCAACAAACTCACCCTTGCCAAGCTCAAAAAGGTACTTCACGGTTTCATCAAGTTTTGAGCAAAGTTTCGTGTCGATTGTGCAATTCCTGATAACAAATCTTTCATCAAGTGTCTGTCGCAAATCCTTTGAAAGATTGGACATTTCCGAAAAATCTCTGACCCCCTTTTCAAAAAGCCAAGAGTAAATCTGATCTGTTCTGAATTTAGGAAGCCCGAGAGCCTTAACCTCTTCTGCAAGCTCTTGATAATTTAACGAACGTATATCAATTTTTTCCAAATTATATTCTCCTGAATACCGCTATAAAAAATCCGTCGGAATTGTTTATGTGTGGGAATAAAGTCAAATAGTCCTTATGCTTTTCAAAATTAGAATGTTCAGATAAAAATCTATCGCAAACATCTTCATTTTCCGCCTTGTTAAGTGAGCAGGTTGAATAAACAAGCAACCCGTCAGGCTTAAGATATTCGGACGCATTGATTAAAATATTATACTGTGTTTGAGTCAATTTGTCAATTAAGTCAAGGTTTTTATAGCGTATTTCAGGCTTTTTGCCTATAACGCCGAGCCCTGAGCACGGCACATCGCAAAGCACTCTGTCGGCTGTGCCGATTAGATCTTTTCTTAAAAAAAGAGCGTCGCCCTGCCATGCCGAAACAATATCAATTCCGAGCCTTTCGGCACCCTCTGAAATCAGCTTAACTCTGTGCTCATACAAGTCGAAAGCATATATTTTGCCTTTATTATTCATATATTGTGCGGCGGTAAAGGTTTTTCCGCCCGGAGCCGAGCAAACATCAATAAAGGTCATATTTTCGTCCAATTCAAGACTTTTCACGCAAATTGCCGAAGCAATGTCCTGAACATGAAAAAGACCGTCTGAAAACTGCGGCAATCGCTCGATAGCACAATGCGTTTTGAATTCAAAATGGTTATCAATATTTTCGCAGGGAGAAATTTCAATTTTTTCATTCTCCAAAGACCTTTTAAGACTGTCAAAATCGGTTTTAAGTGTATTTACCCTTGCGAAAATCCTCTGTTCTCCGACAGAGTGGCTTAAAATTCCCTCAGCGTTTTCCATGCCGTAGTCCTTACAGTAGTGTGAAACTAAATCGTATGGGCATGAATAACGAATACTCATATCGTAAACGGGGTCGTCCGTATTGGGATATTCAAGCTTATCCGCCGATACCTTTCTCAACACGGAATTCACAAGACCCGACGCAAAAGCGCAGCCGTTATTCTTTGCAAGCTTTACGCTTTCATTGGCAGCGGCAGAATTGGGAACGGAGTCCATAAATTTTAACTGATAAACACCCATTCTCAAAATAGTAAGCACTTCCGGCTTGAGCTTTTTTATCGGCTGACGTAAGTATTGTGAGAGAATATAATCGAGTGTAATCAAACGCTCTGTTACACCATAGACAAGAGCCGTAACAAAGGATGCCGAATATACCTCATCCGCATTAGTTTTCAAATAAGAATCCAATAAAAGATTGGTATACGCCTTATCTTTTTCTATTTTGTTGAGTATTTTGAAAGCTGACTGTCTGTCGTTCATTCGCTCAAAACCGAGCCTTTCTCTATTTTATGTCCTAAAAGAAAATCTTTGGAGCTCATACGCTTTTTACCCTCTGCCTGAACAGAAAGAATATCAACGCAAATACCGTCTCCGCAAGCAACGGAAATAACACCGTCGGTTGATACGACAGTTCCCGGAGCAAGAGTTGTTTTACCGCCTATAACGGATGAATGAAGCTTCAGTTTTTTACCGTTAAGCGTTGCGGTTGCTACGGGCCACGGAGATAATCCTCTTATATGATTGTGAACCTCCTGTGCGCTCTTTGTAAAATCGGTCGGGCAAAGTGCCTTTGAGAGCATTGGCGAATAATTTGAAAGCGAATCATCCTGCTTTTCAGGCTTCAGGGAATTTGCTTTAACCTCTGCTATCGTCTTACTCATAACCTCAGCGCCCATTATCGAAAGTGCGTCGTGAAGCTCTCCTGCATTCATATTTTCGGTTATTTCAATTTTTTCGGACAGGAGCATATCGCCCGTATCAAGCCCCTCGTTCATAAGCATTGAGGTAACTCCCGTAACCTTTTCGCCGTTTAATATTGACCATTGAATCGGCGCCGCACCTCTGTATGCAGGTAAAAGCGAAGCGTGAATATTTATTGAATTATACTTCGGAAAATATAAAATTTCCTTCGGAAGTATTTTTCCGTATGCCACTACAATTGTTAAATCGGGATTGAGCGTTTCAATAATTTTCAACGCTTCTCCGTCTTTCATTGACTTCGGCTGAAAAACAGGGATATTGTGCTTTATCGCACATTCCTTGACGGGCGAAAACGCCATTTCATAGCCTCTGCCTTTCGGTTTATCGGGTTGAGTGAACACTCCGACAACCTCTTCCCCGTCTGAAATCAGTCTTTCAAGGCATGGCACGGAAAAATCGGGTGTTCCCATAAATACTATTTTCATATTATTAACCTTTCTGCTGATAAGTTTTTAAGCCGATTACAGCTTTTAAGGCTTTTATTAGTCTATGTCGTTTTCCAATTTAATTTGGTTTATAACCTCTTCGGGTGCAAGCCTTTCGGTGTAAAGATGTCCGTCAAGATGGTCAATTTCATGGCAAAAGGCTCTTGCTTTAAGACCCTCGCCCTTGTACTGACACCATCTGCCGTCTCTGTTTTGCGCCTTAACCTTTACGCACATAGGGCGCTTGGTAATGCCGCTTTTACCCGGCAAGGAAAGGCAGCCCTCAACCTCATACTGTTCGCCTGTCGCCTCGATAATTTCGGGGTTGATAAGCTCCAAAAGACCGTCTCCGACATCTACAAGAACAACTCTTTTGAGAACGCCTACCTGAACAGCCGCAAGACCGCAGCCCTCGGCTTTATATAAGGTATCCTTCATATCATCAAGCAAAATATCAAGTCTTTCATCAAAGACCTCAACCTTTCTGCTTGTCTTTTTTAATATTGGGTCATCATTTATTCTGATTTGTCTTATAGCCATTTTATACACCTCAAAACATATTTTCGGGATTTATATCCGCAAAAACGGTTACATCCTTAAATTTTCTGTCGTTCATATAATTTTTAAGCAATGTAGAAATATACGCCCTAAAGCTTGCGTTATTTTTACACTTAATTATCACTCTGTTACGGTATTTATCCGCAACCTTTTCAATTCTCGGCGCAATCGGACTTAAAAGAATTATTCCGAGGTCGGGATAACCGTAGCCGTGCAAATATTTCGCACTTTCAAAAAAGCTCTCCGCCGCTTGCTTTGTAAGTGCTTCGTCCTTACCTACAAAATTTACGGAACAAAAATCACAGTACGGCGGATAAATCAAAGCCTTTCTTATCACTATTTCAGAGTTAAAGAAGGACTCATAATCCTGCTTGGCGGCCAAGCGTATAATCTCATTGTCGGGGAAGCCTGTTTGAATTATAGCTTTTCCTTTTACATCTCCCCTACCTGCTCTGCCGACAACCTGTGTAAGCAAATCAAATGCTCTTTCGGCACTTTTGTAATCGTCGTTAAACAGCTGCTGATCTACCGAAACAACTCCAACAAGTGTTACATTCGGAAAATCAAGTCCCTTTGCAACCATTTGAGTACCGACTAAAATATCATATTTGCCGTCAGCAAAATCTTTAAGTGAGTTTTCAAACGAATAACGTGCCGACGTTGAATCGGTATCAAGCCTTAACACATTTGCATCGGGAAACTTTTCGTGAAGCTCGTCCTCAAGCTTCTGCGTACCGAAGCCCGAATACACAACTGCTTTTTCGCCGCAATAAGAACAGGTATCTGTAAACGGCTCGGAATATCCGCAATAATGGCACATTAAGCGTTTGTTTTTTGAATGATAGGTCAATGAAATGCTGCAATGCGGACAAACCTTAACCTTTCCGCAAGCACCACACGAAGCAAAGGTATTAAAGCCTCGTCTGTTTAATAAAAGAATTGATTGTCTGCGTTGAGAAAGAGCTTCGCCGATTGCATTTTCAAGTTCCTGCGAAAGATTATTACGCACCTTTGAATCGGCAGCATATTTCATTTCGGTTGTAATTACCTCGGGCAAAACAGCATTACCGTATCGCTCGTCGATAACGCTGAGAGAGATTGAGCCGCTTTTTGCCGCCGCATAATCCGATATTGACGGAGTTGCCGAAGCAAGCACAAGCAGGCAATTGTTATATTTAGCCCTGAATTTTGCAACGTCCTTCGCATTGTATCTCGGGGTCATTTCCGATTTATAAGAGGCTTCCTGCTCCTCATCAATTATAATCAGACCCAAATTCTCTGTCGGTGCAAAAATTGCCGAACGTGTACCGACTGCAATTTTCGCTTTATTTTCATAAACTCTTTTCCACTCGTCCTTGCGTTCGCCCATTGAAAGTCCGCTGTGAAAAACAGCGACATCATCGCCGTATCTCTCATAAAAAATCGAGAGCATTTGCGGTGTGAGCGAAATTTCGGGAACCATAAAAATAACGGATTTACCGTCTTTTATCGCATCGTCAATAAGCTTTAGATAAACGGTCGTTTTGCCCGAGCCCGTTACTCCGAACAAAAGCGACGTATGAGCCTTGCCCTCACGGTATTTTTCAGACAATTCCGAATAAGCTTTATTCTGCTTATCGGAAAGGACTAATTCCTTGCTCTTATGAAGTCCTTTTTGAATTTTAGGCTTACGGTATGTTTCGTTCTCAAAAACCTCAATAATACCTTTTTTCTGCAAGGTAACGACAACGGCATAGGTAACACCGGTAAAATAACAAATTTCTTTAACGCTCGCAGAGCCGATATCCTCAAGTAATTTTATGACAGACTTTTGTTTAGCCGAAAACTTGGGTAACGATTCACTTTCAAAGTAAAACTCAGTAAGCCTTGCGGTTTTAACGGAAGCATTTCCGACTCTTTCAACCGAAAAAGCATTGCTGATAATATAGCCCTTTGAGCATAAGCCTTTTACAATATCGGAATTTTTGTCAAAGCCTAAATCCTTAATAATTTTATTTTCAAAGACATAATCCTTTGTTTTCAAGTATTCTATAACAGCACGCTCGTCCTCTGAAAGGTTCATATCTTCGTCATATACAAAATTAGGATTGAGCATATATGAATTTACAAATTTCAGACCGAAGCCCGACGGCAGCATAGCCTTTGCACCGTCATATAAAGTGCAAAAGGTCTGCTCCTTGAGAAAGACGGCGAGCCTTAGCATTTCATTATTAAGAAGCGGCGCCGTATCAAGCACCGCAGAAATACTTTTAAGCTCAACACTTGCTTTATTTTCACGAAGCGCAAAGACAATACCCTGTCTTTTTGTATTTCCCCGTCCAAAAGGAACAAGAACTCTGACTCCTGCTTTAACCTCAGAACGCAAAAAATCGGGAATGGCATAATCAAATGCCTCATCAAAGCTGTAAGCTGTGTTTTCCACCGCTACCTTAGCAATGATTTCGGTCATAGACATACCACCTCCCGACAACAATTACCGATAAAATTATAAATATCTGATTTCTTCAGGCTCGATAACCTTGATTTTGCCTTGAACAATTTCATCAAGTGCAAGGCTTACAGGCTTTTCTGTGAGAATTTCGCCGTTTGCTTCAGCCTCTTCTGAAATTTCTCTCGCTCTTTTTGCTGTTGCGATAACAAGCGAATAACGGCTGAGATGATTTGATAAAACTTTTGTTAAATTTGGATTGAATACCATAAATATTACCTCTCTGAACATTTTAATTATCTAAGATTTTAAGAACTTCGTTAGCGGCGCTTTCAAGATTGTCATTTACGATTATATAATCATAATCAACGCTTTTTTCAATCTCGGAAGTCGCAATTTCCATTCGTCTGATAAGGTCCTCTTCATTTTCGGTGCCTCTGTTACGAAGCCTTTGCTCAAGAACCTCTATTGACGGCGGCATTATAAATATTGCAACAGATTCCTCCGGATACATCTTTTTGATATTTTCAGCACCGTGAACCTCGATTTTAAGAATAACGGTTTCGCCCTCGCTCAACCAATTATCAATCGGCTCTTTCGGTGTACCGTAAAGATTAACACCGTATTGAGTATATTCGAGAACGCCGTTGTTGTCAATCATATTTTCAAATCTGTCACGGGATATGAAAAAATAATCAACGCCGTCTACCTCATTTTCTCTCTTTTTCCTTGTTGTAATCGACACAGAGTGACGAATTTCAGGCTTCTTTTCCAAGAGAATATCAAGTAAAGTATCTTTTCCGACGCCCGAAGGACCCGAGAAAAGAACAAGTCTTCCTTTTTTATTCATTTATCGGTTCCTCCGTATCGTTTTCTTCATTAAATCTGCTTAAAATCTTCTCCGTTTGAAGATAGGACAAAATAACATGATTGCTGTCGGTAATAATTACTGCCCTTGTCCGCCTTCCCTGTGTGGCATCAATCAAAAGCTTTTGATCCTTTGCGTCCTGTATCAATCGCTTAACAGGTGCCGATTCGGGATTTACAACTGAAAGCACACGGCTTGCGTTTACCGCATTACCGAAGCCGATGTTTACAAGTTTCATTTTACAACTTCCTTATTCGATGTTTTGGATTTGCTCACGAATTTTTTCTACTTCCGCCTTAATTGAAATCACACGCTTTGCAATTTCAACGTCCTGTGCCTTAGAGCCGATTGTATTCGCCTCTCTGTTGATTTCCTGAACAAGAAAGTCGAGCTTCCTTCCTATCGCCTCATCAGCCTCCAAAAATGTACGAAGCTGTGAAATGTGACTTCTCAAACGAACAGTTTCCTCTGCAACGGCAATTTTATCCGCATAAATAGCAGCTTCATTTAACAGCCTCTGCTCATCAACCGTCGCATCTCCGATAAGCTCCTGAATTCTTGCTTTAAGCTTTTCGTTATATTCCTTTACCGTCTGCGGCGAACGTTCCTCGACAAACTCAACACATTCAATAATGTAATCAGCTCGTGAAAGGACGTCGGCTTTGAGCTTTTCGCCCTCTGCCTGACGCATATTTATAAATTTGTCAATAGCATCCTTTGCAACAACCTTAACCGCATTCCAAATTTTATCTTCATCATCAGCGGCTTTATGAACGGAAAGTACATCAGGATAACGTGAAAGAGTCATAGCGGAAATTGTGCCGTCAATCGAATAATCCTCTGCAAGTGTCTTAACTGCGTTGAGATACCCTTCGGCAAGTGCCTTATTCACAACAATTTGAGTTTCCGAGTCCTCAAGGCATTCAATGCTGACATAGCATTCAATCTTACCTCTTGAAACAAGAGAATTTGTAAATGCTTTGAGCTTTTCCTCAAGGAAGCCGTACACTCTCGGCACCTTTGCGAAAAACTCGAAATATCTGTGATTAACACTTTTTATTTCTACGACAATGTTCATTGAATCGACAGTTTCTTCAGCCCTGCCGTAACCTGTCATACTTCTTATCATAATTATACCGTCCTAATTTAGTCCTAATATTTTACTATTTTTATCAACTAATGTCAATATTATCTTACCAAATACGATAAAATCATTTGCCTGCAAGCTCACAAAGAGAGCTTACTTCGTCTTCGGTTAAGTGCCTGTACGCACCTTGTTTTAACATACCGAGCTTCAAATTACCTACCTTTGTGCGTTTAAGCCTTGCGACCTCTATGCCGAGTGCCTCAAACATTTTTCTTATCTGTCTGTTTCTGCCCTCATAAATTGTAACCTCAACAACGGTTCTGTTTTCCTGTGCTTCCAATATTCTTAAATCGGCAGGAGCAGTCATTCTGCCGTCAATTTCAATACCGTTTCGAAATTCAGTTGCCTGTTCTTTTGTAATGGTAGGTCTGATAGTAACTCTGTATGTCTTGGGAACGTGTTTTGACGGATGAGTCAGAGCGTTTGTAAATTCGCCGTCATTCGTCATTATAAGCAAGCCCTCGGACTCTCTGTCAAGGCGACCGACGGGATAAACCCTTGTATTTATATCCTTAACAAGCTCTGCTACGCATTTTCTGTCGTGCTCGTCATTCATTGTGGTAATAAAGCCTCTCGGCTTGTTGAGCATAATATAAACATTTTTCTTAACGCTTACAACCTTTTTGCCGCTAACGGTAACCTTATCGTGCTTCGGGTTTACCTTATCGCCTATCAAAGCTGTTACGCCGTTGACCTTTACCTTGCCTGCTGCAATCAATTCCTCGGATTTTCTCCTTGAAGCAACGCCGCATTCGGCAAGATATTTTTGAAGTCTGATTTTATCGTCAGCCATCTTTTTCTCCCTTGATTTTTCTTAAAATTCTATATATAAAGCTAACTTTAGCCTTCTCTTCGTATTCGTTTTGCCCTATATCGCTTTTAATGATTATGGGCACGGTATCGGCAAGTGCTCCGTTTTGATAATAAAACTGAGAATAACCGACAACGTCATTTTTATTTACGGGAGCATATAAAAAATGCTCAACAAACACCTTTTGAGTAATTTGCCCGTCAAGTGAGCCGATTTTCGGCACCCTTTGCAGCTGTGCATTGGCAAAAACGTCTTTTCCGCCGACAATACTGATTAAGAAATCTCTTTGATAATTATCATACCGCTTCACTATACCAAAGCCGTAATCAAGCAGCTTTTTGTGGTCATTCCAATCATCCGCATCATTTAGCGTAACGCAAACAAGCGTAACTCCGTCTCTTTCTGCGGCGGAAACAAGACATCTGCCGCTTTTCTTGGTAAAGCCTGTCTTTATACCGATTGCACCGTCATAAATTTTGAGCAGTTTATTATGGTTGGTAAGTCTACGCTTATATGGCGGATTACCGTAATCCACAACAGCCGACGAAGAAGAGCATATATCCAAAAATTGCCTATTCCCGATAGCATAAGAACCGAGCAGAGCCATATCATATGCAGTTGAATAATGGTCATTGGCATCAAGTCCCGACGGGGTCGCAAAATGAGTCGAAAGCATACCGATTTGTTTTGCCTTATCGTTCATCATTGAAACAAATGCGTCTGTACTGCCCGCAATAGTAATAGCGGTCGCATTAGCCGCATCGTTACCGGATGACAACAGCATTCCATAGACCAATTCAGAAACGCTTACCCTGTCATTCGGTAAAAGACCCATAGATGTACCTTCTACCGCCGTCATTTCCTGAGTTACGGTAATTTCCTCGTCAAGTCTGCCGCTTTCAATGGCGATAATCGAGCTCATAATTTTAGTTGTACTTGCCATGGGTCGCTTTTCATAAGCAGATTTTTCAAACAAAACTTCATTTGAGCCGCTTATAAGCAAAACAGCCGAAGAAGCTGAAATATCAACTTGCTCATCCTCGGCATAAGCACCGATACTCAACAATAATATCGTTATTAAGCTCAACAATATTATTCTTATCTCTTTACGCAAATCAACCACCTGCCTATTAAAAATATGCAGGCGGTGATTAAATTATTTTATATTTTATTACTCTGCGGTAACGCTTACAACAGGCTCTTCTGCCTTTGCAGCTTCACTCTTTTCTTTCTTTGCCTTGTTAACAACGCTTGTAACCTTATCAAACATTTCGGGAACAAGGTTAACAACTCTTTCAGCCGCATTATCATAAGCTGTAATGTGTTTAAGAGTAACTTCTCCGTCGGAAACTACAAGGAATGCAACAGGTGTAATTGTAACGCCTGCTCCACCGCCACCGCCGAAGATTTCTTTGTTTGATTTTGAGGGGAAGTCGGAACCGCCCGAAGCAAAACCGTATGTTACCTTTGAAACGGGAATAATTGTAATTCCGCCGTCAACCGTCATCGGATCACCGATAATCGTACTGACGTTAACAAGGTTTTTCACCTTTTCAATAGTTGTTTCGAGAATTCCTGCTGCTGACTGTTCTTTCATTGAATAGCACCGCCTTCTGTATTTTGTAACTCATTATTTATAGTGTCTTTTTTCGGTTTTGAAAAAAGAAATTTAAAAACAACATTAAATAAAAATCTAAACGCAAAAGCAATCGCAGAGTTTATTAAGAACAACGGTCTGAACGAACAGTTAAACACGAACTTCGCACTGCTGAGCGTTCCGATAAAATCGGGATTTATCTCAATATCATATCTCTTAACCTTGAAATTTGAGCAAATATAGCCCAGTGACGGAAATACCTTTTGGCAAATATTACCGTATTCAAGTGCAGTTCCTGCCGCATCGTGGTTTTTTGATACTGTAACCCAAAGATACATATCATCAATGATGAAATGCTTTTTCATTCCCTTCATCATTGTTCCGAGAGCGTCTACACCGTTATTTACAAGCTCCATAACGCCGTCAAAGCCTTGATTTTCATAGAACTTCTTGAACGGGTTTTCTTTTTTGGTAATTGCTTCCTCTTCCTGCTTGTTGTCCTCAGGCTCGGCAGGAGCTTCTTTTGGCTTTTTATCCTTCGTCATTTTATTTATTAGCTTGAGGATTTTTTCATCAAGCGGATAAATAGAAATACTGAAAAACAGCCATTTGATTTTCAAGCAGAATTCATCAAAATATTCAGCTTCTATCCTAAATCTAATGCTTAAAAGGAGAACAAAAAACAGTATTATTGCAAGTATTATAATCAATGCTTTCATATATATCCCCCTTTTTAAAAATTATAATTTTATTCGTTTTCACTACTGCTTTCGCCCTTTTCGGACTCTGTGACAGTTTCGTCAAGCATCAACTGCCTGTCGGTATTTTGGTCATTAGGTAATTCGGGTAAATCTCCAAGTGAAGAAAACGAAAAGCACCTAAGGAAATCTGTTGTAGTACCGTAAACCAAGGGTCTGCCCGGCAATTCAAGTCTGCCCTTTTCCTCAATAAGCTTCTTTTGGCAAAGGGTTGCGATAACACCTGAGCAATCAACGCCTCGTACCTGCTCGATAAAAGCCTTTGTAACAGGCTGATTGTAAGCCACGACCGCAAGAACCTCAAATGCAGCCTGCGAAAGCGGCGCATTTTTCTTAACCTCAAGAATTTTTCTTATGTAATCGCCGTATTTTGTTCTCGTTGACAGCTGATATTTGCCGTCAAGCTCCAAAAGACAAATTCCGCTGTGTCTTTCATCAAGCTCAGCCGCAAGATTTAACAAAATCTGCTGCGTCTGCTCGTCCTCAATGTCAAGCACCTCTGACAAGCGACTCAACTCAAGCGGCTCGCCCGAAGCAAACAAAACAGCCTCGACTATCGCCTGTAATTCATTTGCGTTTGCCATTAAATTATTCCCACTCTTCCGAATTCATTTCTTCAATATCGGTAGCGAGCAACTCAATGTCAACATCTGCGCCGTCACCGATAACATTTATCTTTTTTGATTTTGCAAGCTCAAGTATCGCAAGAAAGGTTGCGACAAGATCCGAACGGCTTTCGGCACCGTTGAAAAGCTCTGCCATTTTTTCTTTTTTTCCCGCTTTTGATAGCTTTGTAAAAATAGATTTGATTTTTGAGCCGACAGAAACTATCTTTTTCGCAACTATTTCACGAAAAACCTCAACCGGCGGAGGTAAATTACGAAGCTTTCTTCCTGCCGCATTTAGATAGGCACGCAAAAGCTCATTTCCCTCATGAAGTCTTGTATATGTATAGTCAATTTCCAATTCAGTCGGCTTTCTGATAAATTTATCAAATCCGTCAGTCAGCTCGGAAAGCTTACCTGCCATAAGCTGACAGTCTCTGTACTCAATCAGTTCTCCCGTAAGCTCACGCTTTAGCTCCTCTGCCTCCTCATAAACAGGCAAAAGAGATACCGATTTAATGTAAACAAGCCTTGCCGCCATTTCAATAAATTCACTCGCAACGTATAAATCGTCATTTTCCATTGAGCGAACATAGGCGATATATTGATCGACAAGCTCAACAATCGGTATGTCGTAAATATCCAATTTATGCTTAGAAATAAGGTAAAGCAAAAGGTCAAGCGGACCCTCAAACGCCTCAACCTTATAAGAAATCTTTTCCATTAAATTATCCTTTGAAAGCTCTGAACGGCAAGCTGACAATATAATTAAGTGCCGAATAGAGATGATTTTGCAAGAATGCAAGCGGTGCGTCAAGCACGCCGAAAACTATAAGTCCGAAAATAACAATAACAATATATCTTTCGTACTGTGCAAATTTATAATAGTATTTATCGGGAATAAGCAGTTCCAAAACTCTTGAGCCGTCAAGCGGCGGTATCGGAATAAGATTGAAAACGGCAAGTCCGATATTTATTGAAGCGGCAAATGAGAAGAAAACGTAAAATGCCTGAACAAATAACGAGCTTCCGAAAAGAGACAGAACGTTTGACAAAAACATAAAGACAACAGCCATCAGAATATTTGAAAACGGTCCTGCAAGCGCAGTAAGCGCCATTCCCTTTTTAGGATTTTTGAAATTACGTGGGTTGACAGGCACAGGCTTTGCATAGCCGAAGCCGACAAACAAAATCATTATTGCACCCAAGATGTCAATGTGAGCCATTGGATTGAGCGTAAGTCTACCCGAAAGTCTTGCGGTTTTATCGCCTAATTTATCAGCTACAAGTGCGTGTGCGTATTCATGCACGGGCAAGGTGCAAAAAACAACAAACAAGCGAGCCAAAAAGAGAATTGCAATCTCAATACCCGATGCGCCATGTAAAATACTAAATAACATATTTTTCTCCTGAATATTATATTATTATACATTTATTTTGACTGTTCTGTCAATATCGTTAAAGTCATACAAGACCGAAATTTTATCAGATTTATCAGAAAACATACTTTTTATATCTTCCGACTGCCCGTCGCCGCACTCAAAAACGATAATTCCGCCTTTTTTTACGCCGTCAAGCCATCTGTCGTGTATCGCTTTATAGAAAACAAGTCCGTCCACTCCGCCCTTCAATGCGGTGTAAGGCTCAAAAGAAACCTCTTTTTGCAAAAGCGGTACTTCATCATCTTTAATATACGGCGGATTTGAAAGCAAAACATCAGCTTTCGGCAAATCGTTTGGGAAGCCGTTAAAAATATCATATTTTAATATTTTAACATTTGAAAGTTCGAGCAAGCCTGCGTTCTCTCTTAAATATTTAAGAGCACCGTCGTATTTTTCAAAAAGATAGACGGTTACATTCGGATTATACCTTGCAACGCTTAGACCGATTGCGCCGCTTCCTGCACATAAATCGAAAACAACAGCATTTTCCTTATTTTTCAAAAATTCATTAGCTGTTTCAACAAGCATTTCGGTTTCGGGACGAGGAATAAGCACGCCCTCCCCCACCTTAAAGGGAAGTCCCATAAATTCCCACTCGCCGAGAATATACTGCAATGGCTCACCGTCAATTCTTCTTTTAACGGCTGAAAGAAAAATATTTTCGGCTTCAGCGGAAATATCGTCGTCACGGTTAATAATCCGCCTTGTCTTATTGATGCCGGTAAAAGCTGTAAAAAGGCAATCGCAATCGAACGAATAATCGGCATTATCGCTTTCCTTGAGCATTTTTAAGCCGATACCGTAAAGCTCATTTATCGTCATTTTATTTCGTCATCCTCGGGATTATCGGTAAGAACAGCCTTAATGGCCTCAATTCCGACCTCGATTATATCGTCGGTAGGCTCTTTGGTCGTAATTCTCTGCATCCAAAGTCCGGGCGCAGAAAGAATTTTAACAAGCAGGTTATCGTGCTTGCCTGCGTATTTGATAAACTCATATCCGATACCCATTACAAGCGGCATAATAAGAAGCTTAATAAGTATCCAAAGCATTCTGTTTATGTCGGCAAGATTCGGGAAAATAAGCACAAGCGCAGACGAAAGCAAAATGCTCAAAAGTATCATTACAAACATAAAGCTTGTACCGCATCTCGGATGAAATCTGCTCTGCTTTCTTACGTTTTCAACGGTCAATTCAAGTCCGTTTTCATAGCAAAAAATCGATTTGTGCTCTGCTCCGTGATACATAAACACACGGTGAATATCTTTCATATGAGAAACAGCGAGCATATAAAGAACAAATATGATTATTCTGATTATGCCCTCAAAAAGCGGATGAAATTCAAGCAGCTTTCCGAAGGTTACCTTATCGACAAAAAATGAGGGAAGCCACATAAACAAAAAGAAAGCAAGCCCAAAGCCTAAAACTGCCGATATTACTCCGACAATGTTCATCATTTTTTCGCCAAAGTGCTTTTCAATCCACTTATCGAATTTTGAAAGCTCCTCTTCGGGCGGATTTTCAAGACCTTGCGTTGATTTTTCGGCAGACTCCATAAGATAACCGTAGCCCGTAACAAGCGACTCAACGAAGCCGACAATGCCTCTTACAAGCGGCAAGGAAAAGAATTTATTCTTTTCTCTCCACGGCTTAACGTCTTTGTATTCAGTTTCAATTGTGCCGTTCGGAAGCCTTACAGACATAGCTGCACCCTTAGGTCCACGCATCATTATACCCTCGATCAACGCCTGACCGCCGACAGAGGTTTTATGCTTTTTGCTGACTTGATTACTCAATTTTATACCTCACAATAATTATGAATTAGCTTTAATTGTCACTTGAACGGAATAATCTCCGTTCGCCCAACACGACGTGTTATCACGTATCGAAATATTAACGGGGACAGTAACCGTTCCTGAGGTTGCGCTGACCTGTGAAACGTCAATATCGGCATATACGTTGTTGGGGTTTAGAGAGTCAATAACACTTGCAGGTCCGACAATTTTTACATTTGATATCGATTGCTGTGCAACAGTAGCTTCATAGCCTGTTTTTTGCTTTACAACAGAAATATTTGACGACGGAATATTAACATAAGTTGATACAACATTGCCCATATTCACGCTGACTCTGAATTTTTCAACCGAGTCGGTTATCATATAATCTGTAATATCATCCTTCTTAAATGTGAATGTGTTATTACCTGCATCAAGGCTGTTAAAATCAATCGTTCCTACGCTGATTTCTTTAATATCATCAATTTTTTCAACAGGAATGCCAACCTTAATGCTTGACGGATGCACAGACATATTCATTGAGCCCGAAAGGTAATCGGCAGGTGCATTTTTAAGCGTAACTGTAGTAGGAAGAACAACCTCCTTGAGAACAGGAACGGTAAGCGTAATTCCGGCATCGCCTATATCGACCGAGGTATTGGCAAAATCCGAGCTTGGTGCGCCGAGAAGCTGAATGTCGGGTGTAAAGGTAGTCGTGGCTTCAATAGCCTTATCAACATTTACAGTTGCTGCAACACCTGTAACCTTGTTAACCTCCGTTGTCGGTCCGCTGACTCTGACGGTGCTTTTTGAAAATACCACATTGCCTTGAATACAGCCGTCGGGAACAATACTGTTAAGCTCGGTAACAATATTTGCCTCCAACGGAAATTCCTTTTCTTTATAGGTATCAAAATATACGGAAATATAGTTTTGTGAAAGCGATACTATTGTAAAATCTTGATTTTTTGTCGGTGTAGCCTTCAAAAGCAAGGATTTATTACCTGCCGAATCAACAAAGTTTGTTTGTGCCGTTACTTTAATGTCGTCTGCCGTGAGTGAAGAAACAACGAATTTTTTGCCCGAAACCGTAACATCAACCGTATAATTTGAATTTCCGAAAACCTTTAGTCCGAGCTGAGAGGGCACGCTGTTTTCCGTTTCAATATAAACGGGAACGGAAACTATAACATTCTCAACAATCGGGCTTTTGTCAATGGAAATCCACAGCCAAATGCAAAATGCGGCAAAAAGTGAAAAGCAAGCAACAAATTTGTTGTTTGAAAACCACTTATGGAAATTAAAAAAGCGTCTGAATTTTGACATTTTTTCTTTCATTATTTATGACGCCCCTTTATAAAAGATTTGAAAATTCTTTTTTCATCATTATCTACGGGAATAAAAGTTTTAGTAAGTAATTCACGTAAATCGCCGTCTGAAAGATTTCTTTTAAGATTTCCCTTTTCGGCAACTGAAATAGTACCCGTCTCCTCGGAAACAACAACCACCAAAGCGTCGCTCTGCTCACTCATACCAATTGCGGCACGATGTCTTGTACCGAGAGCGCTGTTGATATTTGTGTTTGCAGTCAACGGAAGTATGCAGCCTGCCGCACAAATTCTGCGGTCCTTTATAATCATTGCGCCGTCATGAAGCGGTGCTTTCGGGAAAAATATATTCTCAATCATTTCAACAGACGGCTCTGCGTCAATTCTTGTGCCCGTTTCGATTATTTGTCCAAGCAGCGAGCCTCTTTCAAAAACTATCAAGGCTCCGATTTTCTTATCGCTCATTTCAGCGCACGAACGGCATACGGAGTTGATCATTCTGCTGACAGGCTCATATTTTTTTGTCTTGTCGTTACCCTTTACGATATTGACAAATGAGCTTCGTCCGACGCTTTCAAGTGCATGTCTTATCTCGGGTGTAAAAATGACAATCAGGATTAAAAACAAATTCGGGAAAAACAAGGAAAAAATATAGGAGCTTGCCTGCATTTTAAGCACAGAAACAATAGCATAAACAATCCAAATCAGAACAAAGCCCTTTGCAAGCTGTATAGCCTTTGTATCCCTAATCAAAACCAATGCACCGTAAATAATCAACGCAACAAAAAGAATATCGAGTATGTCCGAAATTCCGTTAAAAGATAAAATGGCGTTTTTTATTTCGTAAAAGAAGTCTGACACAGCCATCATTTTTTCCATTAAACCACCCTTTTCGACAAAAAATACAATATATCACGTTAAATAAAAATATAATAGTATATAATCGTGATATATTGTATCATAAATATCAGCCTTTTGCAATTTTAATTATTGATTTTAACAATAAATTAACATCATTTTTATTTGTGAAATACGACGGAGCAATTCTGACCGTTCCCGTTTCGACTGTGCCGTAGGCTTTGTGTGCCAAAACAGCACAATGCAAGCCCGAACGAACGGCTATTCCGTTTTCATTCAGAAGCTTTCCGACCTCTTCGCTGTTCATTTTTTCTATATTAAAAGAAATAAGCGGAGCAAAGCTCTCATATTCTGCCTCAAAATCCGTATAAGCTATAACATTTCGAATTGATTTTAACTCATTGTTAATTCTTTTGACAACAGATAATTCGTGTGAGCGTATATTTTCAATACCTACCCTGTTTACGAATTTCATACCTGCGTTTATGCCTGCTATCAAAGGCACGCTCAATGTGCCGCTTTCAAATCTCTCGGGCAAATTATTCGGCTGTGAAAGCACGGCAGAATAGCTGCCCGTTCCGCCCTCAACCACGGTTTCAAGCGGAATATCTCCGTTTATTATCATCATTCCCGAGGACATAGGTGCATATAAGCCCTTGTGTGCGGCAACACAAAGAATATCGATACCGTCTCTCTTGCAATTTATATCATATATGCCCGAAATTTGTGCGCCGTCAACGATAAATTTCAAACCGTAATTTTTGCAAAGCGATGATAAGCCCCTTAAAGACGGCATTTTACCGAAAACATTTGAAGCACCTGTACATATTATCGCAACGGTATTATCTCTGATGAGCCTTTCAAAATTCATATAGGTTTCTCCGTCGTATTTTTCAACCCTTGCAATACTGTAATCACATATGCCCCTGTTTTTTAGTGTTTCAAGCGGTCTTACAACGGCATTATGCTCCAAAGAGGATATAATAAAATGCGAGCCCTTTTTAGCCAAGCCTTTAATTGCGCAGTTCAATGCATAAGTGCAGTTCGGAGTGAAAATAACGTTTTCCGGTTTATCTACACCAAACATATTACTTGCAAGCTTTCTTGTGTCATATATCATTTCGGCCGTAGAATACGCCATATCGTGCCCTGCTCTGCCGGGATTTGCACCGTAAAACCGCATTGCGTTTGAAACGGCAGAAATCACACTTTCGGGCTTTGGATAGGTCGTTGCGGCATTATCAAAATACACCATTATTTCCACACGGCTTCCGTTACAGGAATTCCGTGGCTTTCTAAAAGCGAAACCGTATCCTTCGGTGCGTTATAAACATAAAGTATATAGCTGCAACCCTCTTTCGCTTTAGGTCTCGGATTTTTTTCCACGGTTGAACGGATGCCCTTCAGCTTTAACGTATCTCTTGCCTTGAGAGCATAAGTTACCGAGGAAAGTTTTATTATAAGATTCATTGTTTCACCGCCCGTAAAATACTTCATTACATTTTATGCACTCTTGCTTATTTGTTGAAAAATGCCCCTCGATTTCTCGAAGGGCGATAAATTACACAGACGGTATGTAAAGCTTTTGATTTTGCTCAACACAATCGGAATTTATATTATTTTCGGCACAAATCAAATCGACTCTTGTGTTGTACCTCCTTGCGATTTCCCAAATTTCCTCTCCCTGTTGTGCAAAGTAAATAGTCAGTGCCGCCGAACGCTTTTTCTTTTTCTTTGCTTCGTCGCAGGATATATCCGAAATAATCTGTTTCTTTGAAGCGTCAAAAATCAAGCCGCTTATTTCGGTTTCAATTCTGATATCAAGCTTGTTTTCGGCAGAAAGAATATAATCAATGCCCGTTGGCGTAACATTACAGCTTGCGGAAAATCTTTCTCCCAGAGTCGTTGCACGCTTATATTGAAAATCCAATTCCCTGTCAAACGATTGTAATTCATCCTCGGAATTAACGGCGAGGAAGCTGACATTGGCTTTACCGCTTATGAGCATTTCATTTCCCGATAACGATACAGTATAATTTAATCCGTTACAGGAAATATCCTCAATCGATTTAACGGCCGAGCCGCTTATCTCAACCGAGCCCTTGCAAAGATAAGTGTCGTTAAACTTTTCAAATATGCTTTTAAGCTCAACGCTTTCTCTTTGAAAATCCGTTTCATATTCCGTTGAATACGCATCGGTAGTATACTGTATTTCCTCATTTTCATAAACGTTTACATCCGCCCTTATTATAGCCGACACATCAATAAGCCTCAACGCACCGCTTGAATCTGTTTTTGCGTGCACCTCGACGGACGGAACACTAAGCGTCACAAAATCAGAACAGCTCTCTGTTGTTGCAGCCTCGATAATTTGACTTATGGGCATTGAATTTTCAATTTTTTCCAATACACACTCGCCGTCAGTCAAGAAAACTACCTTGACCTTCAATTCGCCTTTAACAAGGATTTTGCCCGCAACAAGTTTTGTGCTGTCAAGCACGGCAATCGCATTACAACGAACAATCTGACCGATAGTACCCTGTGAAGCACCGATTTCAATCGTTTCATTCATTGAAAAACATCTTGAAACGCAGTCTTTTAGATTTGAAACGTTCGCAGTTTTAGTCCTCAGCTGAATATTTTTATTCTCGCACGAAGAAACAATGCTTTTATCGCATTTTTCATACGCCTTAAAATCAATCCCTATGCTGCCTCTTATATCAATTCTCCGCTGGCTGATAACACGACAGTTTACATATTGCGTTTTTGCGCTCGCAACACACGTACACTCCTCAGCCTTTGGCGTTTCGACGTGTTTTGAAACGGGAATTTTCTGCTCAAAGCAATGCAGTTTACCGCTTTCGCATATGTAGAGAACAGAAATAATTGCGTTTCCGTCGGCGGTTATACGATTTCCGCCCGAGGACACCGAGACAATATTTGCTTTCAGCGTGCATTTTATTACCCTGACAATATCGGGAAAATAATCGGGTAAGGTTATGTCGCTTTCTATCTGTTGCTCGGCAGTTTCCTCAAAAGCAAGCTTTTTCATTGAAATATCGGTATTTACCGTGTTGATATTCATTTGCGTTCCTCCTTAAAATTTACCTATAAAAATATATTCGGAAAAACGGACAATTATTCAATAATTTCACGGTTGAAAAAAATATAAAAATCTGTCATACTGTTATGGGTGAAAATTATGAATGAAATATACGAAAGAACGCAAATGCTTTTCGGCAATGAAAATATGGAAAAGATTAAAAACTCCTATGTTGCGGTTTTCGGCGTCGGCGGCGTAGGCTCGTTTGCCTGCGAAGCTTTGTCGAGAGCAGGTATCGGCAAATTAGACCTTATTGACAATGATGTTGTCTCCCCGACAAACCTTAACAGACAATTAGTTGCTCTCACAAGCACGATTGGTCAATATAAGGTTGACGTTATGAGGGAAAGAATTCTCGATATAAACCCAAGCGCCGAAGTGAACACCTATAAAACATTTTATCTGCCCGAAACGGCAAATGAATTTGATTTCTCAAAATACGATTATATAATTGACGCTATCGATACGGTGGCAGGTAAAATTGAGCTTGTTGTCAACGCTGATAAAGTAAAAACGCCGATAATTTCAAGTATGGGTGCCGGCAACAAGGTAAATCCCGAAATGTTTGAAGTTGCCGATATTTATAAAACCTCTGTTTGTCCTCTCGCAAAGGTTATGAGAACACAGCTCAAAAAGCGTGGAATAAAAAAGCTAAAAGTAGTATATTCAAAAGAAAAGCCGATTAAAAGCGAAACGGGCGTGCGTTACCCCGGCAGTAACTCATTTACTCCGTCTGTCGCAGGACTTATAATTGCAGGCGAAGTGATAAAGGACATTACAGGCTTTAGAAATAAAGAGTGAAAAGACGGCAAAACCGTCTTTTTTTATTTCCCTTTTATTCTGTTTATAACATTCTTTTCAAGTCTTGAGACCTGTGCTTGCGATATGCCTATTTCCTTTGATACCTCCATTTGTGTTTTTCCTTGCATAAATCGAAGTGAAAGAATACGTTTTTCTCTTTCCGACAAATCTTTTATCGTTTCTTTAATAACAATTTCATCAAGCCAATCGGAATCGGTATCGAATGAGCTTACTTGATCCATAACATAAATCGTATCTCCGCCGTCATTGTAAACAGGCTCAAACAAGCTTACAGGATCAACTATTGACTCAAGCGCTATAACAACCTGCGAGGTTTTAACGTCAAGCTCCTTTGCTATTTCTTCGACTGTCGGCTCACGGTTTAATTCGTTTTGCAGTCTTTCCTTTACCTGCATTGCGTGATATGCCGTATCTCTCATTGAACGTGAGACACGGACAGCGTTGTTATCTCTCAAATATCTGCGCACCTCGCCGATAATCATCGGAACGGCATAAGTTGAAAATCTTAGATTTAAGCTGATATCAAAGTTATCTATCGCTTTTATAAGCCCGATGCATCCTACTTGAAACAAATCATCGAGGTTTTCTCCCCTGTTTGTAAAACGCTGAATTACAGACAGCACAAGACGCAAATTTCCGTTAATCAGCTTATCCCTTGCGGTTTTATCGCCGTTATGCATAGCTTTCAGCAGTTCAATTTTTTCTTTTTCTTTAAGAACGGTTAATTTCGAGGTGTCTACTCCGCATATTTCTACTTTACTGTATTGCACATAATCATTCCTTTTTGAAAATATGTACAAAACAGAACCCCTGCTCTTATTATGAACAGGGGTTGTAATTTTTATAAGATTTTTAGTTAAATATTATTCCGAATAGCAATGCTCATTATCACTTGACGTAATTTTAACCGTAACAGGCTTACCTACCTCAAATTCCTTGAGCCTTGCTAAAACAGGAGTGTAATTTGCGGTATAGCCGAAAACAAAATCTCCGTCACGCTTGGTTTCGGGTATGATTTCAACCGTTTTACCGATTTGCTCTTTTAAGAAATTGCTTCGAATTTCCTCTGCAACCTGCGAGAGCACGGCAACACGCTTTTCTTTAACGGACTTTTCAATTTTGCCGTCAAAAGAAGCGGCTCTTGTGCCCTCTCTTACAGAGTACGGGAAAATGTGAATTTTCTCAAAGCCGACTTTCTTTGCAAACTCAACAGTATCGTTAAAATCCTCGTCGGTTTCGCCCGAAAAGCCGACCATAATATCAGTTGTTAATGTACAATCGGCAAAATTTTCACGCAGCTTTTTACAAAGGTCATAATACTCATCAGCGGTATAGTGTCTGTTCATTCGTTTTAACGTATTATCACAACCGCTTTGAAGTGAAATATGAAACTGCGGACAAAGCTTTTCGCATTTTGCAAGATTAGACAAAACCTCATCTGTCAAATGGTCAGGCTCTAAAGAGCCGAGTCTGACACGCTTGATTTTATCGTTATCACAAGCCGCCGCAACTGCGTTGTAAAACTTTTCGCCTGTGTCCTTGCCATAAGCCGAAAGGTTAATTCCGACAAGCACAATTTCCGAAAAGCCTTTATCCGCAAGGACCGAAACCTCGCTTTTAATCTGCTCAATCGGCTTTGAACGCACTCTGCCCCTCGCATACGGAATTACGCAATAAGAACAAAATCTGTCACAGCCGTCCTCAATTTTCACAATCGCACGGGTTCTCTCGTTAAACTCATAAATCGGATTACCGCAAAACGCCTCACCCGATAAATGCTGATTTATCTCAACAATTCTCTCCCGATTGCTTATAAATCTTTTGAGCTTTGCAACCAAAGAAATATTGTCTTTATTTCCGATTACAACATCCGCCGCAATAAGCTCGCTTGCCATCTGCGGAAAAGCCTGCGGCATACAGCCTGTTAAAACAAGAATGCTATCGGGATGATTTCTTTTGAGATGGCGCACGGTCTGTCGGGTTTTTCTGTCGCTCTCGGCAGTTACTGTACAGGAATTGACAACAAAAACATCTGCTTCATCATCATTTAATGTGACAGAAAATCCGTTTTTTAACAAATCCTCTGTTATTTCCTGTGTTTCATATTGATTGACCTTACAGCCAAGCGTATAGAGCTTAACTTTCATTGATAACTCCTATTTTAGATTGATTTTACACGGAAAACACGAACTCCGTGCGGTGCAACACGAGCGTTAATAGCACCCGAGGTTACGTCAATTTCCTTACTCCAAAGGTCTGCGTACTGATAAGCGCCTACATCGGACAGCTCAACATAGCTGAGATTTGCAACCTCTTTTAATGAAACGCTCATATCCTTTTCGGAGTTTGACTTGTTGAAGAAGCATATTGCAGCCTCTCCCTTATCAAGAGGCTTAACAAGAATATCGGTAATAGCGTTAGTTTTCATTCTTCTGCACTGAACGCCCTTTTTATCCTGATCAACAGCAATAAGCTCTCTGTTGGTTACAATCTGCAAAATCTTGTTATTATAATCAACATTTCCGTCAGCGTCGATAAACTCCCTTATATCGTTACCGAGTATAAGCGGAGCGGAAAGCATACACCAAAGAGTAAAATGCGCTTTGTTTTCCTCAACGGTAAGGTTACCGTTGCCGACCTCAAGCATATCGGGGTCATTCCAACCGCCGACACCCGAATAATCTGCAAGCTTTACGTTAATTTCATAAATTCCTAGAATTGAGCTCCACATAGGTCTGATATCAAGAGTCGTTCTCCAAAGGTTACCTGCCTGTGCGCCCCATTTCCACGGCTTGTTTTTGCCCCATTCGCAAATTGAATAAACAATCGGCTTTTCGGGTACATTGTTCTTTTCAGCGTAAAGCTTTGTAGCACGTTTCAATTCCTTACCCATATTTATATACTGAGTAGCCGCAGAATCCATTTTCGAGCCAATGGGATTTTTAATTTCTATTGTATTATCTCCCTTGTTGAGCTTAACTGCAATTTGACATCTGCCTGTTCTGCTCCAAGCCTTTGTGGGCGGAATTTCAACAGGATAAGTATCACGGTCATTAACTGTAATAACAGCATATTTATCAGTTTCAAAAGCTTTTTTAACAACGATAGTAAGTGTATATTCGCCGTCCTCTGCAATATTGACAAAGCTAAATCTAACGCTGCCCATATTACTGTCGAGGTTTGCTACATAGCTTCCGTTTTTATCTTTTATAATTCTTGCCGTACCGTAAAGCTCGCCGTTTTCAGCCTCAAGAACCTGCTCGCTTCCGCCGTTTTTATCGGTAATTATAACCTTATCGATAAGCGGTGCTTTTGAGGTAATAGGCTTGTTGTGACAAAAATCGTATTTGAAATATTCAATGCCCCATTCGGCAAAGGTTTCCGCATCAATTCTCTCATGACCGAGAGAAGCCGGCAAATCCTCACAGGTAAGAGTGCCGTTTGAGGAATATATACCCGCCTTAAAGCCCATTTTATTCAAATCCTCAACAAGTGGTTTAATTCCTCTCGGGAATGTTGCAAGGTCGCCCTGCAATTTACCGTCCTTGTCACGCATTGAGCTGTGCCAGCAGTCATCAAGGTTTACGAATTCATAACCTGCGTCAAGCAAGCCGCTTTTTTTCATAGCATCGGCAATTTGAAGGATTTTTTCTTCTGTAATTTCCGTTCTGAAGGAGTTCCAGCTTGACCAACCCATTGGAGGTGTAAGAGCAACTCCGTTATCATATTTTTCAGTTGTTTTGATGTGTACGCCGAGCTTCGCAACAGCCTTGCGAATATCGCACTCGGGACAAAAATCAGGATTTTTCTTTTTTGCAATATAACCTGCGGCAGCAGCCGTACCTGCCAAAACAACGGCTGAAATGATTTTTCCTAACATATTATAATCCCCTTTACAAAATAAAGAGGATAGCGAAATAACATTCACTATCCTCCTTGATTTAATAAATTAAATTATTCCTCAACGGGAGTTTCCTCGGCAGGAGCTTCAACTGCCTCTTCAGCAGCGGGAGGATCGAGGAGAGCCTTGATTGAAAGGCTGACACGCTTCTTATCAAAGTCAATGTCAAGAATCTTTGCTTTAACTTCCTGACCAACCTTGAGAACATCAGCTGTATTTGCAACGTGGTCATATGAAATCTCGGAAATGTGAATAAGACCGTCAATTCCCGGAATAATGTTTGCAAATGCGCCGAATGTTGTAAGTCCGACAATCTTTGCTGTGATTTCCTTACCGACAGGATAATCTCTCTTGAGAATTTCCCACGGATTGTCCTCAACCTTCTTGAAGCCAAGAGAAATCTTCTTGTTTTCACGGTCAAGAGCCTTTATGTAAACTTCAACAGTGTCGCCTACATTAACAACCTCTGACGGATGCTTAATTCTTGTCCAAGAAAGCTCGGAAATGTGAATCATACCGTCAACACCGCCGAGGTCAACGAATGCACCGTACTTTGTAAGTGAACGAACTGTACCTGTGTACTTCTGTCCCTCTTCAGCCTGTGCCCAGAACTTCTCTGCCTCTTCCTTGCGGATGTCTCTGTTAGCAGCTTTGATAGAGCCTACAACTCTGCGTCTTCTCTTATCTGCTTCGATAATCTTGAATTTAACAGTCTTGCCGACCATATCCTCAAGAGAATCGTTTCTGCTGAACTTTGAAAGCGATGCCGGAACGAATACACGAATTCCGTTGTACTGAACATAAAGTCCCTTACCGTCGCCTACAACGCCTGTAACCTTACCTTCAACAGCCTCATCGCTCTCGGGATCTATAGTTTCCCAAGCCTTAGCTGCGTCATAACGCTTCTTTGAAAGCATAACCGTACCTTCGGCATCGTTGGTTTTCATAATGATAAGGTCAAGCTTGTCGCCGATTTTAACTTCTTTTGTGATGTCGCATGAGGGATCATTGCTGAACTCGTTTGCAGGAACATAACCTGTATGCTTTCTTCCTACGATTTCAACCTCAACCTCAGACGGCGAAACGCCTACGACTACGCCTACAACTTTTTGGTCTGTGCTTTCATCTATATATTCTTCAAGCATAGCAGCAAAAGATGTATCTTCAGCCATTGTTGCCTCCTCCTTTACTGCATTTGTGCTGACATTTTGTTCTAATTTCTCGGTCATTGTTTTTAGTACCTCCTTAATTATACTGTCAGGAGTCGATGCTCCCGCAGTAACGCCGACTGACTTAAACCTTGAAAAATCGATGCCGTTCAATTCCTCATAAGTCTCAATCAGGTAAGTAGGGCAATTGGATTCACACACAGCCTTAAGCTTAGCCGTATTAGAACTTTGACGGCCACCTATGATAATCATAGCATCGTTTTTAAGCGAAAGCTGAGTGGCTTCCTTTTGTCTTTCTTCTGTCGCATTACATATTGTATCAAAAATTACGGCGTTTGTATAGTAATTTTTAATTTTTTTTGCATATTTTTCAAAAGATTTTATCGAAAAAGTGGTTTGAGAGACAACTATTAGATGTTTTTCAACTAAATTCGGGTTGGAATTGATGATTTCGTCAAGCTCTTCCTCAGTATTAAACACAAAAGACGGACCCTTACAGTAGCTTCTGATGCCTATTACCTCGGGGTGCGTCTTGTCTCCTGCGATAAAGGTTACCGTGTTTTCGTCCGATTTTTCGCTGACCGTCTTGTGAATTTTCAAAACAAAAGGACACGTAGCGTCACAAAAATTCGGGGAAACGCTCTTTACCTCTTGTAAAAGGTCTTTTGTAATACCGTGAGTTCTGACAACAATAACATCGCCGTTTTTGCACTCGTTGGGGTGCTCAATAATACGGACTCCCCTCTTTTCGAAAGAAGAAATGACCTGTGGGTTATGAATAATCGGTCCTATTGTACAAACGCTTTTGCCCTCGTCAACCATTTTTTCAAGCAAATTTATCGCTCTGTTAACGCCGAAGCAAAAGCCTGCCGACTTGGCAAGTGTTATTTCTCGCAATGTCCTTCCTCCCAGAGTGCCGTAATTTCGCCCATAATACGCTTGGTAGCGTCTTTAAGCTCCTTTGTATTGTGAGGCTCGTCGGTAAAGCCGAATTCTTCGTTTTTAATTACCTTACCAAAGCGAACAGTCAAGCGTGTACCTTTTTTGTACTCATCGCTTGTATAAATCGAAACGGGTAAAACGTCCGCACCCGTAACCTTAGCGATAAGAGCCGTACCCGATTTACCTCTTGCAGGCTTGAAGTCCTTTGAACGTGTGCCCTCAGGAAAAACACCTAAAATATAGCCTTTTTTAACTACATTTTCCGCATATTCAACAGCGGTTGTGTCGCCCTGTCCTCTTCTTATCGGGAAAGCGTTTAGGTGCTTTATGAAAATTCCGAGAGCCTCGTTTTCAAAAAGCTCTTCCTTTGCCATAAAGTGAATAGTACGCTTTACGCCTCTGCCTAAAACGATAGGGTCATTACTGCTTTGATGATTGCAGGCAATTATAAATCCGCCGTCCTTCGGTATGTTCTCAAGTCCTATATATTTCACCTTAAATTTTAGGCAATAAAGCTTTGCAACCCATCTCAAGCCTTGATAAAGCTTATATTCCTTAACATTATTAAAATCGAATTCCATCAAATTCTCTCCTTAATGATATTAACTATTATATTTTTAGCCTCATCAAAATTGTAATCTGAGGTATCGACAATAATACTGTCCTCGGCAGGCTTCAAGGGTGCAATCTCTCTGTGAGAGTCCTGATAATCTCTTTTTTCCAAATCGGCAAGGACTTCTTCATAGGTGTCATTTGCTCCCTTTTCAACAAGCTCCTTGTATCTTCTTTTCGCCCTTTCCTCTGCGGAAGCCGTAAGGAAGATTTTAATTTTAGCGTCGGGCAAAACAACCGTGCCTATATCCCTGCCGTCCATAAGACAGTTATTTTTCTTTGCTATATCCCTTTGTAAATCGAACAAGAATGCTCGAACGCAAGGAATTGCCGACACGTCAGAAGCCGCCATAGATGCTTCGGGTGTTCTTATTTCGGTTGAAACATCTTCTCCGTTTAAGAAAACGTGCTGAACGTCGCCGACAAATTTTAATTCGACAACTATATCCTTAAGTGCCTTTTCAATATTTTCAGAATCCTTTGTGCCAATGCCGTTTCTTAACGCATAAACACCGACTGCACGGTAAAGAGCGCCTGTATCGACATAAATAAAGCCGAGCTCCTTTGCCGCCGCACGTGAAATTGTACTTTTTCCTGCTCCTGCAGGGCCGTCAACAGCAACATTAACAACCATAGTATCTTCCTTTCTTATACGCTTTTCCCGGCAACGTGTCCGGTTGAAAACGCAATCTGCAAATTAAAGCCGCCCGTGTAAGCGTCAACGTCAATGACCTCGCCCGCAAAGTAAAGATTTTTGCAAAGCTTTGACTCCATCGTCTTTGGATTTATCTCCTTGCAATCGACTCCGCCCGAAGTGACAATCGCTTCATCGATTGAACAGAAATTGAGAACGGTAAGCTTCATATTTTTTATTGTTTTAACAAGGCTTAGACGCATTTCCTTTGTAACCTGATTACATTTTGTAGACGGTCTTATCCTTGAAAGTCTTATAACGGGATTTATAATAGCTCTCGGCAAGAGCATTCCGAGTGAATTTGAAATCGCCTTGTTACAGTTATCAAGCAAATCTCTCTGTATTCTCTCATCAAGCTTTTGCTCGTCCAAAGCAGGCTTCATATCAATATATATTTCATATCTTCCGCTTTCCATATTTCTCATATGGGCACTTGCCGAAAGAATCATAGGTCCCGAAACGCCGAAGTGCGTAAACAGCATTTCTCCGAAATCGGAATAAATCTGTTTTTGAGTTTTAGTGTCAATTACTCTGATTGCACAATTACGAAGCGAAAGTCCCATAGCCTCGCTGCAATATCCCTCACGGCAGGTCAACGCAACCAACGACGGTTTAATATCAACAATATTGTGTCCGACGCTTTTTGCAAGCGTATAGCCGTCGCCCGTTGAGCCCGTCCTCGGATAAGACCTACCGCCCGTCGCAATTATTATTTTATCGGCGTAGTATTTTTCGCCGTCGTCTGTAACAACGCCTTTCGCTTCGCCGTTTTCCAAAATAAGTGCCGTTACTCTGCCCTGCTTACGCTTAACGCCGCTTTTAGTAATATATTTATTAAGAGCGTCAACAATGTCAACCGCTCTGTCGCTTGCGGGAAAAACTCTGTTTCCTCTCTCAACCTTAAGTTCAACACCGAGGTTTTCAAAAAAGCTGCGTGTATCGCTCGTTGAAAAGTCCGAAAAAGCTCCGAATAAAAATCTGCCGTTTTGCGGAACATTTGAAATAAGTGCCTGAATATCCGTTTCGGCATTTGTAACGTTACATCTGCCCTTTCCTGTAATTAAAACCTTACGGGCGATTTTATCGTTTCTCTCAATTAAAATAACTTCATTTCCGTTTTCGGCGGCAGTACCTGCAGCCATACAGCCAGCTGCTCCTGCGCCTACTACAATAACCTTACTCATCGCCGTCATTTTCTTCCTTTTCGTAAACCTGATATTTATCCCATACGCTTTCAAGCTCATTGAAGTTTTTATAAGCCTCGTTTTTACGGCTCAAGGTAACGCTTGCAATCAAAGCATTTATAAGGCTAAGCGGTGCGGCAAGTGAATCGACAACCGAAGCCATATTACTTTTTGCAACAAGAAGATGATCACCGAAAGGCGCAATGGGAGAATTTTCGGTATCGGTAATTGAAATAACCGTAGCTTTCCTGTCTGAAATAAACCTCAAAGCGTTTACAGCCTGCTTCGAATATCTCGGAAAGCTGATAGCGATACAAACATCCTCCTCACTTATTCTGAACACCTGCTCAAACATCTCCGAAGCACTCGAAGAATCAACAAGTATAACGCTGTCAAACACAAGATTGAAATAAAATGCAAGGAAATATGCAAGCGCAGCCGATGAACGAACGCCTAAAATATAAATCTTTTTAGCGTTGTTTATAGCCTTTACGGCATTGTTAAAAGCCTCTTTAGACACCGTTTCCGCAGTCTGACGGATAAGGTTAATATCGTCGTTGAGCACGGTGCTGATTATATCGTTATTGCCGATTAAGCTTTGAGAAACCTCCATTCGCTGAACGGTGGTAAGCTTCGTTTTTATCATTTGCTGAAGCTCTTTTTGCATTTCGGGATAGCCCTTAAAGCCAAGCTCACTTGCAAATCGAACAACAGTTGACTCGCTGACGCCGACTTTTTCACCGAGTGCGGCAGCAGTCATAAAAGCCGCTTTGTCATAATTCGTTATGATGAAATCGGCTATTTTCCTATGACTTTTTGAGTATTTTATGCTTTTGTCCTCAAGCCTTGACAATAAATTGTTTTTCATAAATACTGTTTTTCCCTCTTCATCTGAATATCTTGAATATTATAATTGAATTTAATTGATTTTGCAAGAATTCCTGCAAATTATTTTATTTTTCGAGGCATATATCTCATTTCCGCACCGCAAGGCTCGGTTTTTGAAAGTGAAAGTGAAAAAATATCCGTAGCCTCACATTCTTTTTTGAAAACGCAATCCGCAATTTCATCTTTCAATGCCGCTACATCCGAGTAAGAAGCTATAAACGGTAATTTTGCATTTTTAACGCATTTCCCGAGTGCTTCGGAAGCGTTTGTGTTAAAGCCCAAAAGCCTTATATACGGCGCTTTAATGCTTATAATATCTTTAGTTATCCCAAACGCAGAGGCTAACACGGCACGGCGAATTCTCGAATGTGTATATCTTTTCGTTTTAGCCGCATCAAATATTCCGTCAAGTGTTGTTTCGGTTGAAATTGCAGCCTTAACACGGTTTTCAAGTCCCTCGGACATATAAGCTGTTTTTTCATCAATGCAATCTTTTTTTGAACGCAATAAAGAAAGTGCCGCAAGCTCATACTTATTCTTATCAATTACTCTGCCGTCATCTGCTGCGAGCTTATATATTTCCCATGTATTTTCAGGAATAAAGCGTGAAATATCGTCTTTTTCGTAAATCATTTTTCTCAAAAGCGTAGCCGAAGCAAAGCTTTCGTTATCATCAAGTGAGTTATAGCCTGCACCCTCTCTTTTTACGGTAACAGGCTTTATTTTATATCCGTTTTTATTTATTGCCTTGATGTATTCAACGGCAAGTATATCATTTGGTAAAGAAATGCACGTTCCGTCAGAAAAATCCCTGACAGCCATTTCTCTTGCCGTCGGGTAGCTGACGCCCTTTTCAAGATACTGCTTTATTTTCTCGTCAAAATCGGAATTAGCGATTATCTCGGCAGCCTTTTTGAGCGTACCAATATCCCCGCACTCACTTCCGAACGCCAAAGTATCACAACCGAAGCTCTCCAATATACAAACAGCGTTTTCGCAGAAAAACTCGGCACTTGCGGTAGCGTAAACAAACGGCAATTCAAGCACAATATCAGCACCGTTTTTCAAAGCCGCCGCAACTCTTATGTCCTTTGGAAATATAGCAGGTTCCCCTCTTTGTACAAAGCTTCCGCTCATCACGCAAACAAGCGTGTCACCGTCCTTTTTTACCGAATCGATTAAATGCTTATGACCGCAGTGGAAAGGGTTAAATTCACAAACAATTCCGATTATACTCATTTATTATTTTCCACTCCTTTATAAGCTTTTCTAATGAATAAGCCGCATTTGCAGGGCTTGTTGACGGCAAAGAAATTATATCAAAGCCTGTGCTCTTTTTTATATACTTATTATATAGACTCTGTGCGGTCTTACCGTTTGCATATATTTTTTGGATATCGGCAACCGATAATATCTCTAATAAATCATTCGGTGTAACGCTTTTTATTGTGTTGTCAGCCGAGCCCGTTATTTCACAAGACTTTATAACATCCCACACGGCAATTTTATTGCTCAAAAGCATATTTTTCTTTTCCTCGACAGTTTTCGGAACGGGACAGGAATACACCGATGCCACTACCCTCCAAAATCTGTTTTGAGGATGCGCATAGTAAAAATTGTTTTCTCTCGATTTAACAGACGGGAAAGAGCCGAGCACGAGTATTTCCGAGTTTTTGTCGAAAATCGGCTCAATGGTATGAGTAAATATTTCCCCCATTCCGTCATCTCCTGTCAAAATTTGCTTTTTAACTTGAAAAATTATATTGATAAGTATATAATATTTAAGGACAAATTTCAACCGATAACTCGGAGGAGGAAAATAATGAAAATTCTTGTTATTAACGCAGGAAGCTCATCTCTTAAATATCAGCTTATTGATATGGAGCATGAAACCCTGCTTGCGAAAGGTATTTGTGAACAAATCGGCGACGCTAACGCAACCTTTACTCATAAGGTACCCGATTGTCCCGAAAAGACAATCAAGAGCGAGCCTCATCTTATGGCTGACCACAGCGAAGCAATTCAGCTTGTATTGAATACTCTTGTTGACGCAGAGTACGGCGTTATCAAATCGATGGACGAAATCGGTGCGGTAGGACACAGAGTTCTCCACGGTGCCGAAAAATTCTCGGCTTCTGTTCTTGTAACCGAAGAAATGAAAGAAACCGTTAAAGAGTGCTTCAAATTCGGTCCGCTTCACAACCCTGCAAACCTTAAAGGTATCGAGGCTTGCGAAAAGATTATGAACGTTCCGCAGGTAGCTGTTTTTGACACAGGCTTCCATCAGACAATGCCAGACTATGCATATATGTATGCTCTCCCCTATGAGCTTTACGAAAAGGACGGCATCAGAAAATACGGCTTCCACGGCACATCTCACAGATACGTTTCAGGCAGATGCATCGAGCTTCTCGGCGGCAAGGCCGAGGGTACAAGAATTGTAACATGCCACCTCGGTAACGGCTCATCTATTTCAGCTGTTAAGGACGGTAAGTGCTTCGATACAACAATGGGACTTACTCCTCTTGAGGGTATCATAATGGGTACTCGTTGCGGTTCAATCGACCCTGCAATCATTCCTGTAATTATGAAGTCTCATAACCTCACACCTGACGAGGTTGACCATCTTATGAACAAAAAAAGCGGTATGCTCGGTCTTGCAGGCACAAGCGATAACCGTACTATTGAGCAGATGTCAAACGACGGTGATAAAAAGGCTCAGCTCGTTGAAAATATGCTTTGTCATCAGCTTACAAAGTATATCGGCGGTTTTGCGGCTGCTATGGGCGGCGTTGACGCTATCGTATTCACAGGCGGTATCGGAGAAAACAATCCGCATTACAGATCAAGAGTTGCTGAAAAAATCAAGTTCCTCGGAACCGAAATCGACGAAGAAAAGAACAGCATCAGAGGCGAAGAGGTTGAAATCTCCGTTCCCGGCTCAAAGGTTAAGATGTTTGTTATTCCGACTAACGAAGAGCTTGTTATCGCAAGAGACACTCTTGAAATCGTAAATAACCTTTAATAATTAAACACTAAACTCCTGTATGTCTTTGTGCTGCGGGAGTTTTTTTGAAAATAAAGAAAGGAATGAACGTTATGAAAGAAAACAGAAAATTGCTCAAAGAGGTTTTACAGGAAATTCGCCACGATATGACTGACGAAGAAGTCTTGAATTTGCTTGCAGACAGTAAAATTTCCGTTAACCCGAACAAGAAAAAAGAAAAATACACTCTCGGACAACGTGCTGCGGATACCATAGCGAAATTTGCAGGCAGCTGGGCATTTATATTTTCTTTTGTTGCCGTGCTTGTACTGTGGATGGT
Organism: Candidatus Fimenecus sp.; assembly: GCA_052298855.1. GTDB lineage: Bacteria > Bacillota > Clostridia > Oscillospirales > Acutalibacteraceae > Fimenecus. The sequence continues at coordinate 20,537 of DAVZXP010000010.1, read as the reverse complement.
TATAAACGTAATCCTTGCGGCAAAAGCGTTCGACCCTTACCCGTTTATTTTGCTTAATTTGGTTTTATCCTGTGTTGCCGCAATACAGGCACCGCTTATTATGATGAGCCAAAACAGGCAGGAGGAAATTGACCGCCGCCGTGCCGAAAACGATTACAAAGTAAATCTCAAAACCGAAATAATGATTGAGGACCTTTACGATAAAGTAAATGCAATTCTTGCAAAGCAAAAAGCACTTGAAAAGAAATTGGATGCCGAAAAAAGCGAAAAGAATAATAAAGACACCGAAAGTAAATGAAAAAAGCCACTCAATGAGTGGCTTTTTTACTGCGCTTATCTGATTTTAATTGTCACAATTTCAAACGGCTTTAGAGTTATCGGAATTGAGTTTTCTTTTGCTGATATAACCTTCAAATCATTTTCAAGCATATCACAAAGCGTTACAGACTCAAAGCCGAAGCCCGTTTTAAGTACGGTGCTTGTACGTCTGTTGAAGCTCTCATACATTCTGACGATAATACCGTCTCCGTTTTCAGCTTTCTTTATCGTTTCAATAACAACATTTTCATCCTTTACAGAAACAAGCGAATAGCTGTCAGCGAGCTTACCCGAATGCTTATCAATCTTCATAGCAGTCATAGGATTATTAAGCTCATAGGCTGTTTTGATTGTTCCTGCCTCACGGTAATCCCCTGCGTGCGGATAAAGCGAATAAGTAAAATAATGCTCGCATTTATCGGCTGTCAGATCGGGATAAGTACCGCTTTTAAGCAATGTTAATGTCATAACACCATCATGAACAGAATGACCGTACTTGCAATCATTTATAAGACTGACGCCGTATCCGTACTCTGAAATATCGGAATATTTATGAGCACAAACCTCAAAGCGTGCGCTGTCCCAGCTTGTGTTATAGTGCGTGGGTCTTTCAACAGAGCCGAATTGAATATCGTACGTCGCCTTGTCGGTATTGACGTCAACGGGGAACGCTGTTTTCAACAGAATATGCGACTCCTTCCAGTCAATATACGTTTCAAAATCAATACGGTCAAGGTCATCATAAAGCCATATTTTTTGCTTTAAGGTGCTGTTTAGGAATGCCTTTTCAATTTCAAGACCTGCTCTTGCACCGTCTCTTATGGGATTTATCGACTTAACATTGTTGACTTCCCACGATTTATCGGTATAGTAATTGCTGATTTCCCAATTGTCATAGTCTCTCGGTAAGTCCTCATAAGCGGTAATAACATTACCACGCTCATTATTTTTGAGAACTTGACGCATATTGCGTTTATCAAAAATTTCGGAAAGCGTACCGTTTTCATCAACAGTAAGACGGAAGAATTTATTTTCAATTTTGTTGTCGGTTATTTTAACGTCAGCTTTAATTTCAGGCATTGTGATAACCTTATAGCCCTTTGCGGGAATGTCGCTGACACAATATGTAACGCCGTCAATTTTAACAGCACCGTCGCCGGTAAACGAATTAGGATTGAAAACCAAAACTCCGCCGTCGGTATTGATATTATCGGCAATGTCAGTATATGCTTTTGAAACAATTTCCCTGCCCGAAAGCTTTAACTGCTCATACTGTTTTGACGAAACCTCATATACCTCTTTTATCGAAGAGCCGGGTATAATGTCATGGAACTGATTGAGAAGTATTGTCTCCCATCCGTCGTGAAGTGCTTTTTTCGGATATTCCGATCCGTTAAGCTTTTCGTTCATAACGGCAAGAGCTTCTGCCTTTTCATAAAGGAACTCGCACTTACGGTTATTCCTTTTGTTTTTAGCCTGTGAAGTATATGTGCCACGATGATATTCAAGGTACAGCTCGCCCTGCCAAACAGGAGTTTTCGGGTTTTCCTCTGCTCTCTTTTTAACCCGTTCAAGCATCGAGCCTGCAAACTCCATTTTTGCAACAGGCACGCCCGAAATACCTTTTTTAAGAATATCGTAATATTCAAGGTCTTTTCTTACAGGTCCGCCGCCGCCGTCGCCAAAGCCAAAGGTAATCATGATATCATTATTTATATCCTTTTGCTGATAACGGTCATATCCGCCTTGAAGCTGACTTGGATTGAGTTTTGCATTATATGTGCAATTTGTCGCTGTCGGCACTCCCCTATGCTTGTCCTGTGCAGTCATAAAATAAGCAAAAATATCCGTGCCGTCTATGCCCTTCCACCAAAAAGTATCATAAGGCATACGGTTTGACTCATTCCAACCGATTTTCGAGGTTACAAATTTGTCAACACCGCTTTTCATAAGTATCTGCGGCAATGCGGCTGAATATCCGAACACATCGGGAAGCCACAAAACCTTTGAGTCAACACCGAATTCTTCTTTGAAGAAACTCTTTCCGTAAAGCACCTGTCTAACAAGGCTTTCTCCCGAGGAGAGATTGCAATCGGCTTCGACCCACATTGCGCCCTCAACCTCCCAACGTCCTGCCTTAATCATTTCTTTGACATCGGCATAAAGCTCGGGACTTTCTTCTTTTAGATACTTATAAAGCTGTGCCTGACTTGACATAAACTTGTACTCGGGGTACTTTTTCATTAAGGCGAGCACAGTTGAAAACGAACGCTGCACCTTTTCCCTTGTCTGCGCAAGCGTCCAAAGCCACGCAACATCAATATGCGTATGACCGATACAAATTGCATTGACATCTTCCGGCGTGCATTTTTTGAAAAACTCTTCATCAATATACTTTTGTGCCGCTTTTACGGAATTGTTAAATTCAGCACTTCCGACCACACGCATATCAAGAAGATTTACCGTATTCAAAATGTGCTTTTCTATATCAATATATGTTTTTCCATCGGGATTGAGATACTCGGTAATCTCAAACGGAACTTTAAGACTGTAATAAAGCTTTCTTGCTTCCTCGTTATAAACAACAAGCTTTGCGTCAAGGTCAAGCCAACCGTCGCCGTTCATACCCGTGTACGCATATATGTAAAGCTCATAGCTTTCTTCGGCGTTATCGAGAAAAATCTCTCTATGGTTCATATCAAGCCCTTGAACAAGAGCACCGTTAAGGTAAACTATAAACTGCGGATTTATTGCGTCCCAGCTTTGATTATAGGCGTCGGTTGAGATTACAAGCTCAACATTTTTGCCTCTATATTGCTCGGGAATGATAAGTTTTTTATAAAACCAAGCGTGCTCATCCTGTTTGCCTCCCCAACGACCGATTTTATCGTATTCGACAAAGCTGCCGTCAATTTCAGGCAAGGTGTTATCGGACTTGTATCCGCATTTTTTATAAAGGAAGCCGTCAACACGCTCCTGTGAAACTGTCATAAATTTTTGAAACGTGTCAAAAAACACTTTCATTCTGTCTTCGTAAAAATCAGTCATAGGCTTTATCTCCATCCTTAAATATATCGGAAATCAAATAGAAAGAACCGCACACTAAAACGAACTGCGAATTTTCTACCGCTTTATGATAAGCGATTTTCGGATTAATTTCAATACTTATTTTATCAATATATTTTTTTGAGTATTCGGAGAGCCTTTCGGGCGACTCCGAGCGTGGGTTATCTGGCTTCGTAAATATAACACGCTTGCAATGGGGCAATACGTTTGAAAGATATTTTTCGCAATCCTTATCCGCCATCATTCCGATTACAGCGGTTATTTCCTTATCTGAATACTCACTCTTCAAAACGCTTGACAATGCCCTTGAGCACTCCTCATTATGTCCGCCGTCAATCAAAACATTATCGCCTATTTGCTCCATTCTGCCGTGCATAACCGTATGTTTTAATGAGTATACAATATCCTCGTATTCAACTTTTTCGATTTTATTAAGAGCCTCGATAACGCCGATTGCATTTTCAACCTGATGCCGTCCGTCAAGCGAAACAAAATATCTCTTATCCTTGTAAACAAAATCCGTACCGTTTTTGTCTTCTGAGAGTATTTCAACATTATCAAAATCGGCAACAGTCAAATTCGCATTTTTCTCTTCAACCGTCCTTTTGATTACATTCAACGCCTCGTTATCTTGAAGCGAAGTTGTGACAACAGGTATTCCGTCTTTTATAATTCCGCACTTTTCAAAAGCGATTTTCTCAATAGTGTCGCCCAAAATATTTGTATGGTCCTTTGAAATGGAGGTTATCACCGCCACCTCTGGCTTTTTAATTACGTTGGTTGCGTCAAACCGTCCGCCTAAACCCACTTCCATAACCGCATAATCGCATTTTTGCTCGCTGAAATATAACAATGCGACAGCTGTTATAGCTTCAAATTCCGTTATAACAAGACCGTTTTCGGAAAGCTCGTCAATAATCGGCTTCACTCTTGCAACAACATCCGCAAGTTCTTGCTTTGGAATGTTTATATCGTTTATTCTTATTCTTTCGCAAAAATCAAATACATAAGGCGAAGTGAAAAGTCCTGTTTTGTAATTTGCACTTATCAAAGCGTTAGAAATCATAGTCGAGGTCGAGCCTTTTCCGTTCGTCCCCGCAATATGTATAAATTTCAAATTTTCCTGTGGATTTCCAAGCTTTTCAAGCAATACATTTAATCTTTCAAGTCCCGGTTTAATACCGAAAACCAAAAGCGAATGGATATAATCCACCGCCTGCTCATATGTCATAAAATCATCTCCGAAAGAAGTATAACATAACAATTAAAAATATTAAAGTTTTTTATTTACAATCTCTTTTTCAGGGTGTAAACTGAAATAAAATAACAAACGGAGGATTGTGCAATGACAGAAAGAAAATTAACAGGTAAGCGTAAGCTCGGCTACTGCTCGGGTGTAATTACAGAATCCTTGCTCTATAATATGTTCTGTACATATTATCTTGTATTCCTAACCGACATTATTCATATGAAGCCCGTATTAGCAGGTACGGTAAGTTTTATTTCGATTTGCTGGGATGCTATAACGGACCCGATTATCGGTGCATATGCCGACCAAAACGGCGCAGACAAAAGAAAAAATATGGCAAAGTCGCTGTTTCCGTTAGTTTTGCTGTTCATTGCCGCTTTCTTTAATATCGGTACGGATAACAGCGTTATTCAGTTCATTTATTATACCGCAATTGCCATGCTTTTTTGGCTTGCTTATACAATTTATACAATTCCGTATTATGCAATTGTTGCTGAAATCACGCAGGATTATGATGAACGAACGGAAATCAGAAGTACAAGCTCACTTATCAATACTGCGGCAATCTTTCTCGGAAACGCCTTACCTGCCGTCGTACCGTCGCTTTTCGCAGGCGTTGTAATTTCCGGAAAGCATATCGGCGAGTCGCTTGGTTGGGAAATGACAGCGATTATAATGTGCGTACTTTCGCTTATGTTCGGTATCTTTACGGTTAAGTCACTCAAGGGAGTAAAACTCATTAAGGCGGAAGCTGAAAATGTCACGGGCGAAAGAAAGAAAATCAAAGCAATATTTGCAGAAATGCTTGAAGTGCTTAAAATCAAGCCTTTTAAGTGGTTTGCAATGTTTATAGTTTTCTTCCTTATTGCCTCATCAATGATACAATCGTCATTTGAATATATGATTAAGGATTGCGTCGGCGCAGACCCAGAAATATATATGGTTGTGGTTATTGTCGAATTAGTTGTCGTAATGGCAGCGTTTATTCCGATAGTTACTAAGGTTGCAGAGAAAAAAGACAGAAGATTTTCAAGTCTTGTATTTATGTCAATAATGTGCGTTGGTCTTATCGGCTGTAAAATTGCAGGCGTTAAGTCTATTGCGGTTGTGCTTATAATCACGTTCTTTATGGCTGTCGGTATGGCTAATTTCTGGACTGTATTTTACTCAATCGCCTATGATCTTGTTGAGGTTGACGAGTTCGCATACGGCTCACGCCGAGAAAGCGTTATAACCGCCTTACCGCAATTTTTCCAAAAATTCGGCTCTGCAATCGGTGTTTGGACGGTAGGCTTTGTGCTTCAGCTTGCAGGGTACAACAAGGCAAACTCCGTACAGCCTGCAACCGTTGCAAAGGGAATTGAAAACAACGTAACGATTTTACCTGCGGCGTTTCTTGTGCTTTCGATAATCGGAGTTTATCTCTACCCTGTCACAAAAGATAAATTCTCAAAGCTTAAAGATGAGCTTGAAAAGAAAAAAGCCGGTCAAGAATTTTCAACCGACGGTCTTAAAAAATTGGTGTAAATATATGAAAACAGCCCTCTAATTAGAGGGTTGTTTTCATATGGTCGAGATGACAGGACCTGACAAGGCAAGCCTTGTCAGTCTTTTCTTTCAATCTTATATGTCCGTTTTGCTTCGCAAAACATGGACTATGCAGGTTCAAGTCCTGTCGGAATTTCAAAGAGCAAAAATAGCAACTACAAAAATACATTAAAAAAAACTAACAATAACAACCCGAAACAGGGTGGTAGCGAAACAAAGCCGTTGTGAGGGCGTTTACAACCGAACAGGCGACTTGAGCGTGACCTGTTTCGGAAAGGAGGAATGACGGCGTGAGTGAGGGATGGATTTTTCAATAAAAAAGCCGTCACGAACGATACAAAGTCCGTGACGACGTGGTCGAGATGACAGGACCTGACAAGGCAAGCCTTGCCAGCTTTTCTTTCAATTTATATGTCCGTTTTGCTTCGCAAAACATGGACTATGCAGGTTCAAGTCCTGCTGAAAATTCATAAAACAAAAAAGTGTTCATAAGTCAAATACCTTATGAACACTCAATTTGGTCGAGATGACCGAAGTCAAACCTCCCAAATTCCATGTGTTTACAGACTTTTTAAGCAATTCCTCTCAATTTTGGTTGCTTGTTCGTTGCTTCACACGAATTTTAGAAATTTAGAAGGGTTTATAACCCCGACAATCATAAATTGAGCTCATTTAATATAATAACGCATAATCATATACGGTAAACTGAACAATAATTACGTTCGCCTAATACTATCGCCATACAGTGTAATGAAATGCACCCAGTGGGTGCATTAAACAACACTCAAACAATAGAAACCTCAATTTTCAAATTTCAAGGGAAAACAATAATCGCCCTCATATAGAACGAGGGCGAACATTTTTATTTTGATGTTATGCAGTAAGGTATATACCGAATCCTTTTTCTTTCATGTATTTGTCAGCTCTTAAAATATCTTCGGTTTGGAAGCTATCAAACACCTCCGAATAAGTATCGAGTGTAACAGAAATATCAGTATGACCAAGTAGTTTTTGAAGAACCTTCACCTGCATACCCGATTCAATAGAGCGAGTTGCGTATGTATGAAGTAAACTGTGAAGGGAAAGATCACCCTTAACCATTTGATTCTTGTAAGGTGAATCTTCCTTCATTAAAGCCTCAATAAAACGAAGCACCTCATCAATTGTGAACCCCCTTACTTTGCGTGATTTCTTTCTTAACTTTGGTCTCTTCATATCCCCATGGGATTTTCGTTTATTATTTTCCGTTTTACTGCTTCGTTAAAGCACTGATTGAGCATGAGAAACATTTTCCTTATACTTGAATCGGAATACCTGTTAACGCTATTAATCATTAACTGTTTTAACATCGAATAGTTGATCTCTTGTAAAGGTATGTTGTTGATGGATTTTAACATTTTGAGAGTTTCTAAATGTCTAAAACAAGTTTGCTCTTGAAATTCATTTAAAGCGAACCTGTCATCAAGTATTTGTTTTTCCAACTGTTCAAAAGTAATTGTACTTTCATCAATGAACGAGCCTGGATAAATTTCATATTCAATTTGTTTTAACTTTTGCTTAACTTCATCAGGTGAATTACCTGTAACAGATTTACGCTTGATTTTTCCGTCTTCGCATTTCCCGACATTTATCTGTCCCATCTATTTTCCTTTACATTACTGTAAAAGATTGTGCCTTCACCATAACCTGTACGAGATCTTATATTTTGTTTCTTTTTTGGCATATAAGATGCCTCCTTTCCTTGTGTGTTTGCATTTAAACATAGTTTGCTTGTTTATTTAAGTCTTTGTTTGCTTTTATTATTCAAAACATATCTCTATGTTTTTAGGTTAACTAATGATTAATTTGCGAACTAATAAAAAACTCCTAAAAACTAAACTTGTGTTTTTAGGAGTTCTTTTCTAATCAATATTCCTTACAAACTGTAACCGTGCTTTGTCCTCGGTGGCGGATAAGGGATTGAGCGGTGAATGTGCCGTCATTTTTTATATTTATCAGAGTGCCGCCTCTGAACGGAGTCATATAAATATTATGGTCGCAGGAAATGCCGTATGTAAGTCTGATTCCTTGATATTCAACGGAAAAATTATTCATATGGTCGTGACCTACGAAGCAACCTTTTGTTGAGCCAAGCTCCGCCATTTTTTCAAACATTTCATCATCAACGGCAGGTGTGCCATCCTCTTTCGGAAACTTAAAACCCCACAAACGCTCGCCGTCTTTGTATCCCGTCATATATTCTTTCATTGGAATATGGAAAAATGCAAGCGACGGTACAACCTTATTTTCGTCACCGTTTTCCTCTTTGGCAATTTGCTTAACCGTTTTTTCATACCACTGAATTTGATTATCGTGGAAATGATCATAGCCATCGTTTTCTTCGTCATAGCTATTGCTGTCCATAAAAATTAAAGAAGTTATTGCCTTGCCGTTATCATCACGGACTGTATAATAGTAATTGCCCATACCGTCTGTGTTTTTGTCGCCTTGCTCATAGATGCAGTATTCAAGGGATTTAAGATAATCATTAAGCGTTTGCTTATCTGCAATCTTTTCGGGGTCTAAAACCTCGTTAGGCTCGTACTGAATATCCAATCCCTCGTGATTGCCGTATGTAAACACCCAAGGAATTTGAAATTCCTCCATAAATGAGCAAAACGATTTGAATGCGGTGTAATTTTCTTTTTCGCTTGTTATATCGCCTGTAACAACGATCATATCCGGCTTGGCTGTTTCAACCATTGCTGTTATTGTTTTATACGCCTTTGCATCCTTTTTCTCATTATTGAGAATATGAATATCGGTTATTTGCAAAACGGAAAACGCAGTATCATCTGCCCTGACATATTTTTTGCCGTATAAGGTTACTGTCAAGATTACAGCTCCTCCCAAAATTGCAAGGACAAGTAAAACACTTATAAATATTTTCATTCCTTTTTTCATAACAACTCCTCAATAGATATGTTTTCATTGGTTATCAATTCGGATTGTAAATGCTTATTAAGAGTTTTCACATGTTTGTCGCTGTGAATTTCCGTTACAAATCCGTTTTGCCATTTGAAGCTGATTTTAGCACCGTTTACAACCATATTCCTTACCTCACCCGATTTGCCGAAATTGTCCGGTAAAGCAGGGATAAGCTCAACTATGCCGTTTTCCTCTGTTATCAGCATTTCGTTTATGCCTGCAACAAAGCCGAGGTTTCCGTCAATTTGGAAATAGAAAGGCGGATGAACGCAGAAAAGATTTTTGAAAACAGAGTGGCAGAGCATACTGCGAATGACCTTTTGTGCTGTTTCCTTTTCACGCAGTCTTGCAGAAAGGCATATTGCCCAAGTCGCCGACCAGCCGATATATTGAGTTGAATTATCCGTTCTTGTCTTAAATAAATTTCTTACCCATTCGGTTTGATTTTTGTTAGAGTAAAAGCCGATAACATTAGCAGGGTAAAAGGCATATAACGGAGAAAAATGACGGTGTCCCGGTTCAGGAGTTTCATAGTCCTTATGCCATTCGCAAATACCGTTTTTGCCCTCCTTAAACGGATACAAAAGCGGTGTTTTTTCTTTTATTTCCGTTTTCAATTCGTTATCGTCCGACAGTTCAAGTGCGTTTTGAAATGCCTGTCTTACAAGTCCCATATCAAATGCAGAGGCGTAATCAAGCTTGCAGATTTTGTCGCCCTGCTTAAAAACATTTTCGGGTGATGCAGAGGGACAAATAACATACTTGCCATCGTGCATAACGAGAAAATCACAGGCAAAGCGTGCTGATTCTGTAACGATTTCCTCGACTTTATCCGTATAATCTTCAAGAAAGCCGTTTTTGTAATGAGCATAGATTTCGTTAGAAAGCCATACACCGCAAAGAGGGGAGAACATATAGTTGCAGTCGCCCTTTACAGGCGGAGTCTTACGCCACAAATCTACATTGTGATTGCACGCAAATCCACGGCAACCGTAATTGATTTTTGCCGTCTTTCTGCCGTTTTGCATAGTTTCGTAAACCATATTGATAAGCGGCTCGATACAATCCGAAAGTCCCGAACGGCTTGCACCCCAATAATTCATTTCGGTGTTGATATTCACGGTATAGTTACTGCTCCACGGAGGACGAACGGAGTTATTCCAAATGCCCTGTAAATTAAGAGCCTGACCGCCATTTCGGCTACCTGAAATAATCATATATTTGCCATAGTTATAGAGTAGCTCTGTGAGTGCTTTTTCATCATCGCCGTTTTTAACGGATTTCAACAGCGCATCGGCAGTTATGTCATTATCGCAGTTAAAGGATATGCGTTGATTGTTATACAGCGAAGAATAATCGCCAATGTGATTTGTTTTCAAGGTGTCATAACCTTTACTTACAGAACTAAGCAGAGCCTTGCGTTTTTGTTTAACCGCATTTCTGTTTGTTTCCGGCATTTCGTCATAGCCGTTAAAGCCTGTTGCAGTTGCAAAATACAAGATAAGTTCGGTTGCGTTTTTAATCTTGATTTGATTGCTGTTGCGACAGATTTTACCGTTTGTCTGTACCTGTGTCTGCAAACAGAAAGCCATACCCTTTTTCTCGTTATAACGGATAGGGCGAAGCTCTGTTCTCAAATAGTTCGGTGCTGCATAATCGGGAGCATTGCCAAGGAGAAAAAGATTGTTTTTCTCTGTACCCACTTCATATTTGAGCTTGCTTTTTGCCTTGATTTTAACCGAAAAAGGCTTATCTGTTTTAATTCTGTAAACGGATATTTTATCGGGATATGACGAAAAAGTATCTGCGGTACAGCCCTTTGATTTAACGGTGTGTACTGCGTTTGACAGGTCAAGACTTCTTGAATAGCAAGCCTTATCAATACCGCTGAATTTAAGCGAAATTTCACCCAAGGGCATAAAAGCTTCACTGTAAAAGCCTGCCAGCTTTTCTTCACAAAGAGCATCATCCTCTGCGTTTTTACCCTCAAAAATCAGCTTGCGTACATTTTCAAGATTATCAAGACTTACCTTACTGTTATAGTCCTTTGGATAACCTGACCAAAGCGTGCCGTCGTTGAAGCATAAACGCTCCTTTTTCAGCGAGCCGTAAATCATAAGACCCATATATCCGTTGCCGAGCGGCAAAGCCTCTCGCCATGTTTTTGCAGGCTTTGTGTACTTAATAGTCTGCATATCAAGTCTCCTGTGAATTAAAGCATATTTTTTATTTTTTCACATTCTGTTAAGTTATCAAAACCGTAAAATGTCTTTGCGTTTTCAAAAAGAAGTTTTTGCTTGTTTCGGGTGCTTATTTCTTTTGATTTAATTATAAAATCAAAGCTCATTTTATAGGTGATTTCAACCATTGTGCGTGGGTAATCACTGCCCCACATCAGTTTGTCAATACCGCAAATGTCAATGGCTTCGTTGATTGCTTTTATTGCTGAGGGATAGGGGTAAAACTCGTTGTTAAAAAGCCAAGTGATGCCACCGCTTTCGATATAAACATTTTTATTCCTTGCAAGCTTAATCTGTTCTTTCCAGCCGTTTCTCGTCACCATACCGAAATGACCGATGGCAATTTCCAAATCGGGAAATTGCTGTATCATTTCAAATAGAGAGCCTGTTTGAGTATCTCCGTCAGCAAGGTCTATTGAAATAAATTTACCGTTTTTGTCAGCTTGCTCAAAAACATTATAGTGCTTTGTTAAGTCCTGTGTAGGCAGTCTGCCTGCACAGATTTTTATTCCGTCAAAGCCGTCAACTCTAAACGGTTTGTTTTCCTCATAAAGAGAGCAGATTTTAAGCCTGTTTGGATATTTTCCCTTTGCAAATAGCAAATAACTGTCTTGATTACCGTCAATTTCCTCTTGGGTAATTACCGCACCGTTGACGCCTGCGTAGTCCATATTTGCAACAAAGCGTTCAGCGGTATTTTCGCCGTCTGTCATAAAGGGAGGCATCATCTGTCTGATTTCACCGCCGAAATTACTTTTGCCGTTACCGACGAAAAAAACATCTCTGCCGTCAACCTTACCCTGTTGTATTTTCCATAAATGTGCGTGTGCGTCAATAATCATTATTTATCACCGAACTGTATTAAAAGTTTTGCAAGCGTTCCGTCATTGTGTGAAAGCACCTCAAAGGCAGCCGTTGCATTTTGCATATCGTAAACTCCGCTTACAATTTTCAGTATATCCGCCTTGCCGTCTGCAACAAGGTCGATAAGCTCCTCAAAATCCCTTGTAAATGCGTTTCGACTGCCGAAAATATTTAACTCTTTCTTCAAAATTATTGAGTGAACAAAGGTAGTTTCCCGTTTGCCGTTGCCGATTAAAATAATATTTGCACCGTGAGCCGATTCATCAATACAGTTCAAAAAAGTTTCAGGCGCACCGCATGCCTCAACACAAACATCAAAGCCGTTGCCGTTTGTAAAATTAGCGCAAGCGGTGTGCAAATTTGTATTCTTAACATTTACCGCACAGTCTGCACCAAACTGCATTGCAAGGTCGAGACGAGAGGAAAGCATATCGGCAATAAGCACCCTTGCGCCCATTGCTTTAGCCTTGATAAGTGCAAAAAGGCCGATAGGTCCTGCACCCATAATCAAGAGGTTATCACCGTTTTTCACCTCTGCCCTTGACAGAGCGTGACAGCTTATTGAGAATGGCTCGATAAGTGCAAGCTCCTTAGCAGTAAGACCTTTACCGTCAATAATTCTCTCAACAGGCATTGTGATATATTCCTGAAAGCTGCCGTCACGCTGAACGCCCATAGTCTGATTATCGTGGCAGGCATTGACAATTCCACGCTTGCAGGCATAGCATTCGCCACAGTTAAAATACGGATTGCAGGTAATTATATCTCCTGCCTTTAAGCCTCTGGCATTTTCGGGAATTTCAACAATTTGTGCCGAAAACTCGTGACCGGGTATTCTGGGATATGTGGTAAAAGGCTGATTGCCTGTGTACGATGCAACATCGGCACCGCAGATACCGCAGTAAAGTACCTTTAAGAGTGCCTCACCTTGCTTTGCAACAGGCATTTCCTTTTCAATTATTTGTATTTCGCCCGGCTTTGTTATTTGAATCGCTTTCATCATTTTCCCTCGTCAATATATTTTTTGTTCCAAATGACTGCCGTTTTCAACGGTGCGCCTTTGGAATATATTCTGTTTTCGTAAGCGTCAATGGGGTCGCTTATAAATTCGTTTTTGTCAATAAGTTCTACCATACGGTCAAACCTACTTTCACATAGCAGTTTGATTGCCGTTTCCATATGCTTTTGAGTAAAGTTGATTGACGCAAAAATCACCTGATTTTTGAAGCCGAAAGGCATTGTGTTGTAGGTTACTTTAGGACCGAGCGAAAAGCTGTTGTAAATTCCGTTGCAACCAAGCACTTCATATTCAAATGCAATTTGATGTTCAACATCCGTTCCGCTTGTGCCGACAAAAACTGTTGCCTTACCGCCGATTTTATTTGTTATCGCTCTTGCAATTTCACCTTTGTTCATACCGTTTGTTGAGAGATAATCACATTTAAGCTCATCTTTTACAAACTGTGCCTTTTTGCAGTTTTCACCACTTCTTGCAACGAAAAGAATATTTGCGTTCCTTTGGTTTCTGCGTATTTGGTCGCCGATAAACAAGCCCGTTGTACCCAAGCCGAAAATAACGACACGTTCAAAGGTGCTTTTAACTGCGAGTTTTCTTGCCGTTGCTTCATCGCACTTGTGCTTTGCCGTTTCAACACGGAAATTCTGTGCCTCGCCTATATCGCACATACGCTCGTACTGAAACACCGCACAGGCATAAGGGTCGGAAAACACAAGTCTTTTTGCAAGAGATAAGGGCAGTTTCGTTATATTTTCGTATTCGGTAGGGAGGTGTAAAAGCATATCGGGGTTGAAAAATCCTTTATCGCAGAAGATACCGTCTGCACCGTCACAGCCGTATTCAAAATATGTTTCATCCTCAGTAAATCGGGTAGGGTCGAAGCTATCTCCGCCACGAATCAGAACAATGGCAAATCGGCTTTCGCTCGGTACCCAAACAACGCCCTCGTGACCGTTGATAAGCCTTGACTGACCTTCGGGGAATTTTTTATCAAGGAGTCCCTGACTGCCCATTTTCATCAGTTCAAAATCCGTTCCGCAAAAGCCACAGAAAACAGGAATTGCCTCAATGCCAACCCTCTTATCCTCGCTTCTCAAACGCTGACGGGGCGGATTTATCAAATTTATTTCGCCGTATCGAAGCGGCTTTTTTTCATCGTTTACAAAATATGTACCGTATGCTTTCAAATTAACAACCTCTAAAAACTTTTAATTTCCAAATTAACATTGTTGTTCTCATCAATAGTAATAACCGTACCACCGAGGGTTTTTGATGAAAAATAGCAGTTATATGAGCTTTTCGTCATATAGCAAAGTTTAACTCCGTTATAATCGGCAACAAAATTGTTGTTATGGTCGTGACCTGCAAACATATGCGTTCCGCCGTTTTCGATGAATGCCTGCAAAAAGCCGTCGTTATTTTTAGCGGTACAGCTATCCTCCTGCCTCATACCCATTTCAAAATCGTTAAGCTCCTTGTATTCGGGAACGGGAACGTGCATAAATGCAATGTTTGGAACGACCTTGCCGCTTGTTTTGTTAATACCGTTTACTGCCCACTTATACCACTCAATTTGATTTCCATTTACACCGCCGTCGGTAATTTCGCCGTCAACTATTCTGTACTGACCATCGTCAAGCATAAACAGGGAATAAACAACATCGTTATCCCTTGTAAGATTAACAATATAATTACCCATACCGTTCATACCGTCTGGACCGCATTTGAATAGGCAATGCTTTGCACTCTCATATATTTCGCAAAGCTTTGATTTATCGGCTCTGCCCTCGT
Organism: Candidatus Fimenecus sp.; assembly: GCA_052298855.1. Classification (GTDB taxonomy): domain Bacteria; phylum Bacillota; class Clostridia; order Oscillospirales; family Acutalibacteraceae; genus Fimenecus. The sequence continues at coordinate 5,476 of DAVZXP010000010.1, read as the reverse complement.
AATCGTGATTGCCGAAAATCGGCGCCCAAGGAATTTCAAATTTTTCCATAAAATCGCAAAACTGCTGCGTACAAATATCATTCCACGCAGTTAATACGGTATCACCACCTACAACAATTAAATCGGGTTGAACCTCATTGATAAGCTGTTTTAACTGAATTTCGCTCATACCGTCAAGGATAAAGTTGATACCAAGACAAGCGGCAAATGTACCGTGATTACGGATATGAATATCTGTTAAGCAAAGAATTTTGAAATCATCGTTTTTGATTTCAAGGCTTTGTGCATAATCGGGAGTATATGTATCCTCCGCACTCCAATCATCACAAACAGCAACACCTTTTTGTTCTTTAAGCGCAACAGAGGCAAAATATCCGTTGCAGATACAAACTATTAACACAAGTGCTAATACTATTGAAATTATAATTTTCACAGGTTTTTTATTTAGAAATGTTTTCATATGGTTATTCCATCCTTTCAAGTTTATAAATAACGACAGAGAAATCAGTCATACTATGACCGTTTTCACTTTGTTCGTTGCCCTGATAATTTTGTAAAAAGACTAAACCGTGCTTCATAAGTATATCACCGCTTACAAATATATCTGTTTTATCAACTGCATAAATCAAGTCAGGATGCAGTCCTGTTAATTTCAACTTTGGCAATTGCGAAACAGGGAAAAACAGCTTTTGAAACAGCAAGACAAATGAAGTCTTTTTATCCGAACTGACTAACTGCCAAGCGGTAAAGTTATCCGAGAATCCATCGGTCAGTCTGTAAAAACTGCCGTCTGTAATTAAAGACCGTATTTCTTTATATTCAGCTATACAGCTCTTTAAATAATTCAGTTCTTCTTTTTGAAGCCTGGTTAAATCATATTGCAGACCAAGCGCTCCAAAAGACGCTACACCATATCGGCTTGTAAGTGAACTTATCCGTTTGGTTTGGTGATTCGGTACTGCGGAAATATGATTGCACATTACACTTATTGGATACCCGTAGCTTGTGCCTTCCTGCACAAGTGTTCTGGAAAAAACATCTGTGTTATCCGAAACCCAGCCTATAGGCATATAGCAAAGCATACCGAGATCAAAACGGGCACCACCGCCGGCACATAGCTCAAACAATTCATTCGGATAACGCCTTGTGATTTGGGATAGCACACGGTAAAGTCCGCATATATAGCGGTGTTGTACCTCATTAAGAGGTGTAGCATAAGAGGTAAAATCAGAAAACATACGGTTGAAATCCCATTTTACATAGTCGGCATTGCTCTTTTGAATAACTGAGCAAACAGTTTCAATCAAAAAGTCCTGTACCTCTGTTCTTGATAAATCGAGCACATATTGACTGCGTCCCAAAATTTTTCTGCCCTGTTCTGTACCGAGCGCCCAATCGGGGTGTTCTTCAAAAAGCCTGCTGTTTCGGCTTATCATTTCCGGTTCAACCCAGATGCCCAGCATCATATTTTTCTTGTGCACATAATCTGCAACTGCTTTAATCCCGTTTGGGAATTTATCTCGGTTTTCCTGCCAGTCACCTAATGAGGAGGTATCATCATTACGGTTTGAAAACCATCCGTCATCAATAACCAGTAATTCAGTACCGATTTCTGCGGCACAATCTGCAAGAGCGCATAGCTTTTCTTCTGAGATGTCAAAATAAACGCTCTCCCAACTGTTGAGCAACACCGGTTTTGGCTTAAATGCCCATTGCTTTGGAAGAATATGCATTTTTATGAAATTATGCATATTTTGAGAAACACCGTTATAGCCGTTTTCGCAATAGGTTAAAACGGCTTCGGGTGTAAAAAATGCTTCGCCTTTTTGCAAATCAAATCTAAAACCGTTCGGCGAAATACCACTTAAAACCCTTGTACCGCCGTAGGATGATACCTCAAATATTTCGCTGTGATTTCCGCTGTAAATCAAATTGAAGCCATAGGTTTCGCCTAAAAAGTTATCGGCGTTTTGCTGCGCAAGTATCACAAACGGATTATGCCACGCACCCGATGCACCGCTTTGGGAGTCGCAAACTATTTTACCGGCAGTCAGCGTTTGTTCATTTTTGAATCTTTCTCTTGCCCAAGCGCCGTCAAAAGTAACGCATTTATATTTCCCTGACGGAAAATCCAACTGCATACTCATTAAACCGTCAATTGTCAGTGCGTTCTCATTCGCTTTTATTTCCGAATATCTTGTAATAACATCACAATCATAAAATAATTGATAGTATAGTCTTAATTCTGCTTTTGCTTGCTTATCCTTCATAACAATACACAAACAACCGTCACTGCTGTGAGCTTGTGCAAAATCGGACCGAATCGGAGCATTTTTTAATTCTATATATCTGTCGTATGTAAAGCTACACAGCGTTTCTCCGCAGTTTACCGCGCAGGCATTTTCACGGCGGTCGCCTCCACCCAGTGCCGAATATTCAAACTGCATTGCATCTATTCCGTAAGCAATGTCGTTTTCGGGATATAATGCCGATACAAGGAGCATTGAACGCTTTTCAATAAAGGCACTGTAATCCTTTTGTGGTGTGATTTTTTGCCCGTAATACAAATGCTGTAAATCACCGTGCGGTGTAACTGCAAAAATATAGGAAGTGTTTTGCGTATTCAAATGGAAAACATTATCTTTAATATGTATCATAAACATTCCTCACAAAAAAGTCGGTGTTAAACACAATAAAATTCGGTAAGAGAAGTAGGGTCCTGCTTTTTGCCGTTAACACAATATCTTAACTGCTCTTCAAATGCCGATAATTGACATTTATTCAATCTGATTATATAATAAAGGCGTAAAAAAATCTTAAGAAAATCAACCTTATTTTTTAGAAATCCTATCACAAAGGAACAGACAAATTATGAAATGCAATGAAACGGGCGTTTTGAGAAAGTCCGAGGTATATTTTTCTTCTCCGTCACAAACAGCAAAAAAGATTTATTTTTATCCCGTTAGTGCAGGGCATTTTTTCTGCGTTGAGGGCTACCATTTAGTGCGTAAAAATTACAACAGCCTTTTGATAACTCATATCCTTGACGGCAGTTTCACATACATCAAGGACGGAAAACACATAACCGCACATAAAGGCGACACGGTTATACTTGACTGTTACAAGCCCCACGAATACTATACAAATGACAGCTTTGAGTCAATTTGGATTCATATTGCCGGTGCCAACTCTTATGAGTTTTTTGAAGAAATTGAAAAAGCCTACGGAAATCTCATCAAGTGCAAGGACATACAACATGTTGAAAAGCTTTTGTTCCGTATTTTTAACGGTATAAAAAGCGACAATCCTCCGTCAGAGCTCAACCTTTCACTTGATATTTACAAGATTTTTATGGAGCTGTTAAATCCTCAAAGTGCAAAAAGCAAAGGTGAAAACAGTTACGAAGACTGCGTACAAATTGTTAAAGAATATATATCAGAAAATCTTAATGAAAATCTTACCGTAGGAAAACTTGCTGAAATCGTTAATATGAGCTCATCTCATTTTTCAAGGATATTCAAACGACAGACAGGCTTTTCGCCTTATGATTATATTCTAATCTCTCGCCTTAACAGAGCAAAATATTTGCTTCAGGTAACAGATATGACAGTTGCCTCCATAGCGTATGAAACAGGCTTTAACAGCGAATCAAATTTCATATACTTTTTTACCGACAATGAGGGAATATCTCCCGGTAAATTCAGAAAACTGAAATTCTAAAAAAACAACCCCGAAGCTTTTACGCTTCGAGGTTGTTTTTTGTTATAATATTTGCTTATTTGTTTCAATAAGTGTAATTTCGTTTTTTATATTGTTATCGGTTTATTGCTTACAGCATTTGTTGTTTTTGGCAAGATTTGCCCAAAACTGCGTGTCGATAAACATAAGAATTTTGAAATATCGAACTTGTTGCTTTTGCTCCATATTTAGATATACACTTTACTAAGAAATGGAAAAACAGTCTACCGAAATTATAAATGCAGCAGCAAGTAAAACGCAGATTACAGTTTTAATATTTTTCTTATCAACTATAATTTTCTCCTATATAAATCTTTTCCACTTTTCATTCGATAAAAGAGAGAAAACAAAAATCATCATAGCGGAAACAAGCCATAACAAAACAACGACAGTCCATCCGAACTTTTGAGCAACGGCACCGAAGCCGTAGGAGGATACCGCTGCACCTATATGCGCTGCAGAATTAAGCACACCGCTGACCGTAGAAGTTGCAGCATATTTTGAAAATCTGACAGGCACAAGCGAAATTATCAAATAATTAAGTGCATACATAATTGATGTTGTAAGTGCAAGCAAAATCAAAATTACAAAAACGGAGATTTTGCCATTAAACAGCAAAAGCGAAAGAGGAATAACGACAATCGCTCCGACAATTCCTGCCGTTTTCATCTCATTTTCTCTGAGATTTTTATAAATCGGAGTGACGGCATATGCACCAAATGCGTTGAAAATCGGCAATAAAATTGTTAAAAGCACTGAGATTGACGGCGATATACTGTATGTTTCGCCGATCATTGTAGGAACCCAATTTGTTATGCCATCACGCATCATACCGTGTAAAAACGACGGAACGGCAATTACAAACAATCCACTCACAGTCGCTAATGAAAAGAAAGATGATTTGCCTTTTTCATCTTTTTGCTTAACTGTGGGAACAGTAGTTTTTTGAATATCCCGTTTTGCATAAAGAAAAACAAATAGCACAAAAGCCGCTGCAAGCAATATGCAAAATCCGCCACAGACAAAAATATATTTCCAACTCAAAAATTTGATTATTACAGTTGATACAAGATAAGCGCAGATTGTGCCGACAGGCAGTGACAACGAAACATTGAGAATAGCATTTTTGCGCAAGCCTTTATCTATCGTTTCAGAAAATATACGCAATATCGGTGACCAAAGCATAGATTGAAAAAAGCCGTTAAGCGCCCAAATAATCAGCATAAGTGCAAGAGTATTTGCAACCGACATAGCAAAACATGACAATGCGCCTGCGAAAGAACCAAACATTATCATATAAAACGGATTGATTTTATCTCCGACCAAGCCACTTATGAGCTGACCGACTCCGTAGCAAACAAAAAATACCGTGCCGATTAATCCGACTTGACCTTTACCAAACATTCCCTCGTCGACAATGGCGGCAATAGATGCGGCATAACAGGTGCGTATAAAATAAGACGAAGCATAAACAAGCCACAAAGCAGCAACTGTCAGCTTACATTTTTTATAATTATTCAAAACCAATTGCGTCATTTTTGCAATGCCTCAATTGGTTTTGATAAAGCAAGAAAAGTAGTCCTGTCTTGAATGTTTTGTGTGCCGTGCCTTGTTGAATGTCCGCCATGATCGGACGCTATAACAACAAGCCAATCTTCATTTTCAAATGATTCTCTTGCTTTAATTTCTTTGAGTAATTTATACGAAATTCTGTCAAGATTGCAAATGCCGGAAACAT
>DAVZXP010000009.1:0-129533 GCA_052298855.1 Candidatus Fimenecus sp. | reverse complement strand
GTAGGCGGCCCTTATAGGGCCTGTGCAAACCACTAGTTTACTAGTGGTTATGATTATTTTTGCCTTTTCGCAAGTATTTTTTGCATTTGTGGATAAAGTATGCTATACTGTATTCGTTAATCGAAAGGGTGATGTAAATGTCAAAATGGGACAGAGATTATCTCGATTTATGCAGAAAAATACTTTCGCAAGGAACGGAAGTCGAAAATAGAACAGGTATTAATACGGTAAAGGTTCCGTCGCACCATTTCCACTTTGATTTGTCGCAGGAATTTCCCGTGCTTACCACAAAACAGCTTTTTATAAGACAGGCTGTTTTGGAAATGCTTTGGATTTATCAGGCGCAGTCAAATGATGTGCGTTGGCTTAAAGAACGCAACGTCAATATTTGGAATGAGTGGGAAATCGACGAAAACGGCTTTTGGAATGCAACTCAAATGCTTCCCGATAAAGACGGAAAGCTCGTTAAAACCGAAGTTCATAAAGAATTCGGCAAGAAATACGCTCATACAATAGGTACAGCTTACGGCTATATCGTAAATAAATTTCAAATGACGCAAGAGCTTATTGATAAGATAAAAAATCATCCCGAGGATAGGCGTATGATTATGACGCTTTGGCAAAATGACTATCTTGATACGGCTGTTCTTCCGTCTTGCGTTTGGTCGAGCGAATGGGACGTTACAAACGGTAAGCTCAATGCTTGGGTTCATCAGCGTTCTTGCGATGTCCCGCTTGGATTACCTTTCAATGTTACACAATATGCAACCCTTTTGTGTATGCTCGCTCAGGTTTGCGGCTTGCAGCCCGGTACGCTTGATTGGAGCATTAAGGATGCGCATATATATGTTAATCAGATTGACGGCATCAAAGAGCAGATACGCCGTCAGGACGAAAACGAGGATATTCCCGCACCGAAGCTTTGGCTCAATCCCGAGGTTGACGATTTCTTCAAATTTGACAACTCGGCAGAGTGCAAGGATATTAAACTTGTAGATTATAAGCATATGGGAAAAATCGCTTTCCCGATAGCACAGTAAGAGGTGAATATGGCAATTTCAATTATAGCCGCAATCGGCAAAAACAATGAACTTGGTAAGAATAATGACCTTATTTGGCATTTTAAAGAGGATATGAAGTTCTTCCGTGAAACCACAACGGGAAATACCGTGCTTATGGGCAGAAAAACCTTTGAGTCCTTACCGCATGCTCTTCCAAACAGGCGAAATGTTGTTGTGACAAAAGACAAAAGCTATATTGCAGAGGGTGCAGAGGTGTTTCACAGCGTTGAAGAAGCGTTGAAAAGCACTGAAAATGATAATGTTTTTGTTATCGGCGGAGCTATGATTTATAACGAGCTTTTACCGTTTTGTGACAAGCTTTATTTAACTGAAATTGACGATGAGTGTCCCGATGCCGACGTTTACTTTCCGAAGTTTAATAAAAGTGAATATTCAGCTGAAAAATTAACCGATTATACGGTTAACGGCGTACATTTTTCACATATTATATACAGTAAATGATTTATTAAAACAAAAGGAGAAAATAGTATGGAAATCGTTAAGGTTAACGTTAGCAACTTTGCTCAAGAGGTTACAAAGTCGGATAAGCCCGTGCTTTTGGATATTTATGCCGATTGGTGCGGTCCTTGTAAAATGCTCGCTCCCGAGCTTGAAGCGTTTGCAAGTGAAACTGACAGTGTAAAGGTATGTAAGCTCAACGCCGATGAAAGTACAGACCTTGCAATGATTTACTGCGTAATGTCTATTCCTACGCTTTTGCTTTTCAAGGACGGCAAGGAAATTGCCCGCCACGTCGGCGGCTGCGAAAAGCAGGATGTAGCGGATTTTTGCAAAGCTAATCTTGGATAAAATCAAAAAGGATATAATTATAAAACCGGCCATCTCGTAATTGAGATAACCGGTTTTTTGTTGTTATAATTTGAATTCCTTTTTGTCATCAAGACGAAAAAGAACGGGATCATTTCCAGATGCTGCTCCGCAGTCAATGCAAGTCCATGTACGTGTTTTGACAATTTTTCCGTTGTATTGTTCGCCGAAAAGGTGAGTAGGCGTGTGTCCGAATACTGCGTGGATATAGTCATAGTATTCGTCGTTAAGCTCAGGCTCTGCCCAAAGTAGCTCGTTAGCGGAATAGTCGCTTATCTTTTTGTCGGGGCTGAAATTGTCAAGTCCTGAATGAACTAAAATATATTTTTCTCCGTTGACGTTTATTTCCTTGTAAAGCGGACAACTGCGAAGATAGTCAACAATTTTATAGCGAGCTTCAACATCAAGCTTCGCAAGATTACTAAGCGTAACACCGCCGCCGTTAAAGAGATAGTTTATCAAAAGCATGTTTTTCTTTTCGCCAAAATCTTCAAGAAACGCATCAGTTACATTCTCAAAGATAAAATCACATGCTAAAAGCATAGCTTCGTGATTGCCCATAATCAGCTCTGCATTTGGTTGCTTAATAAGCCATTGCAGTACACCTATTCCGCCGTCGCCGTTTCGGTCGATTACGTCGCCTAGTATGTAAAGCCGGTCGTTTTCGCTGAAATTTGCCTTTTCAAGCAGCTCTTTCAGCTTTCCAATTCGGTAACCGTGCAAATCCGAAATCACATAGGTCATATTTCCCACTCCTTATCAAATTTAAAATTACCTGTTAACTATTATAACATTATACATCACAAAACGTGACATTTTGAGGACATAAAAGTAAATTGCCGGTGTAACATTTTTCGGACTATGGTAAATTGGGTAGGGGGGTCGGGTTATTTTTTTAATTGATATTATGAATGTTATCACAAATACAGAATTGAAATTCATTGACAATTATTTTTGACAATGCTATACTTCTTATGTTCGCTCAGGGAGCGATTGTTCTGTAATAACGAAAGCCGAACAGGTGCAGACTGAGACAGCTGTAGTTGTTCGGCTTTTTGAATACAAATTTTGTGATGTGATTTTCAGAAACGGACACGGAAAAAATCAGGCAGATTTCAGGAGAATAAAAATGACGAAGGATGAATATTTGATAACGGAACCGCCACTCAAGGCGTTGACTGTTTTTGCTATGCCTATGATTTTGGGCAGCTTCTTTCAACAAGTATATAATATGGCTGATTCAATTATCGTCGGTCAATTTGTCGGCTCATCTGCGCTTGCCGCCGTCGGTGCTTGTGCCGCACTTACGAATGTTTTTATTTGCATTGCACTTGGCGCAGGAGTTGGTGCAGGCGTGCTTGTAAGCCGTTATTTCGGTGCTCAAAATTACGGCAAGATGAAAACTATTGTGTCTACTTCGTTAATCAGCTTTTTGCTTTTAAGCATATTTCTCGGTGCTTTTGGATTTTGCGCTTCTCATTGGATGATGAGCATACTTAAAACGCCTGCGGATATAATGGTGGATGCGGTGCTGTACTTGCGCATCTATTTTGCAGGCTTCCCGTTTTTATTTATGTACAACATTCTGTCAACAATGTTTACTTCAATCGGCGAATCGAAAATTCCACTGTGGCTTTTAATATTTTCATCTGTTTTGAATATTATTATGGACCTTTGGATGGTGGGCGGTCTTAAGCTCGGCGTATTCGGTGCGGCTCTTGCCACTCTTATTGCGCAGGGAATTTCCGCCGTGCTTTCTCTTTTGATTTTTCTCAATCGTATGAAAAGATACACAGGTTCGTTTCATCGGTTTGACAAAAGCGAGCTGCGTTCAATGCTTAAAATCGCTGTTCCGTCTGTTCTTCAGCAATCAACAGTATCAATCGGTATGATGATTGTACAAGCTGTCGTAAATCCTTTCGGTACGCAAGCTCTTGCAGGCTATGCGGCAACGATGAGGGTGGAGAATGTTTTTTCGCTGATGTTTGTATCTATCGGAAATGCCGTATCGCCGTTTGTTTCCCAAAATCTCGGCGCCGGAAAAATTGACCGTATTAAAAAAGGCTACCGTGCCGCTTTATTGTTAGATGTTTGCTTTGCCGTTCTTGCATTTGTAACTATTGAAACACTGCATACACAAATTTCTTCGCTTTTCTTAGGCAAGGACGGAACGGCGTTAGCGTATCAAGTTTCCGGTGATTATATGAAATGGATCGGCTACTTCTTTATATTTATGGGTATTAAAATGGCGACAGACGGCGTTCTTCGAGGACTTGGAAATATGCGACCGTTTTTAATTGCAAATTTGGTCAACCTTGCAATACGCTTATCAGTAGCATTGATTTTTGCACCACGCTTTGGCATTGCCTTTGTTTGGCTTGCAGTACCGGCAGGCTGGTTTGCCAATTTCATAATTTCCTATGCCGCACTAAGAAAATCTTGGCCGAAGGATACGGCAGCTTAGAAATGTTTATATTATTTAGCGAAACAGGCTTACCCCGAATTGTAAGGTAAGCCTGTTTTGCTATGCTGGAATTATATAAGCTGCACTTTGCATCCTTTAGATAATTTTATCAGTCTATATATCTGTCCTTTTTCGCACTTTTATTTACAACACAATAAGAAACTACAAAAAGAACTGCAACAAACGGAACGAAATACCACGCTTTTTGAGTATCCTGTAATGTTGCGATATAATCATAGCAGCCATGCAAAAGGGCAGGAATAAAAATGCTGAAAAATCTGAATATTCCGCTTATAAAATTATGATTTTTGTTATAGTATTTTTTAGCAATGCCATAAAATATTCCCATAAAAACGCCGAAGCATGCGTGTCCGGGTATTGCTGTTATTGCCCTTACAATTGCTGTAGAAAATCCGTAGCTTAATACATAATTTATGTTTTCCCAAAGAGCAAAGCCCAATGATGTAAATGTTGCGTAAACTACACCGTCATATTGGCAATTAAAGTCCGGGCTGTTCCAAGAATATTTTTTCATCATTAAATATTTCGAGGATTCTTCGGATATGGCAACAACGACAAAATACAGTAAAATATTATATAATTGTGTGTTTTCCTTAACAAAAGAGCTTAAAATCCATTGTCCTATTCGCTCTTCGATCATCGCAATCAAGGTTGAAAGTATGCCGGCAATTATGAGCTTTCGCAGCAATCTCGGACTTTCCTTTTCAATATGATCTGATTTATACACTTTTATCATCAATATAACAGCAGGGATAACTGCCGCCAACACCAATATCCAGTTGTAAACTAAAATCGGTTCAATTAAATAATAAAACATCTTTCTTGCTCCTTGCAGAATAAATAAAAAAATACAATTACATAAGTTATATAATACTATAATAAAATTTAAAAAGCAATATAAGTTCGGCTAAGGTTTATCATAAATCCAACCACGATATATAATAAAAAACAAAACCTCAAATCAATTGATAAAGATCAAGTGTTAATCGGCGTTACAAACGGATTTGAATTGTGATAAAAGGAAAATAAGACTGAAAACCTTTAACTGAGCAGATGAAAAAACAGCGTGAGAATTCCTCACGCTGTAAGTAAATGTTCAATAAAAATTTATATGGTGTTGTGGTGAAATTGTATTCAATATTTACATTTGTATTGTTGTATGATAAAATATTTAAGAATGGTTAAGGCTTATTTTGCTTGATTCAGCATGAATTTTGTATTGTGTTTGGAGGGGTGAGTATCAATTTATGAATATGAATAATTTACACGAATTGATAAATAGATATGAAGAACAGCTTGATTATTTTTATGTTGATCACGAAGAATTATTTAAGTGGAAAGCGGTTAAACGGTTTCGGCATGTTTGGACTTCAAGCGAATATGAAAATATCAGTTTTGCAGAAAAGTTTAATGCTGCAAAAAGTGAATTTTTTGTTTTGACAGATAACAAGATGGTCTCGCCATCAAACGGAGTTGTAAAAATTGCAGAGAAAAAAGATGCTGAAGTTAGACATCTTTTTGAGGAGGTTCTATTTGCTGATGATGGAGGCAATTTAACTCTTCGTCAAAATCATATAGATGAATTTATGGAAGGTATGGAGCGATTGCGTCAGGAAACTTTCCCAAACTCGTGGAAATTTAAACAAGACGACAGGCATGCGGCTTTTTGTTATCTTGTAGCGTTTAATCCAAACGATAATTATATATATAAACACGATCCTGTAGAAAAGTTTGCCCAGTATGTTGAATTCGGTTTTGATATTGGTTCTGGTTCAAATTTTAACTTGAAATATTTTTATGATTTGTGTAATGCGATTGTCGAAGCAGTTAAAGAACATGAATCATTGCTTGAAAAAAACGCAAAATATCTAAAAGAAAACGAACTTGAAGATGATAATCTTCATATCCTTGCTTTTGATATAATGTATTGTTGCAACAATTATGGGCTATATAATGGACTTAATCATATAAAGAAAAGTGAAGCTATAAAAGGATATAAAATCGAAAAAGAAAAGTATCGGAAAGAAATGGAAAGGCAATTAAAACTCACCGAACTTGATGAACGCATTAGTCAGTTGGAATTACAATTAGAACCTTATAGCAGCATTTCACTTTTAAATGTTAAAGTTTCTTCAGATAAATATGGTGATGGAATAATTATCGATCAAAAAGGTTCTTCGGTTACGGTTTTGTTTGAAGAATTAAAAAAGAATTTTGTAATAGATAAAAAGTATTTAAAACGTCCAACATTTGAAGATGAGAATGATATTCTTGAAGCATTTACGGAATATAACAGAATAGTTGAAAATATTAAACAACTTGAAAACCAAAAGCTTTGTATTTAAGAAAAGTTTTATCTTATTAAAAATTATTTGCGTAAAAAGCATTTGAAATATAGTTATTTTAAACTATACAATATAAAATGCAAACGAATTTGATTTGTGATTGATGCTTTTTTGATGATGTACCAAACGGATTGCGTGGACTGTGTAGCACAAAGTGGACAAAAAACAGTGCAACAATGAAAAATCGGCGTACGGAAATGTTCACTGCGTCATACATTTGCGACAAATCTCGTCAACGGTATTAAGCAACCGGACGGCTCAATAAAATCCTTAACTCCTCGCCAAGTTGCCGACCTGCTCGGACACAGCACCTCGCAAATTACTGAACTCTATTATGTCAGAAAAGACACATCTAGGCTCAACGGTATCACCGAAGGATTTGAGATGTAACCCGATTGCATATCTCCAAATTAAACACAACAAACAGACCGCCGAAGTTAAACCTCGGCGGTCAAAATTTGCGTCGCTGTAAACAAAGATATAGCAATTTTATGTTGTACAGAATCATTGCAACAGTTTCTACGGAAGCAAAAATATAATGATTTGAATTTCAGAAAATATTAAAACGTATAAGCGATTTTTTTAGATTTATCATAAAAAGTAGCTTGATTTGACATATTTTGACACGGATTATTGCTAAATTAAAAAATAAGGAGTAAAATAGTTTGTAGCAGAAATTGATTTTGAACTGTTATATTAAGTGAGGGATATTATAGGGATGTTGGCTTTTTATATGTCATTTATCGACGACGAAGACGACAGAGAAAAATTTGAAATGCTATATAATGAGTACAGGAAAAGAATGGTATATATAGCTTATTCCGTTTTAGGAAATAACGAGGATGCCGAAGACGCTGGCCATGATACTGTTATAAAAATTGCACGCAATATGAACACTTGGGGACTTAATGCTAAGAATGATATTAAGGCGGGATTGGAATCCTGTTTAAACAATAAAACCATTCAAATGTTTTCGTTTGTTTCTTTATTATTAACGGTACTTATACTTTGGACATTTAAATGGTTATTACATTTACGAATTCCATTTAATCAATACACAGTCGAAACGAATAAAGCTTCCAAAGCCAAATCAATTTTCTATAAAAAAGAAACAGAAGAATATATTTTATATGCAAAAAAACATTGCTTTTAAAAAATAATGGCTATTTAAAAATTTGTTATAACATTTCTGAACCCAGCAATATTAATTCAATAGAATTACTAATATACCCTCAAAAGCGTAACAAAACGATTGTTTGTTATGAAAACACAAGAATATGTGAATCAGATTATTTGATAAACAGTAATGAAAAAATGAAAAACATGTTATCAACTATATACACAGAACAAATTATTACATTAACTAATGCGGCTAAAGAATTTTGGAGTCTTTATAGTTATGAAAAAGATTAAATTTATATTTATATTTTTCCTGATGTTGCTTTCTTTCATTTTTAGCGGAGAGTTTTTTCAGTATTATCTGAACACATATACTTCTCAGTTCAGTTATATAGACATAACCGAAAACGAAATGAATTCGCAGGCGGAAATACAAAATAACATATACCACCTTGCCGAAAAATACAATATTGAGGTACTTCAAACCGAACGGAAAAACGGCTCAGGTCGAGCAACCTCTTTAACTGTTTATTCAACAGATGAAGCCTTTGAAAAACTAAAAACCGAATATTCTGTTTCGCCTAACATTTATAAAGCGCTTTTTTCGGGTACGACAAAGGTTGATTTTGCCGATTTTAAAGACAAAAAACTGTTGGGCGAAACGGAACGCTATTATTTTATCGGCGAACAAAGACAGATTCAGTCAATTCGTGAAAACATCAAAAACGATTACGCTTGTTCGTTTATAAAAAACGAGACCGAACACGCATATCCTTATCTTGTTTTGTTGATATGGGCAGTTGTCGGCGTTCTGTTTTTAATTCTTACATGGCTTGACATACACTTTCAGAAAAAAGAAAATTTTGTACTTATTTCATTAGGCAAGCCGATACGGCAAATTATATTGAAGAATGTATTTATCGACTTTCTTACCTTCTCTTTAATATTTTCGGTGCTGTTTGCGTTATTGGGCAGATTTGTGTATCTCGGCTATGAAATTAAGAATATTGTTCTGCTTTGTGCAGCCGTATTGTTCCTTAATGCTTTATTGTATTTGACTTTATTTAAGATGAATTATAAAGAGGTTTTATACGGCGCAAATCTTAACGAAAGAATAATATCCGATGGGTATGTTTTAAAAAGCATATCTATGATACTGACCGTTGTGGTTTTGTCCTGCAATGCTATGCTTATTTCGGCAAACTTCAAGGAACTCAAAAGAATTAAAACGCTCCGAAATGTTGAAAATTACAGCTTTTTGGAATTAAATCCCGTTTCGCTTTTAAATCTCGGCAAAGATTATGAAGAAACCCGATACGGTTTAATTAACTCAATATACGGCGAATTGCAAAACAGAGGCTGTGCCTATTCATTTTGCGGACTGTCGGGGGAAAACGATTATTGTATTATAAATTCCGACTCGAAATTTTTGCTGAATGGTTTTGATTTAAAAACAGAGCCTGACGGCAACAGTGACTTTTATATTTTAGTTCCCGAAGAGATAGAATTTTCACAAAATGCTGACGAATCGGTTTATGACTGTATAGAAATGTATTTTGGTTCAGAAAAGGCTTTAAGCTGTGAAAAAATTACTTACAGCGGTAACGGCGAACTGCTGACATATGATAGCACCGAGGGACTTACATTGGGAGCGCAAAGCTTTGAAAATCCTATTGTAATATATATTAATAACCCGTCATTAAAGCTCAACTGCGACAGTTCAACTCTTAGTACCCTGTTCAGTAAAATGCTGTTTAATATTAGCAACAGCGAAATAAATACTGTTTGTGAAAAATATCAAATCAATGAAAAAGGCTTTTATCTGCAAGGAGAAAAACTAAAAGAAAAGGTTTCTGATTATCAGGCGGTATTAAACCGTGCATTGCTTTTGAATACGGTTATCAGTGCTTTCCTTTTGCTTTTGGAGCTGTTTATTATATCGGTAATTATCAAGTTGGAATACAAAGTGAGCACGACTGAGCTTGCGGTCAAAAAAGTCTTAGGGTATTCGGTATTTCAGAAAAACAAGCAGATCTTTTTGCTGAATACATACGCCGCACTCATAGCGGTTGTGTCATGCACGGTGTTTTGCCTAATGTATAAATTAGCCGTATGGTATACGGTAATTGCAGTCGGCACGTCAGTTCTGTGTCTTGAATACGTTATAATTGCAGTACTCATAACACGTTTTGAAAAGCAGAATGTTGCTAAAATTCTGAAAGGAGGGTGCTTATGATTACCGTAAAGAATTTGTGTAAAAAATTTGATGATAATGTAATTTTTGATAACTTTAATATAACAATTGAAACGGGCGAATTTGTAGTTTTTGCAGGAGACAGCGGATGCGGTAAAACAACATTGTTAAACATAGTCGGCGGATTGGAGACACCGGACTCGGGAGAAATCCTCGTTGACGGTGAAAACATATTCAAACGGAAAAACCACAGAGAATATTTTCTGAACAAGGTGGGCTTCCTTTTTCAAAATTTTGCTTTGGTGGAAAATAAGACTGTCCGTGAAAATTTATTGTTTGTGCCGAAAAAGAACAGAACCGATTTAACGATTAAGGAAGTTTTGGAAGCAGTCGGAATTCCCGATAAAGCAAACGAAAAGGTGTATAAACTTTCAGGCGGCGAACAGCAACGGGTTGCCCTTGCAAGACTTTTGCTTAAAAAGTGTGACATTATTCTTGCCGATGAACCGACAGGCTCACTTGACTCAAACAATGCTGACGCCGTTTTGAACATTTTACATAAGATGAACGAGCAGGGCAGAACGGTAATTATAGTTACGCACAGCGAGAAAATTATTAAATCAGAAAAAAAGGTTGTGTTATTAAATGGAAAAAAATAATGCATCAAAAAAACTTACCTTACTTGCCTTGGTTTTATTTGTAATATTAACTGTTATAAATGTTTTTTGGATAATAACTATGTACATACCTTATTGTGGATATTCATATTCACTTGCCGATGTTGAAAACAAGTATCCTACGCTTGTTACGGAAAAGCAAGAAGGGGAATATGTTTTCGTAATTTCAGAAGCTCCTTATCTCGGTTATGATGATTTTCTTAAAGTTGCAATTAAAACAGGAAGTGATGCAAAAGGTTTTGTTATAAGTGATTTATTCGTTTATCCAAATATCTGGGGGGATTATGAATATTTTGTAGGTTGTACAGAAAACGATTATTTTTTTATGATTGAAATAGATGATTCAGGCAACTTTATTCCGAATGATGAAAATGATACGGAATTTAATAATAAGGCACAGCAGATTTTAAAAGAGAATCACAGCGACGTAATGCAGTTTTTAAAAATAGCAAAAGACTGTTGGGGGTTAGAGGCAAAACATGATTTAGTAATGGGCATAAAAGGTTTAGTAAACGGTCAGCCGTTCTTTACACTTATTACTACCGCTATTTTTATTTGTTTCTTTTGCTTAATTATATCTGTATTCATTTGGTTGTTAAAATACAAAATCCCGTTTCAAAAATATGCCGGTGAGATGGACGCTGTTAAAGGAAGAGCTGAATTCGATTTTAAAAGAATCGTTGGAGACTATGAGTTTTATATGTCAAGGCCGCGGTTTTTAAGAAATGACGGTTTCCTGATGATTCAAAAGCATCAATTCTCCGCCGACAGAATCAGCCTCATTATATATCCTCGTAAAAAAGAAACAACTTATTTTGTTTTCATTAACGATTCAAAATGTCTTGTTAGAAAGGCGGATAAAATTAAACTGGAATATATAAAAGGCAAAGTAATCTGCGGGGATAAGCTTGTTCTTGAGAATAATGAAAAAATTGAGGATTTGATTATTCAGTCAAGTCTTTTCTGGGGAGTAAAATAAGAAATATACTTTCTTGACTTGGAAAGACCACATTTCGTCCTATCTGCTGTCAGAGCGTTTCAAAGACATTGCCGATAGAATCGCCGATACCTGAGATAATATCGTCTAACCAATCAAAGATAGGTCATCACCTTCAAGAAAAAAGTGCCCAAATAAATGAGCACTTTTTTATAATTTATTGTTTTGTTAAAATAAATCGCTGTGTGTTCCTGTTCATATCAAGGCCAAAGTTAAAATATGATAGAAACATACGATTCTGATTGATGCTTTTTTGATGCTCTTGAAAACTGTGAAGTATCATAACTCAAATATAATGCACCCCACTGCAAGAGGTAGTGACAAATAATAATAAAACCCTTTCTGCAACGATTTATAATTCTTCTGCCTTGAAAGTTGTGTAACCTTCATAGTAATAGCTGTGGTCAATACCTTTCACAATATCTGTGCGTAACGGAAAATCAATCATGCTACTTCTCCCAATATAAAATTTATATTTTCATTATTATTTAATAGATACATCCGCAAATATCGGATAATGGTCAGACATAGTTGACAACGCTTCGGGTGATACGATTGCGTATCTGTCTATCTGTGCCTCGCCGTCAAGGAAAATATGGTCCCAAGTCGGTTCGTCGGCACTGTCAAGTGCGTTACCACTGACTTTTTCTTTAGAAACAAGACGAGTGTCGGTAAATTCTTTGCACAGCTCGTCATAAATTTCAGGCGCATCCATTATAGGGTCAACGCCTTTGCCTTGGTTTTTCGTGTTAAAATCGCCTATTGAAAATACAGGAACATTATAATCTTCTTTAAGCTCTGCCGAAATTTCAGCAATCTTTTTTGTTTGATATTCCATATAAGAGTACATAAGTTCTTCTTCGTTTTCACGAATACAGTCAAAATGAGTTGAAATAACCGCAAAGCGTTCTCCCGTATTTTTGCTTTCAAAAACTCCCCAAACAGCACGGCGAAGTCTTGAATCGTTGCCTTGCTCATATGCTATTTGCCCTTTGTCAACAAGGGTTAAGGTTTCGCTGTTATACATAAGTCCTGTCATTCTCATCAACGATCCTGTTGAAAAAGAATAAAGCATTTTATAGCTGCCCTTATTGCGCATAATGCAATTAAACCATTGACCGCTAACCTCTTGAACGCCAATAACATCCGGCTGGTATGTATTAACCGTTTCAAAGAACATTTTTGCTCTCGGGCGTGCATCGGAGCCGCCCCAGCTTTTGTAATGAACAAGAAGATTTGATGTCATAATTCTGACTTCATCATCTTGCTTTGTGTTGTCGATTTGTTGCATTGCACTGTCAAAATTGTCAGGTAGTGAATATTTATCTATTCCGCCTTGTATATAAGCGCCAATAAAAGTCCCCGAAATTCCCAAAGCAATAATAACACATAATGTTACAGCTATATATTTTATAATTTTTTTCATTGTTTTCCCTCACCACTTAGTAAAAATCAATTTATCGTTTTCAAATACGCTGATTGTACCCGAACCGATTTTATTGTTGCAACCGAATGGCTCTTTAAGTTCCTTAAATGCAAGGCAAACAGTATATTCCTTTTCAGGTGTTTTTATTACAACGCCCTGTGCCTTGGAAAAAGGCAGTGTCTTTTCACTTCTTGCTGTTTTAATTTGCTCAAAGGAGACATCATAAGGCACAAAGTTTTCTGCCGTGTTTCCGTAAATCACGGTTATTAAAGAAGTGTTACCAAATGCAGAAAAACTTGATTTTATACAATCATTTTTACAAATCGCATTGTAATTGGAGGAATAAATCGAGTCTTCCTTTTTTATTTTTGCATTTGGAGTAACAAAGTGCATATTTGCTTTCACAATGCCATCATCAAATTGTGCGTTTTTGGCTGAAATAGTTGTTTTTCCTGTCGGTGCAAAGTGAAAATATTGTTGATATGTATGGAAGCCTTTTGCCTTGAACACATCAACAATCACATAAATATCAGGCTTGATATAAAGAATTTTCCTCTCAACAAACGCATTTCTTGATTTCAAATATCCCAAATGTGCACCGCCTATCAGCGTGCAATATTCATTATCAAAGCAGGGATATTGCACAGCCATAGCAGGATTTTTTGTTTCCCATTGCGTCGTTACCTGAAGATATTGCTTGTCGTCAATAAGGCAAACATTGTGTGCCTTTGGCCTTTTTATGTATCTTCTTTGAGCATTATTAAGATAAGTATATCTGCCTGCGTCAACGAGAACATCTCTGCCTTTAATCATCAAATCAAAATGCAGTTTATCTGCATGTGCGTGACCTGCTCCTGTGTAGCCGTTATGGAAAAGCAGATAATTTGATGTGTTTCTCTGATTCTCTCTCAATATGTAATTTCCGCTGTCGGCAAGAAAAGCATTATTAAAAGACGGAGGTATTTTGTCAGTATTATTGTATTTTTCAATACTTTTGTATCCTGTCTGCCACACGGTATTGAAGTCCAAACGGTCAAAGCCGTAAAACCTAAAATCAGATCTGCCAAACACAAGAGCGCATCTACTCATAATATCTCTCATATCCGTATCATCACTGTCGCCGAAAAGGGGATTGTGACCATTTGGCTTAACTGTTTTTAATGCAGCCTCTGCCATTTTTTCAATTTTGCTTTTTAAGCTGTCCGGGAACTGAATTCTGTTTTTATCGGCATCAATAATATCATCAAGCAACACCAACAAAACCTCGTTATGATAATTGTTTGACTGCTCCCATTGAAAACCGTCTGACATAATTTGCAAATCCGTTTCCTGTTCTAAGCGTTTAAGTGATAAAGAAATAATGTCATTATCATTGAAATATACACCTATATGAAACAGACCGCTGTCTTGAATTATTCCCCAATTACTGCCCTTTTGAAAGCCTGAATGTGCCTTTTTCAAAACCTCAATATGAGTTAAAAGGGATTTATCAATTTTCTCTTTCAATTCGCTTGAAAAGAATTTTGTACCCTCGATATATTTTAATGCCTTCAGCCATCTGTCACCTCTCATTCCCGCTTCAAGAGAACGCCATGGACTGTTGTTTTTGTAATCGCAAGGCACGGTATCAAGCCAATTATTCAGAATTTTCACAAAATGATTTAAGTATTTTTCATCTCCTGTTAAATAATATGCCTGACCGAGCTGAATTAAAAAGCCGTGACGGTTAAGTTGAAACATAAATTCCTCGTCACCGTTGAGCTTATAGTACCAATTGATTTTTTTGCCGAAATCAACCGTACTTTCCGTTCTCTCCATATCTCTCGGAGAATCGAAAAGAAAACGATTTTCGCAAACTCGGTCAGCGGTTTTAATGGTGAAATCGCAGTAATTGCTCCAATTATCCCTGCAAAATTCTGCAATACTTTGTAATTCTTTATTTGCCATAATCAATTCCTCGTTAGCACACGCAAATGTTTTAAGTCCTTTGTAAACTGCCTTTTACTGTCGTGCTTTACAAATTCCATAATCAAATAAGGATTTGTTTTGCTTTCGTTAATTATCTTGAAAATTTCTTGCCACTTTTTACTGCCGTGTTTGAGTGGATAACGCTTACCGTTTTCGTTCCATTCAAAAATGTGAACGCAGGCAAGATAGGGGATAACCGCTTTTAGATTATCGATATCATCATCTGTTGAAAACGGCTGCCAATATGTTTTTACATTTTGCTTGTTTACCGCTTTCAAAAATTCGACAGAGCTTTTGCCGTTATCGTTATTTGTACCGTTGTGAAATTCAAAAGCCACGGTAAGACCTTTTTGCGACGCAGCATCTGCGAGTTTTTTCGTTTCGTTTACCATAGATAAAAATTCAGATTCGTTCACATCAGCCGAAGCTTTGGTACCTTGCCAAATTCTGATGATTTTTGCGCCGATTGCGTTTGCCGTTTCAGTAATGCTTTCCCACAAAGAGTAATTTTCTTCGCCTAAACGATAATATGTACCGTAAGAAACTGCTGTTAAGCCGAATTCTTCTTGCAAAGACAAAACATCACGCAAAGCGTTAGTGTCATTAGGAGGCAAATGAACATCACCACCCCATTCAATATATTTTATATCATTTTCACTTGCAATTTGGCATATTTCTCTTCTGCTTTTTTTACGAAATGTTACAGTAGTAAAGCCTATATTATACATATAAATACCTCAAGCCATCGTTTTGAGCATTTCAAATGTCACCTCATAAAGAGGGGGTTCGCCGTTATCAATTCTCCGAGCTTCGTCTGTCATATATTCAGCCATTCTGATAACCTCATTACCAAGACTGCCTGCAATATGGGGCGTAACGATTATATTTTTACACCGTGCAATAGGTGATAAAGGATTTAACGGCTCACGGCAAAGAACATCAAGAAGAGCAGTCCTTGTCTTAACCCTATTCATTGCCTTAACAAGACCCTTTTCGTCCACTTGTTTACCTCTGCCTGTATTGATAAAGGTTGCGTACGGTTTCATCACATCGAAAAGTTTTTCGCTTAAAATACCTGTCAGTTCTTCTTTGTTCGCAAGGTGATTTGTAATTACATCGCACTGCTTAAAAATTTCCTCAAGCGTATGCGACTTTATATTCAAACTATTTGCAATATCTTCGGGCAAATACGGGTCATAGTAATATACTTCAACATCGTTTACTTTGAGTTTCTCGGCAACCATTTTGCCTATGCTTCCCACGCCGATTATGCCGACTTTTGCATTGTATATTCCACCGCAGTTGCCTGCATATTTTGACATTTTGTAATAGTGCTGCTTTGTTTTGAGGGAGGCTTGATAAAAGCCTTTAAGTGCAAGTAAAATCTGTGCGTAGGTATATTCTGCAACAGGTACGGCATTTGCTTTCCAAGCGCTGAAAACACGGATATTGCAGTTCAAAAATTCTTTTGCAAAATGCTGAACCGAGCCTGCAGAATAGAAAAGACATTTTGCATTCGGAAAATACTTTTTGATTTCGTTTTCGTCAAAATGCTCCATTCCCCAGGTAGAAAATATATATTCGGCATTCTTGCAAGCACTTAAATGATTTTTTATATTGTTCTTGCAAATTACCGTTTTGTACAAATCATAGCACTCGTTTAATTTTGATATTATACTGTCGTCATAAACACGCTTTGCATTATGTTCTTCCTTAGTTAACAAAATTGCTTTTTTCTTTTCAATCAAGGCTAATCCCTCTTTCTGCATTGTACCTGTTCCATTCAACTTCAAAGCTGTAATTCAAATCGGGTATTTCCCGAAGAGGCACAAATTCGCTTTTGTCTTTATCCGTAACTACGGCAAAATTACGATAATATTCGTCTTCGGCAATTTCTTTACCGCTTTGCGTACATATTGCGCCGCCTCTGCTTCCGATTTTAGGCAATATTTCGCAAAAAGTACAACAAATCATAAATTGTGTTTTTAGTGTATCTTTATATCTGTATAGTTCTAAAACAGACTTGAAATTAATATCTTTCAAATTATAATGTTTCAGCATTAACTGTGCGTCCGTTTTTTCTTTTAAGCTTAAGATTTTATCAATATTTCTGTTTTTTGCGCTATAAAGACTCATATCGGTTGAAAAATCCGTTTTATCGTTTTTGCTTTTTAGGCAATTTTCAATATAGGATTTTTCTTCTTGCAAAGCCGTTTTAATAGTATCTTCATAAGCAAAATAACAGTCATTTTGCGCTATGTACTCGGAAACACGCAAAGCACCAACCTGTGTACTGTTGAGCGCAGAACCGCCGGGACGATAGATGCCGAATGTTCCTGCTGTTTCTCCTACGGCAAAGAGATTTTCAACGCTTGTTTGCCAGTTTATATCAACATCCGCTCCGCCGTTTATATGTTGTGCGCAAAC
This sequence comes from Candidatus Fimenecus sp., assembly GCA_052298855.1. Lineage (GTDB taxonomy): Bacteria > Bacillota > Clostridia > Oscillospirales > Acutalibacteraceae > Fimenecus. The sequence continues at coordinate 112,006 of DAVZXP010000009.1, read as the reverse complement.
AGCAATTTCCAAAGGTTCTTTTGACAAATCAACCCCTTTGCTTTTGAAAAAATCAATAGCCTGAGGGTTGAGCTTTTTAAGCCTTTCAAACGGATTTTTGCCGTCTGCCCCTGCCGACAAAAGATATTCTTTGGCCTCATTACTCAATTTATTAAAATCAAACCCATTCGGATTTTTGCGATAATCAATATAAATCTTTTTGCCCATTGATTTTTCACGGCTGACTGCAATATCAATCTTTGAACTGCCGTTTATCTTTTTGCTGTCAAACGGCCATTGATAGCCTTTTAGAAAAACATTATTGCAAGCGTCGGTTACATCGTTAAAAGCATCGCATAAAAATTCGTATTTGTTACCGTACTCATCAACAGAATAATATGTGGGTATAACCTGCTGATAGCTGCCGGATAAATTCCACTTTACACCGACAGATGCTATACCGTACTGCCATTCTGTCAAATTACAGAATTTACAGCCTGCATCGGCAAGCAGACCGAAAGCGCCTGCCTGAGAATCGGGATAAACTGTATTTCTATAAACAGTGGCAGTTCCGCCGGTAGCCGCTACAACATATTTTGATTGTATAGGCAAAAGCTTATAAGAATCTCCGTCTTTTTGCAAAGCAATCACGCCAACCGCTTTGCCCTTTTCTGTAACAATTCTAATCACCGCAGTTTCGTCAAGCAGGGTTAATTCTTTGTTTCCAATAACTCGTTTTTCAAGGCATTCGGTCATATACTTTGATGTTAAAGGACCTGCGCTTGTACCTCTGCAAGCATTGTCGTGGTCGGTTTTATATCCGATAAATCTTCCGTATTTATCGGTAGGGAAAGGAACGCCGTATTCAACAAGGTGATTAAAACAGCGCATACTGTTTGCCGCCTCAATAAAAGCGATATCACCGTGCATACCGCCGCCAAATGAGAGCGCCTGCGCCATTTTAGTAGGGCTGTCTTCATCTGAACAGGATAGTTTGTAATAAGTTTGCTTGTCGCTGCCTGCATTGCGTGATGTGCCGGCATTTTTGTCATATGTGATAATAGCAATGTTTTTTACACCGTTCAAAAGCAATCTGTCAGCTGTGGCATAGCCTGCCGCACCGCTGCCTATTATTACAGCATTATATTTTTGCATATTTCGCTCTCCTATAAAACAGAAATGTGCATACCGCCGCCACATTCAATAACCGTTCCGGTAGCATAATCAAGATTACCCGATAAAATCGCAAGTGCCGCTTTGGCATAATCTTCAACATTACCGATTCTACCGAGGGGAATTTTTCCTTCCTCTGCTAAAGCTTTGTACTTTTCCTTGACAGAAGAAATCATATCTGTATCAATCACTCCGGGTCTTATTTCAAACACTTTTATATTGTCTGTTGCTAAATCAACGGCAAATAGTTTTGTAATCATACCGATGCCGGCTTTTGATATGCAATATTCCCCTCGATTAAGTGATACTGTTTCGGCACTTATTGAACCGGTGTTTATTATATATCCTCCGCTTTGATTTTGCATAACTTTTGCTACTGCCTGCGTCATAAAATATGTACCTTTAAGGTTGATATTCATAACATAGTCAAAATCGTCTTCGGTTATTTCAAGTATATTTTTTCTTTTTTTCGGGGCAACGCCTGCATTATTTATCAACGCATCAATTGTTTTGAATTTTTCAACAGCCTTGGAAATAACATTTTCACGGTCTTTTGAGACACTTATATCGGTAGGGACGAACAAAGCTGTATCCGAATGGTTTTTAACAAAATTCTCAACATTATCATTACTGTGTCTTGCACAAAGTACAACATTATATCCGTTTTTATTAAGAAGCTTTGCTGTTTCAAATCCCATTCCTTTTGCCGAGCCTGTAATAATTGCTGTTTTACTCATATTAATCACCATAGCCTTTTAGGCAACGAATAGTTTATTAAAAATCACCGTTTCAACCTGCGTTGCCTGAACAGGCGTGATGGTGATTTCTGCCATCTCAAAATTTTGTCAAAGGCGAATTTTGAGGGCATTATAATTATGTGAATAGTGTGATTTTTCACACTATTTCTCCGTATATTTTTTGAATAAAGGTAAATATACCTCTTTGTCACGAACAGGACAGCCCGCTACTCCGCCTGCTCTCATCATCTTGCTGCAATTTCCGCATTTAATACACAGTTTATTTTTATCAAGCTTTCCGTTTTCGATATAGTCACGGTAAAAACTCGGATAAGCAAAGGTCATTCTGCCAAAGCCGACTAATGAACAACAGCCGTTTTCAAGGCATTTTTCAGCAAAATCAACTGCCGTTTCGCCTTTGTATGATAAAGCGGATAAAATAAGTTTTAACTTTGGAAATTCTTTTTGTAATTCTTCCGTTATTTTAGTAACTCTTTGAACTCCGATTTCACCGTCTTCGGGAGAGTTGATATACGGACGGTTGATGTGCGGAATTAAATACGGGTTGCCTATGGTAATATTTACAAGTTCAATATTTCTTTTTTCTAATTCTGAAAGTATTTTTTGGGTTTCGGTCAAATCAATATTTTTCGTTTTACTTGAACCAAAGCCATAAGGATAAGCAAATCCATCGTATGCGCTTAGTCTTGTTGTAACAATCATATCCTCATCAACGGTATTTTTCACTGCGTCAATACAATTATAATACAGTCTTGTCCTATTTTCAAATGAGCCACCGTATTTTCCGCTTCTGCTGTACGCACTCAAAAACTCATCAAGCAAATATCCGTGACAGCATTTGATATCCACACCGTCAAAGCCTGCTTTTTGAGCAAGTAAAGCAGTATGCGCAAATTTTTGCGGCAAAGCGTCACACTCTTCATCGGTAATAATGTGATAAGGCAAACTCTCTTTGCCTTTTTCATAAACATCGTTTCTGTATGCAATAATTGGTTCAGGCGTACCGTTTGGCTTACTGTATCTTCCGCTGTGAGTTGCCTGTAAAATAATTAAAGGTGTGTAGCCGAATTTTTCAATAGACACCTTGCGAATGTTATCTAAAAGGAATTTATAGGTATCGACATTTTCTTCCGTTAAATAAAGCTGTCTCGGATTTGCTCTGCCTTCTTGACAAACGGCAGTCGCCTCAAACCATATAATACCTGCTCCGCTTTCGGCAAAACGCATATACCGTCTTTCAGTCAGTTCGCCGATGTTTCCGTCAGATGTTCCGTCACAGCCCTCCATAGGTTGAAACACTACTCGGTTTTGAATTACTTTATTATTTACAGTCAAATTATCATTAAGAATCATATAATCACACCTCAAAGAATACTCCTGCTCTTATAATAGAGTATTTCTTTGATATATTCAACTTCATTTTATGCTGATTTATATTCATTTTTTGATATTTTAATTGATTTAGACAGCCGTATATGATATATTTTAAGTATGAATACTTTAATTAACACATTTGAAAAGAAAACGAGAACCGCCCAATCCGATTTATCATCACTTCACTTTCACAACGGATATGAATTTATTTTTGTAACAAACGGAAGCGTTTTGATTGAAATTGATAATATACCTCATAATGTAAAATCACCTGCGATTGTATTGCTCAACCCATTTGAGCAACATAAAATCACAGGTAAAAGCAACGACTATGAAAGAATTATTCTTGTGTTAAACTCAGACATTCTCGAGCAAAATGTTTCTCCTCGTTTGATAGCGATGATAAAATGCAGACCGCAGGATTTTTCTCACACAATTAAACCAAGCGAAATTGATTTTATGCGTATTTGTACAATACTTAACAGTGTTTTTGAAGAAACAAACAGCGACAATGTGTTTGGCGAGAGATATGTGCTTAATTGCATTTACAATCTGCTTATATTGATGTACAGAGCTCAAAGTAACATTTCAAATGTATCTTCAAATATGATAAAGGTACAAACTTATATTGATGAGAATTATTCTGAAATAGAAAGTGTTTCGCAAATCGCTCAAAAATTTTGTTTATCAGTTCCTCATCTTTCAAGAACTTTTAAGGCTTACTCCGGATATTCTCCAATGGAATATCTCAAAAATACAAGACTTTATCATGCAAGCCGACTTTTGATTTATTCTGATAGGCGTGTTAATGAAATCGGTGCTATTGTTGGCTTTAGGGATACAAATAATTTTATTAAGCAATTCAAAAGTAAATTTAACACATCGCCGTATAAATTCAGAATTGACAATGTAAAACCTACTATTGAATAACAACAAAATAATTAAGATTATTTAAGCTTCGTTTTGCCGAAAAAGCAAATACCAAATACTAAATATATAAATTAGATAACAGATTAAATTCCGCTATAAAATAGCTTTCCCGAAAGACTGATTTAGCCTTCAGTGGAGGGCTTTTTTGTCTTGAACCCATTGTCTGTTTTTCACTTAAGAAAAAAACATAATGGCAAAAATAAATTCTTAACTTGTTTTAACCGGAAAAGGCATTTTGCACCCCCTCTGACAAAAAATTTTCGAATTTTTGAAAAAAATCGCCTGCTTCACCCTTTGAACAGGTCAACAGACGAGTTGAAATATTCACATTCACATTGTATAATAAGCGATGTTGGAAATTGAAAGACCTGCTTAGGAATTTTTCAAACCGATAAATCAAAATTTTCTTAGGAGGTTATAAATATGTTAGGACGAATTTATCACGTCGGCTTAACCGTTTCTGATTTAGATCGTTCAATTGCTTTCTACAGAGATATTCTTGGGCTTGAATTTCAGGGCGAAATCTTTATGGAAGGCGAAGAGACAGATAAAATGTTCCGTAAGGAAAATTGTAAAGCAAGGGTTGCATATTTGAATGGTTCAAAGGCTCTTGAAGCACCACCGGTTGAATTGATTCAATTTGTGGACAGCAAAATCTACAAAGAACAATCAGACTTGTTTATGACATCTATCTCGGAAGTATGCTTTTACACGGATGACATTGATTCTGTTTACAAAACCCTTATCGAAAATCATGTGGAGTGCTTGTCTGAACCGCAGCATTTCGATTTTAGAGCAAATGGATTTGGGGAAAGCCGAGCTTTTTATTTTAGGGACCCGGATGGCATTATCCTTGAAATGATGCAACCGATTTGATAGGAAACTATATGCGAAAATCATTGCGACATTTATTATTGAACTTATTTCTTGTTTCGGTTGGCGACAGCAAAGGCGTATGTTATTGGTCTGTTCCGAAGATGGCTAAGAAGTGTAATATGTGTCCTACCACTTGCAGAAACACGCTCAAATCACTTGAAGAAAAAGGTTACATAGATATTACTCAAAGATTTTTTGAAAAATGCACATCAAAGTAATATCTACACAGTTCATCAAATATAGTGCATCCCGCTGTACGAGCTGATGGCAAATAATATAAAAGACTAAAACAACAAAAAACAGTCATTTCTTTTATACCTTGAAATGACTGTTTTTTAATTTAGCACTGTGTTTTTATCTCGCTTTGCGTTTCGTTTTTTATTTTACACTTCATCAATCAATTGAAACCTTAAAACATAAAGGCATATCTGTTTCAATAGGACTGTCAAGTTCTATTTTTAAGCATCTGTTATTTCTTTCATAATGCAGATTTTGATTATATCCTAAAACCTCAACATTTTTAATATCGGCAGCAAACATATCTCCGCTGTATTTTAACGATTTAATCTTAAATGTTGTTCTGTCGGGCTTTAATGCAAATATGTAAATGCTACCCGTTTTGTATGTGAAGCGGTAATCCTTACGGGAGTAATTATATTTTTCGTTAAATGAGCCGTTGCCGTGCTTTTTTCCTTCTCCGAAAATCTTATACGGTTGAGTTTCCCATATTGCTTCCTTGTTTTTGGCAGTCCAGTCACTCAACTTTTCCAATATTTGCATTTCTTCTTTACAAAAAGTTCCGTCTGCCTTTGGCCCCAAATTCAAAACAAAGTTACCGTTTTTACTGATAACATCAACAAATGTTCCCGCAATTTTACCTGCGGTTTTGAATTTGTTTGTCGTACAGTAGCTCCACGAATTATATGCAGTAGATGTTTCGCTTTGCCAGATATACGGTGAAGTTGCAGCAAGTTGACCTCTTTCACGGTCAAAAATACCCACATTATACATAATAGCGTCAGACTTATACTGTACGCAGACCTCTTTGTTCCATTCCACCGACCGATTGTAGTAATAGGCAAGAAATTTTTTCATATAAGGTCTGAACGCATAGTTCATTACCCACCAATCAAAGAAAAGTGTTTCTGGCTGATACTTATCAATCAATTCACAGGAATTAACAAGCCAATCCTCAAGCCATTCCTTTGACGGAGTTATTCCGTGCTCCTGCTTGAGAAGATTATGCAGATTGTTGATTTTATGAATGTTATATGCAGGTCCGTAGAAATCACGATATTTTTCGTCAAGCACTTCGTTATCATAGCCCACAGTCCTACCGCCGTTCAGAAACCAAAAATGCTCTGCACGGTGACTTGATGTAGCAAATGTAACGCCTTGTTTGTCACATTCTTTTCTTAATTCTCCTAAGAAATCGCAATGAGGTGCTTGTTTAACGGAGGTCCATTGAGATAAATCACTGTCATACATTTTATATCCGTCATGGTGTTCGCCCACAGGCATAATGTATTTTGCACCAGCACTTTTCAGAATGCTGACCCATTTTTCTGCATCAAAGTTTTCTGCCTTAAACATAGGCACGAAATCACGGTAATTAAAATCCTTGCCGTATTTCTTTTTATGATGCCAATAAACAGGGTTTCCCTTGTAATACATAAGCCTTGGATACCACTCGCTGTAATATGCCGGAACACTGTAAACGCCCCAGTGAAGAAACACACCGAATTTAGCGTTTTTGTACCAAGTAGGTACAGGGTATGCCGAAAGACTTTCCCAATTATCCTTGTACCTGCCGTTTTCTATAACGGAATCAATTTTTTCTAAATATTCATCAAGTTGTTTTCTGTATGCGACTTCCATAATATGTCTCCTTAATAATACCAGTTACTCTGAACTCCGATGCTGTTCGTATCAATCTCGCTTATTCCCAACTTATAGGCAGGCGAATTTTCTTTGAAAGAGAAATCGTTACTTTCAGAATCTGTAAACATCGGGTCTGCAATCAAAGAATTTGCATCACAACCTGACTTGCTTTTTCATTTTTTCATTTACTCCGTTTCTGTTGCTAATTAACGCTATGGCAAAAGCGTATAACAAACCACATTACCGTCAAAAGAGCCTGCATAAAGTTTGTTGTCTTTTACAAAAGCTTTCCCCAAAACAGCAGAGCCTGCATTGAATTTTTCTGTTACTTTTCTGTTTTTTGCATCTACACAATAAATATATCCGTCATTTGCACCAAAGATGATTTTATTATATTCAATAATCGGAGAACTTTCAACAGTTTTTGAGCCTTTGCCCCTATACGGTGCCGTGAACAATATATTGTCCTGTGTTTCGAAATTCCACAAAATGCTTTTGCTTTTAATATCAAACGCAATCAAACCTTTATTTGAAGTTGGAATGTATGCAATGCCGTCAAGAATGGCAGGCTGTCCGCTTGATGAAAAGCTGTAATCTTCAAATGTTGTTTTGTCGGTTATACTGCCGTCATCAAGGTTGACGAGCATTACTGCGTCGCTGTCTGCAACAAGCAGAGTTTTGTCATCAACAATGGCAGGTGTTGAGCTTCTGAAGCGTATATCCTCATCATCATTGCTCCAAAGCTCCTTGCCGCTTTCAACATCAAGTGCAGATAAAGAGTCCCAATGAGAGTTTACAATCAGCTTATTTCCCGCAACAATAAATTCGGCAGGGGAGTTTTCGCCCTTATCCCTATTTTTCGACCACTTAATACTGCCGTCAGCAATATTAAGTGCGGTAACAATCCGTGAATTTCCTGTAAACAGAACACCGTTTTCTATACAAATTCCGCTGCTTGTTCCTATGTTGTTCCCAAGATTTATTTTTGTTTGCCATATACTGTTGCCGTTTGCTTTGTCAAGACAATATACATTGCCGTCAACATCCGTAGCAAGCAGTCTTTCGCCGTCGATACAGATGTTATTCTTTACAGAATTAACCGTTTCATAAAACCATTTGATTTTGCCGTCATCTGCATTTATGCAGTATATTCCACAGTTGTGTGGATAATCATCATCAACCGTTGCGGTATAGATATATCCGCCGTCATATACGGTATCACAGTAAAGAGCGTTGCCGTTAAGCTCGGCAGTCCATATCGTATTTTCCGGCTTTGATGACAAATTCAAATCGTAATAATCTGTATTAGTTCTGATTTCACCGTCGGCACCGATATGTATTATTCTTGTTCCGGCAGGAGATGAGTCAATGCCTCCGCAATCGGGACGGGCGGTACTGATGTTTACTACACCGCTTTTTTCATATACATAATTGTAATGATAATGACCGAATATCCAAGCGATAAGGTTGTGCTCCTTTAGGTCAAGCTCATTTCTGCCAAACGACAAAACGTAATCATCACTCGGTGATTTTGTATGGTTGAACATAACAACTTTTTTGTCGTCATCAACATTTTCAAGGTCGTTTGCAAGCCATTTCCACCTGTCACTATCTGCATAACAGGATTTGTAATCGCTACCCCTTTGGAACGAAGTAACAACATAATGAATGTTGCCGACATCAAAGGAATACCAAACAGGTCCGTAAAGGCTTTCGTAAAGTTCCTCGCCATACTTTCCTTTTACATAGTCGTGATTGCCGATTACATACCTAACGGTGCATCCCATAGTTTCGGTGTTCATATCCTCAATATGCTTTTTAAGACCCGCCTCATAGCAAATGTCGCCCGTGTGTATCAAAAATGCAGGATTATTTTGCTTGACAATTTGTTTAACATTATCAAGCCATTCGCCCGTGCCGGACTTTCCGATTTCTGTATCGGAGATTTGAACAAAGCAATGCTCATCGAGTGCAGTTAAATCCGATTTTGCAAGTGCAAAATCATAGCTGCTTTTATCCTTATCAACAGGAATATAGAAATTATCCGTTTGATACCCCGACGGAACGGTTACGGTCACAAAATGACTTTTCCGCCAACCGTTAAGCTCAAACCTGCCGTTTTCATCGGTTTTAACAACATTTCTGCCGTCGGTTACACAAACATTTGAAAGAGGCTTTCCTGTGTCAATCTCCGTTACGGTGCCCACAAAATGCTGTTTGCTCGGTGCAAAAAGCACCCTTGCCGTTACAACGCACAATAACAACGCAATTATAGCTGTTACGGTAATTATTTTCTTTTTCATATCGCCACCCACTAAATATATCTTTCAACCGTATTTTTTATTCTACCATAAGAGGTTCTTTTTTTCAATTATCCATTTTTACCGGACTTGTTTAATTGCACAATAAAGATTTTTATATGTTTTATAGATTGAATTATAATAATCAATTTTTTCAGCATTAAACTCTGTTACTGTCAAATCGCAAACAGTCATTTTTTTACTTGCTTCGGTAACTGAATTATAATAACCGCTTCCTACACTTGCAAGAATAGCAACGCCTAACGCTCCGCTTTCTACACATTGAGATGAATATAGATTATTCGTTGTAATGTCGGCAAGAATTTGCAGCCACAATCGGCTTTTTGCGCCTCCTCCACCGACCTTAACCGTATTCAAATCAATGCCCGATTCACAAATAACCTCACAGCAATCTTTGAGGCTGAAGCAAACGCCCTCCAACAAAGCTCTATAAAAGTTGAAACAGTTATGATTAACTGAAATGCCCGTAAAAGAGCCTCTGCAATTAGGGTCAAGATGAGGTGTTCTTTCACCCATTAAATAAGGCAAATAGATTATTCCGTCACTTGTAATTTCCTTTGCGTTTTCATCAAGCTCAGCATAGCTATACTCCTGTGCAAAGTTCTTTCTAAACCAATTTACCGACAAACCACAGCCCTGTGTTACTCCCATAATGTGCCACGTATTTTTGACAGCATGGCAAAAGGTGTGAGTTCTTCCGAATTTATCATATACAGGCTTGTCGACTGCTGTGAACACAACACCGCTTGTTCCCAGCGAAATACTTGTGCAACCCGGTTTAACAACACCGTTTCCCACTGCGGCAGCCGCTTGATCTCCTGCTCCTGCAACGACAATTGTATTTGTTGATAAACCTGTTTGTTTTGCAATATCCTCGGTTATATTTCCAACAACCTGTGAGCTTTCATAAACCTGCGGCAACAGTTCTTTGCCAATATTGAATGCGGCAAGAATTTCTTTACTCCATTTTCTGTTTTTAACATCAAAATATCCTGTTCCGCTTGCGTCCGAAACATCGGTTGAAAAATTACCGGTTAAGCAAAAATTGATGTAGTCCTTCGGCAACAGGACTTTTCTTGTTTTTGAAAAAATATCAGGCTCATTATTCTTTAACCACAAAAGCTTACTCAATGTAAAAGAGGTGTTTGGAGCGTTTAAGGTCAGGTCAATATATCTTTCCTTGCCGATAGTATCAATAATTTGATTTACCTCTTTTTCTGTTCTTTGGTCGCACCAAATAATGCTGTCATATAAAACATCATTATTTTCATCAAGCACAACAAGACCGTGCATTTGTCCCGTAACGCCAATGCCCTTGATTTCTTCGACATTAACCTTTTGGGCAATGCTTTTCAAGGTTTCAACGGCAGCATTTTTCCAATCATTAGGTCGTTGCTGTGCCCAACCGTTGTGAGGCTGAATCAGCTCGTACTCACTGCTGTTCGAAATAATAATCTTTCCAGTTTCGTCAAACAGTACGGATTTTGTTGCAGATGTCCCCACATCAATTCCGATAAAATAACTCATAAATCCTTACCTGCTAAAATAATATACCGATTAACAAGTGCTTCAAGATATTCCTGCTTGCCGCTTTCTGCTGTCGGCTCTCCGTTTATAAGCGTATACTGCTCAAGCTCCGCAAGAGAGGTTTGCCTGTCGGCAATTTTTTTGCCGATGCCCTCGGTATATGAGCTGTATCTGTTTTCGACAAAACTATCCATAACGCCGTCTGAAATGATTTTATCGGCAACGATAAGGCCGTAAGCGAAAGCGTCCATACCTGCAATATAGGAAAGAAAAACATCCTCATATGTATTGCTTGCACGTCTTGCTTTTGCGTCAAAATTCAATCCGCCGTTCGTAAAGCCGCCATTTTTCAAAACCTCGTACATACACATGGTTGTGCTGTATAAATCCGTGGGGAACTGGTCTGTATCCCAGCCTAAAAGCATATCGCCCTGATTGGCATCTATTGAACCGAAAACGCCGTTATCTCTTGCAACTCTCAATTCGTGTTGAAAAGTGTGTCCTGCAAGCGTTGCGTGGTTGGCTTCAATATTCATCTTAAAATCTTTATCCAACCCGTATTTACGCAAGAACGCAAGCACGGTTGAAACATCAAAATCATACTGATGCTTTGTAGGTTCTTTCGGCTTCGGCTCAATATAAAAATCACCTGTAAAACCAATGCTTCTGCCGTAATCAACAGCCATTTTCATAAGATATGCCATATTGTCCTGCTCTTTTGCCATATCCGTATTGAGCAGAGTATCGTAACCCTCTCGACCGCCCCAGAACACATAGCCCTGACCGCCGAGTTCAACGGTAATTTCAAGGGCTTTTTTAATTTGTGCCGCCGCATAAGCAAACACCTCGGCATTAGGAGATGTTCCCGCGCCGCACATATATCTGGGATTATTAAAGCAGTTCGCTGTACCCCAAAGAAGCTTTATGCCCGTTCTTTCCATTTCCGACTTGATAATCGGAACGATTTTGTCAAGGTTTGCGTTGGTTTCTTTTAAGGTTGCACCCTCGGGAGCAATATCACGGTCGTGAAAACAGAAATACTTAATACCGAGCTTTTCCATAAGTTCAAATGATGCATATACCTTGTTTACTGCAATTTCCATAGGCGTTTTTCCGCCGAATGATTTGTCCGTTGTTCCTCTGCCGAACATATCTGTTCCGTCACCGCACATTGTATGCCAGTAGCTCATGGCGAATTTAAGATGCTCGCTCATTTTTTTGCCTGCAACAATTTTGGTCGCATCATAATACTTAAACGAGAGCGGATTTTTTAAATTTACGCCCTCGAATTTTATTTTTTCAATATTTTCAAAATACATTTTTTGCCTCCGCTTATTTTCTGCCGATTTCATTAAAAGGAATTTCTTTGAAATCGGGACATTTTTTTGAAATTTTACTGTCTGTTTTGATTATGTAATCGCCGTTTTCATAATCCTCAAAGGAGCTTTTTGCACCGTTTAAGGTAAAGGTCTGATTGTTTTCAACGACAGAATATTTTTTGACTGTCTTTGCGATTTCACCGACCTTGTTTTGCTTTGAAATAATGATGTTATTTTGAACAGATGAGCCTGACGGATTAACTGCAAAGCCCTCGTCATCTTCTCTTTCATAATCCTGATGCATACGCTCAATGCCGTCATACTTGTTGCCGATGGAAGCGTTAAACTCCTTTGCCTCATTCATAAGCTGCCACAAACGGCTGTCAGGCGTTTTACAGTTTTTTGCATACCAGCCGTCATTGTGATAACCGTCATACGCACGGTCATCATAGAGTATCTGCTTTCCTGCATTGATAACCAAATTGTTTTCAATCATATTATCTCTGCCGCCTCCGATAAGGAAAGCATAACCGGGAATATTGATAAGCACGTTTCCGTAGGCTGTCTGTCCTGAGGAATTGTCATCAAAATAAATGCCGCTTGGTGTAAAAGTGCCCGAGCCGATATTGCTGATACAGTTATAGCGGACAACATTTCCGTAAGTGCTGTAGCTGTAACCCGTATAAATCGCACCTGCATCTGAGGATTGTAAAACTACATCGTGAATGTAATTGTATTCCATTACATTTTCATTGCCTGTATAATAAACGCCCATATGCGGCGCATTGTAGATTTCATTATGGGAAACGGTGTTGCCGATACCGCTTAAATTCACACCTGCAATATATGTTTTCTGAATTTCGCCGTAATCGTGCAAGCTGTTGTTGGTGACGGTGTTGTTGCCATAGACAAAGCCCTCTGCACTGCCGCCCGAAAGCACAACAGCATCTTTTCCGATAAAAGCAACCTCGCAGTTTTCCACAAGATTATTTTTGCCGCTCACATTGATTCCGCAATCAACCGCATTTTTAACCGTGCAGTTTATGATTTTGCACTTCTCGCCTGCAATGGTAAGTGCAGCGGCTCTTGTGCCCTGCAAGGTAAGACCGTCAACGGTAATATTGGACGCTTTTTCTGTGATACTGATTATATTTTCATTGCTTGTGGAAAGCATAATTTTGCTGTTTTCATTTTCATCGGGAGGATAAAAATACAATATTCCGTTATCACGGTCTATATAATATTCGCCCGGTGCGTCAAGTTCTTCAAGGACATTGAAGAAATAATAATATCCGCCCTCTTTAAAGCCGTATTTACTGCAATACTCGGTAGTTATTGTTTTATCATTATTGATACTTTTTATGGGTGTGGACATATCTGCCCAGTCCCAGTAAAAGTAACCGAACGCCCACAAATCATCGGTATTCTGCCAGCTTTTCACTCTCTTGTAGGTATCCTTGTCAAGGGCAAATGTGCCGCCTCTTTGGTTGCGTCTTTCGAGCCACGATTCGTCAGTAGGGGAGGGGGCATTTGGCTCATAGCAGTCGCCGATGTCGCTTACTTTACCTACGGTTATATACGAATCGTTGGGATAGCGTGCAATTGTCATTCTTTTATCATTAAAGAATAATTCACAGGGATTTTCAGTCGCCGCATCGTCATAATACTCTTCGGTATTAAATCCGCCTGTCGCTTTGATTTTACCGTAATCCGATTTTGTAAGACCGTATTTTTTCAAATCAATCATCTTAACCTTATCCGCTGCCTGACTGTTAAGCCTTTTAGCAGTTTCGCTGTCAACAGAGGAAAAATCTTCGGAAGTTAAAATTTTGCCGCCGCAAAGGATAACCTCACCGTCGCCGTAGGAAGTGTAGGTAACAGATGTGCTTTTTGAAGAATCTTTTTCATTAAACGCAATACCCGTTTCATAATATGTACCTGCCATTATCGCAACGGTAATTGATGTTTTACTTTCATCGGAATTTGCAATAGCTTCACGAACAGCCTGCTGTGCTCTTTGAATTGTCTGAAACGGCTTTTCAAGTGTGCCGATTCCGTTGTCATCACCGTTTACGGATACATAAAAATCCGCATTTTTAATAAGCTCTTTCCGACTGTCCGATTTTGTGCAAGCAAGTGCTGAAGGAGGGGCAATGGGAACATATTTTTTTATGTATGACATATATGTACCCACCGATGCTCCGATTACGGCAAGAGCCAAACCGACGGACACTGCTGAAATTATAATTTTCTTTTTCATAGAACTTCCTCTGTTTTAACTGTAATAAAGATATTTACTTCACCGTAAATTCTGTCGTTAAATATTCATCGCTGACCTTATTAAACGAATTTACTGCATACACATGCAAAAAGTATTTACCTTTCTCCAAGCCTCTTATTTTATTCTGTTCGGTATACATTATATCATTTCCAAGAATATAATTCTTTCCGAAAAAACGCACATAAGTTTTTTGACCGATTTCATTTTCAATTTCATAAATATAATATTTTATCGGAACATTTTGACAAGCACAATCAAAGCTTACTACAGCACCGTCTGATGTGCTTTCAGCAGAAATTTCAGCGTCACCAAAGGTCGGAGCAATGCCGCTTCCTAATTTTTCGGCAGTTCTTGTAAATGAACTTTTGTCAAAAGAACGCATTATAAATTCTTCGCCGAATTCAATTCCGGTATTTAAGTTTACTTTTTTCAATGTGAACGAATTGCTTTGCGTATCTACATACATCAAATATCCGTTATTCACATTATTTCTGTCAGGTACATCTTCGGGTTTGTAAATACCGATGAGCTGAGGGTTTACCATATAATCCTTTTTATCAAGCAGTCCCTGACTTTGAAAGACAAGATTTTTTTGTGAAATATCCGCCGGAAAGTCGTTTGCTTTATTTTCATCTTCATTATCAAGCCAGTCAAAATCGAAATAGCTTGTTGTTCCCGTATTGATAACGGTAAAATCTTTTTGCATAATCGCTCTTTCATCGCTCATACAGTAATGAGAATGTCCTGTAAATACAACCGCCTGCGGATATTCTTTTAAAATATTATATATTTCTTCATATTGCGGTGTTGCCCAATGTCCGCCATTCACAATATTGCTGATGGGCATATGGATAAAAACAAAAATAGGCTTGTTTGGATCTTCTGTATTTGCGGCAGCAAGTTGTTCTTTTAAAAATTCTATTCTTTTCTCATTATATGTTCCATCTGCAAGTGTATCGTTGCTTTCGGCAAGCTCTTCATCTCCTTTTTCAAGTTTTGAATTAGAAATGGAGATAAAGCTATAGCCGTTAACAATCGTTCTTGTGTTAAGAGGAAGACCGGTTGACTTGTAAAAATTGTGTTCCTGGTTGCCACCGTAAAATTCATGATTACCCATAGGATAAATAATGTGCGGCGCTTCTGCTCTGTCCTCACCGTAAACATAATCCAAAATCTTATTGTAAGCACTGTAAGATGCATAATCTCCTGTGGCGTTTGTCATATCTCCGTTAAATACTATCATATCGACATTTTGACTTTTGTAGTATTTTAATGCTTTTATAAGATGATCTGCACCATTCATAACAGTAGCATAATCCCAACCGTAAAGATTTTTTTCTTCCTGTGGAAGCTGAGCATCTGATATAATGCCGACTTTTATATAGTCTTTTGAATTTGCTTCTATGGTTTCAACAACATATTTCTTACTTTTAGGAACGGTGAGAGCCTTATAAGTAATTACTGCTGCCGTAATTATTATTGCCGATGTCAAAAATAAAGACAATATAATTAAATGGGTTTTCTTCATTGTTTTTCAATATCCTTTTTAATATTTAGCATTGCTGAAATTGTTCTTAAAACAATTTTCATTATTTTTTTATTCTTAATTTTCAACATATATATGCTCCACTGTTGTTTCGTCACCCATCGTTATAAGCGTACCGCCGTTTTGACCGGGTGTCTGAGAACATCTGTCGCCTGTTTTCATTGCATAAGTCAGTCTTACTCCCTCATACATCACGCTGTAATTATTCAAATGGTCGTGACCGGCAAATACATATTTTGTGCTGTCAAGCTCCTTAATCACATTGAACATACCTGTATTTATATATGACGGGCATTCTTCTTCACCCTTAACGCCGAAGTTTTCACCTTCTGCACCACCTTCTTGTTGCCATAAATCATAAGCGGTTTTGAATTCGGGAAGTGGAATATGTATAAATAACATAGAGTCTGTTTTTGTTTTGTTATATTCATTAATTCCGTTTATCGCCCATTTATACCATTCAATCTGGCTGTCATAGATAAAGTCATAATGTCTGTTCTCATCGTTCTTATCGTAGTAACGGCTTGCATGCGTATCCATCATAATAAGACTCTGCACGATTTTACCATTTTCTCTGATATTTATTATGTAATTTCCGATTCCACCGATATTATCGGGACCTTGCTTAAACAAACAATTTTCAGCTTCTTCGTATTTATTTGCTATCCATGCCAAATCAACATTTCCCTCACCGTCGTGATTGCCGTTAATCGGTGCCCACGGAATACCGTAGCTGTCTATTTTATTAATTGCCTTAATCACAGAAAATTTAGTGAATTTTGCCCAAACCAAATCTCCTGTGATAACTATTAAATCGGGATTTTGCTTTGTAACAAGTGTATCAACCGTTTCATATACATTGTCGGCTTTTCCACACAAATCTAAAGCATCGTTAAATTGTAAGTCGGTAATAACAAGAATTTTGAAATCCTTATTTTCTTCCTTTTCAAGAACAATCGTATCATTTATATCATAAGGTTTATCTCTGTACCAATAGTCGTAATCGTATGTTTTTCCTTTCAAAGGAAACATCAATATTGATACGGTTATTAAAACGATAACTAAAAATACACTTATACCTATAATCAGACCTTTAATTGTTTTACTCATTTTTCTTTTTCTCCGTTTCTATATATGAATTTAATAAAGCACAAGCAAGCGACAAGCCGCCTGCAGTATACAGTATGGGCTCATACCCGATAAGTGCGGGCATAAATCTGCCAAAAGCAAAAATACCTGCGGCAAAAAATACAAGCAATATATAATGAATCACACCGTTTTTTACCGTTGCACCAAACGACAGACCGATAAACAGTCCCGTTAAACCGCCCATAATTCTTGCTATCCACATAACGACTAAGGTTATTGAATTAGTTTTCATTAAGGGCATAAGCATTTGCAGATGATAAATATTTAAGTATGTAAGCAGTATTATAAAAATGCCTGAAAACAAAAGTCCTAATGTAAGAAGCTTTTGCCTGTCAAATTTTTTCGGTAGTAAAACAGACAGAAAAGTGCCGACTGCAAAAAGAGGTACAAATAAGGCAATCAAAATTGTAAATATTTCGTGTTCCTTCATTGCAGAATCATACACATAATCTTTAATTAGAAAAATGACCGAGGACAGGGAAATGCCTATGCTTGCAGATGTTAAAAACTTTTTAAGCTTTTTCATTTTGTTACCTCCTGTAAGTAATCAGATATTGCCTTTGTCAGCGAGCGTTCATCGTCTGACGGCAAATCGCAGTACTGACTGAATATCATAACGCCGCCGTAGCCTTTTAAGTAAGCGTAGGCTGTTTTGTCACGGATAATTGCCTGCGAATTGAAATATGTATATCTGTCTTCCTTTGTGTCGCTTTTCTTCATTGTATAAAAATTATTGAACGGAGATATTTCTTCACTTATTGCGTTATACGCATATTGCTCCATTCTGCCGCCCTCCCATGTTCCGTAGAACGGGAAGCCGATATTTATCTGCTCCTTTGAAAAGCCCCGGCTTTCAATATAGTCCGCCGCCTGAACACAGCTGCTAAAGAATGAGGAATGCTGTCCGTCCTGATCAAGTATGTCATAGCCCATAACATTAACATAATCAATACATTCAATTGCTTCCGGTGTGTATTTTAATGCCCAAGTGCCGAGTGCTAAAGAAAGCGTTGCGTCCTCTTTATTCCACATTTCAGTTTTCATTCTTGCTTTCAGTTCCTGCAAAAAGCTGTTGTAAGCGTCAAATTCGTCCTGCGACATTGGGAATTCCCAGTCAAGGTCAATGCCGTCAAATTCATATTTGTTGGCAAAAGCAATCATATTTGTAATCAGAGTATCCCTGTTTTCCGTAATGGATTTCATAACCCTCTGATTACCGTTTTCGCCTGATGGATTAAGAATAGTAATAACAAGATTTACGCCCTTTTCGTCCAAAACCTCGTGCAGATTTCTCATCATTACGGCATAGTATTTGTCCTCGTCACGCTCTATACCGTCCCAACCGTCTGTATGAATTATTCCTTCCTCATCCCAACGAACATTGCCGATGTCAATATAATCGGTTACGGTATCGTAATAATCTGCATCTATAAGCTCCTTGATTTTTGCGTCTTTTTCGGCATCGGACAGCGTTGTGTCATCAATGATTCCGAATACGGAACCACCCAAGGTACTGTATGTTGAAACACGAAAATCATTCTTCTTTTCGGGAACGGCATTATATATTTCCATTTCACGGATTTTTGGCAGGTTGTCGCTTTTCTCCACCGTCAGCTTTACATAACGAGCCTTGACCGTATCAAAGGTGCAAAGACGGTGAAATTCAATTTTATCGTTAGCATAAATTTGCGTAAAGCTTTCGTTATCGTCCGATACCGATATTGAGAATTTCTGCACATTAAGTCCTTTTTCTTTTAGAATAACAGAGTTGAAATCACAGCTTTCGCCAAGGTCAATCACCGATTCGCCACCGTTTCTTGTCTTAAAGCGGTAAACGGAGCTGTCTTTTCCGTCAGTCATTTTATTGCTTTTATCTCTTAGTGCAAGGTTTTCACTTTGTATGTAGTCCTGATTGGACGCATATTTTGAGCTTGTGCCCATAGCCTCGCCGACCGCAGAAAGCGAAATCAGCAGGACCATAAACAGGCTTAATACAGTAATCGTAAATTTTTTCATTATCGTTTTACCTCCAATGTTTTAATTTCAAACGGCTTGAATGTCATTGCTTCTAAATCAACATCATTCGGATTTTCAAAAAGCATATCCGTTTGCTTTACGCTGTTAAATTTAATATTTGCTTTGACCCTTGCAACCGTTTTTATACCGGCTGTTTCATACATTCTTACTGCAATATTTCCTCTATCGTTCACAAATACCGTTTCAATAATTATGTTTGAATTATCGCAGTTAAATATAGGCTTAATATCCATACTGCCCTTGTAAATTCTTAAAGGATTATTCAGCTCGTAGCCGATTTTTACAAGCTCGCTTTCCATAGGCTTTTTGCTGTGAGGATAAATTGCGTAGGTAAAGAAGTGCTCGCCTCTGTCAGCAGTTTTATCGGGATAAACAGGACTTCTCAAACAGTTAAGACTGATTAAACCGTCTTTTACTCTGTGCCCGTATTTGCAGTCGTTAAGTATTGCAACGCCGTATTTGCCATCGTAAACATCGACCCATTTATGCGCAGGAATTTCAAACTGTGCATAGTCAATTTTGTTGTCGGTTTTTGTACTGCGTTCAATATTTCCAAACTGAATATCGCACAAAACCTTGTCGCTGAAATTTTTAGGATAAGCGTCAATACGAAGCATTTTATGTGTTTCGTGCCAGCTGACCTCATTTTCAACCTTTATGTACGGACTGTTTTCCGTCAAAATAATTTTTTGTTTTAATGCGGACTTGTTATATGAAAATTCATTTTCCCTTACAACGCTGTTGCCGTCGATATATTCACGGCTGTTTTTTAGTTTCATATCACTTGGTTTATGCTTTGTATAATTTATATCTATATCCCATGCATTGTAAGGATGAACAAATCTGTCCTTATAAATTCTAACAGCATTAAAGCTTGACGAAACACAGTTATAATCATTACGCTTATCAAGTATTTTTTCTATCTGTCCCTTGTTATTAAACACAACTTTTAGGTGTTCATTTTCAATAACATTCTTTGAAAAATGCAATGAGACAGGGGAGTCTGATTTTTCCAATTTACCTGAAGAATAGGGTGCAAGTGAATATCTGTACCACTCACCATTATGTTTTGCGTAGCCCGAACGCTCAAAATCAACCGGATTTATCGCAAAATATGAATTTTCATCATTTCTTAAATAAGAAACGGTTTCATCAATAATACAGTTCAGTTTTGCCTTTAAGATTTCATATCTTGAATTACATTCCTCATAAACCTTGTGGATGGATGAGCCGGGAAGAATATCGTGAAACTGATAGAGCAAAACCTCTTTCCAAATTTTCTCTAATTCTATATGCGGATAGGCTTTACCCTGCATATATGCCATAGTACAAATCCACTCGGCAAAATGAAGCAAAAGCTCGCATTCTCTGTTGTTCTTTTTTACTTTACCCTGTGTGGTGTATGTGCCTTGATGTTTTTCTAAATAAAGCTCGCCTTTATATTCGGGATAATTTGATACATACTTTTTTAGTTCATCAAAAAACTTTTCGGATGAGGACATTTTGACATTAGGAATATAACGCAAATTCTCGCACCTTTTTGCCATATTGATATGGTATTCGCCCGGTCCTCCGCCGCCGTCTCCAATTCCAAATGACATAAGTGCAATATCGCTAACTTGCTTTTCCTTATACTTCTGATATGTTTTTTCAAAAGCATATGGTGTGGCATTTGAATTATAGTCGCCCTCGGGTGGCATATGAACAAGCACCTTGCTGTCATCAAGTCCGTTCCAAATAAATGTGTGGTGTGGAAAATCGTTTATGTTATTCCAGCTAAGCTTAATTGTCATAAAACTATCCATACCGCATTTTTTGATTATTTGAGGTAAAGCTGCCGTGTATCCGAAAACATCGGGAAGCCAAAGGGTTTTGACATCCTTTTGAAATTCATCTCTGAAATATTTTTTACCATAAAAGCACTGACGGATAAGACTTTCTCCGCAAGGCAGATTTGTATCAGGCTCAACCCACATACCGCCCTGTGGTTCTATATTTCCTTGTTCAACAGATTGCTTTATTTTTTCAAAAAACTCAGGAGATTTTTCTTTTATGAATTCATATTGCTGTGGCTGACTGCCGTTGAAAACATAACTTTGACACTGTTCGCTTTCATAAACTGCATTTGAGAATGTTCTTATCGCTTTTCTTTTTGTTTCACAAACAGGCCATAGCCAAGCAAGGTCAAGGTGACCGTGCCCGACAGCATAAACGGTGAAATCCTGTTTGTATTTACCGTCAAACATTTTTGATAAAGCATTTCTTGCATTCAAAATACTTTGCGAATCTGTATTGTGTGAAAGTGATATTGCCTTGTTTATATAAGCCTTAATCTCTCTTTTTTGCGCATCATCATTTACTGCGCTGAGGAGCTGATAGCAGGCTAAAATATCATAATACAAATCTAAAATATCCTGTCTGAAGACACAAATATCAGCTCTCTTAAAGTGTGCCTGACCACTGCTTTTTCCGCCTCTGCCGTTGTTGCCGCAGTCGGCATAAAATAATACTTTGCCGTCCTTAAATTTATCAATTCGGTCTAAAGGAATAACCGCTTTGCCTTTGACAGTCTGAAAATTATCCACCATTCCGAGCACATTTGTTATGCCTTGGATAACTTCACCGTCCTTATTATAGATACAACCCTCGCCGCCGACATCAATTACAGCAACAAGATTTTTCTGCATATTATCTATATCCGCCGTGAATTTGAACCATGCGCAGTCAAAAAAACCGCCCCAACTGTCGCCAATTTTTATATTATCGAAACGCTCGTTTTTCATATCGTCAAAGCATAACGGTTCGGTTGATTTATGCACAAACGCATTTAACTGAGCAATAGGTGTGTAAATGCTCTGCTTTAATTTTTTCAAAAACAGCGAATATTTTATATTGCTGTGATGCTGTAAAAATGTTCGTAAATTTTCGTCCATAATATCCTCCGTTCTCGTGCACGATAATGTGTAAAAATAAAATGCAATGGCGTTGCATTTTATTAAAGTGATTTGTCAACCTTTATATACAGTTGTGAATACTGATACTCGGGCACTGCCGCTTTTGCAACAACCGTTTCAAATACGCTTTTTACTGCGTTATATCCCTGTTCAAAGGGTTGCTGATAAACGGTTGCCAATATATCTCCGTTTAACATAGCTTTTCTTGTGGTTTCGGTATCGTCAAAAGAACAAACCTTGATATTCCGTTCGCTTTCTTTAATCGCTTTCAGCGTTCCTGTAACACCGCCTGCGGTTATGCACACAAAATCAATGTTTCTGTTTTTTTTCAGCACGGTTTTCATTGCCGTGTAGGCTTTTTCGTTATCATCATTATTCTCAATTACATCTGCAATTTGAATATTTTTGTATTCTTTAATAACATTGGAAACGCCCTCAACTCTTTGCCTGTGTCCTTTATGCGCCAGGCTACCCGTAACAATACAAAGATTTGCTTTTCCGCCCGAGAGCAGACCGACAAGACGACCTGCCGTTTCGCCGCTTTTCAGATAGTCACAGCCCACATATGTAAGACGCTTTGTGTCGGATATATCGCTTGAAAGCGTGATTACATTTATGCCGCTGTCAGTCATTTCATCAATCTTTTTGCAAAGTGCATCGTCCTCAACAGGAGTCAGAATTACATTTTTTGTGTCTTCAGGCAAGTCGGAAACAGCTTTAATAATATCACAAGCGTTATATCCTTTAATTTCTCGGATATTCAGTTTTATACCATAATCAGAATATTCATGCTCGGCGGCAAGCATTCCTTTTTTTACATCTTCGAAAAATGAATTGCCGATACTGTTCATGATAACTGTAACAGGCACAGAACGGTTAGAATATACCAAAGCCTTTCCTATAAGATTAGGCTTATAGTTATGCTCCTCTGCGATTTTTAGTATTCTTTCCTTGGTTTCGGGATTTACGCCTTCTCTTCCCTTCAAGGCACGGTCAACCGTACCTCTGCTTACACCTGCAAGCTCTGCAATTTCTTTTGCGGTTATTGCCATAAATTCCTCCACTTGACATTTTATTTCAAATATTATATAGTAAATATTATTACACTCGTGCTCGTGCACGGCTATAATGATTGTAATTCATTAAGTTAAGAAAGTCAAGAGGTATTTCTATGACAGAGAAAAATCACTCACAGCACAAAAGAATCGGTGAAAGACTGGCTAACCAAATGTCTTTAATTGAATTAGTTTCTCAAATGCGCAATTCATCAAAATCAATAAAACGCTTAAATATCAAGCAGTATAACTGGTGGAACGAAGGTTTACACGGTGTTGCAAGAGCCGGTGTTGCAACCGTATTTCCTCAAGCTATATGCATGGCATCAACCTTTGATGAAAAGGCTGTAAAAAAATGTGCGAATATCATTGCGACAGAGGCAAGGGCAAAATTCAATGAGAGTCAAAAGAACGAGGATTACAGTATCTATAAAGGGCTTACACTTTGGTCACCTAATATAAATATTTTCAGAGATCCTCGCTGGGGCAGAGGTCACGAAACCTATGGCGAAGACCCGTATTTAACCTCCGTTCTCGGCTGTGCCTTTATTGAGGGAATACAGGGCGACGACGAAAAATATATGAAAGCCTCTGCATGTGCAAAGCACTTTTGCGTGCACAGCGGTCCCGAGGGATTAAGGCACACTTTTAATTCCGAAGTGTCCAAAAAGGATTTTTACGAAACGTATATTCCTGCGTTTGAAGCCGCCGTTAAAAAAGCAAAGGTCAGCGGTGTTATGGGAGCATATAACATGGTGAACGGTGAAAGCTGTTGTTCCTCTGACAAGCTGATTGATAAGCTATTAAGAAAAGAATGGGGCTTTGATGGATATTTTGTTTCGGATTGCTCTGCAATATTAGATGTAATATATAAGCATAAAAGAACCCTTAATCCGTCAAAGGGCGCCGCAATGGCTGTAAATGCAGGTTGCGACCTTGAATGTGGGATAGTATATTCATTATTGCCGTTATCAGTTAAGTTGGGATATACAAATAAAGAAACATTAAAAAAGTCTGTGTCAAGGCTGATGTCAATCCGAAGTGCTCTCGGAATGTTTGATAAGGATTGTCCTTATAACGAAATAAGTATTAGTGATAATGCAACACCCGAGCACGAAAGCGAAGCAGTTAGAATGGCAGAAAAAGGAATTGTGCTTTTAGAAAATGACGGAATACTTCCCCTTAAAGAAAATGCACAGAAAATCTTGATTACAGGATTTAATGCCGATAACAAGTTGGCTTACCTCGGAAATTATTTCGGAGATCCGTCGCATTTTGTTATGGTTACCGAAGCCATTTCACAATATAACATTGATACTGAATTTATAAGGGGCATACATCTTTATAATCAAAGCACAAAACATGACAAGGAAACAGCATTAAAATCTGCCGCAGAATCAGATATTATCATTATGTGCACAGGGCTTGACTCCTCGATAGAGGGCGAAGAAGCCGGAGGTGCTCTTGCAGGAGGCGGCGGTAATATCGGTGAACAGGGTGACCGTGAAATAATAGAACTACCGCTTAATCAACAAGAATATGTTGAGGAATTGCTCGACACAGGCAAAAAGGTAATTTTGCTTAACTTTTCAGGTGGCTGTATAGATTTTAGAAAATATAAAAACAGAGTAAACGCTATCTTGCAATGCTGGTATCCCGGAGCACAGGGCGGACAATCTATTGCTAACATACTTTTCGGAAAGTGCTCTCCAAGCGGTAAATTACCGATTACATTTTATAACTCGGTTGATGATTTACCTGATTTTTGCGATTATTCCATGCAAAACAGAACATACAGATATTTTAAGGGTGATGTGCAGTATCCTTTCGGCTACGGAAAGACTTATACAAAATTCGATTTATTAAAAATCGATTACAATTCAAAAGAAAAGCAATTATCTTGCTTAATTAAAAACTCCGGTGAATTTGATTGTGATGAGGTGGTTCAGATTTATATAACCTATCCCAAAACAAATTACGAACTTCCGACTAAATCGTTAATCAAGTTCAAGAGAGAATTTATTCCAAAGGGTGTTACAAAAGAATTTATATTCACTTTTGAGGAAAATGATTTTTATTCAATAGACCATTTTGGTAATACCGTTTTCCTTGAAGGTTCATATAAAATATTGACAACAGATGGACAAAACATATATGATGAATCAATTTCGTTTAATAATAGTCAAGAAACAGATATAGTAAATGAATGTCCACTTTAATCATATATGAATCAATATTTTTATGAGTTGATTGATGAAAAAATAAAAGCAATGTCAAGACTTCAAATTTTTCAGCCTTGAACATAGAAATAAAATCACGGCAATTAAAGTCTTTGCCGTGATTTTTTTCTGTGATGCCAATAGACGGGATTGCCCTTGTAGTACATCAGTCTCGGGTACCTATTCAGGCACGGTAAACACACCCAAATGAATAAAACACCGAATTTAGCCTGTCTGTACCATTCGGGGACAGAGTACTCTGCAAGGCTTTCCTATTCATGCTTATATTTTCCGCTTTATAATTCTAAAATACTGTTCAATATTTTAGAAATCCTATCACAATAACAAAAGCAATATAGTTTCTAAAGAGTATCGCTCGTTATCGAAAATATAACACAATCCGTTCATCTATAATGTGAGGATGAAACATTAAATTATGAGGTGTTATGGTCTTATTATTAAATTTTCAAAGAAAAGATTGTGGTATGTTGCCTTGCAAAGAGCGACATTGCAAGTATAGTTTTCAATATTTACCTTTGCATTTTTGATGGATAAACAATATAAAAGTCCGGAAAGAAAAATTTGATTTTTGAAATGAAAAATTTCAAACACATTATTGCTTTAATATTGGCGGTTTAATATTACCAATAAGCCCTCTTACTGAGTTTAATAACACAAAAAAATTCAGTAAGAGAACTGACAAGCCGGTACCGTTTTTCAAAAACTGATAACTCCACAGTACAGTACCCGCCAATCCGGAAAGCAGAATGACAAAATATGCCTCTTTTTTCTTAATGGCAAGTAAAATGCAGGAAATAAAGCTTGCAGAGAAAAAGAATGCATCAAAAACAGCACCACTGCCATCTACATACTTTAGGAGCATATAGGCGATAATAAAAGAAAATATAAACGCTAAGGCAATATAAATCCTTTTGAGACTTGACACCCGTTGCATTTTTACGGAGTTATCTTCCTGCTTATTCCATGTTATAAAACTGATAATCGCCGATGGGAACTGTATCAACAGCATAAAAACACAGGATGCATAAATTTCATCAAAATATGACATAATGCCATATGATACGGCATATAGCATACCTACAACAAATCCAAAGCGTTTTCCTGAGCAAACCAAAAAGTTAAAAGCAATTCCGGCGGCTGATATTATAATTCTGTAAAATTCATCTCGAACAAGTATTCCGGACAGAACGATAATTAAAACCTGTACTGTTATTAAAATTATTTCTTTATTTTTTGAAAGAGTTTGTTTTTTCATAGCTTAACCTAACCTATATTAAAAAATATATAATACCGGTAAATTTGCAACAGTATTGTTGAAATCGGGTTATAAGAAGAACGGCAGACTAAATTATTTTTTCTGATGTAAGCCAATATTTTCAGTATATTTGTTTTAATTATTGACGGCGTCATTATTGTGTTTTTTTACTTGCGACGGAGATTTATTTTTATACTTCTTAAATATTGAACTGAAATATTTGTCCGTCGAATACCCCAAATACTTGGAAGTTTCTTTAACGCTCGTACCTCGTTTTAACATTTCTTCTGCCATATCTAATTTATAAAGTGTTGAAAATAACTGAGGCGTGATATGATATTCTTTTTTAAATACATTTATAATTTGATTTTTGCTCATACAAAATTTATCAGACATTTCCTGTAACGAAAAAGGTTTTGAAAAGTTAGAGCAAATATAATTTTTAAATGCAGAAGCACTCCCTTTTACTGATTTTGAATTAAAGTATTCAGGAAAAGAGAGGTTATTTGCAGCCGTCAAAAAAATCTCGTGAATTAAAAGAGGAATATCATGTTCATCTGTCAAAATATCATCCGATTTTTTTAATATATTGAAAAGCTGCTTAAAATAAGGTGAAAAATCTACATTGGCAATTACAATGTTTTTTTCTTTGAAATATGTGTTGTATAAACCATCTATCAAAGTTCCTTCCATACAGACCCAGTACCTTTGGTAAGGGTCGTCAACTTCTGTAAAGTATTCGTAATTACTGTTTGCCGGAACAATGTAAAAGTCGTTTTTTTTCAGAAAATAGGATTTATTATCAATATTTATTGTACCTTTTCCGCTGAGCAAAAACTCGAAAATGTAGTATTTGCTTTTGGTTTGAGAGTTATAAAAATACGGATTTTTATCTGTTATTCCGGACATTGCTATAGTATAAGTCCGATTATCCGATATAGTTTTATGATATACAATTTCCTGCTCCATAGTTAATGACCGCCTCTGCTGTGATAAAGTGGTTATAATGTGTGATATTGTGGGTATATTGTGCTTAGTACATTTGTTATAATATCATAGAAAAATATTTATATCAACAGAAAATTTATGCATAATGATGTGCAGAGAAAACATGTATTTCTTTAATTTTCGTGAAATAAATATCTTTTCAATAAAAATAGACTAACGAAAACTTTAATAAGGAAAGGAATTTTTGCGATGAAGACCATACAAATCTCTAAGAATAACACCATTTTAAAATTATTAAACAATAATTTAAAGTATGAGGTTATTCACGACGGATTCAGTTGGGTAGGTCAAGGAAGACAACCGTTTGTTTCTTTTAATGTCAAAATGTTCGGCAAATATATGTCTTACAGACTGCCTTTTTCCTGCGCCTTGTCTGTCAAGCATAAAACAACTAAAAATAAAATTATTTCTGAATATTCAAAGTTCCCTGTGGGCTTCAGAATACTGCCATTAAAATTAAAGGTAACAGCTGAACTGCTTAATGACGGCAGAATTGACTTTTCTGTTGAAAGCGAAAATGAAAACGGTATGGATATAAAAGCATTTTTCTTTCCTCAGCCGTTTAATGCAAAGAAATACGATCCAAATGACAGTTATTCTGTTGACCCTATACGACAGGGTACGTTAATTTATGATAATTGGCAGAACAATCGAAAGGCGATCACGCTTCTTACATTATACAGCAGAAAAATTAATACCGGTGATGCGTATTTAGGGCTATGGGGCAGAGTTTGCGGCAACCACGGCTTTTCTGCTGTTATAGATGATAGCAATGACTGTACGCTTCTATCGTGTTATAACAAAAAACAGGCTTTATTAACTTCTCCGAAATGGTGCTCTCAGTTAGGTAAAGTGGGATATAAGCGGATTTTACATATGCATTTTATGCGTGACTGTGATTATGTAAAAATAGCAAAGGATTTCAGAAAAAATGAAGAAAAGCACGGCAGACTGGTTACGATAGATGAAAAAATCAAAGCAAACCCCAATGTAAAAAAGCTTATCGGTGCACCGATAATTCATTGGCGGATTATGGAGAATAATGTTCCCGAAAGCGGTATTTACAAAAAGACAAAGATAGGAGAGGTAATGCATAATACCTTTGAGGAAACGATTGAGAAGTTTTCAAGGTATAAAAAGCTTGGACTTGACAGAGCCTATGTCCATACAGACGGCTGGGGTAAAAGAGGTTATGATAATCTCCATCCGTATATTCTCCCTCCGAATCCCAAAGCAGGCGGATATGAAGGAATGAAAAAATTAGCCGATTACTGTGACGCAATCGGTTATGAGTTTGGTTTGCATGACCAGTATAGGGATTATTATCTTGACAGTGAAGTGTATGACCCTGATAAATGTGTCTGCAACATTAATATGAACAAGGAATACTGTGACTATTGGGCAGGAGGTCCGCACAATTATTTGGACAGCACACTTGCAAAGCCGTTTGTTGAAAGAACCTACAGAGAGTTAGAAGAGCATGGTGTTAAAATAAAAGGTACATATCTTGATGTATGGGGAATTATGTGGGGTGACGAAAACTATAATCCTAAATATATGACTACAAGGCATCAGAGCATTGCTGCCCGAGGAGAGTGCTTTGATATGCTCAGAAAGCAGGGTCTTATAGTAAGTAGTGAGGAAATCGGCTGCAATATGGTACAGTTTCTTGACTTAGTACATCATGCACCTTATGCTGTAACGCCGCAGGACGGCGGTCCGGCAGTGGGAGTGCCTGTACCGCTCACAAATTTGGTCTATCACGATTGCGTATTTGTTCCGTGGCACACCGAAGGCAAAGGCGGCTGGGGAATACCCGACGGTGATGCAGGCAAGCTACACTGTATTTTAAACGGTCAAAGTCCGTATTTCAATAATTCCATGGCTGCTTCAGGTGAGCAAAGTGATGAGGAATTGAAGCAAAGAATAGCGGAAACTTTAGAAATCGCCAAGGTAAACGAATTGGTTTATAATGCCGAAATGGTTAATCACAGATTTTTGGACAAAAACAGGAGAATACAGCAAACAGAGTTTTCAAACGGCGTTAAAATAACGGTTGATTTCGATAAAGATACTTATAAGGTTGAATAAACGATTTCTATAGAGGCGGGTTTATTATGGATGATATTATAAAGGGAATGCTGAAAAGATTAAATCTCAGCGAAGACGATTACGATATAAGTGTTGATAATAAAATAAGCGGAATAAACGACGACTATTTTACTCTTGAATATAGAGACGGTCGTGTTGTGATAAAGGGAAACTGTATTATTTCAGCATGTAACGGTCTATATTACTATCTAAAGAAATATCAAAATGTAAACCTCTCATGGGCAGGAAACAGAGCGCTTATAACTGAAAAACCTACACCGTTCGAAAATGCGGAAACTGTTACAATACCCGAAAAATACCGTGTTTATCTTAACTACTGCACTTTTTCATATTCAATGTGCTGGTGGAATTGGGAACGTTGGGAAAAAGAACTTGATTTTATGGCATTAAACGGTATCAATATGCCACTTGCGGTAGTTGGCAACGAAGCTATATGGTATGAAACTTTACAGCAATTCGGTTACAGTAAGGATGAAGCGCTCAGAACAATTTCCGGCTTGGCATTTTGGCCATGGCAGCAGATGACAAATATTATCGGCTATATGCCTCCCAAAGAAGAAAAATATGTTTATGAGCGGTTGGAGCTTGGCAAAAAAATACTTAACCGAATGCTTGAATTTGGTATGATGCCCATACAGCAGGGCTTTGCTGGACATATGCCGGCTAATATTAAGGAGAAATTTCCGAAGGCAAAAATAAGTATCAGCAATTCTTGGTGCAGATTTCCGAAATGTGCAATTATTGATCCTACAGAAAAATTATTCTCCGAAATAGGTGGAGCATTTTACAAAAATATGGAACGCCTTATGGGTGCTTATCACCGCTATGCAACAGATCCGTTTCATGAAAATAATCCACCGAAAAAGTCAAGATTCTATCTTCGCAAGGTCGGAAAGAAAATAGAAAAAATTATGACCGATTTTGACAAAGATGCGCTTTGGATTATGCAGGCATGGTCTTTGCGTAAACAGATTGTCAAAGGTATTCACAGAGAACGACTGCTTATACTTGATATCGACGGCACAAAACACAAACAGAACAAGAACTTTTGGGGGTATGATTTCATTGTCGGAAACCTTCATAACTTCGGCGGCAGAACCGCTTTGCAGGGAGATATTTCATCATTTAGTCATAATCTTTTCGGTTCACTTACCAATAATGGCGTTTCCAACTGTTTGGGAAGCGGACTGTTCCCTGAAGGCATTGGTCAAAATCCGCTTGTGTATGACTTGTTCTATGATATGCTAACGAAAAAAGACGATGTAAATATCAAAAATTGGCTCGAAAATTACAGCGTCAGGCGAACCGGAAGCAATGAGTTAAAAGAAGCTTATGTTTCACTTCTTAAAAGCTGTTATGGCTGCCCGAAAAATCTTATAACAATGTCCGGTGCTCCCGGAAACACGGAAACACAGGGCTCTGCACTTGCGTCATATCCGTCTTTTGATCCCCCGTACACAGGTGGCTGGGACAGAGTTTCCGAATTTTATAATAATAATGATCTGCTTGAAAGTGTAAGACTGTTTGCGTCACAGCTTGATGATTACTCTTCCCTTAAGGATGGCTACCGCTATGATGTTATTATCATTTTTTCACAATATTTAAGTAATCTGTTTTATTACGGACAGCGTGAATTTACGGAATGCTATAAAAACGGCGAAATTGAAAAATGCGAATTTCTCGCAAGAAAACAACTTGATTTGCTTGATGATATTGATATGCTTTTATCACAGAGGACTGAAACCAATCTAAACAAATGGCTATATGACAGTCAAACTCTTGCAACAGACGAGAATGAAAAGGAATACTTTTTCATAATGGCAAAGACTCTCGTAACGCTTTGGGGTGATGTTGACGGAGACAGTTTCCTTTATGATTACGCATGGCGTGAATGGAGCGGACTTATAAAAGAGTATTATAAGGTGCGTTGGGAAAAGTTTTATTCATATGTAATAAGTGAATTAAAAAAAGGCAATAAACTTAAAGAAGATATTAAGGAATTTAATCCAACCCGTTTGGATATATCGTATGGAAAATTTGGAAAAGAAATTGTTGCGTTTTCAAAGGACTGGTGTAAAACCATAGACTATCGCAACAACCCTAAAGATTGCTTTGATGTTGATATGATTAAAAGCCTTTTAATTAAGTACAATATATGAGGTATGTAAAATGATAACACAAAAAACAAAAAAATACAGATGTAGTAAAATGGGTAACGAATCCTCTTTGCCTGCGCTTTCACAGGAAATCAATGTACAGAATACAACAAAAGCCTTTATCCGTGATTATGAAGGACTTTTTATTGGTTTTGGAAAAAGGCAAAATTGCTATCCATACAGAGAACAAAATCTTTATGCAGATGAAACAGAAACAGAAGTTCCTGTTATTATCCTGGAGAATGATTGCCTTTATGCGGAGTTTCTGCCTTCACTCGGCGGCAGGCTCTGGAAACTCATCAATAAAAAGACGGGTGAAGATCTGCTCTATCACAACGATGTTATCCGCTTTCGCAATCTTTCTATCAGAAATGCGTGGTTCAGCGGCGGCGTTGAGTGGAATATAGGCATAATCGGACATACGCCTTATACCTGCGAGAGTCTTTATGCGGCAAAGGTAACGGGTAAAAACGGCGAGGAAGTTCTGAGATTCTATGAGTATGAGCGTGTGAGGGGCGTATATTATCAAATGGATTTCACGCTTGACGAAGATAAGCTGATAGCAAGAATGTGCATATACAACCCAAGCGAAAAAACAGTTCCTATGTATTGGTGGAGCAATATTGCAACGCCTGAGTTTGAGGGCGGCAGAGTTATTGTGCCTGCCGATAGTGCCTACAATAACAGCGACGGTACAGGCATAGCCAAATCATCCATTCCTTTTGACAGAGGTGTGGATGTGTCCTATCCGGAAAGAATCCCGAACACAATCGATTATTTTTATGATATACCTGATGAAAACAAAAAGTTTATTGCCAATGTTGATAAAAACGGAAAAGGACTTTTGCAGTATTCCACAAAACGATTAAAGGGTAGAAAACTTTTCAGTTGGGGTCATATTCAAGGCTCAAAGCACTGGCAGGAGTTTCTTACTGATAAAGCCGGCGACTATGTTGAGATACAGGCGGGTTTAGGCAAGACGCAGTATGAGTGTATACCCATGCCGCCGAAAACAACGTGGAGCTGGACGGAGTGCTATACAGGCATTCAGTTAGATAATTCTGTTGATAGTGATTATGCTGTCCTTGTGAGTGATATAGACGCAAAGGTCGATACCGAAAAACTTGAAAAAATCAATTTATATATGGCGGAAAATGTTGCCTTCGAAAAAGGTGAGATGATTTGGCGTGGACACGGCTGGGGCTATCTTAACAATTTGATACATAAAAATGCACCGGAACATCTTGAGTTTTTACCCTGCGTACAGACGCAAAAGTGGGTTGATTTTATCAATACCGGTAAGCTGAAGAGCGAGCCGACCGCAGACAGCTTTTTAATTGGTGATGATATGTATACTGCCTTTAAAGAATATGAGAAGCAAAACAACACAGAATGGCAGTTTTATTACCAGTTAGGGCTGATTGATTATGACTGCGGAAGATTTGACCGTGCAATGGAAAACACTGTTAAAAGTATGTTGCTGGACAGTAATTATCAGAATAATCATCTGTATATGTCTCTGTTGAAAAATGATGGCGATGAAAACTATCTCTACTATGCAAAAAAGATTGTAAGAATGAAAGCCGATGATTATTCTGTGGTTGAGAGCGTTTTCAAAACCTTCCTTGAAGTTGAAAACTTTAGTGAGCTTATCGATTGCTATGAAATCATAAGTGAAGAACTCAAAGAAAACGCAAGAATTAAAATGTATCTTGCTGTGGCATATCTCAATTCCGGTTTTGCCGAAAAGGCGGAAAAAATTCTTCTTGCACACGGCGGTATTCAGGTTAGTGATTACCGTGAGGGAGATAAAATGCTGAATAAGCTTTACAGAGGAATTCGAGAAAAGCTTTACGGCGAAGACCCAAAGAGTGTGGTTGTGCCGTTTGAACTGGATTTTGTTGTTTCGGGCATATAAAGCAGAAAGGAATAAGACATCTTGAATAACGAATTAAATGCAATTGTATCAAATTTCAATATATGGAAACACATTGAGCCATACGGTGACGGTCATATAAATGAAACCTTTGAAGCTCTGCCGTGTGCCGTAAGATTTATACTTCAGAAAATAAACAGCGACGTTTTCGAAAAACCTGAGGAAGTAATGGAAAATATAGAGGCTGTTACTGAACATTTGAGGAAGAAAATTATCAAAGAGGGTGGAGATCCGCTTAGAGAAACGCTTACTGTTGTAAAGACCCTTGATGGTAAGAGCTTCTATAAAACCGATGACGGCAGATATTATCGTATGTATATCTTTATAGAGGGCGCACGCACCTACAATGTTGTTGAAAAACCGGAGCATTTTTATAATGCAGCAAAGGCGTTCGGCAGATTTCAGAAACTTTTGGCTGACTTTCCGGCCGATAAACTGCATGAGACTATAAAGGACTTTCATAATACTCCAAAGCGTTTTGCAGATTTTGAAAAAGCCATAACCAATAACATATCCGGCAGAGCTGACAAGGTACAAAAAGAAATTGAATTTGCTCTCAAAAGAAAAAACATTGCGTCTGCAATAACAGATGCAATAAAGGACGGCAGTATACCTCTAAGAGTCACCCATAATGACACAAAATATAATAATATTATGATAGATGATCTTACGGGCAATGCGGTTGCTGTCATTGATCTCGACACTGTTATGCCGGGTTCACTTCTTTACGACTATGGCGATTCTTTGCGGTTTGGTACAAATCCCGTCAGTGAGGACGAGAAGAATCTTGACCTCGTTTACTGTGACCTTAATTTGTTCGAATGCTTTACAAGGGGTTTTATTGAGGAGATGGCAGACACGCTCACTCCCGACGAAATAAAACTTATGCCCCTCTCGGCAAGGCTTATGACCCTTGAATGCGGAATAAGATTTTTAGGAGATTACATTAACGGAGATGTATATTTCAGAACCGCTTATTCCGAACATAATCTTGACCGTGCAAGAACACAGTTTAGGCTTGTATATGATATGGAACAGAAACAGTCTGAAATGGATAAAATAGTGTCAGATATAATCGGAAAGCTATCTGAAAAATAATTAATTTGTATCAGTCATATTAATGAACCACAGCAAAGGAAGATAAAGTGAAAGACGAAACTTTTGGAGTGATAGTAATTATGAAAATAATACCACAGCCTAAAAATTTTTTATACGGCAAAAAAGCAGGACTGAAAAACCAATATACCGTAAATACGGATAGTCCGAGTGAAGTAAAGAATATTATAGAACTTCTCGACTTTTCCCCTGAGTTTATCTTTTCGAAAAATGCCACAGATATTTCAATTATGCGTGATAAAAGTCTTGCGGAAAACGAATATTTGTTAAACTGCTCGAGAGATTGCATTGATATTTCTTATAATGACCGTGCAGGGTTGTTCTATGCTCTTGTGTCATTGAGCCAGCTTATGTATGGGAGTTTTCTTCAAACAGCGAGAATTTCCGACAGGCCTGACTATAAATATCGTGGTATTATTCTTGACACAGCAAGACACTACATCCCAATTGAAAAAATTAAGGCAATAATCAGGAGTATGGCCTTTTATAAACTTAATTTTCTGCATCTTCATTTGACAGATGATCAAGGGTGGAGAGTTGAGATAAAGGCATATCCTTCACTTGCCGAAAGGGGAAGTATACGAGGCGGAACACAGATAAAAAGAAGTGGACAATGCGACACAGAAGAATACGGTGCAGGACTTTATTATACTCAGAAAGAGCTTTCGGAGCTTGTCGCTTATGCTGCCGAATATCATATAAATGTTATTCCGGAAATTGATATTCCCGGTCATCTCTTGGGGGCAATAAGCGTTATACCCGAATTGTCATGTGAGGGCAAGACCGTTAAAGTACGCAAGGAATGGGGCGTTGAGGACACTATTGCCTGCGTGGGGAAAAACAAAATTTATGAGTTTGTCGAAAACATTATCAGTGAACTGAGCTTAGTGTTTCCGTGTGAATACTTCCATATAGGCGGCGATGAGGTGCCGAAAATAAAATGGAAAACATGCGCCGACTGTCAGGCAAAAAAGAAGCGTCTCGGCTTAAAAGACGAGGATGCATTACAGGGATATTTCTATATTGAGGTTAATAAAATTCTGCAAAAGTATGGTAAAAAGCCTATGATATGGGATGAAAAGTTAGGCACGGATTTACCTGAGAACACACTTTTACAACTTTGGCGAAGTGAACTCAAGGACAATCAATGCGCAGACTATATTGAGAAAGGCGGGCAAATAGTTGTCAGCTACGGTCCGTATTTTTATTTTGATTATGATTACTCACAGACACCTCTTAAAAAGACGTATTCATACACAAATGCCGATATAAAATTCGGAGCTGAGCTTGAAAAAGGAATATTCGGTATCGAGGGCACAGTATGGACAGAATGGATAAGAGATAAAGAAAAGCTTGACTTTAACTTATATCCTCGTATGCAAGCACTATCGGAAAAATGTTGGAATAAAAATGCCGGTAATTATCATGACTTTGAGAGTAGGCTTAAAGAGCATTTTTTATATCTTAACGAACACGATATAGAATATTGTCCATTGAATATTTGTAATCAAAAATTTATTACAAGGCTGAAAATATTATTGGAAAAGAGAAAAAACAATGACGGATATGCGGAAGTGAGAGCTGCGAAAAAATAGCGCAAAAAGGCGGAATGGCATATGGAAAAAACAATCATAAATCGTAACTGGTATTTTAAGTTCGGCGAAAACAAGGGCGATGAGATTAATATAAAACTAAATGAATATAGTCTTATCGGACTTCCTCATTCATTTGGTATTCCTTATTACGGTGAGAATGATTTCTATGTTGGCTATGGCACATATTACAAGGAATTTAATTGTAATTGTGATATTCAAAACAGCTGTATTTTACTGGAGTTTGGGGCAATTTTTCAAATTGCCGAAATTTATCTCAACGATAAGTATATTCAATCTCATGAAGGAGGGTATACCGCATTTACCGTTGATATTACAAATTATATAAAGCAGGGGAAAAATACACTTTTCGTTCGTGTGAATAATATTTGGAAAGCCACTCTTGCACCGAGAGCCGGTGAACATGTATTTAACGGCGGAATTTACCGTGACGTTTATTTAATTGTTTATCCGAAAACACATATTGATTGGTATGGTGTTCGTGTTTCATCCTCAAAAATCTCTGATAATGAATATGAATTAAATATTGAAACAAAATGTGTAAATGCCGAAGGAAAAACACTTTTAAGTGAAGTTATTGACGCTGATGGGAATATCGTTTGCAGCAGCGATTGTAAAATTATAAATAATAAGGCTGTACAAAAAGTTAAAATTGAAAATCCTACCTTATGGGATATTGATAATCCGTATCTTTATTCATTAAAAACAACGCTTGAAGATGACCGTTTGTTAACTTCATTTGGTATTCGAACCATTGAATGGACAAAAGATAACGGATTCTTTCTTAACGGAAAGCATTTACTTTTAGAGGGAGCAAATGTTCATCAGGATCACGGTGGCTGGGGTGACGCTGTTGCTCACTCCGGGATAAAAAGAGACATTGCTCTTATGAAAAATTGCGGTTTTAATTTTATAAGAGGCTCACATTATCCTCATCATACCGAGTTTGCCAAAGAATGTGACAGACAAGGTATGCTTTTTTGGAGTGAAAATGTGTTTTGGG
Source organism: Candidatus Fimenecus sp. (assembly GCA_052298855.1). GTDB lineage: Bacteria > Bacillota > Clostridia > Oscillospirales > Acutalibacteraceae > Fimenecus. Next base: position 74,407 of record DAVZXP010000009.1, on the reverse strand, counting down.
GTATCGGCGGTTTTGGTGCTGACGGCTATTGGAAATCAAGTGCGATGCCTGTAAAAAAAGAGCATTACAAAGCCTTTGAAGAAAGTCTGAGGCAACAGCTTTCAGAGATGATAAAGGTTAATTATAACAGCCCTTCAATAATCTGCTGGAGTATGGGAAATGAAGTATTCTTTTCAAAGAAAAAAGTAATGAGAGAGGCTCAAAAGCTTATTGTAAGATTGGTTGAGTATTGTCATGAACTTGACAGCACTCGTCCTGCCGGACTTGGCGGAACGCAGAGAGGCGGACTTGACACTCTTACGGATGTTTCGGGTTATAACGGAGACGGTGCAGTCCTTTTTAAAAATCCGCCTGTTCCGAATATGGTTGCGGAATACGGAAGTATCGCCTCATATCGCCCCGGTAAAGTTGATTTATATGAAACAAAAGGCAGCAACGAATACTATCCGTGGCGAGCCGGCAGATGCATTTGGTGCGGTTTTCATCATGGAAGTATAGCAGGTATAAGCAATTTAGGAATTTGTGATTTGTACAGATTACCTCTTAATGCATATTATGCTTACCGCAAAAAGAATTTAGGCATTGAAATACCGAAGCAATCCGTGAAGGATAAGCCTTATTCATTAAAGCTTACTGCCGATAAAAAGGAAATATTGACTGACGGCACGGATGACGCAATGCTTACATGTGAAGTTATTAATAAAAACGGTGAACGTGTACAAGGTGATTTTGAAATCACGTTTGAAGTCACAAGCGGTGCTTTAATGCTTCCGACAGGCAAAAAAATGCTTTTTAACAAACAACTAAATAATTGCTTTGACGGTATGTGTGCGGTTGAGGCAAGAGCGTATTACAGCGGTAAATCAACTGTGATTGCAAAATGTGGAAATCTTATTAGCAATGAACTAACAATTATTGCTTTAGGTGTGGAAAAATACACTAATCAGAATATTCAATATATTCCCGCACCGAAAACGAATGTTCAAAAGAGAATCAATAGAAAAATAAATATTATAAATGACAGACCTGTTATGGTGTCAAGTGAAAGCGTAGTCGGTTCAAGTATTTGTCTTACAACAAAGTCAAAGCACAAATATTGGAGTCCCGACAGAAACGATAGAGAACCCTGCATGATACTTGATCTTGAAAATTGCTATGAATCTTTTGAAGTGAATATCAGCCAACCTATTTTCCGCAAGACGAATTTTGATATATTTTTTTCAACTGACAGAGAAAATTGGACAGCAATATCATTTAATACAAAAGCAAGAAAGATAGCAGTAAAGAACGAAGCGAGATACGTTAAAATTTTGACTTCTGCAAATTCAAAATTTAAGAAAATTAAGATTTTTGAAATATGATAATGCAAACATACAGTACAATTACAAGAGGGTAAAATTATGAATAATTCGCTGAGATACAACACCGAGTCAAAAGACCGTTGGAGCTCAATCCCTTTGGGTAACGGCAAAATCGGTGCTCTTGTGCAGGCGACATCAAATAGCGATTTAATATATCTTAACGAGGATACATTATGGTCGGGGGATGTTTTTGATTGGCAGAACAAAACTGCAATTAATCACCTTCAAAAAACAAGAGATTTGATTGATGCAGGCAAATACAAAAAAGCACAAAAAGAATCTGATAAAATGCTTGGTGTTTTCGGTCAGGCTTATATGCCTATGGCAAGATTGCATATTGATTATAAAAATACAGATATTTGCACCGACTTTATTCGTACGCTTGATATGGAAAAGGCAATTTGTAATACTAATTTTTTTACCAATAACGCTGAAATTAAAAGAGAATATTTTGTTTCGCACGAATATAATGCTCTCTTAATAAAAATTAAATCAGAAAAGGCTATATCAGCAGACTTTTCGCTTGAAAGCTTATTGAAATTCAAAACTGAAAATACGAATAATGGCTTGATTTTATTCGGAAAAGCACCTTATTTTGTAAATTGTTATAACGGTGACGGGAAAAATAACAGATATAAAGAAAATGTTGTATATGAAGAAAACAAAGGTATTCAATTTTGCGTAAAACTTAATATTCAGACTGACGGCGAAATAATGAATAACGAAAGCGGTGAATGTTCGGTTTTAAATGCAAAAGAAATTGTTGTTTTTGTTTCAAGTGCAAATAATTTTAAGGATTATAAGACACCGATTGAAAAAAGTGACATTGATTATTTTTCGATTTGTAAAAAAGCAATCGACAGAGCTGTTATAGACGGATATGAAAAAATCAAATCTGTGCATATTAAAGACTTTTCTTCTTTTTTTAATAGGTGTGGTATTTATTTGGGTGATATTCCGATTGGTAATTTCACACCTGATATTTTCGGTAAAAATATAAAACCGCAAAGTGCCGCTTTATACTTTGCTTATGGTCGTTATCTTATGATTTCCTCTTCAAGAAAAGGCACAGAACCGGCAAATTTACAAGGAATTTGGTCCACTGAATTAATACCTATGTGGGCTGCGAATTATACACTGAACTGCAATGTGCAGATAAATTACTGGTTAGCTGAAATTGCAAATTTGAGCGAATGTCATTTGCCTCTTATTGAAATGACAAAAGAACTTGTTGATGACGGCAGAAAAACTGCCAAATACAACTATAATTGCAGAGGTTGGCTGGCACATCACAATTCAGATTTGTGGCGGATTACTACAGCAATGGATGGCAATTCACTATGGGCTATTTGGAAAATGGGCGGAGCGTGGCTTTGCTGCGATATGTTCGAGCATTATCTTTTCACGGAGGATAAGCAATTTCTTTCTGAAATTTATCCCGTGATGAAAGAATGTGCACTTTTCTTTGTGGATTTCCTAACTGAAAATAAAGAAGGCAATCTTGTTGTTACTCCGTCTGTATCATTTGAGAATAGTTATAAAACTTGGAGAGGTAAGTTTTATATTACAAATGATGCTCTTGAGGATAAGTTGATTATTACCGAACTCTTTAATAATACAAGAAAAGCTGCACATATATTGAATTTAGATGATGATTATTGCGAAGTGCTTAAAGAAAAACTCAATAAGCTTTCCCCTGCAAAAATTGATAAAAAGACAGGGCAGATTATTGAATGGCATAAATATTTTGAGCCTGTGAACCCGGCACAGTTAGCACCTCTTTGGGGAATTATGCCCGGCACTTCTATGGATGAAGCAAAAAATCCGGAATTGTATAATGCATGTAAAAAACTTTTTTACACAAGAAAGCCTTGGGTTAATGACAATTGCGGCAGCTGGATGGGGGCATGGCCGACAAATCTTGCCGCTCGTTTCAAAGACGGCGAAACAGCTTGGTTTGTTATTAAAAAGCATCTTTCAGAAGAAATCGAGGAAAATCTCGCTTGTAATTTTATGACAGGATGGGAATGTGACGGAAACTTCGGTGTTGCGGCAGGTATAGCCGAAATGCTTATGCAGTCACATAGAGGTTATATAGAAATATTACCTGCCTTGCCGCAGGAATGGAAAAGCGGAAGTGTTCACGGACTTTGTGCACGAGGTGGATTTGAACTGGATTTCAGCTGGAAGGACGGAAAATTGACGGAACTTTCAATTTTTTCAAAGCTCGGAAACAAATGTAATATTATGATAAACGGCAGCAAAAAAATATGTATTGACACCGAAAAAAATAAAAAGTATTCAATAAAATTATGAGGGTAAAGAATATGAAAAAAATGAAGAAAACATTTTGTATTGTCCTGAGTGTTGTACTTGTTGTTGCATCAGTTGCGGCATTTATGTTTATACCACGAAAAGGAACGCAGAAAGATTTCGAGTGGGACGGAAAGACAATAAGCTATGAGGATATTCCGACGCTTGAAAAAACACCGGGTAAGGATTATAAAATTCTTATGTTTTCTGACACTCAGCTGACATTTCTCACACAGGGAACAAAAAGCGTTAAGGAAGTTATGCGAAAGACGCTTGATAAAACACAACCTGATTTTGTGGTGTTTTCAGGCGATAACGTTGCGGGAATCACAACTCATTTTCAAATTGATATTTTTATTGGTCTGGTCGAAGAATTAGCTGAAGAATATGGCTTTTACTGGAGTACCGTATTCGGCAACCATGACAGTGATTTGGGTGCGGATTTAAATTATCAAGTTGATAAACTGCTTGAAGCGGAGCATTGCCTTTTTGTAAAAACTCCTAAAAATGTCAAAGGATACAGCAATTTTGCAATAAATGTTGTTGAAAACGATATTCCCGTTTACAGTTTGTATTTTGTTGATTCAAATATGGATAACTTTCATTACATAACAGAGGAAGGAAATGAGGCGGTTGGCTATGAGGCAATTGACTTTACTCAGCTTTTATACATAAAAGCTTTAGCTGACGCAACCGCAAAGCAAAATAGCGGCGAATACACAAACGCATTGGCAATTTCACACTACCCGTTAAAGCAATTTGTTACTGCGTATAATCTTGCCGTTTCCGACACTCCATATGATGAAAAAGGTAACAAAGCGTTTCTTGTTGAAGGTGAACGCCGTGAAGGAGAAGGGTGCTCATATATGGATATCGGTGTGTTTGATTTATATAAAAGCATCGGTGTTAAGACGATTCTATGCGGTCATGAGCACACAAACGATTATGTTGTTAATTACTCGGATATGATGATGGCCTATGGTGTAAAAACCGGATGTTTTTCATCCCATGACGATACTGTACAAGGCGGCACACTGATTACTATTGATAAAGATAGTAACGCAAATATAAAGCAAATATACATACAGTGAGGAAGCTTTCTTAAAATAGTAAAAAGGAGAATTATGATGAGTAAAATGAAACGTTGGCAAAAAGTTGTTGCCGTATTTCTTGTTACAGTATTATTTTTGGGCAGTGTTGCATTATATCTGCTTTGTCCGAGAACAACCGTGAAAGAGGCGGACAACTGGCTCGGTGAGGAAAGCTTTGATATTCAAAGCATCAAAACGATTGATAAAACAAAAGATGATTTTACGATATTGGCAATAACCGATATACAGTTTGACAATCCTTTTTATTCCAAGAACGATGTTAAAACCGCCATCAAAAATATGATAGACAAAACAAATCCGGATTTGATTGTGACCGGCGGCGATAATTTTGCCGGTATATTCAATCATTTTCATGTAAAGGCATTTACAAAAATGATGGATGAATTCGGCGTGCCATGGGCACCGATTTTCGGCAATCACGAATATGACTTTCACAGCGATTTGTATTATCTGTCACAACAAATGCTGAAAAGCGAAAATATCATTTTTGATGTAGGACCGACAAATATTGACGGAGCCGGAAATTATTTAATCAACATTATGGACGGCGACAGTATTTTTTATTCGCTTGTTATGATGGACAGCAATGCCGAAGTGTTCAGATATGACGGCAGAGGGAACAGGTTGTATTCATACTATGACGGCATAAGACCTTCTCAAATTGAATGGTATGAGGATAATATCAACGCCTTAGCAAAGAGCGAAGGCAGAACAGTCGACACAATTTTATTTTCGCACACTGCATTGCCGCAGTTTAATGACGCCTATTATGCAATAAAAAACAATACACCTTTGGATGGAGTTTCGGTGAAATATAATTATGGGAATATGGTTGAGGAATTGGGCGGATGTAGATATGAATACGGAATGTATGAAAAAATGGCTGAGCTGGGAAGCACAAAGTATCATTTCTTCGGTCATGATCACAGCAATAATACATCATTAAATTACAATGGTATTGATATGACCTATATTCAAAACACAGGTCATAATAAGGGTGACAAAATCGGTGGCACGCTGATAAAAATAGATTCGAATAAAAACGTTACCCATGAAATTGTTATGGGCAACAGCTGATAAATTAAAATTGAAATGCGACAAATAGCTTTAGAGTTCTAAATGGCATGGTGAAAGGTGAAACTTATGAATGAATTTATGAGAGAATTTATCAAAAGAAATCTTCCGCAGTTTATTGATAATTTTGATGTTATTATTACCAATGAAAAAGAGGAAAAATACAAAGTCACAGCAAAGGACGCTGTTGTTACTGTCGAAGCGAGCAACTATATTTGTGCATGTAACGGTATTTATGAATATCTTAAAGAATATTGCAATGTTCAGTATTCCTGGTGCGGAACGTTTAGTTTTGACTTGAAAGAACTGAAAATGTTTGACGGCGTTTTTGAAAAAAAGATAGACCAACATTTCAGAGTTTACCTGAATTACTGTACATTGGATTACTCAATGTGTTGGTGGGATTTTGCAAGGTGGGAAAAAGAAATTGACTTTATGGCAATGAACGGCATAAATATGCCTCTTACTCCTATCGGAAGCGAAGCTGTCTGGTATGAAACCTTGCAAGAGTTTAATTTCACAAAAGAAGAAGCACTCGGTTTCATTTCAGGTCCTGCCTTTTGGGCTTGGCAGCTAATGACAAATATCGACAGCTATATTCCTCCGAAAAGTGAAGAATATGTTTATAACAGACTTGAGCTTGGCAAAAAAATAATTGAAAGATGTGTCGAGTTCGGTATGCAACCGATTCAGCAGGGATTTTCCGGACACGTTCCGACTCTGCTTAAAGAAAAATATCCTAATGCTGCTATTCTTATGCAAAAAGGCTGGTGCCTTTATCCAAAAACGGCACAGCTTGACCCACTGGATAAACTCTTTTTGGATTTTGGCAGAGTTTTTTTGGAAAAAACAGAAAAACTTATCGGGAATTATCATTATATCGCCTGTGACCCGTTCCACGAGGGCACACCTCCAAAAAATACAAAAGAATATTTTCGTGAGGTAGGCCAGGTTATCAATAAGCTTTATAAGGATTTTGATGAAAAATCTGTTTGGGTAATGATGGCTTGGACTATGCACGAAGAGATTGTAAACGCCGTGCCCAAAGACAGAATTTTGCTTCTTGACCTCAATTCCGAGCGTGCAGTACTGAATCCGAATGTTGCAGGTTATGATGTTGTTTCGGGTATGCTTCATAATTTCGGCGGTAAGAACGCAATGCAGGGCAAGCTTAGAAAGCATTGCGAAAATAAATATTTGACTTCAAAAGAAAAAGGCGCCAATGTTGTCGGAAGCGGTATGTTTATGGAGGGTATTGACCAAAACCCTGTAATTTACGATTTGCAGTTTGAACTGCTTACCGCCCAGCATAAAATAGATATTGACAAATGGCTTGATAAGTACATAACCAGAAGATACGGAAAATACAATGAAAAAATCCGTCAAGCTTGGGATATTTTGCTCAAAACCTGTTACAAGGATGACGGTTACGAGGAAAACGAGGTCGGTTCAACTCTTGCCGCCCGTCCTCAACTTATGCCAAAGAGAACGGGACCGTGTTGCATTTCAGAAGTTTATTACGATACGAAAGAATTTGAAAAAGCTGTGGACTTGTTTATCAGTGTCGCTGACGAATTTGAAAACTCAAAAGGTTATCAGTACGACTTGTGCGATATGGTAAGGCAATGCTTCAGCAACAGATTTTATGACAACCAAAAGCAATTTTCAAAATATTTTAAACTTCTGCAAAGAAAGAAGTGCGAGAAGATTGCTCAAACCCAGCTTGAGCTTCTTCTCGATATGGACAGTTTTATTTCGTGCAGAAGTGAAATGACATTGGCAAAGTGGATTTGTGATGCACACAATCTTGCTAAAAATGAAGAGGAAAAAAAGTATTTTGATTTCAATGCACGCACCCTTATTACGCTTTGGGGTGATATAAACAGCAGTACATCTGCTCTTTACGATTATTCATGGCGTGAGTGGAGCGGTCTTATTAAAGAATACTATTATAAACGCTGGCAGATGTTTTATGATTACGCCCTCGGCTGTCTGAAGAATCACAAACTTTATGTATACAAAAACGGAAACGACTATGCACAAAGGGAAAAGTATATGTCATTTCCGTTTGGGGAAAAACTTGGCGAGTTTGAGCTTCAATGGGGAAAAACTTACAGCGAATATGAATATCCGAAAAACAGAAATGTTGTTCCAAAAGCAAAATATTATTGCAAGAAATGGAACTTTTGATTTAAATTTTATCGCTTTAGTGAAAGGGAAAATATGAACACAAAACAATTGTATTTTAATAAAACAATTAAAAATTGGGATGAGGCAATTCCTTTGGGAAATGGTGATTTGGGATGCCTTATATGGAATAAATCGAATAAGCTTCGCTTCAGCATTGACAAGGCAGGAATATGGGATTGCTCTAATCCGCCGAAAAATCAGCCTGATTTTAATTACAGCAATTTAAAACAGCTTGTCAAAAACGGAGAACAAAAAACGATAAATCAAAAGTATGATGATTGCTACTACAATACCACCCCGACCAAACTGCCCACAGGCAAAATCATTATTGATTTGGGCGTAAGGCAGAATGTTATTTCAAAGCTTGATATGCAAACTGCCGAAGCCGAATTGCACGTTGGCGGAATAAAAATAAACAGCTTTGTGCATGCCGAAGAGGATTTCGGTTTGATTCAAATTTCAAAGCCGAATGTTAAAATCTCTGTTGAAAATCCGAAATTCGGAAAACATAAACGCCGTTTTTTTGTCAAAGCGTTCAAAGGTACTGTACAGTCCTTAAAAAATCTGGTCTATCCCAAGGCAACTGTTGTTAAAAAGAAGGTAAACGGCACTTGTATTCAATATTTTGTACAGCCTACAAATGAAAGCTTTTACGGTATCGTTACCGCAAGTAAATCATATAACGGAACAACCTTAATCGCATACACGGTGGGTATTTCCCAAAACAATGATTTTGTTGACAAATGTGTGGATAAGGTTATTACAGCTTTGAATACAGGATATGAAAATGCATTTGAACAGCAGAAAGCGTGGTGGGAGCAGTATTGGAGCAAGTCAAGTATAACTCTGCCTGATAAGTTTATGGAAAGGCAATATAACTTCAATACATATCTTCTTGCCAGTTGTAGCAGAAAAGGAAAGTTCCCGATGCCTCTGCAAGGTGTATGGACTGCCGATAATAACGGATTGCCGCCGTGGAAGGGCGATTATCATCACGATTTGAACACGCAGATGTCCTATACAAGCTATTTGAAAGCCAACCGTATTGATGAGGGCGAAAGCTTTATTGATTATCTGTTAAATACCGCCGACCAAGGCAGAGTGTTTGCTGAAGAATTTTACGGCGTAAAAGGCTTGTGCCTGCCGTCCGTTATGGATATTGAAGGCAACGCTTTAGGCGGTTGGTGTCAATATGCATTATCCCCCACGAATCAGCTTTGGCTATGCTGTATTATGGCACGGCATTGTTTTTATACAGGGAAAGATGATTATTTAAGAGAGAAAATTTACCCATATATGACAGAGGTCGGCGAATTCTTGCTGAATTTACTGCATAAGGAAAACGGCTTTTACAAGCTGGAGCTTTCCACTTCGCCTGAAATTCATGACAACAGAATGTCCGCATGGCTTACGCCGAACAGTAACTACGATTTAGCACTTATGAAAGCGTTTTGCATTAATATGATTAAAACAAGCAACGCTTTGGGCAAAACAGATGCTGTTGAAAAATGGACAAAGATATTATCGGATTTTGAGCCGCTTGCCGTGAATGAAAACAATGTGCTGATGTTAAGTACTGACGAAAGTCCTTATGAATCGCACAGACATCATTCGCACTGTATGTCGATATATCCGCTACGTACGATGGAGTATGATACAGCGGAGCATAAAAAAATCATTGACAGCACGATTGCGAATTTAGAACATTTCGGCATTAAAAACTGGGTAGGCTATTCTCTCGGCTGGATGGCACAGTTATACGCCGTGCAGGGTAACGGCGATAAAGCATTCGGTATGCTTGACAGCTTTTTCAGATATTTTTGCACGGATAACGGATTTCATTCTAACGGTGATTACAGATTTAAAACAAGCTGTACCCAAAGATGCAGACTGTTTACTCTCGAAGCGAATTTCCTTGCAATGGACGCAATTCAGGAAATGCTGCTTTACTCCGAAAACAATAAAATCAAATTACTCCCCGCTATTCCTGCGGATTGGAAAGATGTTGCGTTTGAAAACCTGCGTGCTTACGGCGGCTTGCTTGTCTCTCTCAAGCTTTGTAACGGAAAAATAACATATCTTAAATTCACTGCGGAAAAAGACATTCATTTTACTTTGGAGGAACCGAAATACGAATGTGATTTTGCTTTAAGTAAAGAGATAGAATTGAAGCAGGGTGAAACGGTGTGTATGCATCAAAACTCCAAAAATTCGGTTTGTAATTTGTGAATGCGTTAATAGTATAAATATAATTTATATAATTTGTTATTGGAGGTTAATAACTTATGACGGACATAAAAGGAAAACTTTCAGCCGGCAAAAATTATCTTAAGAATTATTGGTCAGAGCCGGCGCCTAACAATTATCTATCTGTCAAGGAAAAGGTTGCTTACGGCGGTGCGCAAATAGGTACATTTATATTTTCAACCGTAGTTGCTTATATGACTTTTACGCCTAACTGGTTCTGCGGTGCAATTGTAGGTATTGATTATGCAGATTTTGCAAAGATAACTATATTTACATCCATAATGAACTACTTTTTCATGTTCTTATCTCCGTTTTCAATACTTATATTTGAAAATCACGGCGTTTTGGAGAAAAAAACAAAAATTACAGCAAATTTAGCTTTTATTTCTGAACTGATTGTTGGTATATGTCTTTACTTTGCACCTATAGATTTATTGGAAAATGTGCCGCAATTCGGTATGGTAGCACTGCCGCAGATTCTGGCCAACTTACTTGTTCTCAACGCAATCACCAATTATGTAACTTGGTTTGTTAGAAGAAAATGGTGTGCCAAGCATGGAAGAATGAAACCGATTATAATTGCGTTCGGTATACCTGCGGCAGTACTCATGTCTGTCATTCCTTTTATTGATTTCAACTCTATGCAGTATGCATACCAAGTAGTGGTTTTACATTTTCTGTTTTCGTTATTGGCAGTATTTACAGGTCAGTTTTGTAATATTCAGGGCTTGGTTCAATTTATTTCTCCAAACAGTGAAGAGCGTCAGACATTGTATTCGATTGTACCTATAATAACCGGTATTGTGCCATCTGTAATCGGCATGTTTTTCCCTGTGTTGATTGGTACAACAGGCGGATTTACCGAGTTACTTACATATAAAATATTTGTACCTATTTTTGCGGTAATAGGCGTTGCTGTAACAATATTTTGTATGCTTCAGGTTAAAGAACGTATTATTGAAAAGCCAAATGAAAACAAGCAAAAGGTCCATTTCTTTAAAGGTGTAAAAAATGTTTTAAAGAATCCTCATTTATGGATAATTAATTTTTCTAATTTATTCGGTATTTGGACTGCTTTGTTCGGTCAGATATTGCAATGGTGGTTTGTTTACAGCATAAGACTTGAAAGTTGGTTTGGCGTTGCAAGTAATGTAATTGTTTTATCTATGACCGCCGGCAATTTACTTACGCCGTTTTTAATAAAGAAATTTGAAAAGGGTACAATTCTTGTTTGGGCACGAATTTTTTCTCTTTTATGCGTTGGTTTGATGTATTGGGCAATTAATATGAGCAGCATAACTGTAGGTCTTGTTGTGTTTATGTTGGCTGCTTTGCTTAAAAATTTATTTTCTCCGATAGAAACCGGACTTTTGGCAGGTGTTACTTCCGATGCCTTGGATTATCATCAATGGAAATACGGAGAAAGAGCAGATAATATGATGAGCATTTTCGGTATGCTGTTAGCGCCTGTTACAATGCTTTTGAATCTTATTTTACCACAGTTATTAGCCAATATCGGCTTTTCATCAGACTGGGATTTGTTATATAATCCGCAGGTTATTACCGGTGTATTTAACGTTTATGTTATTTTAACTTCGATAGGCATTTTGTGTTCGACAGTACCGTTCTTTTTCTATAAACTGACAAAAGAGCAGCACGCACAGTGTATTAAAGAAATGCAGGAGAGAGTTGGAGAGGTAAGCTTTCATGCCGGACAAGAAGCTCCTGAAACTGTTGAAAATTAAGTAAGGATTGGTGATTTAAGTGAAAAAAAGAATTTCTGTTTTTCTGTGTGTTATGCTGCTTATGAGTTTGTTGGGGCTGACCGGCTGCAATAGTGATTCAAATATATTTGATTATGAGGTTATGGATGACGGTATCCATATTACCGGCTACGCAGATCAAACATCCAGGGAAGAATTGATTGTCCCTGATGAAATAGACGGAAAAAAAGTTGTTGCCATAGACGATACCGGAATTTGCAACACGAGATATGTAAAAAAATTGGTTATTGGTAAAAATGTAAACTCAATCGGTACAAGAGCTATTATCAATAACTCGAATCTGGAAGTAATTGAGGTTGCCTATGGTAATACTTCTTTTAAGGTCGTAAACGGAACATTGTTAACTATGGACGGCAAAGAATTGGTATGCAATCCCATTAAAAACGGTGTTCAAGAACATATTAAGGTCGATGATGTAAGTAAAAAAGAAATAAAAGAGTATTTTGATGAAGAATATGTAATTCCTGAAGGCGTTGAAATTATCCGTGATTATGCATTTTATCATAATCAAATAAAAAGTGTTGTTTTTGCGGATAGTGTTGAAAGGGTTGGCGAATATGCTTTTCTCAGAGTTGGTTATTTGAGCAAAGTAAAACTGTCAGCTAATCTTAAATTCATAGGTAAAGATGCCTTTTCTAAAAATCCCGGATTAACCGAACTTGTAATTTATGAGCAAATTGAAGAAATTGATGAAAGAGCTTTTCACGATTGTAATCAGTTGCGTAGTTTGTCAATTAAGAGGAACAAGTCGGATATTATTTTGGGTGAAAAATGGTATCCGACTGATTTAGGAAAAAATCTTAAGGGATTAGTTATAGAATATGATGATACAAAAGATGTGTTTTAACAAATACTGTAAAACATTTGAAACCCAAATAGGCGATTAAGATTTTTTTCGAATAATTACAATAAATGTCTTGTTATGTGAAAACAAGGCATTTATTAGCCTTATTAATTGTTTTTAGAAAGTGATGTGATTAAATTGAATTTCAACGATATGTCCAATAAGATTGTTCCGAATAACAGACAACTTAATATTCTTGAAATGGGATATTATAACTTTATCCATTTCGGGCTGAATACATATACCGGAAAGGAATGGGGTGACGGTAATGTTGATCCCAAAAATTTCAAATTGAAACAGCTGGATACCGATAAATGGGTTCAGGATTTAATGTCTACCGGAAGTAAAGGCGTAATTATTACGGCAAAGCATCACGACGGATTTTGCCTTTTCAATTCAAAATATTCGGATTATTGTATCAGAAATACGCCTTACAAAAGCGGACAGGGCGATATTGTAAAAGAACTCAGCGAATCCTGTAAGAAATTCGGTTTTAAGCTCGGCATATATTTATCGCCTTGGGACAGGCACGAACCCACCTACGGAACAGAGGCGTATAACGATTATTTCTGCAATCAGCTTGAAGAACTGTGCACAAATTACGGCGATATTTTCTGCTTTTGGTTTGACGGTGCCTGCGGGGAGGGAAAAAACGGCAAAAAGCAACGCTACGATTGGGAGCGTTATTATGCAACCATTCATAAATATCAGCCCAATGCTGTCCTTTCAAACTGCGGCCCTGATATTCGGTGGATAGGGAACGAGAGCGGCAAAGCAAGAAAAGCCGAATGGAGTGTCGTGCCGAAAAGGCTTCAGGTCTACGACGAGGTAATGCGGCAGTCACAGCAGGAGGAAGGCGCATTTAGAATGCTTTACCAAATAGACCATACCGATAAACGACTGGGTGACAGAGACTTGATTTCAGAAAATGAGCCGCTTTGCTACTGGCCGAGTGAAATGGATGTGCCGGTTACCTATGTGGGATGGTTTTACCGCAAATATTTCGAAATGTTTATGACACGCTCTGTTAAAAATCTGAAGGAGTGTTACTATACCTCTGTAGGAAACAATGCAACTCTGCTTGTAAATATTCCGCCGAACAAAAAAGGAGATTTGCCTAAAAAGTTTATCAATCGGCTGAAAACCGCTCGAAAGTGCATTGAAAATGATTTTACCGAAAGGGTCGATTGCAGGCAAAAGCAGATTGACGAGTATACATATGAATTGAGCTTTAACACAAGCTGTATTCAGAAAGCAGTTTTGCGTGAAGATATTACGCAGAGTCAGAGAGTTGAAAAATTTGAAATTATAGCTAACGGCATTACTGTATTCAAAGGCGAAACCATAGGCTATAAAAAAATATGCTTTTTCGAGTCTGTAAAAACCGATAAAATTATTGTAAAAATCACACAGAGCAGAAATGCGCCTGTTTTACTTGAAACCGGATTATATAAATAAACTTTGTTAGGAGACAATTGACTTATGAAGAAAAAAACAAAAACGGTTATTTCTCTTTTAATCATTATACCTGTAATCATTAGTCTTTCTGTAGGGATTCACATTGCAGGAATTTATAAAAATTGTGAAGGTAAACCATCACAATTAGTGTGGAACGAAAACGATAAATATAATATAGACAAGGATGCGTACATATTGACTGTTGATAAAAAATCAGATTTTAAGATTTTAAATCTTACCGATTTACAGTTGTCCGAAGGTATGTCTCAGAAGAGAATCAATCGCACTTATGAACTTGTACGTCAACTTATACAAGAAACAAATCCGAGTATAGTAACCTTTACCGGAGATAATACATGGTTGAAAAATTCAAAAAAAGCTGTCAAAAGATTTGTGAAAGAAATTGATGAAATATGTATAGAATTTGATGTTCCATGGGCTCCGATATTAGGAAATCATGATGCAGAATCAGACGTTGACGAGAATTGGATATTTGATGAGTATTTACAGGCTCAAAATATTATTTTCAATTATAAAGAAAATGCAAATCGCAGTAAAGATTTGGCTAAAGGTCCAATAAATATTTCCGGCATCGGTAATTATGTTATTAATGTTAAATCCGCAATTGACGATGAAATATTTCATTCGATGATTATGATGGATACACATTCTCTCGGTAGCTATTCTACGATTGATTCTGTAAATATAGGCAGTGAAAAAATTAATTTGACCGGCTTAAATGAATCGGAGAAATTAAAATTGAATGAATGGATTACAAAAGATGGCTACATTTTTGCACCGTCAGAAGATGTAAATAATAATAAATACATTGCTGTTGGAACAGGCTATGACTATATTAAAGAAAATCAAATACATTGGTATGAATATATGGTAAAAGGACTTACCGAATATAATGGCACACCGGTAGAAAGTACGCTGTTTATTCATATTCCTTTGCCGGAATATAATATGGCAGCGAAAATATATGAGCCTATTAATGATGGATTTACAAAAGACGAGAATGGGAATTTCGGTATGCTGAGAGAGCCTATTTGTTCACCGTATTATAATAGCGGTATGTTTGAAAAAATCGTTGAACTGAATAGTACCAAAAACGTCATTTGCGGTCATGAACATAAAAATAATTTTTCGGTTTTGTACCGAGGAGTTAGATTAACTTATGCAACGAAAACCGGTGACGGTCATGACTGGGTTGAAGACGGAAGCGTTTGCGGCGGAACTGTTTTGGAGTTTGACGAAACCGAAAAGTTGACTGTAAGTCCAATTTATTTGAATTATGATATGTTAAATAATTGATAAATAAGAACCGGTAAATAATATTCAATACCATTTTTATTTTTCTGTTGTAGTATATTATCAAATGGGTAGTTTACTTTCTCCTTCCATCATTACAGGTAGCACCTGCCGCCAAAAGGACATAGTTGTCCCCTAGCGGCAGGTGCTTTTGGCTTATCCTATTCGCTGTTCATACATAATATACATGCTACATTATACAAATAAAAAGCTTGGCTTTTTGTAAAGTCAAGCAAAAATAATAATTAATTATGATTATGAATAAAACAAGCGATGTATTGAATTATAAATTTATCAATTCTTGTAATTCATTTACAAAACGGCACACATGAAATCCATCACAAACTGCATGGTGAACTTGAATCGCCAACGGTAATATGATTTGATGGTTTTCTTGATAGTATTTCCCCATAGTAAATATAGGAATTAAATAATCATATCCCTTTTGCAAATTTAAATTAAATCCTTCAAAGGTTAACCAAGGGATCATAGAAACCGGAAAACTGTTAGCAGGAACATTTTCCTTTCCAATCATTTTTTTATTCTTTCCGTATTTTAATAAATCAAACTCATATGCGGCAGAAAAAGCATCATAATTCGGCATATATTCCGTCCATATATTTGAGAAAGTTTCTGTATCTTTATGAAACACAGTATAGCAAGGTATCATTTCACTATACACTCCTAATTCGCCTTTTTTATTTAATGCAGTTCTGAATTCAGAATGTCGGTTTACAATCGTTGCGATATAATAAAGCATTGCCGGATATAGTTTTTGCTTTTTTTCTTTTATTTTAGTTATATCAATTTTAGTTGTTATACTGTACGTGCACGGCACATTAGAGAAATAGTGATTGTAGTATTCTTTCCTGTTCCACTTGTCTATATCAATTATATCAAAAGTCATCTTTATAGCCTCCAAATTCAGTTCTATTGCATTGGCATTATATCATGTTTTGGCTGAAAAGAATAGTAAAGAAATTGAAATAGCAAATAAATTTTCTCCGGTTAATTCTATTTTGAAGGTGGATACAGGCAATACATGCCATCATCAAATTATAATTCTTTCTTGGCGGCAGGTATTTTTCTTTTGCGGTATGTTATCGTTTTTGTATTTTGTAAAGCAAACTGCTTTTACCGCCTTTTTCTCTGTATCGCTGTTCAGTTGTTATAAGTCCTGCTTTTCTTAAATCTTTTAATGCTCTCCTGACGGTTGATTGGGAGAGCTTTAATTCTTTTGCGATTGTCGGAATTGCAGGCCAACATTCACTGTTTTTGTTGGCTCTGTCATAAAGATAGATATAGACTGAAACAGCTCGGTGCGGCAAATCCATACGGTATAAAAAATCAAGTCTGCTCATTTTGATTAACCTCCTGATTTATTTGCGATGATTTTCTTCGTCGGCTCGGCGGTGTTGAGTTTATGCGTGTACCGTTTTTCTTTTTGCTTACAGGATAGCGTTCATGTGTATAATTTTCTTCCTGATTTTCTGTATTGTCGGATTCACCATCGTCCGTATCTTGTTTTTGGAGCCAGTCAGGATGATACTTTTGCACGATACCATCGATTATCTCTTTCTTCTCGGCATATTTAACCTCTCTGTTTTCGTTATCCGCTACGGTATATGGCTCATCCTCATTAAATCTAATTCCCCATTTATAAAACAGTTTCAGTTTAACTCGCATAGGATGGACACCTGTTCTCATGACTACAAACTGACCTTTAGGCATAGATTTTAATTCTTCAGCCGTAAGCAACGGGCGTTCAATCATCTGTAAGGACTGTGACGGATCGTTTTTACTCCTTGACACAGAGCCTGACATCACCGTTCTGCTGCCAAGTGCTTTGGACAGTGTTTCGGCAGAAGAACTGTTTGGAGCAAATCCGCCGAACAAGGTTAACTGCGTATTATCAACAATAATGTCTGTACCTTCTTTTCTTAGATTCACAAAATTCCGCAATAAGCAGAATCGTAGCAGTTAATAATTCCTCGACCAAGTCATAGAAATACGCATTCTGACAAAATGAAGCGGCATCCATGCCCGAAAGAATGAATAATTTAGAGATAAATTTTACATATTTTTTTGTAAATCAAAGGTTATATAGATATTACTCAAAGATTTTTTGAAAACGCGCAGCAAAGTAATATCTACACAGTTCATCAAATATAGTGTACCCCACTGTAATAGGTGATGACAAATAATCTAAAAGCCTAAACTTGAAAAAAACGGCGGTTTTTCTTTTGAGTTTTTTGAATTGATTTTAACTTGGTTTTGGATGAAATCTCGGCTCTTTTGAGTGGGTCTTGAAGCGAAATTCAAGCCGTCGATTTTTAAGCAGGATAAAGTGGTATGATTTTCGGGCGTTGAAATGCCCGAAAACGACGTCCGGCAAAGCCTGTCGGCTTTTCAATTCGTAATACTTTTGCGTATGATATGAGATTTGTATGCAGTAAGGGGCTTTTTTCGCAGAAAATCAAGGCTTTTGCGTATTCACTTGGGTACTGCCGTATGATAAATCTATTTATGAAAAATCAGACAACGCTGTGAGCAAAAATTGACGAGTTCGCTTAAAAATAGAGTAACTCGTCGGACTAAAACTAAAAATGGATTGTGGGCGATTTGTGACGGCTTTTTGAAGCTAAAACAACAAAAAACAAACACACAATCTTTGGTCTGGATATTGAAAAAGGTGTGTGATATTGTGTGTGCGAAAGGAGTGATAAAATGCAAAAACAACTGCTGACAAACGGCAACGCATTCAAACGAACGGACGGCAGATGGGGTGGCGTGGTTTGGTACAAAGATGAGAAAGGCGAACGAAAACGCAAGAGCTTTTCCGGAACAACAAAAGCCGAAGTCAATAAGAAAATGACTGACTACATAACCGAGTTTGAAGAAGAAATCATTGATGTGCCATTGAGGGTAACAAGACTGTAAAAGACAGCCTGCTTAATTACCTGCAAGTGTTTAAGTACCCGAATGTTGAGCGAGTAACCTATGACCGTAACGAGCAGATTTACAAAAATCAAATCGTCCCTTACATGGGTAAACTCATTGTATCTAACATAACAGGTGCAGACATTAAGCGATTGATTAGCACGCTGACCGACAAGGGATATTCATTCTCAACAGTCAAGCAAACATACAATCTGCTCAATGAATACTTCGATTATCTTATGCGTGAAGAGTTCATAAAAAAGAATCCAATGAACGCTGTGCCTACAATAAAAAAGTCAAATTATCTTGCAAAGCAAAACAAAGAAGTGCTTCCCGTGTGCGAAACGATAACCGTATTTACCGACGATGAAATTGAAAAGTTCAAAGCGGAAGCATACAAGAAGTACCCCTCAGGCAAGCCGAAACACAATCAAGCATCAGCATATATTCTTATGCTGAACACGGGACTCAGAACCGCTGAAGCATTAGGTTTAATCAACAGCGACATAGACCTTGAAAAGAAAGTTATGCACATTCAAAGAGGTGTTAAAGAAGCGCAAAAGCGTGACGGTACAGAGCGAAAAAGCGGACGGGAAATCGTCGTTGGAAAGCTGAAAACCGCTTCAAGCAAGCGAATCGTACCCTTAAACGAAACTGCAATACAAGCGATTATCGAATTGCGAAACGAGCGATATTTCGGTGAGGATGCACCGTTGATACCCGATGCAAACGGAAACTTTACAAGACCGTTGAATTTAAGAAAACGGTTTTATTCCATACTCGATGCGGCAGGAATTGAGAAAAAAGGCTTACACAGTTTGCGTCACACCTTCGCAACAAAGCTTGTAACAGGCGTGCGAGCTGAGGACGGAACGGTAAAAGCATTAACACCGAGGCAGGTGGCAGACTTACTCGGACACACAACTTCGGAGATAACCGAAATGTATTATGTTAAACGAAACACGGACATGCTGATGGGCGTTACAAACGGATTTGAATTATGATTGATGCTTTTTTGATGATGTACCAAACGAATTGCATGGATTGTGTGGCACAAAGTGAACAAAAAACAGTGTGAAAATGAAAAATCGGCGTACGGAAAAGACCGTGCGCCGTATTTTTATCTATATGGGAAAAGCAAGTGAAACCGCCGTAAAACAAAAGCGATAGTTATCTCCACAAGATTGCTTATGGTATACAAACGGACTTGAAGTTGCTCCGCAACCCCTCTTGCGGTGCCCAAAATATGGCGGTGTTACGCCATATTTTGACCGCTGCGCCATCCTCGCCTCGCTTCATCTGCCACCGGCAGCGCTCGGCGACGAAGCCCGGCACGCGCGTGCCTCGGACAAGTTTTGTCTAACAAAAAAGAAACAGTCACCGTTTTGGTGACTGTTTCTTTTTGGCAGGGGCAGAAGGACTTGAACCCTCGGCACGCGGTTTTGGAGACCGCTGCTCTACCAACTGAGCTATACCCCTATATTATGCGGTTTGATAGTGGTGGGCCAGCAGGGACTCGAACCCCGGACCGTCCGGTTATGAGCCGGATGCTCTAACCAACTGAGCTACTGGCCCCTATTCAAACCGCTTAGATATTATATAGTATTAACGGAGATATGTCAAGACATTTTTTGTTGTCGGCGATATGTTTTTATGATATAATCAAAAAGAGGTGAGACAGATGCTGAAAAACGAACAAATTGATTGCGGAAAAGGATTTGATTGGGGTTTTGCGAGTGCAGATTATGCAAAATACAGGGACATTTATCCCAACGAATTTTATCGTAAAATTATTGACCTCGGCTATTGTAAGGATGATCAGCGTGTTCTTGATTTGGCAACCGGTACCGGCGTTTTACCTCGGAATATGTATAACTACGGTGCTGAATGGATTGGTACGGATATTTCTGAAAATCAAATTAAATATGCACGGGAATTGAGTCGGGGACTTGACATAAACTATATTATTTCATCAGCCGAAAACTTGGATTTTCCCGAAAACAGCTTTGACGTTATAACTGCTTGCCAATGCTTTATGTATTTTAATCAAAGTGTGCTGTTTCCTAAAGCGTATAAATGGTTAAAACCGAACGGCCATTTTTTGATTATGTTTATGGCATGGTTGCCGTTTGAGAGTGAATTGGCAATGGAGAGCGAGAAATTAGTTCTCAAATATAATCCGTCTTGGTCGGGTAGGGGAATGACAAGATATGAGGTTACAGCACCCGAAATGTCGAAAAGCTTGTTTGATGTTGCAAACACGGTTTCGTTCGATATTGACCTGCCATTTACACGGGAGACTTGGCACGGCAGGATTAAGGCATGCAGGGGAATAGGAGCATCAAATCTTAATACAGAGGAAATACATAATTGGGAGAAAGAGCATAAAAAGCTTCTTTCACGCTATCCTGAACATTTTACAATTCCGCATTATGTTACGATACTTGACCTGAAATGCAGACCGAATGGCTGATGCATCTTTGTACCGTCTAACAGTCTCAAGGTGCGTCTGTCTGTGCTTACTTAACGAGAAATATAATCGCACAAATAGGAGGAACTCAAACTGAGTTCCTCCTTAATTTTATAATTTATTCAATTATTCCGGAAGCGTTTCAACTTCAATACTTGCTTCTACTGTATGGGAGCTGTGAACCTTTTTATAAATCGGCTCAAGGCGTTCCTTTGTAAGCGGATATGCAAATTTGTAAAGAATGAAAATAAGTGTGTATGTAATTGCGGGGATAAGCGTACAAACCTTGAGAATACCCTCGCTGACACCCTCAACATAGCCTGCGTTTGCCATTATCTGAACATCGTAGCCAACCTTGCCAAGTAGCATAAGTCCGCCGTAGTCTGCGATTGTCTGACCGAGCTTGCGGCAGAAGGTATATACTGCATAAATTGCACTTTCGCTCTTAATACCTGTTTTGTATTCCTGATAGTCAATAACATCCGCAACAACTGCCCAGTTTGTAATTGAAACGAAAGAGTAACCAAAGCCGATAATGAACAATAAAATCATAAACAGCCATGACTGATCTCTGTCGGGCTTAATAACGAAGCAAGCGATAGCGGCTGCGGCAGAGAAGAAAGCACCAACTGCACTCAACTCTTTTTTACCGTATTTCTTAACAAGCTTCGGAACAAACGGAATCATAAGCGCCATAGGAAGGTACTGTGCGATAGTGCCTATTACCGAAAGGCTTGTATTACAGAAATAGTTTTTGTAAAGGTACTGGTTAAGTGAAGCGAATTGAAGCTGACCGCTGATAAGAATACCTGTAAGTGCAAGTACAACAAACGGTCTTGACTTGAGCATACCGAGATATGTCTTTTTAAGGTCAACATGCGGATCTGCCTCTGACGGTACACGCTCTTTGGTTGTTGCGTAGCAGGAGAAATAGAAAATAATTGCACACGCTGCCATAGCAACCGCAAATAAGAGCATACCCTTTGAATTTGCAACATTGTAAGTTCCGCCGTTCCCGTCACTGACCTTTGTGTAGATGATGAAAGGTGCGAGGAGCAGGGGAGCAGCACCGCCGATTCCGCCACCGATTGTTCTGAAGGTGGAAAGCAAGGTTCTGCCTTCGGGATCGTCGGTAATAACCGATGCGAGCGAGCCGAAAGGTACATTCATTCCTGTGTAGAGCATACCGAACGCAATGTATGTAACATAAGCGAACAGAAGAATTACCCAATCACGATTCGTGAACTTGCTTATATCCATAAAGCAGATAAGCTGGGATAAAGCAAGGGGAATTGCGAGCCACTTCAAATAGGAACGGTACTTTCCGTCTTTGTTTGGTTTTCTTTTTGCAACAATCGAGCCCCACATCGGGTCATTGATAGCGTCCCAAAGACGAGTTATCAAGAACAGATTTGCAACTTTGTTGGTTGCGATTTGCAAAACATCCGTATAAAAAACTTTAAGGAACGACGAAACATATGTCAGCACGAACAGGTTACCTGCATCGCCGAGCATATATCCCATACCTTCCTTAATGCCGATTTTATTCGGATGAACGCTTTGAGTCTCGGTGTTGTTTTCCTTTGTTTTTTTCAATAGAATCACCCCTCAAATGATTTAGAACAATTATATCATTGTAACAGATATAAATCAATCGGCAATTTATAGCTGTCTGTGAATATTTAACACAGAATGTTAAAGACACCCATTTTGTATGAGTGTCTTTAGTTTTTATGTAGAAACACTTCTAAAAATATTCAACGCTTATTGCATCAAAGCGGCATTTTGTGGCACATACACCGCAGTTGAAACATTTTTCTTGATTTATAACGAATGGCTCTTTAACCTTTCCTGTTATCGCACCGGCTTTGCAATTACGACTGCAGAGAGAACAACCCTTGCACGCATCGGCGTTTATTGTAACAGATTTAATCTTTTTGTAGCCTTCGGGAGAAATAATTGCATCATTCGGACAGATATGCGAACACTGTGAACATTCTACACATTTTGTTTCATCTATCTTATAACAGGAACAGTCAATTTTTGCAGGCATAACTGCGCCGAACAGACAAATATAAGCACAAGCGCCACAACCTACACATTTAGCTCTATCAATTTTAAAAGCCATAGTTAACCTCCTGATGAGGGAGAGAGAAGCCAGATTTCATCTCCGTCATTTAATTTTTTCTTTTTGCGTTTGCAGTGTTCACCATTAATGTATACAGTTGCATCAAAAAATGAAAGTTCTTTTTGAAATTCGTTTGCTGTAATGTCATTTAGTTTGAGAATTAAATCGGATAGCTTTTCAGCTTCGATTTCGAGATTTGAAATATGTGTATCTATTCTATATACTCCGAATAATTTAACATTTACTTTTGCCATTTTTCTCCCTCCTAAATTTAATTTTTTGCTGCTGCAACAGCTTTGTCATATGTGTCTTTGTCAATTTTAACTCCGAGTGTTTTAAGCCTGTGCCAAGTTGGGATACCGTCTTTCCAACCACGAGCACGATAAAAGGATTTTTTCATTTTTTCGAGTGGTACTTTAGTTTTTTGATTATTTGGATTTTCCAATTCTTCGGTCAACCGTTTGGGTAGTTTATCAGCACCTGCTTTTTGACCTAAAATGATGTTTCCTATTCTCTCCGCATTCCAACCGTAAGCACCCCATGTGAGCATTGTTGCCATATTAGCTTTCATTCCCGTTGCATATTGAATTGCAATAGGGTGGGGTATTAAAGGAATATTTATTTTAGGTGCTTTCGTAAAGTGACTTAGCAGATTTACAACCGGACCCATATAAGGTAAGCAGTTAAGTATTATTTTTGTAAGTAACAAGTTAGGCTTACTTATCAAAAAACCGGGGAATACCGCATAGCTTGTAAACAGGCAACAACCTGCCGAAGAAACTGATTCCATAAGGTTTTGAAGCATAATACTCAACGCCGCTTTTCCGTGAGGAGTTAAGGAGTCAATATCAAGTCCAAGTCCCTCCATAACTACCATATATCCTGCGTTTAGGTGGCAACCTCCACGGTTTGATGTGGCATATCCAAGTCCTTGGCCAACTGCGTTTCGGGGTTCATAAGCCGCAAGTTCCATACCTTTTGCGTGGATTGCGTATTCTTTACCGCCGTATTTTTCGCTTAATCGTTTAGAACCGTCGGCAAGTTCGTCACCGACACCTCGGCGATGAGCAATATCTTCAAATATCTGTGAAATGTTATCAGTTTCGCCAAAATGCAACCCGAAATCGTGAACGCCTTTTTCGGCAAGTTCCATAGCAAAAGCGACAGTTCCTGCACAGGAAATGGTATCCATTCCAAGTTCGTCGAGTTCATAATTCCATCTTAATATTTTTTCAATATCATCATTTAAAATATTAGAACCAAACAGACCGAGAGTTTCAAGTTCGGGACCTTTTACAACTTTTCCGTTTATTTCAACTTTTCTTGAACAACGGATAACGCAAGTAGTACAAGCGGAACTTGAAACAAGATGATTTTCGGTAAGCTCTTCGCCCGATATTTTTTCAAAATTTTCATATCGACCTGATGAAAAATTCTTTGTCGCAAGAATTGAATGTGCTTGCATTGGTGCTACAAGGCCTGCCGTTCCGAGCTTTCTAAGCTGTCTGCCTGTAAGCGGATGTCTTTTAAGCATTTTTGTCCACTTGACATTGAAATTTTTTAACTCATCTGGTTTGTAGATTGTTGGTAACTTTGTTCCTTTTGCGGTTACGGCTTTAAGTTTTTTGTCACCGAAAACAGCACCTACTCCACCACGACCTGCTGTTCTTTCATTACTGAAAACGCAAGCGTACAGAACCTTATTCTCTCCTGCGGGACCGATAACCAATCTGCCGGAATAGTCGAGCAGTTTTTCTTGCGCTTCTCCTGTTGAAAGCCCCCAAAGTTCATCAGCACTTTCAAATGTGACATTATCCGATTCAATGTGAACGGTAACGGGATTTTCACTTCTTCCGCTGAAAATCGCAGCGTCATATCCTGCTCGTTTAAGAGAAAGACCGAAATCACCGCCGCAATTTGATGATGTGATAATATTAGTAAGCGGTGAAATTGTAGAAATATTAAAGCGTGAAGTGTTCGGGCAACCGCAACCCGTAAGAGGGCCTGTTGTGATGACAAGCCAATTATCCTCGTCAAACGCTTTCATTTCAGGTGTGATATGTTGTAAAAGTATGTCGGCAGCCATTATTTTACCGCCGAGAGTACGCTCTCTGTCCTTGTCCGTCCACGGAAATTCATTATAAGTTTGAGTTGTTAAATCAACAAATAACACTCGTCCCATATATCCGCAATATTCAGTCATTTTTATCCACCCCTTATTTCAAGTGTGCGAATTTCATTGTTGTCGTAAATATAAAGCTTGCCGGCACTTTCTGTTTTTTCAAGAAAGAGGTCGGTTGCGAGTTGTGCTTCAAGTGCGCCTATGATTGCCGCAGTAACACTTGTTGATTTTGGTTTGGTTTTTGGCTTTTTTAAGCAACCGGCTTTTTCTAAATCGGGAGTCATTTCGGGAAGATACATATATGCTATTCCGAAAAATCCGTCAATATTACCGTTGACACAAGGCATTTTAGATTCTTTGCAAAATGCGTTTATCTGTTTTCTTGTTTCAATATTGTCAACTGCAACTATGAGAATGTCATACCCGTCGGCAAGTGAGTTCTCAAATTTGCCAAAATGATATTTGATTTCGGTTTCGAGTGAATAGTCCTCTAACTTTTCAGCAAGAACTTTTGCTTTTACTTTGCCGATATCTTTGCTCGTAAATAAAAATTGACGGTTGAGGTTTCTTTCCTCTACCGTATCGTAATCTACAAGTAAAAGTTTTCCTATACCCGCACCGACTAAATGTACGGCAGCGTTTGTTCCAAGTCCTCCGCAACCGACAATGACTGCACTGTTTTTAGAAATATCAAAACCTTGTACTTCTGCTTTTGTGTTCATTTCAGTAGTTACCTCCGCAGTTTTGTGTTTTCCCACTGAGAGTTTCAACGGCGTGGGGGAGTACATTTAGAATTATTTCAATACTTTCTTTTACGGCTTTGGGACTGCCGGGAAGATTGATGATAAGCGATTGCCCTCTAATACCGCTGACAGCCCGTGAAAGCATTGCGTTATCTGTAATTTCAAGACTTTTTGCTCTTATAGCTTCTGATATTCCCGGTACCTCTTTTTCAATAACATCTTTAGTAGCCTCGGGAGTAATATCTCTTGGGGCAAAGCCTGTTCCGCCGGTTGTAAAAATCACATCACATTTTTCTTTGTCTGCAAGTTCACATATTACATTTGATATAAAATCTTTTTCATCGGGAACGAGTTTGTACACTTTTTCATCACATAAAAGTTTTACGCAATCAGCTATAACAACACCGCTTTTATCTTCGCACAAGCCCTTGTAACATCTATCGCTAACGCATATAATTCCAAATTTCATACAAATCACCTATAAATATTCTACCACAAAAAAATATTTAGTTCAATATGCCGATTTTTTTCTTTAATTCTATTAAAATATGTGTTAGAATATAACTTACAACATTTCCGACTCTGTATGCCTAAATGATTTTCACAAGGTTTGCAGAGCGTAGCCGAAATAAATTTCACATCGGCTAAAAGGGTATAGCGGGAAACGGCTGTGCCTTCCGTTTTGAAAAGGAGTAGTTGTTATGAAAAAGGTACTGGCATTATTATTGGCATTCGTTATGTTGTTAGGTCTTTGTGCTTGCGGTGCAAATCCTACCGACAAAATTAACGACGAGAACAAGGTTATTCGTTTTTCGACAACAACCTCTGTTAACGATTCAGGACTTCTTCCGTATCTTCTTCCTACATTTGAAGCGAAGACTGGATATAAAGTTGAAGTTCAATCCGCGGGCACGGGCGCTGCGATTCAAAAAGCAGTTGACGGTAACGCTGACGCAATTCTTGTTCACGCAAAGGCTTCTGAGGAAAAATTTATTTCCGACGGCTACGGCGTTGAGAGAATTCCCTTTATGTATAACTATTTTGTTATAGTGGGACCTAAGAATGATCCGGCAGGTGTAAAAGACAGCAAAGACGCAGCAGAAGCATTCGGCAAAATAAAAAGCAGTGAAAGCAAATTCGTTTCTCGTGGTGACGAAAGCGGAACGCATAAAGCAGAGCTTAAAATTTGGGGTAAAGGAAATGAGCCGTCTGCCGACACGGATAAATGGTATATAAGTGCAGGTCAGGGAATGGGTGCTTGTCTTTCAATGGCAAGTGAACAGCAGGCGTATTGTCTTACAGATAAAGCTACTTTCCTTTCAATGAAAAATGACCTTAATCTTGACATTGTGCTTGAAGAGGGCGAGGATATGAAGAATACATATTCTCTCATCGCTGTTAATCCCGAAAAGATTGACGGAGTTAACACTGAAGGCGCAAAGGCGTTTATTGATTGGATGCTCAGCGACGAAGCAAGCGAGCTTATCGCAAAATACGGTGAAAAAGAGTATGGTGTTGCTCTTTTCAAACTTATTGAACAAAAGTAATGGAAAGCATAAAGCAGGCATTTAATCTGCTGTTTTCCCTTGATAAAGAATTGTTGCAAATAATCGGCGTTACCTTGAGGATGTCTTTTTTCAGCACAACAATTTCGTGCCTTATCGGACTTCCTCTCGGTGCGCTAATAGGTACGCATAAATTCAAAGGAAAATCGTTTGTTAAAAAACTAATACATACATTGATGGGCTTGCCACCTGTGGTGGCAGGTCTGCTTGTTTATACATTGTTTACGCATTATGGTCCGTTTGGTAATATTAATCTGTTGTTTACCGTTAATGTTATGGTAATAGCGCAGGTTTTGCTTATCACACCTGTTGTAATCGGATTGTCAGCTTCTTTTATTGAAAGTACCTCAAAGCCTGTAATAGAAACTGCAAAGGGAATAGGACTTTCAAGAGGTAAAATTATAGGATTGTGTATTTCCGAGGGGCGTTCATCTTTGCTTTCAGTTATATTAAATGCTTTTGGTCGTTCAATTGCAGAAGTGGGAGCTGTAAGTATTGTAGGCGGTAATATTCAATGGAAAACGAGGGTAATGACCACGGCGATTATGCTTGAAACCAACAAAGGCAAATTCTCTTTTGCACTTGCACTTGGAATAATACTTTTAATGATTGCATTTACCGTAAATGCAATCGCTTCGTTTATAGTAAAGGAGCCGTCTGATGATTAAGATAAATAATTTGAAAAAATCTTATGGTGAACGAACGGTTCTCGATATATCGGAACTTTCAATCAATGATGGCGAAATTGTTGCTTTTGCAGGTGCTAACGGTAGCGGAAAAACTACGCTTTTGAGCATACTTGCGAGTATTAACAAGGCTACGGAAGGGAAAATCGAGTTATCGAAAGAAGTTTTGTATCTTCCGCAAAAATGCTATGCTTTTCGTGGCGATTTAATAAAAAACATTACTGTTGGCGGTGCTGATAAAAATAAAGCGGAAGAATTGCTTGAAACACTTGAACTTTCTCATTTGAGAGACAAAAAAGCAACTTCGCTTTCAGGCGGAGAATTACAGCGATTGGCTTTATGCAGATTACTTGTAAGGGATTGCAAATTGCTTTTACTTGACGAACCTACAAGTGCGTGCGACGCTAAAGGTGCCGAATTGGTTATAAAAGCGGTTAAAGATTATCAAAAAGAGCAGGGGTGTTCGGTTTTAATCAGTACACACTCTCCTGCATTGGCTGTAAATATTGCTGATAGATTGATAATTCTAAATGACGGTAAAATTGAGGCTGACGGTGACCCGAAAGAGGTGCTTACAAGCCCAAAAACCGAGTGGGCGAAAAGTTTTATTGCAGGGTGGAGGATTTAATGCTTAATGTTTTAACAAGGGAAGAAGCGGTGCGAATTATAAAGGATAAAACCACACACATAATTCCCGACACGGAAAAAGTGAAGATTGATTGTGCACTCGGGAGAACGCTTTCGACGGATATAATTTCAAATGAAAATATACCTCCGTTTGACCGAACAACCGTTGACGGTTACGCTGTTTACGCCTCGGACACATTCGGAGCAGGGGGCAGTAGTCCCGTTCAACTTGAAATAGTCGGTGAAATACTTATGGGTGAAAATGCGAATTTCACTCTTAAAAGCGGTCAATGTGCAAAGATTTCAACAGGCGGTATGTTGCCGAAAGGTGCTGATGCTTCGGTTATGGTTGAATATACAGATAGCGAAGATGATTTGTGCCTTGTTTATAAATCCGTTGCGCCTTTTGAAAATGTTACAAAAACAGGCGATGATATTTCAATAGGTGAAACCGTTTTGAAAAAAGGTACTGTAATTACGCCAAAGCAAATAGGGGTGTTTTCTGCTCTCGGAATATATGAAATCCCTGTTTTCAAGAAGCCTGTAATTGCTATTATTTCAACAGGTGATGAAATTTCAAACGAGCCACAATCCGGTCAAATAAGAGATATAAACACCTATCTTTTATCGTCTCTCGCTACAACTTACGGTTTTGATGTTTATGAATATGGTGTAGTAAAAGATGATAGAAAAGAAATAGAGAATGCTGTTAAAAAGTGTTTGAATAAAGCCGATGCAGTGCTTATTTCGGGCGGTTCATCGGCAGGCACAAGAGATATGACCGTTGATATTATAAATACACTCGGAAAAGTATATTTTCACGGAATAGCTATGAAGCCCGGTAAGCCGACTATATTCGGTATCGTTGACGAAAAACCTGTTTTTGGATTACCGGGACATCCGTTAGCGGCATATTTTGTGTTTCGTCTTATAGTTACGGAATATTTGAGAAATATTATGGAAATGCCCATTGATAAACCTAAAAGAAACGGTTCGCTTTCCGTTAATATTCCGTCAAATCATGGCAGAGAGGAATTCTTGTGTATTAGATATGACGAAAACAATAAAATCGTTCCTGTTCACACGAAATCAGGGTTAGTTTCAGTTCTGTCTGAGGCTGAGGGGTTTATTGTAATCCCACGAAATACCGAGGGATTATTTAAAGAAACAAATGTGGATGTATATGAGTTATGAAATATAATTATTTGAACAATATTCCTCTTGATGAGGCTAAAAATAAATATCGTGAACATTTAAAATCAGTTGTGTTTACACCGAAATACGAAACAATATCAGTATGTGACGCTTGTGGCAGAGTGATTAAAGACGCTGTTTATGCGCATATTTGTTCTCCACATTATAACGCTTCGGCAATGGACGGGGTTGCGGTGAAATCGGAAATTACTTTTAATGCAAGCGAGCGTACTCCTGTTACTTTGACACCGTCAGACTATACGGTGGTTGATACAGGTGATCCTTTACCCGAAAATTCCGACGCTGTCATTATGGTTGAAGATTTAATTGATAGCGGAAACGGTAATTATGATATTATTTCTTCCGTTGTGCCGTGGCAAAATGTTCGTCAAGTCGGCGAAGATATATGTATGAGCAATATGATTGCTCCGTCGGGAACAACTCTTACCCCGTCTCTTTGCGGGGCATTGCTTGCGGGCGGTGTAACAAAAATTGAAGTGCTAAAAAAACCGCTTGTAGGCATAATACCGACAGGCGATGAAATTGTGCCACCGACAGATAACCCGAAAATAGGCGATATTATAGAATTTAATTCGACTGTTTTTAAGGGTATGTTAGAAGGAATGAATGCCGAAGCAAAAATTTATCCGATTGTTCCCGATCAAAAAGAAAAAATTAAATGTATGCTTGAAAAAGCCTTGAACGAGTGCGATATCGTACTCGTCAGCGCAGGTTCTTCCGCAGGTCGTGATGATTATACAAGCGAGATTATCGCTTCACTCGGTACTGTGTTAGTTCACGGAATTGCCATTAAACCGGGTAAGCCTGCAATTCTCGGTGAAGTACATAAAAAGCCTGTAATCGGACTGCCGGGATATCCTGTTTCAGCAATAGTTGTTATGGATGAAATAGTCAGCGAAATTATTGCGATGTATTATGGCAAGCCTGAGTTTCCGAGAGAAACAGTAAAAGCGGTACTATCAAAGAAAATTGTTTCTTCTCTGAAATACAGCGAGTATGTCCGTGTGTCACTCGGTAAAATCGGTGGTAAGATTACAGCATCACCACTTGCAAGAGGTGCAGGAGTAGTTACGAGCTTTACAAAAGCAGACGGAGTTTTTATTGTTCCTCAAAACTGTGAAGGAGTTGAAGCGGGGGAGAAGATTGAAATCCGTTTAAATAAACCGCTTAATGAGATTGAAAATACGCTGATAGTAACTGGAAGTCACGATCCTCTTATTGACGAAGTTGCCGATTTCCTTTCAAAAAAAGGTGCACCTTTTAGAGTTTGCTCAACTCATGTCGGCAGTATGGGCGCTATATATGCTGTGCGTGACGGACTGGCTCACCTTGGCGGTATTCATTTGCTTGATACAAAGACGGGCATTTACAATAAATCTTATGTGGAAAAATATGTTCCGAAAAATAACGCTGTGACTGTAAAAGGAGTAGGCAGAATTCAAGGCCTTATGGTTCAAAAGGGTAATCCGCTTAATATAAAAGAGTTTAAAGATATTAAAGATATACGCTATGTTAACCGTCAGCGTGGTTCCGGAACACGCATTTTATGTGATCACTTGCTTTCGGAAAATGGTTTGACTCCGAATGAGATTAAAGGCTATACTAACGAAGAGTTTACGCATACGGCAGTAGCAGCATTGGTAGCGTCGGGAAATGCCGATGCGGGACTTGGCATATATTCAGCCGCAAAGATGTATGATCTTGATTTTATTCCTATTTGCAATGAAACTTATGAGTTTTTAATTCAAAAGGATTATGTTAATAATCCAATGGTTAAGGCATTTATTGATGTTCTTAACAGCGAAGAATTTAGAAAAAGACTTTCTGAAATGGGAGGATATGTATAATGCTCACCCACATTGATGAGAACGGCAAAGCAGTTATGGTAGATGTCGGCGATAAGAATGTTACCGTTCGCACCGCAACAGCTTATGCAAGAATAAAAATGAAAAGCGAAACGCTCACAGCACTTTTAGAGGCAAATCTTAAAAAAGGTGACGGATTGGCAACTGCAAGAATCGGAGGAATTATGGGGGCGAAAAAGACAAGCGAGTTGATTCCGCTTTGTCATAATATTCCGATAGATAAAATAACCGTCGATTTTGAAAAAGAGAGTGATACAGAGCTTGGAATTTATGTCAACGCAAAATGCACATATAAAACAGGTATCGAAATGGAGGCGTTGACAGGTGCTTCGGTTACTGCGCTTACAATATATGATATGTGTAAAGCGATTGACCGTGAAATGATTATTGAAGAAATAAAACTGCTTGAAAAAACAGGCGGAAAGAGTGATTATCACCGTGAAAGATAGTTTTGGCAGAGATATTACATATTTGAGAGTTTCCGTAACTCAACGCTGTAATTTAAATTGTGTTTATTGCGGTAAAGAGGACTGCACAAAAAAGGCTGAAGAGCTTTCGCCCAATCAGTATTTTAAAATTGTAAAAGTGTTCTCAAAATGCGGAATTAAAAAGGTAAGAATTACAGGCGGTGAACCGCTTGTAAGGTCGGATATTACCGAAATTATAAGTCTTATTCGCACAATTTCCGAAATTGAAAAAATATCGCTTACAACAAACGGTGTGTACCTTAAAAAATATGCAAGAGAACTGAAATCGGCAGGACTCGACAGCGTAAATATAAGTCTTGACAGTACAGATGGAAGTACATATCGTCATCTTACAGGTGCTGATGTGCTCGAAAAGGTATTGGAGGGCATTGATGAGGCTGAAAAGGTTGGACTTGAGCCGATTAAAATAAATGCCGTGCTTATGAAAGGTGTAAACAGCGACGGGGCAGGAGAACTTATAAACCTTGCCAAAGAGCGTAAAATTGATGTACGGTTTATAGAACTTATGCCATTTTCAGACGAGGGAGAAAACGAAAAATTGCTTGTAACAGGTGACGAAATACTTGAGCAATTTCCGTTCCTTAAATATATAGGAAATGAGGGCACGGCAAAGTATTATTCGGCAGACGGTTTTAATGGGCGAATAGGACTTATAAATTCCGTAACACACAAGTTTTGTAATGAGTGTACCCGTGTGCGATTACTTTGTGACGGAAAAATAAAGCCTTGTCTTGGTTACGATACAGCTTATGACATTTTACCGTATATTGATGATGAAAATGAACTTGTAAACGAGATGGAAAGTATAATTTTAAAAAAACCGTCAGGACATAATTTTGAAAACAAAAGCATTGCCCACGGATTAAATAAAACAGGAGGTTAACTATGGCTAAAGTAGTTGCAATCAATATAAGTGAGCAAAAAAAGACTCCGAAAAAAACAATCGAAGAGGGGATTTTGATTGAGAATTTCGGATTTGAAAATGATGCTCATGCAGGCAAGTGGCATAGGCAGGTAAGTCTGCTTGCAAAGGAGAGTATAGAAAAAGCAAAGGGTATGCGTACATACGGACTTTGCCACGGTATGTTTGCGGAAAATATTACAACAGAGGGAATTGTTCTTTATACCTTACCCGTCGGAACAAAACTGAAAATCGGAGACAGTGCGATTATAGAAGTAACTCAAATCGGCAAAGAATGTCACGACGGCTGTGCTATAAAAGAACTTGTAGGACAGTGTATTATGCCAAAAGAGGGAATTTTCGGAGTAGTCCTTACAGGAGGAAAAGTTAAAGCAGGCGACGAAATTAAAGTGATATAAAAGCAAAATGAAAGACGGTTGCAAACGCAACCGTCTTTGTTGTCGTGTATTATAGTTAAAATTCCCGCTTGGCTTTATTTGATAATTCCGTAACGCATATCAAGAAGGAAGAAAATAATAATTGCAAATATAATAAATAAAATCAAGCTTATTGGCGTTTTCTTTGTCTTGCGTTCTTGATAATAATTATGCTGTTGACCAGAGCGATCGGCTGATTTTTGAGGGATATTCCTCTTTGAGTCAACGACTGTATTTGTAGCTTTACGATATAAAGAAAGAGGATCTGTTTGCTTCATTATGCGTGAATAAAATTCATCATGCCATTCGGTATCACCGGACTTACACATATTCTGCTCGGTGCAATCCGGCTCGTGTACTATTTTATTTCTAATCTGACGGTAGTGCTTTAGCTGTTTTAGGTCATCATCCCAACCTTTAACCAATGTAGAGCCTCGAGGATTATTCTTCATTTCATTAATATGAGTCATTTCGTCAATATAAGAAGTCACACCGTGTATATCATTAAAGATTTCATTACAAAGTTTTTCAAGATGTTTGTACGAATCGAGAAAATTTGAACTCATTATGTACCTCCAAAAAATAAAAAATACCCGGTCATTACTAAGTAATAACCGAGCGCACTCGACACCTAATCCGCTACGCAAGCCGTGGAGAACTGAGCGAAGCCATCTGCAACAAATATCATGTGGCGGACGATAAAAGCAATAGGAAAGACATCCCCGATGGCAGTTTCCGTGTAGAGGAAGCCATGGCGGAACGGCACTATTCAAGCAAAAAGGCGGCGGCAAGGCACAAAGGATTACGGACCAGTCTCGGTCAGGACGGTGGTACGATGTGATAGATACACTTCTGCGGCATGAGAAAAAGCACAAATAACAAAACTGCCCGAGAGCGAAAAACTCTCGGGCAATTTTATAATCATGTCACACCTCACAAACGTGAGCAACGGTTTTATGATTTTCCGAGCGTCCAGCTCCGGCTCTCGGTCTGAATACGGACCATATGAGCGAAGATGCCGCCCGCTTGCAGCAGCTCTGCGGGAGAGCCCTGCTCGGCTACCGCGCCGTCACTCAGCACTACGATCCTGTCTGCGCCCGAAACGGTACGCATCCGGTGGGCGATGATGAGGACGGTTTTGTTTTTGATGAGGCGGGAGAGTGCCTCCTGAATGGCTGTTTCGTTCTCCACATCCAGGCTGGCGGTGGCTTCGTCCAGCAGAATGATGGGCGCGTCCTTCAGAAACGCACGGGCAATGGAGATACGCTGCCGTTCGCCGCCGGAAAGCTCACAGCCGTTCTCACCGATGTTGGCGTTCCAGCCGTCGGGGAGTTTTTCGGCAAACCTGTCCACATTGGCGAGCTTTGCCGCCGCGATTACCTCTTCGTCCGTCGCGTCCTTGCGGCCGATGCGGATATTCTCCAAAATCGTATTGTCAAACAGCGTGACATCCTGGAACACGATGGAATAGAGGCTCATCAGCTTTTCCGGATCGATTCCGGAGATATCCATGCCGCCAACGGTGATCCTGCCCCGGTCAATGTCCCAGAACCGCGCCGCCAGGCGGGAAACGGTAGTTTTACCTCCGCCGGAGGGTCCGACCAGCGCTGTGACCTCTCCCTGCTTTGCCATAAAGGAGCCATCCCGAAGCACCGTTTCGCCGCTCTGATAAGAAAAACACACATGGTCGAACACAATGTCACAATTCCGATTGGTGAGCTGTTCGCTTCCGGTCTGCACGGGGCAGTCCAGAATCTCATTCATGCGCTCGATGTTGCTGTTGGTGCCGATGATGGCGGCAAGGTTCTGCAGAGTACCCTCCAGCGGGTCATACAGGCGGGATACCACCAAAAGGAACATAAAGAAGGTCAGAACATCCAGCTCTCCCTTCACCAGCAGAGCCGCGCCCGCAAGTGCGGTGGTGGCAATACCCAGCCGCAGGACAAGTCCCGCGGAAACCACAAAGACAGCCGTTCCCAGCTCGCTCCGGACGAGGCGGCTTTCTACGGCACGGATTTTCTTTTCCAGTCCCGAAAGGTATCTCTCCTCGGCATTGTTGGCGCGCAGATCGGGCATCGCTTCCATGCACTCCTGAATGCCGTCCTCGCAGGCGACCTTTGCCGCCGTTGCTTTGCGGGAGAGCTTTTTCTGCACGTCGGAGGCAAGCAAGACGATGGCAAATGCCACGGGCAGCGGCCAGACGGCGGCAAGCGCCATGCGCCAGTTGAAAAACAGCATCGACACGGCGATGACCGTGGTGGAGAGGATCGCACCGTACAGCGGTGCGACAAAATGGGATTGGCTCTGCTCCAGCACGGCGCAGTCGTTCATGATGGAAGTGGTCAGGTCGGCAAGGTCTTTCTTTCCGAAAAAGGACAGCGGAATCTTTCTCAGCTTCTCGGCAAGCCCCACCCGGCGCACACCCGACTCGACATAGGTGACAAGATAGGTGTTGTCGTATTCCAGCCGTGTGCAGACAACAATGAACAGTGCCGCCGCGACACAGCCGATCACATAAAACGGAATTCTCCCTGTCGTCAGCGTGCCACTCATCATATCGCTCACCAGCCGATACAAAAGCCCCACCGGCAGCATGAAGGAGATATTTTGCATGGCACAGCACAGAATCCCTTTGATGTTGTCAATGGCTCCCTTGCGGGAAAGCGCATAGCGTCTCTGTAAATATTTGATCATCGCTCAGACCTCCTTTTCCACTTTCCACCGGACGGACTGCTGATAGTCCTGCCACATCGTCCCGAACAGACTGTCTTTTTTTCCGGACAGCTCCACAAAGCTGCCGCTTTCCGAAAGATGTCCCTCATTCAGCACAAAAATGCGGTCGGCATTCACAATCGTAGACAGCCGATGGGCGATCATGATGACGGTGCGCCCCTTTGCAAGCTCGTTGAAGGCAGCCTGCACCTTTGTTTCGTTGTCGGGGTCGGCAAAGGCGGTCGCTTCATCAAGAATCAGCACCGGCGCGTTTTTGAGCATGGCGCGGGCAATGGCAAGCCGCTGTGCTTCGCCGCCGGAGAGGTAGATGCCCTGCGAGCCGATGACCGTATGCACGCCGTCCGGGAATTTTTCGATGATGTCCGTACACTGCGCCGCATGGAGTGCCGCCAGCACCTCCTCATCAGCGGCGTCCGGCTTGCCCATACGCACATTGTCCAGAATGGTGCCTTTGACAAGATGGCTGTTCTGAAACACGAAGGAAACCGTGTTCATCAGCTCGTTTTTGTCAATGTTCTTCACATTGACACCTCCGACGGAAATACTGCCGCTCTGCGGATCAAAGAAGCGGGCAATGAGCGCCGCCAGCGTGGATTTTCCGCCGCCGGATGGTCCGACAAACGCCACCGTCTGTCCCGCGCCGATGGAAAGGGAAATATTCTCCACGGCATTTTTTGTGCCGTCATAGCTGAAGGTTACATCTTCCAATTTGACCGAATTGTCCTTAGGATGCTTCGGTGCGCTCGGTTGAGAAAGTGAGGGGCTTTGCAGAACACGGTCAATGCGGGTGATGGCGTCCTGCACGATCATGCCGTTTTCGCTCATGAACATCAGCTTGGTGAGCGTCAGCGAGATGACCGGCGTGACGATGATGTAAAAGAGCAGGTTCAGCAGCATGCCGCCGTCCGCACCGCCGCGGAAGAACAGAAAGCCGCCTGCGATCAGAAACACAAACACGCTGTTGACCGCCAGCGTATAGAAGATCATCGGCCAGCGCATCTGGCAGGTATATGCGATGACCCAACGCTCGTAGTTGTCGATGGCGCCCTTGAACTTTTTGAAGGAAAACACCGTCTGACCGAAGGTCTTGACGACGGGAATCCCCCGCACGTACTCCACCGCTTCCCCCGACATATCCGCAAGCGCGTTCTGATACTGTGTCATCTTCTCCTGCATTCCCTTACCGGTCATGCTTGTCATCACGGCAAAGGCAAGCGCCACCGGCACAAGGCTTAAAAGCCCCAGCCGCCAGTCGAATGCCAGAAGAAGCGTCAGAAGTCCCGCAATGGTCGCCACAGCCCTGGCTTTGTCGGGAAGCTGATGGGCAAGATAGGTTTCCGTTGCGCCGGTCGTTTCCGAAATCGTGCGGCGCAGCTTGCCGCTGCCGAACTGTTCGATTTCCCCAAGCGGAAGCGTGGCAATATGCTTCGTCATGGCAAGGCGCAGATTGGTGGCGATGCGGAACGCCGCAAGATGCGAGCACATCAGCCCCGCGATGTAGGTAAGCACGGCGGCAAAGGCAAACGCCACCGCCATCCAGCCATAGTGCGTCACATGGACGGCGTTTTCATAGTTCGGCGCAACCTCGATGACCTCCCGCAGGATGCGCCAGATGTACCAAAACGGCACCAGCGCCAGCAGTGCGCCGGCGGCGGCAAGCACCCACGAAAGATAGCTTAGGATTCGGTATGTCCCCGCGTAATCCAGCAGGCGGGACAGATTGGATTGTTTTTTCAAAACGGTTCCTCCTTGATTGTGTTTTTAGTTAGCCGAAGCTAACCGAGCGGCATTTGAAAAGCCGCCGGAGCGGCGATTCAAAGTGCATGATTTACTTTTTCAGAAATGAGAACAGCCCTTTCTTTTCATACGGAGCAGCACGGATTTCTCCCGCCGTGTATCCGGTGGCGTCAATGGCTGCGCGCAGGGCGGCTTCGTCAAGCGGCTCACGCGAGAGGATAACGGTTTCTCTCTTCGTATGGGAGGAAGACACCTTTTCCACTGAAAATGTGCGGCGAATCGTATCGTTGATGTGCGCCTCGCACATGGAGCATGCCATGCCGGAGATTTTCACTGTTGTCTGAATCATCAAAAATCATCCTTTCCTATTTTTTCCTGTATCCGCAGTCGCAGTACGGCCCGCCGGAGGCAAGGGTGTACTGCCGCACAAAATCCGTCACGCCGCCGGCTTCACTCATGGTATAGTCCAGACGGCACAGCGCGGGGGTTAAATCATATAGCCCCAGCTTTTTCATCAGCACACAGATGCCGCACTTGGTGAATCGCCCTTCGTAGCCGCTGCCGTCCGGATATTCATAAAATTCCATATTCCACGAATATGGGTTACGGTCGGCGGCTCTCAGCGCGGCAGTAGCTTTCATTCCGGCAATATCCATGTCGGAGAATTTGCTCTTTCCGCTCTTGCGGCAGAACCATTTCATCGGCTTTGTCATCATGGATTTTGCGTAATACTCCGTCAGCCGCTCCACATCCGGACGCTCCGGCATGGAGAGAATAAACGCGCCGATCATTGCACAGTTGACGATGTTTATCTTGAAGCGGTCGCCTTTTTCAAATTCGGGCAGCTCGGAGATGATCTCCCTGTATTTCGGCTTTGCTTTTTTCGTAATCACTTTTGCCGTGTCCATATCACAACCGAACACCACCGTCAGCTGCTTTTGGAATGAGCCTGCAAACAGTACCCACATTCCAATGGGCATACCTATGTATTTCATTGCACTGTCTCCTTACATTCTCCGCATTTCGCCATTTCTCGCAGCAAAACCAACCCCAATACCAAAACCAGCAGGTGTCCGGCGGATTCCGTGCCGTGATCGATCTGATCCAGCGGCCACGGCAGCAGCGTGAAGAGATTTCCCACGATTCCCGTAAAAACGATGGGGTTGCAAAAAGATGCGAGTATCCGCTGTGCTGTGTTTTTCAGAGGGAGCATCTTTTTCCAGATCATAACGATCATTACGACGGAAAGCAGCACATCGCAGAGAATATACGATGCCAGCAGCGGCGCGGTGTTGCAGTAAAACACCTTGTTGGCGATTTCAGCCGCAGCCTGCATATCGCCGTATTTCTCAAAGGTAAAATTGAAGATCAGTGCCATGTTCGTAAACATAGCATGGACATAGCCCCAGCAGACCGTGCCGGTGAGATAGGCGATCTGAAACAGCTTGACCCATTTCTGCTGCTTCGGTTGGGTGAGGCGTTGCTTCAAAAGCTTCCACATCTGGTGAAAACCGATGTAATAGAGTGCCGTTCCGAGAACACCGCAGATGATGCTGACCACCATGCGCCAGGTCGCCATATCAAGATAGGCGACTTTGACCATCAGTCCGATGGATTCCGTGCTTTGGGTTTTCCCGGTCGCCGCAAACAAAAAGTCGCCGATCACATAGAGCGAGCACCCAATCATGCCCGCAATAAGCGCTCGTTTTTCTTTGCTCATTTTCATTGCTTGCCTCCGAATCCGATCTTAACGATCTGCATTTTTATCATTCCGTCTCCGACCTTGGCAAGGAAACGGAAAAAGCCGCTGACGGACGGGTCGCGAAGATCGTTATAACCCAGCATATAGCCGCGACTGGTGACCTGTAGACGGCTGTCCCACGGGGGAAGCTCCTTCTGTGCGTCGGAAACCGCGAAGTACGCTCCCACGTCCCGGATTTTCGCGCTTTTGAGCCATGTTTTTGCAATCATCTTTACCGCCGTCCGATTCGCAGCATCAAACACCAGTACGCCGCCGGGGAAAGCGTTTGCCATCGACTGCACCAGTGCCTTGACCTGCTCGGTCAGAAAATAATAGAACACGCCGGAGGCAAAGAAAATCGCGCCGCCCGATGCGTCGATTTTGGAAAACCACGCCGTATCATTCAGGTCACATGGGATATTTTTCTCACGCTCCCCGGCGGGCAAAAGCTCGTTGCGAACGGCTATGACATCGGGAAAGTCCAGATTGTAAATTTTGCATCTGCCGTTGTCGCAGGCTCTGCCGGTGCCGTCAAGTCCGCAGCCCAGATTGACCACCGCCGCGTTAGGGTGGTCTTTCAGGTAATCCCGCACCTCAAAGGAAAGGTCATTCTGCCGCATGGCAACCTCAAGCGAGCCGAATCGCTGCATCAGACTGCGGGATTTTTTCTCCGCCTCTGAAAAATCGTAGTCGATCTCGTCAATCAGGCGAACCGCCGTCTCATCCCGATAGATGTTCGGATACAGCTCCGAACACACCTTCCGGGCAAACAGCGGAATAATCAACGTCTCCTGCACCGTGTTTTTCTCGATTTTGTATTTCATAGGTATCTCCTTCAGTGAATAAATACCGACATAATCGCCGCCAGTGCTGCCGAAATGACCGCCATGCCCACCGTGCCGAACAGCCACTTTTTCGCCTTGTCCTTAGCGGTAATGTACGGTTTCAGATACTCTGATCCGGGGATCGTCCATGCGTTCGTATGCCCCACCCAGTAACCATCGATCAAAAAGCGGTCAATGAGATTCATAACGGACAAGATGACGAGCAACTGCCAGAAGCCTGCAAGAAAGCCCCGCGCACCGTTGAGTGCATAGACGCACACCAGCACATAGGCAACATAACCGGGAACACATACCGCTTTAAAAAGCAAAGCGTTCCGCTTAATTTTTTCGTGTGTTGTGAGTCACAACTTTACGCACCTGTCCTGAACTTCGGGGCTGTAAAGATGCACCATGCCACCTGCGCCCTTGCGGGTACCGATGGCGCAAACCAGAATGAGCAGAACGCCAAGTCCTATGCTCTCCAAAATCACCTGTAAAATCATCATTAACCTCCTTATCCCAAAGCCACATCCAGCGTCATCATGACGCTAAAGCCAGCGGCAAAGAAAATCGTGCCGATGTTGGAGTGCCGCCCTTGCGACATTTCGGGAATCAGCTCCTCCACCACCACATAGAGCAT
The DNA here is from genome assembly GCA_052298855.1 of Candidatus Fimenecus sp. Taxonomy (GTDB): domain Bacteria; phylum Bacillota; class Clostridia; order Oscillospirales; family Acutalibacteraceae; genus Fimenecus. Next base: position 32,848 of record DAVZXP010000009.1, on the reverse strand, counting down.
GGCACCCGCGGCAAAGCTCAGAAAATACGGCAGCGCCGGGATCACCAGCTGCGCCGCAAGAAGCGTCAACACTGCGCCGACAGGCTCGACCACGCCGGAAAGAACGCCGCCGAGAAACGCCTTGCTTTTACTCTCGCCCTCAGCCTTGAGCGGCATGGAGATGATTGCTCCCTCGGGAAAATTCTGAATGGCAATGCCAAGGGACAGGACAAGCGCGCTTGCCGCCGTGATCTGTGAGTTTCCCGCAAGAAAGCCCGCATACATCACGCCGACCGCCATTCCCTCCGGAATGTTATGTAAGGTCACCGCAAGCACCATCATCGTGGTGCGCCCGAGCTTGCTTTTCGGCCCCTCCGCCTTATCGCTTCCGATATGAAGGTGAGGAATCAGACGGTCGAGCAGGAGCAAAAACAGCACGCCGACCCAAAAGCCGATAAAGGCAGGAAGGAACGACAGCTTTCCCATGCCCTCCGACTGCTCGATGGCGGGGATCAGCAGACTCCAGATCGACGCTGCCACCATCACTCCGGCGGCAAAGCCTGCAAGCGCACGCTGTACCAAATCGCCGAGGGATCTTTTCATGAAGAACACGCACGCCGAGCCGAGCGTCGTCCCGAGAAAGGGGATCAATATTCCGAGAAAGGTTTCCATTTGCTTCACCGCCTTTGCGTTGTGCTTTTATTTGTTCTTTCTGAAGCCCGCCTCGTCACGATATTCGGGATGCTCCTTCAGATACGGGTCTTTGTCGCCGCAGATAGTATAGTCGCATCGGCAGCCGTCCACGCAGGTGCTCGTCCGTACAAGCCTTGCATGGAGCAGCTCCATGGACGCATAGTCCACATTGCACAGGGCTGGCATAATATCCGTAAGACCGTGCCTGACGGCAAACTCCGCCGCCGGACACGATGTAAATTCATAATAAATAGGCTTGTCGGTTTCATAAGGCGCAACCGACATCTCGTAATCGTGCCATTTGTCACAGCCACATTTCGCCCGCACAAACGCCTTGTACATCAGCTTCCTCCAGAACGGCTTGTTGCAGTTAACAAACCTCAGCTTGCGGAAAGTCGGAAGAATCAGATTTTCCTCCATCTCTTCGATCTCGCGGAACGATGTGACGGCTTTGCAGACTGTGTAGTAGCTCATGATGGCGATGCAGTCATAGGTGCCGCCTACACCGTTGTGAAAGTTCTTTTTGCCGCCCAGATCGGTGCACCAGTCGGAGAGAAAGTCTATGTACTGCCGCTGTACCTTTTCCCATGTCGCCTCCCGCTCTGCCGCAGGATAGTGCAGGGCGATTTTCGCCTGTATCTCTTTCTTGCAAGGCTTTGAATACAGCACATGGCAGCTGCGGTCAATTTGCAATTCGCTGTCTTTCATCTGTTTGCATCCCTCCTTGAAAATCGTGGCATACAGCAGTAATTTCACCGTTTCCGCGCCGTGACGCATAGCCAACTTTTCTTTTTGTGTATCTGAACATCGTGAAAGCCCGCCTGCTCCAGATACGCTTTCAGCTCTGTGTCTTTATGGATGGTCATGCCGCCGATGATTTCCGTCCATTTCTCGTCCCTGTCCGTGTCGCCGTTGCTCTCGTTGCAGATGAGAAGGGTTCCGCCGGTCTTCAGCACCCGTCCGACCTCGCAAAAGCACTGCGGCAGATCAGGCCAGAAGTAGACGGTTTCAAAAGCCGTGACCAGATCGAACTGCTCCGATTCAAACGGCAGCTCCGCCACGCTCGCGCACAGCACATCACAGCGTCCCCTCGCAACGGCGGCTTTGTTGACCCTTTTTGATTTCTCAACGCTGACAGGGGAATAGTCAATCCCTTTTACAACACCCTGTGGGCATTTTTTCAGAAGTCTTTTCATATTCGCCCCGCCGCCACAGCCGCAGTCAAGCACCTCGGCATCTGGAGTAAGCTCCAAAAAGCGAAGTCCCCACCGCGCCACGGGGCTGTGACCGAGATTCATCAGGGCAACCATGATTTTTCCGCCAATCCCCACGGGGTTGCGGGTGTTTTCAAAAAATGACATATCACACCTCCGATTTCACACATTCGGTATAAGTTAACGGAAATGACGCTTTCAGAACAACGCTTTTCCGCACTGTCCAGCCGTTCTGCCGCAGAAAAGTCAGATATTCCTCGCTTGTCCACTTGCTGTGAAGGGGAAAGCCTGCGAGCTTCATGAAAAAGGCTTTGACCCTGCCGGAAAATGAGTTTCCTGCGTGGGTAAAGGTCGGCGCAATCAGCACGCCGTCGTCCTTCAGCACGCGCCTGATTTCCCACAAAGCTTTCTCCGGCTGCGGCACAATGTGCAGGGCGTTTGACACGATCACCGCATCGTAGGATCCGTCCGCATAGGGAAGACAGAACATATCCTGCACCGAAAAGTGCAGTTTCGCAGAGCGTTTATCCCGCTTTGCCTCGGCGATCATCTCCGCAGAGGCGTCCGTCGCCTCGATGTGTGCCGCCGCGTTTACGATGTGTTTTGCAATCAATCCCGTGCCGGTAGCAAGCTCCAGCACCGTCTTAGCTTTCACGATCGGTCGGATCAGCTCATACATTTTTTCATATGCCGCCCGATCCTTTCGCATAAAGCGGTCGTAACGTCCGGCATTTTTGTCCCAAAAATTCTTGTGTTCCTGCATCGCTATCATTCCTTTTGGCGTTAGATTTATCTAATTGGTGTGCACAGCCGCGCGGTTAGACACGACTAACTCACATATCTTTGAAAAGCCGCATCTCTGCGGCCTTCCGCTTATTCAAATAACTCCCTGCAAGCGCCATGCACCAGCGTTTCCAGCACCTGCGGGTACAACTCTCCGATCTGCTCCTTATGGGAGACGGTCAGAATCAGTCCCCTCACCGTCGCAGCAGCCAAAGACACACCAAACTTGGGCATAAGGTCATGCTTCTCCAAAAGTTGACGGATGTGCGTCTCGCCGTCGTGGTAATGAACGTTTTTGACATCCTCCGGCAGTCTCTGCAAAAGCAGCTTCGCATCGTTTTCAATGAAAACCATGTCTCCGGTATCGGTCAGCCGCCGACAGACGGCCAGAACCGCCTTTGCCGCACGTTCCGATTGAGGCAAACCGATATTTTCGTTCAAAGCTCGGTCAGCCACCTCGTAAAGCTCGGAATGGATACCCTCCAGAACCGCGAAAAAAAGCATTTCCTTGGATTCGTAGAATTTATAGAACGAGCCCTTCGAAATGCCGACCGCCTTCGTCAGCTGATCCACAGAAGTTTTCTTCATCCCCAGCGTGACAGCACAATGTCTCGTTTCCTTCAGCAACGCCTTGCGGAGCTGTTCTGTTTCGTATTCGGTAAAAGCCAAGATTGAACCTCCCTGAAATATGACCATTACGGTTCTTTTGGTCATATTATATCATACTTCTTTCCGTTTTGCAAGAGGTAAGTGAAAAAATTCGTTTTTTTGCTGTCGAAAAGACAAAGTGCCGATGAATAGTACAAGCAGGCGATGAAATGAAAAGCATTATCGAAGAACTACGGAACGGCGAAAGGGGCCCGCAGGACACACCGGTCGACAACAATCCGCACTACAAAGAACTTCAACACCTGCAATCCCGCAACAAGGCGGAACTGATTGAATGTCTATCGGAGAAACAGAAAGCAAAGCTCGAAAAATACTGCGACACCACGCTTGAAATGAGCCCGTATCCGAACGCGAAGCCTTTGCCTCGGGACTTACTATGTACCGAAATAGTCGAAAGTTCTTATTATTGAGCATTTTGTGGCATAAAAAAAGTCCACCGTAATAAATCACAGTGGACTTAGTGGCGGAGAGGATGGGATTCGAACCCATGTGACGTTGCCGTCAAACTGATTTCGAGTTTTATGGGCAAGTATAGGTTTGAAGGCTTTTGTCGGTTGCTTTTGGCAGTTTTATATTCGCTCGAAAAACCTTGATATTAAAGGCTTTTCGGCACATATCACCCAAACTCCCGAAAATACGGGAGAGTTCGAATAAATGCTGATTTTTGCGTTTTTTGCAAGAACTGAGGCGTTTTTGCAAGAACTCAGGAAAGAACAGAGGCAAAATAATAAGAAATGGCAATACACAGGTACGCCTACACCGACAAAATATTTTAAGAGGTGTATTGCTATGAACGAAACCGCAATCAACTGGGATTCTGTTCCCGAAATTATTACCAAAGACCAACTATATAAAATCTGTCACATCAGTAAATCCACGGCGCTGTATTTGCTTAGAAGCGGCAAGATACCGTGCGAATACAACGGCAAGAAAACACGATGTTATAAAATCAAAAAGAAAGATGTTATCAAATATCTTGAAAACCGAAAGGTGTTTCCCGAATGCTATTCCGCCCCGGCAGGATGGTATAGAGGTAATTATTCCATAAAATTGGAAACAAAAATTCCGGAAAGTGCTCTCAAAAATTTGAGGCAATATTATACTGAAATGCTTGCGCAATATCCCGATGTGATGACCGCAACGGAGGTTTCAAAGATTATCGGTTACGGCAAAACAACGGTCAATAATTGGTGCAATAAAGGGTACATTAAATCATTTAAAAGGAACAACACAAACCATATACCGAAAGTCTATTTGATAGAATTCCTATGCTCAAAATATTTTCGTACCATTACCCGAAAATCAAAGTGGCATATCGGAACATTGCAACAATTTCCTGTTTGGCTAACGGTAAACGGATTGGACAATAAAAAGTGAATTTTCACTATTCGTTCGTTGTACAAACGCAAATCAAACGAATATAACGATAAATAACTATAATATAACGAAAAACACATTGTCCGTCTCAAAAAATGGCACGGCTGCCGGATGTTCGTTGTAATTTTTGGCACGAGCATAAAATTTACAAATTTATCAATCGCACATTCGCAATAGAAAACCTCTTTTGATACAATTTGAGTATCAAAGGAGGTTTTTACTATGACTGAAACATTATTTGAACAATTCGGCGGTACATATACCAAGCAAGGCGATTATCTGTTGCCAAACTTAGCTTTACCGGCTGAAAAAGAAACAGGCAACATCGGCATTTGGGCAACGAGGCATAAACGATATTTGAAACAACATCATAAAGTGCTTTATTACAATTTGCTCACAAGCGGTAAATTGAACAGTTATCTTGCCGATATTGAGCAGCAAGCGCAACAACTTTTTCTCCGGCTGGTAAAAGAACTTGCCGAGAAAGAAAATGTAACCGAAGAATTAAAAGCAGATGATATGTTGTTGTGGGTACAGAAAATGAACAATATCCGTAGCAGAGCAACAGAAATTGTAAATAACGAAGTCGTCTATATGTGAAAGTAATCGTCCGCTATTCGTTTGATTTAAATAAACGAATATAACGAATAAACCTAACGAAAAAATCAGCGCTAACTTTGAATGTAAATTCATTGTCGGCACTGTTTTTTGTTTTTATAGCTATCCCAAAGTATCAATTTGATACTTTGGGAACTATAAAATGATACTTTGAAGTGTATTTTATTATGCCTTCGTTATTTATTCGCCAAACGAAAGTGAATATTCACTGAATTTTCACTTCATCCATTGACAAAGGGATAAAAATGGGTATAATTATAATTGTAGAACTATAATTTATTTGGAGGAACACCGATATGAATTTTGAAACGGAAAATATTGAATTCAAATCCGGATTCACCGAAGAAATATATAAAGAGGTTATTGCATTTGCAAACACAGACGGCGGCGTTTTGTATATCGGTATTGATAATGACGGAAACGCTGTCGGCTTGAACAATGTTGATGACGAATATACTCGTATTACTAACGGAATTCGTGATGCTATTCTTCCCGATGTTACAATGTTCGTGAAATACACTATTCAGGAAAACAAGGTCGTTCGCATTACAATCAGTGAGGGTACGAATAAACCGTATTACTTGCGCTCAAAAGGATTGAAGCCAAACGGTGTTTATGTCAGACAAGGCACTTCAAGCGTGCAGGCGTCAAGTGAACAAATCCGCCAAATGATTAAGGACAGTGACGGCGACGATTTTGAATCAATGCGTTCCATTGAACAAGAATTGACTTTCACTTCTGCCGCTGCTGCGTTTGAGAGTTATGGCGTTGATTTTTCGGAAGAAAAATACTTGGCTCTCGGTATGATTCATAAAAACGACGGATTGTTTACCAATTTGGCACTGCTTATGTCAGACCAATGTCAGCATTCAATCAAAGTTGCCGTGTTCGGCGATGACGAAAACACTACTTTTAAGGATAATCGAGAATTCAAAGGCTCGATATTTAAGCAAATTGATGAAGCCTTTCGATATATTATGCTTAGCAATCGCACATCTTCTGTTTTCAAAGGCCTTGAACGCATAGATAAATCCGATTACCCCGAAGCTGCTTTGCGTGAGGCGTTGCTCAATTCGGTTGTTCACCGTGATTACAGTTACAGCGGAAGTATTATCATCAACATCAACGATAAGCAGATGGAATTTGTATCTATCGGCGGACTGCTTCCCGGTTTAACGGCTGATGATATTCGTAGCGGTATTTCTCAACCGAGAAACAAAAATCTTGCCGAAGTATTTCACCGCTTGAAGCTTATTGAAGCCTACGGAACCGGCATACGAAGAATTTACAAATTGTATGAAAATTGTTCCGTTCAACCTCGTATTGAGGTAACACATAACACATTCAAAATGATTTTGCCGAATATGAGCGTTGCTGAGCCGTTGGCGGTCGAGACTTATTTAACACCGCAAAAGGAACAAATTCTTGATTTTATTTCTAAAAATGGGCAGATAACAGAAGCCGAAATTATGGAATTGCTCGGCGTTAAAAGAACAAGAGCTTACACCGTTGCAAAGCAAATGTGCGATGAAAATTTGATTGTCGCAGTCGGTAGAGGCGTGAATAAAAAATATATTGCACAAAACTGAACAAAATGATACTTGAGAATAAATTAGGGCTTACCAGCTCCGCCGACCTTGCCCGTGCAGAAGAACGAGTCAGCAAGAAAAGGGCTTCGGAATTATTTGATTGCAAACTGCTTGATTCCTTTCTGGCAGGTAAATTCGAAACTTTCCAAATAATACACAAGTATTTGCTTGAAGATATTTATGACTTTGCCGGAGAAATTCGCACGGTCAATATTGCAAAAGGTAATTTTCGCTTTACTTCGGTTATGTACTTGCAGGAAGCACTTGGGAATATCGATAAAATGCCACAGTCAAACATTGACGAGATAGTGGAAAAGTATGTTGAAATGAACATTGCCCACCCATTTCGTGAAGGCAACGGCAGAAGCACCCGCATTTGGCATGACCATATATTGAAAAATGAAATCGGCAAGGTTGTGGATTGGAGTAAGGTGGATAAGGAAGATTATCTGTTTGCTATGCAACGCAGTCCGATTAAAGATGTGGAAATCAAAGTGTTATTAAAAGGTGCACTTTCTGACAAAATTAACAGCCGTGAGGTCTATATAAGCGGCATAGACCAAAGTTATTACTATGAGGGATTTACAGACTTTAATACGGAAAAATTGTAAAATTCCAAAGTGTCATTATAGAGTTCCAAAGTGCCAAATTGGCACTTCTGAAAAGAAAAATATAGAAGAAAAGTTAAAAACAGGAGGATAAAATGGAAACGAAGGATGTATTGAATTTATTAGCTATTATAATAATTCCAATAGTCGCTGTAATAATTGGACAATATTTACAGGACAGAGCAGAAATAAGAAAAGATAAAATGCACATTTTTAAGGTGCTTATGACTTCACGAATATATGGCTGGACAGTTGATAGCGTTCACGCTCTTAATCTTATTGATGTCGTTTTCGCAAAAGATAAAGCTGTACGTGCGGCCTGGAAAGAACTTTATGAAGCATATTCTTCGACAGAGCAATCAGATTTAATGGCTAATAAAAGAAAAAATCTGATGTATAAACTTTTGGAAGAAATTGCAAAGAATATCGGGTATAAAAAAGAAATCACCTGGGAAACAATACAAAATCCATATATTCCCCAGGGCATGGTCGACAAATGGCAAGAGCAAGCAGCATCTCAGCAGGCATATAATACTTTGTTAAATTCAATGGCTAATATTATACCAAAAGAACGGAAAAATACGGAAAACAAAGAATAAGCACAAAGAATGTGAATTTGTGAGATGTATTGTTTTGTAAAAAGTTTAAATTTGGAGGAAATATAATGGCTGCGATTAATGATTTAATCAGTCAAATACAAGATAAAGAATTACGGGAACGCATACAGCGTGAAGTGGACAAAATGTCGAAGCAAAAGAAATTTGGATTGGTGTTCGAGGAACATTTGCCTGAATGTACACCACTTTATGATATTCCCGTAAAGGCTGGGGTGACCGTGGCAAAGCAAAACGGAAAAGTCAACGATATTTATAAGGTGTTATCTGTAACAGACGGTGTAGCTTCTTGTCTACACAGAGAAGATTCAAAAGTTATTAATGTTCCTGTAGTTGAGTTGGTGTGCGTAGCAGAATTTGGCGAACCGATTTATCCGTATTTAAAGCCATTGGATAGTGTATGCAATGCTCCAGACAGTGATCTTTGGCACACGCTTATTGAAGCTGATAATTATCATGCTCTTCAACTATTGGAATACCTCTATGCTGGTAAGGTTGATTGCGTCTATATTGATCCACCATATAACACCGGTGCAAAAGACTGGAAATATAACAACGACTATGTTGATAGCTCGGATACTTATCGACATAGTAAGTGGCTTTCTATGATGCAGAAGCGCCTGAAGATTGCAAAAAAGCTACTTAATCCAAATGATTCTGTTCTTATCGTTACCATTGATGAGAAAGAGTATCTGCATTTAGGGTGTTTGCTTGAGGAAATGTTTCCGGAAGCAAGAATACAGATGATAAGTAGCGTTATTAATCCATCTGGCTCAGCAAGAAAAAATATTTTTAGTAGAGCTGAAGAATACATTTATTATATTTTTATAGGAGATGCTTGCGTATATCCTAATAACACTGATATGATTCATCCTGCAAAAGAGGATTTAAAAGTCAGATGGGCAAGTTTACTTAGAAGTGGAAGTAATAGTTCAAGAAATTCCCGTCCGAATCTATTTTATCCGTTGTTCTTTAGCATAAATGACGGTAAATTTATAAAAGCAGGGGATTCTCTAGATGCAAAACAAGATAGAGCGATGGTTAATTGCCCAGATGACTATTTTATTGTATGGCCAATGAAGGCTAATGGAGAAGAGGCGCGTTGGACACTTTCACAGAATACACTTATGAAAAAGTTCAAACAGGGCTTGGTTAAATTTGGAGCGTGGTCAAACGGACAACGTACAAGAACGGTATCTTACTTATCAGAAGGTATGATGACCGCAATGAAAAACGGCGAACTAGAAATTTTAGGTAAAGATGAGGATGGTACAATCATTACAGGTAGATCCTTTAAATCAATTGTACCACTTACAGTATGGAACCAACCATCGCATGCTGCAGGCGACTATGGTTCGACTTTGCTTTTGAATCTTTTTAATGCAAAAAGATTTACATTTCCAAAATCTCTGTATGCTGTTAAGGATACTTTGAATTTTGTAATTTCAAAAAAGCCTAACGCTTTAATTGTCGACTTTTTTGCTGGTTCTGGTACTACACTTCACGCAGTAAATCTTCTAAATGCAGAAGATGGTGGACATCGTCGTTGTATTATGGTCACCAATAACGAAGTTTCAGTTGATGAAGCAAAAGCACTTACCGAACAAGGATATCATCCCGGTGATGAAGAATGGGAAAAACTCGGTATAGCACATTATGTTACTTGGCCTCGCACTGTTTGTTCCATTGAAGGACACGATATAAATGGCGAGCCACTTAAAGGCAATTATTTAGGTAGTGATATTTCTATGGCTGATGGATTTAAAGCAAATGCCGCATTCTTCAAACTTGGTTTCCTTGATAAAAATGCGGTTGCTCTCGGCAGACAATTTAAAGAGATGCTTCCAACACTTTGGATGAAATCCGGCGCTGTAGGTAAATGTCCGGTTATCGAAGGTGAAATCCCAGGTATTGTATTCTTGCCGGACAATCATTTTGCCGTACTGACAGAAGAAAGTGCATTTGGAAATTTGGAAGTTATGCTTTCGGAACATCCGGAAGTTCAAACGGTATTCATTGTCACAGATTACGAAGCCGGATATTGTACAATGGCAAAATCTCTTAAAGTTGAACATACATATCAGCTATACCGAGACTATTTAGATAATTTTAGAATAAACACAGGGAGGGACAAAAAATGAAAGTCGAGTTATTTCCCTTTCAAAAAAGAGCTACAGCAGAACTTCGTATGAAAACAGCAGAGGCGTTGGGAAGTTATCGTAGAACGCATACTCCGCAGGTAATTTCTTTGCAAGCACCTACCGGTGCAGGAAAGACAATTATTATGGCCTCTTTTATTGAAGATGTGTATTACGGTACTGATCAGTATGCCGAACAGCCTGAAGCCATCTTTGTATGGCTCTCAGATTCCCCAGCTTTGAACGAGCAATCCAAGCAGAAAATTGATCTCAAAGCGGATAAAATCCGCTTTGGACAGTGTGTAACAATTGATGATTCTTCTTTTGATCAAGAAATGTTAGATGATGGACATATTTACTTTTTGAACACGCAAAAACTTGGTAAGGCGGCTAATCTTGTTCATCATTCTGATACACGCCAATATACAATTTGGGAAACACTTTCAAATACTGTGCAGGAAAAGTCTGATCGCTTGTACTTTATTATAGATGAAGCACACCGTGGTATGCAGGGGCGTGAAGCCGGTAAAGCAACATCCATTATGCAACGATTTTTGAAGGGTAGCTCTGATTTAAAATTACCTTCAATGCCATTAGTTATTGGAATAAGCGCAACATCAGCAAGGTTTAATGCTTTGGTTGGAGATACAAATTCAACGCTTCAGAAATGTGTTATTTCAGCTAATGAAGTGCGTGCGTCAGGTTTGTTGAAAGATAGAATTGTTATTACATATCCTGATGATCCTGAAAAACATAACGATATGGCTGTTTTGCAAGCCGCAACAGATGAATGGAAAAACAAATGTGAGCATTGGTATCAATATACTTATGAACAGCACTATGCAAATGTAAATCCTGTTTTCGTTATTCAGGTGTTAGCGGGTAGTGGCAAGGCTGTTTCAGATACAAATTTGGATGATGTGATTTCTAAAATCGAGGAACGTCTCAATGCAAAATTCAGTGAAAATGAGGTAGTCCATACTTTTGGCTCTACAGGTACACTGAAAATTAATGGACTAAATGTTCCGCACATTGATCCTGCTGATATTACGGATGACAGACGAATTAAGGTTGTTTTGTTTAAGGAAAATCTTTCTACCGGTTGGGATTGCCCAAGAGCCGAAACAATGATGTCTTTCCGACACGCAGAAGATGCTACCTATATTGCACAGCTTCTCGGCAGAATGGTGCGTACACCGCTTCAGTGTCACATTATGGTAGATGATTCTCTTAACGATGTTCGTTTATATTTGCCATATTTTAATGTCGATACCGTTAAACAAGTAATCGATGAACTGCAAAGTACTGAAGGAGGAGATATACCGACCGTCATTGACGGCGAGTCACTAGAAAATCAAGTTTATGTACCTTGGACTGTACATACGACTTCCAGACAAAAAAGAAATAGCGAAGAAAATCCTGACCAACTTAATATTTTTACATTTCCGACACTTGACCCGCCTACAATATCTGAAGATTCTTTATTGAAAGATATAACGGAATCAAGACCGGATAGAGTATTGGATAATCATCTACAGCAACCTACTACAACTCCTGCTACACATCAATCTCAATCATCTGTAAATTTAGATGAACGGACGGTGAATGGCAAACAAATTGACAATTCAGTAAATATTGATCGTGAAGGTATTACTAAGTTTATTAATGACCAAGGCTATTTAACATATACTGTGCGAAATGTTAGAATTAATAATTATCTCAAATCATTGCTAAACCTTACAACATTGCTTACACAATACAATATTTGCCCAAATGCAAAGGATGAAATGGATTCTGAAGTTATTACAATGATGCACAGCTATATTGAAGGACTTCATAAAAGCGGCGAATATGATAAACTTGCAAAAAATGTGTTGTCATTCAAATTATCAGTTCGCATTTTTGATGTTTTTGGCGAGTCCTTGGATAACGGCTTTGCTCACAATCTGTTTACTGCCTCGGATAGTGATTTGGATAGACAGCTTCGTGCAGCCGATGCCCGACTTGGCGCATATGGTTTTCCATATAAATACGGTCGAGAATATGTTGATTTGGAAAATCCATCACAATATAAGGTGGATTGTATTTTGTTCGCCGCAGATGATGATTGTGTTTCAGCACTCAATTCTTATGCAGAGAAGAAATTTCACGAACTAAATGACAGCTATCGTAAGTATGTGGTTTCCAAAGATGACCGCTGCAAAAAGCAATACGATAGTATTGTTTCGGATTCCGACACTGTAAGTAAGCACAACTTCTCGTTGCCTGAAACCATTAGCGTGCGATTGGAAGAAGATGGTGAAGAATATGATAATCATTTGTTTGCCGACGAAAATGGACTTGCAAGAATCAAACTTAACGGGTGGGAACAAGGCGTCTTGGAAGAAGAAATGAAATCTGATGACTTTGTATGTTGGATAAGAAATCCTTCAAGAGGTTCTTGGTCACTTTGCATTCCATATGAGATAGAAAATGAAGTTAAACCGGCATATCCTGATTTTATTATTGTCCGCAAAGATTCTATACTCGGCTATGTAATTGATATTTTGGAACCGCATAATCCTGACTTTAAAGATAATCTTGCAAAAGCTAAGGGATTTGCTAAGTATGCATCAGAAGAAATTCGTATCGGGCGCATACAAATAATCCGTCAAGGGAAAAATTCAGCAGGCAAAAAACGTTTTAAGAGACTTGACCTTGCAAAAGGTGCTATTAGAGATAAGGTGCTTAAGGCGCAAAACAGTGATGAGTTCGACCATATTTTTGATACGGATGGTACTTTTGAATAAAAGAAATCGGAGGTGAATTATGTGTCAAAACAAATGAATACAGAAATTATTACAGAAGCTAAACCACACACCATAAAGAAATTTGAACTTATTGAAAGATATGTTGATGAATGGGCGCGCAAAATACTCGGCTATAATGGCAAGGACGGTCGGGAAGGTTCAAAAGGTATAATCTATATCGACTGTATGAGTAATAGCGGTGTTTACCGAGACGAAAACGGAAATCAAATTGATGGCACAGCTTTGCGTGTCGCAAAAAAGTTGAATGATATTGTCACAAATTATCCGGGAAAGAGTGCCATCTTGATATTTAATGATATTTCTGAGCGACGCATTGAATATCTGAAAACGGTAATCGAAAAAGCAAATCTTACAAGCATCCAAGTTGTATATAGAAGCGAAGATTGCAATTCATTTCTTAGAGGGCTCGACTTGGATTCGTACAAAAGGCAATTTAATACATTGCTATTGTATGATCCATATAAAGCATCAATTGATTGGGATGCAGTGACCCCATTCTTAAACACTTGGGGTGAAGTCATAATAAACCATATGGTGTCTGATACTTCTCGTGGTGCATCACAAGCCAAGAAAAAAGATGTAATCGTAAGATACACTGAAACATATCAAGAGGATATTGCGACAATCATAAAAATGGGAAAAGACAAGCATCAGTTAAACGATGCTATTATTGCAATAATCAATAAAAGACGCACAGGTAGCCCTCAACGCAAGTATATTGCATCTTTTCCATTCTTTACTCGAACAAATGGTTTGGTTTATAATCTTATTCATTGCTGCTCAAATATTGAAGGCATCAAATTGTTCAAGCGAGTTGCTTGGAAAACATTTGGGGATAAATCATCTTTGAAAAACACCCACGGAGATGAAATGCAGCTACAATTTAATCTGACCGGAGAAGGATTTTTCGATTCGCCAACAGATGAGGATTGTTATTTTGTGAATGATATTGCCAAATATATTTACGACAAGTACAAGAATAATAATCCTCTTTATCTCGCAACAATATATGCCGACTTAGATGAACATCCAATTTTTCCAAGTGACGGCTATAAAAATGAAATAAAAAATGCCCTAAAGAGTAAGTACGGAGCCGCATTTCGTCGAGATGGGACTGTAACATTCTCGGTGGCAAAAGGAGTATAATATGCCAACAAAAATAGAATGGACAGAGGAAACTTGGAATCCCACTACAGGCTGTACAAAGTATTCTGAAGGATGTAAACATTGCTATGCAGCATCATTTGCTAAAAGACTGCAGGCAATGGGAAATACAAGATATGCAAATGGATTTGAAGTTACAGTTCATAGAGATTTGTTTCAAAAACCATTAAAGTGGGTAAAACCTCGTAGAATTTTTGTTGATTCAATGTCTGATCTGTTTCATGATGATATACCCGATGAAGATATACTCGCAATATTTCAGACAATGAACAAAGCAAGTTGGCACACATTTCAAGTTCTCACCAAACGCTCGAAACGCCTCTTAGAGTTGTCACCAAGAATCAACTGGACAAATAATATTTGGATGGGTGTGTCGGTTGAAAACAAAGATGCAATAACCCGCTGTGAAGATCTAAAACAGACAGGTGCTAAGGTGAAATTCATTTCAGCAGAACCATTATTAGAATCAATTGCCAATATTAATCTTTCAGGCATTGATTGGTTAATTGTCGGTGGTGAATCTGGAGCTAAAAGTAGACCTATGGATGAAAAATGGGTTGTTGAATTAAGAGACTTAGCCGAAAAGAATAATATTCCATTTTTCTTTAAGCAATGGGGCGGTTTCAATAAAAAGGCGAATGGTAGTGAATTAGAGGGAAAATATTATAAGCAATATCCCCGCAACAAATGAAAATTTAGAATATTCCAAAATGCAACTATTGCACTTGTAAAACAAGAGGAGCGTGGTTAACGCTCCTCTTGTGCTTATATATCATCTTTCTTTTTCCTATTCGGGAAACTTCCTTCAAGCCAAGTTTCAAACTCTGCAAGTGTGATTTTGCCGTCGGTGCATTCGTCACGTTTAGTCATTGCCCGATACTTCCACTTCTTGAAATCCGGCTCTTTAATTTGTCTAACACGGACACGGGCGGCGTAGCGTTTATAATATTTCTGATACAGCGGAATGGCGACATTGTCCGCCATTTTCTTTTTGTAGTTTTCCTGTGCCGCTAAGTCCTGACAGTTGCGAGTTTCGCCCTCAGCAATACGGTCGCAGTAGTTGGTGTCGTAGTTGCCTTTCATAATGAAATACTTGCCGCAACGCTTGCACTTTCTGAAACGAACATTGTGTTCGAGCATTTTGGTGAATTCAATTTCAAGAATTTCGGCGACTGAACCGAACACATATTGACGACTGATGAAATGAGGCATATTTATTAAAGTCACAACCTTTTCGGGAGTCGTTCCGAATTTTTCGGCAAGTGCCTTGTGTGCTTCGTTTGGTACAAGACTTAAATGAAATCTTGCTTTAAGTTCTTCGCTGTCCATACCGTACGGGATTTCTTTTCCGCTCATAGTGTTTGAAAACGCCACTTCTTCCGTCCTCTCTAAAAACGGGGACAACTCTTTAAGCGAACGGTAAATGTAGAACCTTTCCGATGGCAGTCTATTTGCCAATGCTTCGGGGTAATAATCTTCGTCAAAACAAAACTCAATCATCTCAAGATATTCCTGTTGGAGCCTTAAAAGATAATTGCCGTACCAAATTGTTTGTCCCTTTTTATCGCTTCCTTTTTTGAAAATTGGAGGGCAGATAGCGGAATACAGCGAGGCATAGGCAATGTCTTCAATGTTGCTTATTGTTTCGGCATATTGGTAATATTCTTCGATTCTCTCTTGTAATCTGCTGTAAATTTTCTCCGGTTCATCTTTATGAATCGGGGCTTTTTTTATGCCTTCTTGTTCTGCAAACTCACGCAGCAGATTTTCCAATTCTATTGTTTTTAACTGCTCTTTAATTGCCGACTTGAAATCCGCATATATAAAATCCAAAATTCCCTCGCCGTATTTCAAATCAATTTTTGCACCGCTCAAAACATTATTAAAAGGCAACTTTGGCAACTTTTTACCCCAAAGGTATTGGTCTTCTCTGTATTCTGCTTCCTCAAAATCTATTTGAAATTTGCTTGCAAACGCTTCCTTTTGCTTTTTGTTTTCCTCTATGTATTCGGGTAAATTCTTATCAACGACATAGCTTTCTTCATCGAGTTTTTCTCCTGTATACTCTTCAATGAGCGGGTTCATAGAAGAATATTCTTTGCCGTAATCGACGGCAATATGAATTTGCTTGTCATCTTTACTGAAACGAGCGTAGTTGTTGAAATATGCCAATCTGACATTATATCTGTCGGAGCGACTTAGGTTGTATATTTCGTTTTTTGTGGGTGTATATTCGGAATAATCTTTTTTCATTTTCTCACCTTTGTTTTAGAAAATCGGATATGTAAAGAATTTAGACAATTAACATAACTCCAAAGAACATTATACAAAAGTATTGCCTTTGTGTCAACACGTCGATATAATAAATTCGCAAATAAGGTTTGCAATAAACCAAATTATCTAAAATTGAATGACCGTCCGAATAGGATATGACTTTGCGATGATACGAGCAGGGCAACGCCGCTTGGCAGGGGCAGGAATACAAAAACAACATTCGGATAAAACGGCAAAAGGCAACGGAAAGAGGCCTCCTTTTTTTCTGTTGCTAAGTACATAGCTGTACAAACCGTGCAGCTTATTTTCTCACAAAGGAGGTTAATAAAGATGAGAAAAACAGAATTAAAAGAGCTTTACAAGATGATGTTTCCGAATTATCCGGACATTGTTACGGTGGCTCAACTTCAAGAAATGCTGGGTGTAAGCCGACACTTGGCGTATGACCTAATCAGCGACGGATATATTTCCGGCGTTAAGATCGGAAATTCTTACAAAATTCCGAAGGTCAATGTTATCAACTATGTTATGGAGGAGGGTGTGAAAAATGCAAGTTGAAAAGCTGAAAACAATTGATGCAGACACGCTGCTCTCCACGCCGATGAACAAAACCTTGTTTGTGGTTGATGGCTTGATACCACAAGGGTTAAGCGTGCTGTCCGGTTCAAGCAAAATCGGCAAAAGCTGGCTTATGCTGTGGCTCGGTATTCAAGTTGCGAGCGGTCAGCCTGTGTGGGAATTTGAAACCCACAAGAGCGATGTGCTCTATCTGTGCTTGGAAGACACTTATGCACGCATACAAAGTCGCTTGTATAAGATTACGGACGAAGCGCCGGCCGAGTTACGCATTGCCACAACGAGCTTTCAAATCGGTAACGGTTTGGAACAACAGATTGAACAGTATCTAACTGACTTTCCGCAAACAAAACTTGTGATAATAGACACCTTCCAAAAGGTGCGTGATTCAAAAAGTACCGGTGGAAAAAGCGGAATGTATGCAGGCGACTATGACGATGTGTCGGCACTTAAAAATATTTCGGACAAATACGGCATTGCCGTTGTGGTTGTTCATCACGTGAGAAAACTGAAAGATGCCACCGACCCATTTAACGAGGTGTCCGGCTCAACAGGTATCACAGGTGCGGCAGACACAAATTTTGTTTTGAAGCGCAGTCGCTCCGATGAAAGCGGAACGCTGCTTGCAACCGGTCGTGACATTGAGTATCAAGAATTGACCTTAAAGTTTGACAACCGCACACACTTGTGGGAGTTTGTGGAACGAAAAGATATGGAGGACATTCGCCGAGAAGAAATTCCAAAGTTTGTTTTCCGGCTGGTTGACTTTGTATCCGATGTAAAAGAGTGGCAAGGTACGGCGACGGAACTCGTTACACAAATGAATGAAACCGAAGTCACGCCCAATGTTGTGACGAAAATGCTTGCCAGATTTTCGGCGGAAGTTTTTATGCCACAAGGCATTGAGTACAAGACAAAGCGCACCGGCACAAGCCGATTGATTTACTTAAAAAAGCGTGACGGCAATGACGGCGATGACAATAAATCTACTGTATGAGAAAAAGTCGTCACAACCGTCATTATCGTCATTTTTGAGAAAGGGCTATACAGGTAATGCCAATCCATAAAGGTAACGAGCATAGGTTTTGTAGAGCCTTAAAAGACCCACAAAACCGGCGGCAAATGCCGAAATGGGCTTGCCGCCCCTGTAACCCCGATTTTTAACAGAAAGGAATGAATTTTTATGAGACAAAGAACCACCGCAATCAATATTCGTGTAACCGAAACAGAGAAAAGAAAAATGGAAAACGCCGCAAAAAAATGCGGACTTTCGCTTTCCGCTTATCTTAGAAAATTAGGCCTCGGCAAGCAAGTTCAAGCGAGCTTGCCACAAGAATTTTACGAAGCTTACCGAGGTCTAACCTCACTTCGTGATAATTTTAAGTCGCTGCCTGACGACAGAATAAGCGAGGGATTTGATTATGTTATAAGCAAATTTTTGAATGCTTATCACTCGGTTGACGAGCCGGAAAGTGTGAGTGAAAAACCGTGGCAGTAACAAAAATTTGGGCGATTACTGACAGCGTAAGCCGTGTTTTAAGCTATGCAGCAAACCCGGACAAAACGATTTACAGCGACATTTACAAGGCACTTCACTACGCAAGTGACGAGCAAAAGACCGTAGTCGGCGAGAAAAAAGCAATGTATGTAACAGGCGTAAATTGCTCTGCCGAAACCGCTTTTGCCGAGATGAACGCCGTGCAGGAGCACTTTGATAAGACTACCGGAAATGTTGCTTACCACGCCTACCAAAGCTTTAAGACAGGCGAGGTTACGCCTGTGCTCGCTCACAAATTAGGTGTTGAACTTGCAAAAAGAATGTGGGGCGACGAGTACCAAGTGCTTGTCGCCACCCACTTTAACACCAGCACATATCACAACCATTTGGTCATCAATTCAGTGAATATGTGGAACGGCAAAAAGTTTAATTGCAACGAGGGCGCTTATTGGAAACTACGCAATATTTCCGATGAACTGTGCCGTGAAAACGGTCTGACGGTTATTGAAAACCCGAAAGGTAAAACGCCACGCAAGCTGTACTTCGCCGAGAAAAACGGCGAGCCTACCCGATACAATTTAATGCGTGAGGCGATAGATAAAGCACTTACGATGAGCACAAACCCAAAAACTTTTACTTATATTATGAGGCGACTGGGTTATAAAATCGACTTAAATCCGTATCATAAGTACTCCACCATTCGCTCGGTGAACAGCAAGAAAACGACCCGATTGTATCGCTTAGGCGAGGGCTATGACCGAGAAAATATTTATGACCGTATGAGAGATACAAGCCAAAATCATTGGCAAGAGGCGTACCGCTTATACAATGAATTTACCGACAAAAAAGACTATGGCATAACGATACAAAAAGCATATTCGGTGAAAGGCAATTTAAAAACCGCAAAGAAAATCACAGGGCTTAAAGCACTATATTTTAAGTATTTGTATCTGCTTGGCGTGTTTCCGAAAAGCAAAAAGCACAAGCCACTGTCGCCGGAAATGCGTGAGGCCTGCCGTTTTCTTGACCGCTATACCCGGCAGGTACAGCTGATTTTCGACAACCGATTGACCGATATTTCATCAACCAAGGCGTTTATAAATAAAACCGAGGCGGAAATGAAGATAATATCGGATTATCGCAAAATGCTCTACCGAGATATTGCTTCTTGCCACGACCCGACAGAAAAGGTTGCGCTTATTGCAAAGCGTGACGACTGTACGCAGGCACTTGCCAAACTGCGAAAGGATAAGAAAACGGCGGCAAGAATTATAGAGGACAACCCAAAAATCAAAGGGAATATTCGCATTGAGGAAAATATGCGAAACCAATATTACCCACTTAATAAACAACGAAAGAGAGGTTATGAACGATGACAAAAAGAAATACAGATTTCACTTTAACAAAGCTTGATGACCTGTTTACAACGCAGGAACAGCGTGACGACGCCAAGCTTGAACGAGTGCAAAACATTCCGCTTTGTGAGTTGCACTCATTCAAAAACCACCCGTTTAAGGTGCAAAACGACGAGGAGATGAAGCGAATGATTGAAAGTATTAAAAAAGTCGGGGCAATTACTCCGGCTGTGGCAAGACCCATTAACGGCGGATATGAGATTATCTCCGGGCACAGACGACTTGCGGCTTATCAAGAACTTGGGCTTAAAACTATGCCGGTGATTGTCCGTGATATGACCGACGACGAAGCGGTCATTGCAATGGTGGACGCCAATTTGCAACGAGAAACGGTTTTGCCAAGCGAAAAGGCATTTGCATTTAAGATGAAACGAGACGCTCTGAACCATCAAGGTATTACTTCTCCCCAAGTTGGGGAGAAGTTACTCACCGTAGAAAAAATAGGCGCCGATAGCGGAGACAGTAAAAACCAAGTGTTGAGATATATCCGCTTGACCTACTTAATCCCCGAACTGCTTGCAATGGTAGATAACGGGAAAATCGCATTTAATCCGGCGGTTGAAATTTCATATTTATCAAAGGACGATCAAAGAATTTTGCTTGACGCTATGAATCTAAACGATTGTACGCCGTCACACGCTCAAAGTATTCGATTAAAGAAATTGTCCCAAGAGGGCAGTCTTGACAGCCAAATTATTTACGGCGTTATGTCGGAGGAAAAGCCTAACCAAAAAGAGCAAATTAAATTCAAGCGTGATGACTTCAAAAAGTATTTTCCGCCGAATTATACCGACGAGCAAATGCGAAAAGATATATTGAAAGGCTTGGAGCTTTTAAGAAAACAGAGAGAACGAAACCGAGACACTCGCTGATTCGTACAGAAGTGTACGCAGCGTGACTCTCGCAGAATGGAAAGAACTATGCCGACAGGCTATAATGAGCTTGTCGGTGTAGGTCAATCCTGTGTAAAAATGAAAGGAGTTAGAATTTATGGTATCAGGACACCTACAAGTTAAAAAAGGATATTATTATGTAGTATTAAGCTACAACGACAACAACGGAAAGCGCCGTGTGAAATATTTTTCCACGGGCTTGTCCGAAAAGGGCAACAAGCGCAAAGCGGAAGCCGAGCTTTTACGAATTCGAGGTGAGTTTGAACCGCCCAATGAAGTGGGCGAGCTTGCCGCTGATATGCTGTTTGCGGACTACTTATTGCAATGGCTGGACATTGTAAAGGTGCGTGTAAAGGCGACCACCTTCGGCTCTTACGAACAAATGGTAAAATCGGTGATTGAGCCGTATTTTCGCAAGAAAGCGGTGACATTACAGGGCTTAGAGGCAAGGCACATTCAGCAATTCTATTCCGAAAAGTTGAAAACCGTAAAGGCAAATTCGGTTATACACTACCACGCCGTTATTCATCAGGCACTGAAATATGCGCTTAAAACCGACCTTGTAACACAGAATGTAGCGGAAAAGGTAGACCGACCGAAAAAGAACGACTATCAACCTGTATTCCTTGATGCGGACGAATTGCAACATCTATTTGAAGTTGTTAAAGGTACAAAATTTGAGTTACCGGTTTTGGTTGCCGCTTTCTACGGACTGCGCAGAGGCGAGGTTGTTGGGCTGAAATGGGACGCCATCGACTTTGAGCGTGGCACAATCACCATTAAGCATACGGTCACTTCGGTGCAGATGGACGGCAAAACAAAAATGTACGCACAGGACTCTGCAAAAACAAAGTCGAGTATGCGTACACTTCCGCTAGTAGGCAGCTTTGCCGAATATTTCAAAGAGGTAAAGGCGGCGCAAGAAGTCAACAAAAAGGTTTGCGGCAACTGTTACAATTACGAATATGACGGCTATGTTTTTGTTGACGAGCTGGGCAACTTAATGAACCCAAACTATTTAACAAGCCAATTTCCGCAATATATTCAAAAACACGGTTGCAAACGAATGCGTTTTCACGACCTGCGACACAGTTGCGCTTCTCTTCTTTTAGCAAACGGAGTACCGCTGAAACAAATTCAAGAATGGCTCGGTCACAGCGACTTTTCCACTACCGCTAACATTTACGCTCATCTTGACTACTCGTCAAAACTGTCCTCGGCAAGTGCAATGGTAAACGGAATGGTGTTGCCCGAAACGGTGAGTTTTGGCAGTAAATGGAGTGAAAGTTTATATGACGGCGAAAAGAACCGAGTTTGACGGTTCGAATACGTCTAAAAAGGCAAAAAAGGCGCAGTTCTTTCCTAAAATCGGGCTGTTCTTGCGGCGATTTTGAAGCGGTTTTGCAAAAACGGACAAAAAAGAAAAGTCCAGAAAACCGCTTGGTTACTGGACTTTTTGGCGGAGAGTTAGGGATTCGAACCCTAGAAGCCTTTCGACTTACAGCATTTCGAGTGCTGCACCTTCGACCACTCGGACAACTCTCCGTGTATGTAATTCCGTTTTCTTTTGAAAAACTTTTCGCAAGAACTGACGGAAAGAACAACAAAGTATTTAATTTTCGAACCGAGCAAAAACTCAGTACTTACGGGGAATTTGAGGGGAGCATACCGCCAAACGCTCAAAAAATTTCGAGTCAGGCCCGTTATGACCACTTCGATACGCTTCCTTATTCACAACGGATAATATTTTACCAAACCAAACGTGATTTGTCAAATAATATTTGTAATATTAGGTCAGATATGCTAAAATATTTTTTAAAAGTGAGGTGGGGAAATGCCAATTTGCAATGCTTGTCCGAGAAAATGCAACGTTGAGCGAAATATCGGTGAGTTTTCTCGTGGATTTTGTAAAATGCCATATAATGCTGTTCTTGCACGTGCTTCGCTTCATCTTTGGGAAGAGCCTGTAATTAGCGGTGAAAAAGGTTCGGGTGCAATTTTCTTTTCGGGGTGCAATCTTCGTTGCGTCTTTTGTCAGAATTTTGAAATAAGTCACGAAAATTTCGGAAAACAGGTTTCAAAATCCGAATTTACAGATATTATTAAAAATCTTGAAAATCAAGGTGCTCAAACAATCAATCTTGTTAATCCCACACATTTCGTTCCGTTTATTAAAGAGGTTTTAAGCGAGTACAAACCGTCTGTTCCCGTTGTGTATAATACGGGCGGATATGATGATGTTGAGAGTATCCGTTCTTTAGACGGCCTTATTGATGTTTACTTGCCTGATTTGAAATATTTTGACTGTGATGTTTCTAAAAAGTATTCCAATGCCGAAAACTATTTTGAAAAGGCTTCTAAAGCTGTTCTTGAAATGCAAAGGCAAGTAGAAAGCTCTGTAATCAAAGACGGTATTATGCAAAAAGGGCTGATAATTCGACACCTTGTTTTACCTAAAAACACCGACCAATCTATCAAGATTTTACGTTGGATTAAGGACAATTTACCTATTGATACATATATAAGTCTGATGAGCCAATATGTGCCTTACGTAAAAACCGAATATAAGGAGCTTAACAGACGAATTGTAACCGCAGAATATCAAAAGGTTATTGCCGAGTTTGAACGCTTAGGATTTGAAAACGGCTTTATGCAGGAGCGTTCTTCGGCACAGACCGATTTTATTCCGAAATTTGATTTGAGCGGGGTTTGACAATTAAAAAAAGTATGTGTTATACTTAAGAAAAATTTTGAGGATGATGAAAATGAGCAAAAAGAATGGCTTTGTTGCTGAATTCAGGGAATTTATAATGAGAGGCAATGTTCTCGACCTTGCAGTCGGCGTAATTATCGGCGGTGCTTTTCAAGGAATTGTTAAATCTTTGGTTGATGATGTTCTTATGCCGGTTATCAGTCTTTTAACGGGCGGCATTGATTTCAATAATTGGTTTATCGCTCTCGGAAGCGGAGATTATGCAACTTCCGCAGAAGCAAATGCCGCAGGTGTAGCAACGCTCAATTACGGTACCTTTATCGGTGCTGTTATAAATTTCTTGATAATGGCATTTGTCATTTTCCTCCTTGTTAAATCAATAAACAGTATTTCTAATAAGCTCAAAAAAGAGGAGAAGCCAATTGAGGTCGCTCCAACAACAAAGGTTTGTCCTTATTGTAAATCTGAAATTGATATTTCGGCTACAAGATGTCCGCATTGTACTTCTGAATTAAAAGACGGTGAATGATATGAAAATAGGTTTTATAGGCGCAGGTAATATGGCGTCCGCAATAGTCGGCGGTGCTGTAAAAAGCGGAAAATTTGCACCAAACGATATTTATGTTTGTGACATAAACAAAGAGAAAGTTAATAAGTTAAAAAATGAATTGGGAGTTAACGCTTCTTCCGATACTTTTGAACTTATAAACAGCGTTGATACCGTTGTTTTGGCGGTTAAACCTAATGTATTTGCTTCACTTCTTCCGTCGATTTCGAAGAGCATAAACGATAAAGGTGCTTTTGTAATTTCAATCGCCGCAGGAAAATCGGTAGCAGAAATAAACGGCTTACTCGGCTCGAATGTGCCTGTTGCCAGAGTTATGCCGAATATAAACGCAACCGTACTTGAGGCAATGTCGGCGTATTGTTGCAATAATTTAGTAAATGACGAGCAGAAGGCTCTTGTTGAAAAGCTGTGTTCTTCTTTCGGTAAGGTAGTTTCAATCGAAGAGGACAAATTTTCGATTTTCAGTGCCATTGCGGGATGCTCTCCTGCGTATGCCTATATGTTTATTGACTCGCTTGCAAGGGCAGGAGTTAAAAACGGACTTGCAAAGGGACAAGCACTTGAAATTGCGGCGCAGGTTGTTTTGGGAAGCGCTAAAAAAATTCTTGAAAGCAATGAGCATCCGTGGGAGCTTGTCGATAGAGTTTGCTCGCCCGGCGGTACAACGATTGAGGGAGTATGCGCTTTACAGGAAAACGGCTTTGAAGCTACCGTTACAAGTGCGGTTGACGCTTCTTATCTCAAGGATAAATCATTATAAGCTGAAATTTTATAAAATCTGTCAAAGTTTTAATGCTTTTGGCGGATTTTTTTGTTGTAAATTCACTTAAAAATTGTTATAATCATCATATATAAGGGGGTCTTGTAATGTATGGTCTTATCGAGCACAAGGAAGTCATAAACGAATTGCTCGCTCGTTACGGTGTTAAATTCGGAATTTACAAAAATAACCGTTTTAATGAACGGCTTTTCCCGTTTGATACAATTCCGAGAATTATACCTAAAAATGAGTTCGCTTTTCTTGAAAAAGGACTTATTCAAAGGGTTGAGGCTCTCAATTGCTTTTTAAGAGATATTTATTCAAATAAGTTTATTATCAGAGATGGGATTATTCCCGAAGAATTTGTTTACACTTCGGTTGGATTTCTTCCTGCGTGCGAGGGTATAAGTCCACCAAAAAATATTTATAATCATATTTCGGGAATTGACCTTGTTCAAGGCAAGGATATGAAATGGTATGTTTTAGAGGATAATTTGCGTATTCCGTCGGGTGCTTCTTATCCTATGATTGCAAGGGAACTTTGTCGCAGAGCAAGTCCCGACACATTTCAGAATAATTCCGTTTTTGATAATCGTTCATACGGTAATTTGCTCAAAGAGGTATTTGATTACGTCAATACCGACGGAATAAATGTAATTTTGACTCCGGGCAGGTATAATTCTGCGTTTTTTGAACACTCATATTTAGCTGAAAAAACAGGTGCTGTGTTTGCTATGCCTCAGGATTTATTTGTAGAGGGGAATTATCTCTATTACAGCGAATATTCGGGAGAAAAGAAAAAGGTCGGTACGCTTTATCGCAGAATATCTGATGAATATATCGATCCTATGACATTTTACCCCGATTCTTTGTTGGGTGTTCCGCATTTAATTGATGCTTATAGGGCAGGAAATGTGGCTGTTGTTAATGCACCCGGTAACGGTGTTGCCGATGACAAGGGCATTTACTATTTCGTTCCGAAAATGATTGAATACTATCTTCATGAGGACCCGATACTTTCAAATGCACAAACATATCTTCCTTATTATGAAAACGACAGAAAATATGTGCTTGAAAACCTTGAAAATCTCGTTATAAAGGATGTTTCGGAGTCGGGCGGATACGGTGTGGCTTTCGGAAATACGATGTCTGCAAGCGATTTAGAGCGTTTCAGAGAGCTGATAAAAAAAGAGTCTCGGAGATTTATAGCACAAGAGGTAATTGATTTTCAAGACTTAAAGGTATTGTCGGATGACAACAAGCAGGTTGACCGAAAAGCTGATTTAAGAGCTTTTGTTTTGTACGGCGAGGAAATCAAGGTTTGGAGAAGCGGACTTACAAGATTTTCGCAGTCTGCCGATTCGCTCGTCGTTAATTCTTCACAGGGAGGAGGCTTCAAGGACACATGGGTATTATCTCGATAAAATCAACCGATAATCTGTTTTGGCTCGGAAGATATATTGAAAGAGTTTACACAACCCTGAAAATTTTTACCGAGTATTATGACAGAATGATTGATAAGGATGAAAAATACTATGAGGACTTTTGCTCTAAGCTCGGAATAGCAAATAAATATTCATATAAGCAGGAGTTTATCCGTAATTTTCTGTTTGATGAAAATGATCTGAATTCCGTAATGCACAATTTACTTGCGGCGTATGACAATGCGGTAATTATGCGTAATGAGTTGAGCAGCGAAACTATGTCTTATGTTCAAATGGCGGTTGATGCTCTCGAAAAGGACAAGTACAGTAATGCACCTATCTTGAAGCTTCAGCAGGTTTTTGATTATATTTTCGCTTTTTGGGGCAGTGCAGACGATTACGTTGAATCGGAGACCTCAAGAAATATTTTGAAATTCGGAAGAAGCGTGGAAAGGCTTGATTTATACACTCGTTTTTCATATCCTCCCGAGCTTGTAAAAAAGGAATTCAGTATTTTGTTAAACCGTCTTTACAAGGTGGGTATTGATTGTAATGTTGACGCTACCGATCGCTTAATATCGATTATTCTTGAAAAAGACTCGTTTGAAGAGGATAAAAATATCATTCTTAATGAGCTTTCAAGGCTGTTTACAACCACGGTTGTGTATTGAGGTGGAATATGGCAGAGCTTGAATTTACTTATAAAATGGATATAAGCTTTTCTTCGGATGTGCTAAAGCATTGCTATTCGTTGAGATGTATTCCGTTTGACAATGAATTTCAGAAGATAAAAGAAATAACCATTGATATTTCTCCGTCAAATAATCGCACATATACCGAGGACGGCTTCGGAAATAATGTTTTAACCGACAGGATAACCGTTCCGCACCGTCATTTTGGAGTTAACGTTCACGGATTTGCAAAGACGGATATTTCCAAAAGGCAGTCCGAGAAGCTCAACGGGATATATAAATACCCCTCCGAATATACAAAGGTCGGGGACACGATTAAAGCGTTTTTTGGAAGCTTACCACAGGATTTTGTTACAGCTCCCGTTGACACGGCACAGCGAATTATGAAGGAAATCCATAAGGTATTCAAATACAAAAGCGGTGCTACAAGCATAAAAACAACCGCAGACGAGGCATTAAAGCTCGGTTGCGGCGTGTGTCAGGACTATTCGCATATTTTTATTGCCGTTTCAAGAGCACTCGGCATACCTGCACGATATGTTGCAGGAATACAAAAGGGCATAGGGGAGACTCATGCTTGGGCTGAGGTCTATGACAACGGTATTTGGATAGGTATTGATGTAACAAACAACAGGATGATAGACGATACTTATTTGCAGTTAAGCCACGGCAGGGATTTCGCCGATTGCGGAATTAACAGGGGAATGCTTATAGGCGGCGGCTTGCAAAATCAAAGTATATTGGCTGAAATTAAAGTTGTATAATATTGAATTAAGTGCAGGTGTGATTTTATGAATAAGAAAAAAGTAGGTGCTGCAATCGGTGCTTTAGGCGGACTTGCGGCTTTGACTGTGACGTCGGCAGAGATATTTTATAATTTCTCTATAAACACTAAATCGCCGATACATATGAGTAAGCTTAATAACCTTGTACAAAAGGTAACCGATACAACCGGCAGCGAAGAGGATTCAAGTGCAAAATACAGCGGTCTTACGGGTACGCCGGAAATGAAAAAATGGTATGATGAGCAGGGGGAGGATATTTATATTAAGCCTGCTTCGTTGCGCTTACACGGAAAATTATTTAAGAATGACAGCTCAAATTATGCTCTTGTGTGTCACGGATATACAAGTAAGGCAAAGCATATGGCAGGGTTTGTCAATAAATTTCACTCTCTCGGATATAATGTTTTGGCGGTTGACGCACGAGCTCACGGCGACAGCGAGGGAACGAAAATCGGTATGGGCTGGCCTGAACGTATGGATGTTATCGAGTGGATAAAGCTCATTTTATCTTGGAATTCGGATGCTAAAATAATACTCCACGGCGTGTCAATGGGTGCGGCAACGGTACTTATGGCGTCGGGCGAGGCTTTGCCTGAAAATGTTAAGGTCGTAATTGCCGACTGTGGATATACATCTGAGTGGGATGAGTTCAGACGTGAAGCGGACGTTTTGCACATACCGTGGTTTCCCGTACTCAATGTCGCATCTGGGCTTTCAAAGCTTTATGACGGCTATGATTTTAAGCAGGCGAGTGCTATTGAGCAGGTCAAAAAGAGCCGTATTCCGACTTTGTTTATACACGGGACTGAAGATGAGCTTGTGCCGTATGATATGCTTGGCGAATTGTATTCTGCTGCAAGCTGTGAGAAGGAATGCTTAACTGTTGACGGCGCAGGACACGCACTTTCTTCATCTGTTGAGCCGGAGCTCTATTGGAATACCGTTGAACGCTTTATTGATAAATATATCAATAATTAAATAATATTAGTGTTATATTAGTTTTGTAAAAAAATTAACCCCCGAGTAAATCTCGGGGGTTTCGGTTTGTTCGTTGCTTATTTATTTGCTTGTTGAATGGCTTGAGCTTGATTTCTTGCTGTTTGCAAGGAAATTCTTTATGATTTTATTCATCTGCTCAGAGCCCCAATTGATGCATTTGTCGTGCTTTGTGATCTTGTGCTCATCGCTCGCCATAAGATTTGTGTCATTTTCGGTGAACTTGTTTGTTGTGATTGCAGAACGGCAGTTAAGCTTCCAAACGGGCTCGTTGTCATTGCTTACAAAGTACATAACATGATAGCCGTAGGTGGTTTCAACTATTGCGACATCTCCGGGCTTTCTCGCCTCGTCAAAAATCCAATCGTTAAAGCCGTCAATCATATCGCCGGGTGCTACGTTTTCATAAAGACCGCCGTTTTCCTTTGAGCCTGTGTCCTCACTCTTTTCTTTAGCGAGTGCAGCAAAGTTTTCTTCTGTCGGATTTTGAAGGAATGTGTTGTAGATTTCCTCGGCCTTTGCATAGTATGTTGCTTTCTGAGCCTCTGTAATCTCAACTTTTTTGCCGTTGCTGTCTGTTGTGTTAAACTTAACGAGGATGTGTCTTACATCAACAGAGTTAGTATTTTCACGATAGGGGACAGCAACCATATAAATTACAACATATCCGCCGTCGGTCTCGATAACTGCTTTATCGCCGACCTTTCTGTCTGCGGAATAAATCCAATTAACGGTATTTTCGCCGTATGACTTTTTAACGTTTGCGGCGTCGGTGTCAACAAGGTTAACAGATGCTTCCGTTGAGGATGATTTATAGCTTGTTGCAACATTAAGGACAGATGCGGCATTTGTGATTTTTGCAAGATAACCGTCAGCCAAAGCTTTAGCTTCTGCCATTGCCGCTGCTTTAGCTGCTGTTTTCTGCTCTTCGGTTGCGTCGTCTGCAAGGTCCTGTGTTACGGCACTAACCTCAAAGAGATTAACGCTGAACTTTGTATAGGACTGAATATTTGCATCATATTCCGCATTTATTTCTTCGTCTGTAACCGCTGCGGAAATTTCCTTCTGTGCGTCACTTGCATAGTTTGTCGCAAGGTATCTCTCCTCATAAATTTCACGCATAAGCTTTTCGTTTACGCCCTTGCCGTAAATCTTAGTGAGGTAACGGTTGAGAGAATAATCATTATTATCAGCGTATGTTGAAAGCTGCTTAATCTGCTCTTCAAGCTCTGTTTTCTGATCGTCCGTTACTGTAAGACCCTTATCCTTCGCAAGCTGTGAATAGGTAATATAAGACTGAAGGTATGTAAGAGCAGTTTCTCTTATATAGTCAGCCCAAGTGGGATTGTCGTAGCCCTCAAGGGTTGACGGATAGCTCTGATCCTCAGGTGCTTTTGTAATGTCAAAGCCTGTAAGCTGACGTCCCAAACCCGAACCGCGGTTTTCGTATTGAGCAGCCTTGCTGTAAACTTGATTGTAAATGTCATAATAATAGAAATCGTATTTAGCTACCGATACTCTCTTATTACCGATTTTAGCAGCCGTAGCAACCTTCTGCGGAACACCGAAGAAAGATAAAATTCCGTAAATTACCGTGAGGCAAAGAGCAGCGATAATGATAACGCCACAGCATTTACCGAGAATTCTGCCGAATTTTGCAAGCTGAGGGCTTTTGGTTGCGTTCTTTTTAGCAGCCTTTTCCATTCTCTGCTTACGCTCTTCACGATAAAGCTCTGCTTGGCTTTTCTCTGTCTGATTTTTGTCCATTTCAATTTCATCCTTTTTTTATGAAATTTCGGTCAAACCGAATATCCCTTATATTTTATACTATTTTTACTCAAGTTACAAGTGTAAAATAAAAAAATACTTATTATTTATATTTACTCTTGATTTTTTTAATAATTTATATATACTCTAATTGATATTAAAATAAAGTAGGTAGACATATGTCAAGGTTAAAGCATAGAAGAAAAAGATTATCGTCTTTTCAAATGATACTTTTGGGCTTCGCCGGAGTTATTGTTTTAGGAGCTTTAATTTTAATGCTTCCGATTTCATCGGCGCAAGGAGTTGTCACTTCTTTCGACAAGACGCTTTTTACCTCCGTATCCGCTGTTTGCGTTACAGGCTTGGTTGTTCTTGATACCGGAAGCTATTGGTCGATTTTCGGGCAGGCTATAATTATTATGCTTATTCAGATAGGCGGCTTGGGAGTTATTACCTTTGCAGCATCAATTTCAATGCTTTCGGGCAGAAAGATTTCTCTGATGCAGAGAAGCACCATGCAGAACGCAATTTCAGCACCAGAGGTTGGCGGAATTGTGAGGCTTACAAGATTTATACTTTTCGGCACGTTTATAATTGAAACGGCAGGAGCTCTTTTAATGATGCCTGCTTTTTGCAAGGACTTCGGACTTAAAGGAATATGGTATTCGTTCTTTCATTCGATTTCGGCGTTTTGTAACGCAGGCTTTGACGTTTTGGGAACAGAAAGCAATAAATTTGCTTCCTTGACCGATTATGCCGCAAATCCGTTTGTTAATATAACCGTTATGCTTTTGATTACAATAGGCGGAATAGGCTTCCTGACATGGGACGATATTTGCACAAAGTGTTTTCACATAAAGCGTTACCGTATGCAAAGTAAGGTTGTGTTAGTAACATCCGCCTTACTTGTGTTTATCCCCGCAATTTTCTTTTTCTTTGCGGATTTTTCCGACGCTAAAATATCCGAGCGTATATTTTATTCGTTGTTTCAGTCTGTGACAACGAGAACTGCAGGCTTTAATACGGCAAATCTTTTAGAAATGAGTGGCTCGTCAAGAGCGATAATGACAATGCTTATGCTTGTGGGCGGCTCTCCCGGCTCAACCGCAGGCGGTATGAAAACGACGACGATTGCCGTTTTGTTCGCAACCGCAGTCGCAACATTTTTGCAGCGTGATAACATCGGATTTTTCAGAAGAAGAATTGAGGACAGCGTAATTAAAACCGTTGCAACGATTGTGACTATGTATACGAGCCTGTTTTTCGTATCGGGTGTTGCGATCAGCGTGGTCGAAAAGCTTCCGCTTTCCGTTTGCCTTTTTGAAACGGCTTCGGCAATCGGTACTGTCGGCTTAACTCTCGGAATTACGCCGTCTCTCAGTCTTTTTTCAAGAGTGATTTTAATGGGACTGATGTATTTCGGCAGGGTAGGCGGTTTAACGCTTATATATGCCGCATTTTCAAATAAACAACACGTTAAATCTAAGCTGCCGCAGGAAAAAATTACGGTAGGATAAGGAGATATTATATGAAAAACATTTTACTTATTGGTTTAAGTCATTTCGGAAAGCATGTAGCCGAGGAACTTGCAGATTTGGGTCATGAGGTAATGGCGGTTGACATAAACGAGGAAAAGGTCAATGAAATATTGCCTATTGTCACTAACGCTCAAATCGGCGACAGCACAAATGAAGATTTTTTGAAATCTCTCGGCGTCGGAAATTATGATGTTTGTATGGTTACAATAAGCGAAAATTTCCAAAACTCGCTTGAAACCACCTCTCTTTTGAAAGAGCTTGGCGCAAGCTACGTTGTTTCAATGGCAAAGCGTGACGTTCAGGAAAAATTCCTTTTGAGAAACGGTGCGGATGAAGTAGTGTATCCCGAAAAGCAGGTTGCAAAATGGGCAGCTATTCGCTATTCTGCCGACCACTTGCTTGATTATGTAGAGCTTGATGACGAATACGGCATATTTGAGGTTGAAGTACCGCTTGCGTGGATAGGCAAAACAGTCGGACAGATTGATATTCGTAAAAAGTACAACATAAATATTATGGCGTACAGACAGAACGGAAAGCTAGACGCTTCTGTTTCTCCCGACACGCTTTTGACCGACCATATTACTTTACTTGTACTCGGCGAATACAAAGCTCTCCAAAAATGCTTTAAGATTTGACACAAATCATAACCACTAGTAAACTAGTGGTTTGCACAGGCCCTATAAGGGCCGC
>DAVZXP010000008.1:0-135275 GCA_052298855.1 Candidatus Fimenecus sp. | reverse complement strand
TTCTTTATCAAGAACAGGTTCTAATCTTTGTTTATTTCTCAGTTTTTTCTTCTTCATCTTATCTCTTTCTCCTTTGTTCAGTTTTTAGGGTGTAATATGCACCTTTAGCTCAGCTGGTAGAGCACCTGACTCTTAATCAGGGTGTCCAGGGTTCGAGTCCCTGAAGGTGTACCACTTGAATAAAACGGCCCGTTGGTCAAGTGGCCTAAGACTCCGGCCTCTCACGCCGGCAACAGCGGTTCGAATCCGCTACGGGTCACCAATTTAGATTAAACGGGATTTCCTGTTTATCATATACCCACTCTGTGGGACAATTGAACAGTTAGCGTTAGAGAAATCTAATGTTGATTAGTCGGTGTTTATTACGATGAGGGTTCACCCGTTCCCATCCCGAACACGGTAGTTAAGCTCATTCGTGCCGAAGATACTTGGCTGGAAGCGGCCCGGGAAAATAGGTCGACGCCGACATTTCATATTCCTCCATAGCTCAGTCGGTAGAGCACTCGGCTGTTAACCGAGTTGTCGTTGGTTCGAGTCCAACTGGGGGAGCCAAAATAAAGACGTTCAAAAGAACGTCTTTATTTTTTTGCCAATTTAATTTGTTCAAGGAAAGTTTGTATAAACAACCGTCGGTGGTTAACTGCATCGTGAACGAGCACTGCCATGGCAGGAGGAACATTATAACAAAAAGCTGCTCAGCACTAAGACTTGATTTTTCAAGGCTTTTTTGCTTTATTTTATGAAGAGTTTTTTCAAGATAGTTTTATAGAGTCAAACAGCAAATAATCCATTCCGGTTGGATTTGAATTCTCGTATATTTGAATATCAATAAAATCAGGCAGATAGAAATCGAAAAATCTATCTGCCTTTTTTTATTTTTAAGTCAGAGGAGATGTGAGTACACCCATTTTTACAGTTTCACACAACAGAATGTAATTTTAGCAGTCTTTAAATAGAGTAGCTATATTTAAAGACTGCACTTTATTAGTCCGGTTCCTTTTTCTTACGAATAAGAGTGAAAATGCATACTGCAAAAGGAATAAGGCTAGCCGAGCTGATACAGACGAGTTTATCACCTGCAGTTTTCGGAATCTCGGGACTCTGTGTATCTGCGGGAACGGACGAATTTTCAGCGACTGTAGGTTCAGTCGGTTTTACCGGGTCACTTGGCTTTGTCGGTTCGGTAATATGCGGTGCGACAGGTTTAAATTCTAAACCGTTTATTGCATCTGTAATTGCTTGTGTTTGTGCATCTACCTCTGCTTGCTCGGTGATGTTTTTACCGCTTATATCAACAGCAAGTGCTTCGTCAACTTTTGAAAAATCTACATAATAATCTCGATTAAGTAAATTTGCCTGTTCTACTGCTTTGTTGTATTCGGTATAATCAGCGGGTTTGTACACAAGTAAATTTATTGCGTTGATGATTGCCGCTGTTTGAGCATCAACAATTGCTTGGTCTTTTACAGGCAAATTGCTGACATCTATGCTTAAAGCCTCGTTTACTTTTGAGAAATCCACATAATTATCACGATTGAGGGCCTTTGCCTGTTCAACCGCTTTGTTGTACTCGGTGTAATCGGCTGACTGATATGTAGTGTTCTCCGTTACATTCGTACGGATTTCAATGGGGTCGTAGCCAACATCTGTACTTGTTACAACACAATAATAGTATGGGTATGCAGGATAATCGATAGGGTTAAAGTCCTTATCCGTTGCACCGTCAATGGGTGCACCTGTAGTATTGTCTGCTGTAAAACTGCCGTACCACTGATAAGTACGGTTAAAGCCGATAACATCTGCGGTTAAAACACTGTCCGCATCGGTATATTTTTCGGGCAGTTGAGTAAGCACGGCAGTGTCCTGTGAGACTTCAATAAATGTGTGTCCGTTTTCATTTGCCCACTGCTCTGCATAAGTACCTTTAGTGCCGTACACCTTGTAATTTCTGCCCTTTGTATCTTCGGTACATTCTCTAAATGTTGAGGGCATAGAAATTATACATTCTTCTGTTCGTGGCAGGCTTTCAGCAGTTTCAAGGTGTGAAAGTTCAAGACGAGAAGTAGGAGATTTGCCAAAAACGTTTTCCCCAAGAGTTTTTGCACTTTCCAAATTGTATACACGTGGTCTGCTGACAGCCGGATTATGCCCACAAACAAATGCACCTGTCGGAACTTCTAAAATGGATGGAATACTGACGATTTCTAATTGAGGACACCCTCTAAATGTTAAAGAATCTATGCTTACTAACGACGGGAAATCTGCTTTTCGTATAGATGTGTATTGAAACATTGTACACCGTAAGTCTACTACCGATGGCATATCAATGATAGTAAGACGGTCGTTGCTATAAAAATCGTCATTGACAGTTAGATAAAACTCTGTAATCAACGGAAGAGAGAGAACCTCCATACGGCTATTATATGTGAATGAGCCACTGTATATCGTTGTGGCAGCAGGTCCGTTAAAATGAATAATATTTGAACGGCCAAAGGCATATGATCCTATTTCTTCTACATTGGTAAAAACACCAAAGCAAAAATGTTCAGTAATCGAAAAAGCTGATTCTCCAATTACTTTTGCATTGGGAAATTCCGCATACATTATGTTGGAGCTATCAAATGCACTTGAGCCGATGCGAATAACACCTTCTCCTCGTACAAACTCCAAAGACTGATTTTTATAAAATGAATACTCCGGAATCTCCGTTACGCCTTTAGGTAGAGTTAAGCTAATCAGTTTAGGTGTCTGAAACGCATTGTCTGCTATACCAGTTACGGTTATCCCGTTTATCGTATCTGGAATAAATAAATCGGCAACTGTACCGCTATATGATGTTATTACACCGTCATCGGTAACTGTAAAGTTTTCGTCATTGTCTGTATACTGAATACGGGGCGTAATTTCAACCTCACGGCTGTAATATCCGTCGTCTGCATAATAAGCAACAGCACGAATTCGTGTTCTTTCTGTAACGTGGAAAGGTTTGTTATATTCAATGGCAGTTTCCGAATCGGGGTATGTACTGTCCGTAGTATATAGTATTTTAGCATTTTCATCTGCACATTGAATAGAACAGATCTGTTCACCCACATAAACTTTACTCTCTAAGTTAAATTCAGGAGCAGTAAGTTCAGGCAAACCGAATGCACTGCAAAATTGAACCATTCCAACGCCGTCCCAGAGAGAATGGAAATTATCTAAGTTAGCATTAGATGAAGCCACATACTCATTATATCTTTTCACATTATACGATGTGTTTTTTAATCGAGTTTCAATTTCATCGACAGTTATATTCGGCTCAGCTAATTTTAAATTTGCAACTAAAGCCGCAACACAAGGTGTAGCAAAAGAGGTCCCTTTTGCATTCCGATAGTTGTTATTAGAGATTGCAACTATTATATCCTCGCCCGGAGCAGATACGGTAGTATTGACAGATTGTGTACTCCAAAGAGTTGCGGTGTTATTTCTATCTGTTGCAGATACTGCTATAGTGTGCGGAGCATTTGCAGGCAATTGAATCGTATCCTGTCTGCCAGTATTGCCTATAGCTGCAACTAAAGGAATATTTTTAGAATATGCTTCTTGTAAACAGGCACTAATTATTCCACTATCATCGGAAATATGTGTCATACTTGCATTGATAACATCGGGATTTTTTGCAATCGCTGCGATATATCCTGCGGAAATTTGAGAAATGGTAGTCGTTAAATCATCATTAAAGACCTTATACACCGATACCTTTACATTTTTGGGTGTGTTATCTACAATCACGCTTGCAACACTTGTCCCGTGACATTTCTCTCCACTGTCGAATTCGTCATCGGGGTTGCCGTCTACAGAAGAGTTAAAACGCGAATATTCCATTCGATTTTCAAAAATCCTATTATGATAGTCAATTCCCGAATCAAGTATTGCCACAACAATCTTGTGCTCTGAAAAGTCTTGTGTTTCAAGATAGTCTAAAAGACGGTCTGATTGTGTTCTATCATGACTCCAATCGCACAAATATTTTTCATTTTGCAATTCAGTTTCAGAAATGATTTCATCAGTTTCGCCCTGTAAGCCGTCTACTACTTCATCAGGCGCAACATTAAAGACATTTTTCACTGACTGTAGCTCGTAATATGCATACATAGCCACTTCGGGACTTTCATATTGTAAAATATGAAAGTCCTCAAAGCCGCTGACATGTTCTTTTGCGCCGAACTCGTCAAATTTACCATCGGCACGGACAATCAATCTTGCGGTCTGAAAATCCTGTAAGGCATATTCCTGTGTAGCAGTGTTATCGGTTTCATCTACTATATTTTCAGCAGAAAACGCATGAACTTGTATTGACTCGTCATTTTCAGCTACACGAAACTCTTTGTCTGCGTCATATTTCTGTACTAACTCTGTAATACCGTCAATGAAATTGTTTATTCCTTTTGACTCTTTTTCTTCCTCCGCATAAACGGCAAAGCCTGTAAGTGCAGATGACATTGCAAGGATACAAGCAACTAAAATACTTATTGCTCTTTTCATAAATTCCAACCCGCCTTTCTCCTATTTTGAATTTTAATTGCAAGGTAATCATAACATAAATCCTATTTAATTTTCAACAATTCATTATTTGCAACTTGAAAATTTAACTTTATCTACTAATATGATTATTATCGTTAGTTCAAGTCCTCGTTACAATTTGCAAAAGGCATCTCTTTTGTATCATCTTTACAAGAAAAAAGCACTTGCATTCGCAAGTGCTTTTTTCAGTTATATTCGCCTATGGCGAGTGGTATTATGCTGTGCATAGTGATATTGCCAGCGGCAGCTTTATGCGAATATAATACCACTGTGCCAACGGCATAATATCTCTTTTGCGTTGGCAAAAATATCACGCCGAGGGGAACTCGGCATATCACTTGTCTTTTCTCTCTGCATTTGAAGTTTTTTGAAAGTAATAAGATAATAGGATAAAGTAAAAAAGTATGGGGCGGTTCATTCTCTTTTGAACGTCTTTATTTTTTTCTGTTGTAATATCTTTGAATGTTCGATATAATTTTATTGAGGTGACATGAGAATATGAATAAAT
Source organism: Candidatus Fimenecus sp. (assembly GCA_052298855.1). GTDB lineage: Bacteria > Bacillota > Clostridia > Oscillospirales > Acutalibacteraceae > Fimenecus. Next base: position 130,201 of record DAVZXP010000008.1, on the reverse strand, counting down.
TAAATCTTTCCGATAAACATATATTCCTTACTGTTCCGAATGTAGTATCAGAAAAACTTAATCAAAAGGTTACTTCAATAAAATATGTCGGTGGCGGCAGTTTTGGAAAAGTGTATAAAGTTGTTCTTGGTAATGGCGATATAATCGCTGTAAAAGCCTATTTGTTACAAGGAAATCAACATCATGAGGCAGAGCAACTTCGTGTTCTTGGTAAACACACTTCTGTAAAGATGCCGGATGTAATTTTTACATACGAAGATGATAAAACAGCGCTTTTGGCTATGACTTTTGTTCCGGGGGAAAATGTTTTGAATCCGCTATTTTTGCTTAAAAGTAAAAGTCAAAAGCAGAAATTTGCTGATGAAGTTATATCAGGTATGTTGGAGTGGCACAGTGTTGCAAATAAAAAATTTGGTGAGTTGTCAAATCCTATTTATGACACTTGGTACGATTATTACATCACAGAAAAGCAACAGCCGATTCTTGATGGATTGAAAAAACTGGAGAAAGAGGGGAAGTTTCCTTCAAAATCTTTTCAATTGCTTCTGGATGCAACCGAAGCTTTTAACAAATTACCCGCGGAAAACACGTCCCCTGTACTTATTCATGGTGATATGAACATAATGAATTTTATGGCAGACATACATTCATTTAATTTGACTGCATTTATTGACCCGTGCGACAGTATGTGGGCAGACCGTGAGTACGATTTGTTTCAATTGAGAAATATGTGGGGAGATTTGTTTAATTTATACAGCACTTACAAGTCAAAATATCAGCTTTCAAAATATGCGGATTTCAGAGTAGCATATTACGGTGCAATGCACGAGTCATCAATGAGATTGAGAGTAGGACATAGCGGATCGGTTTTGGAATTACTGTGTAATAAGAGGTTGAGGAAAGAACTTAAAAAGTTAAATTTAATGTGATAAATATATAAACCGAAACTTTTAAGCAAAACTTGGTGACAATAATGAGCAATATTAAAACCTAAAAATTGATTTTGACAGAAAAGACTATAAAGTTTTAGATTATCAGGTGTTCTGCTTGGATAATGTGTTAAGTTTTGACTGCCTGTTTCGCTTGTTTTATAAAATATCTTTTGGGGGATAAAAATAAACGATTTTGAAATATGCTGTATGAGAAAATAAGGACGGAATTATGATTATATATTTTGATAATCCAACGAGGTCTCCGACGAGCTTTTTGAATGGTATGCCGAAAAAGGGGTAACGGGTTTCGGCGAAGATGTAGATGTTTATAACGAAAATAATGAATACATAGGCGAAGAGCCTGCGGGTCGTTATGAGCTGCTGCAGCTTGCCGCTTCATTTGCCGAAAGACTGCACAGAGAGGGCACAAGAAAAAAAGCACTTGCATTCGCAAGTGCTTTTTTCAGTTATATTCGCCTGTGGCGAGTGGTATTGCTACGCAGTGGTATTATGCTGCGCATAGTGATATTGCCTGCGGCAGCTTTATGCGAATAAAATATCACTCTTGCATGGGCAAAATTTCACGCCGAGTACAGTGAGGCTATATAAAGATGACCTCAAAAGGTAAAGGTTATTTCGCATCGTTACAGAAATGAACGACATTTTATCATTTAATATCATTTAATATCATTTCAACAACATCATTGACGGACATATCTTTTGAAATGATTTTTTCTTCATTGAATCCAATTAAATCATTTTTCTTCCACCAACGTTTCATATCTTGTGCGGTATAATCTGTATTATTTTTTGTCAGAAATCTTTTGACCGTTTCGTTAAAGGGAATATCATAATAATAAGCATAGATGTTATTGAAATTTTTTCGAATGCAATCAAATAACTGTTTATACCAATGGGAATTTAATATCCCTTCAAGTACTATGATATTGCTGTGTGCCTTTCCAAATATGATTAGTTGTTTAAGCAAATCAATAGCGACACTGTTTTCACCGTCTTTTGTATGTAGCAGGTCTCGCCTGATAACATCTTGAGACAATAACATGCAATCTGCTCCAAGCCGTTTGCACAACTCATTTGCAACGGTTGTTTTGCCGCTTCCAGAATTGCCACGGATTATAATTATCTTATCTGTCATTTTCAACTCCTATATATTATCAAAGCATTTTTATATTAACGCAAGATGAACTGATATTGGCTTTTTATACTACAATCTTAATGTTTTTCTATCATTACGCAAATGTTCGTCGGCACATGCACGCTGTTATCCCTTCATATATCTAATTCCATAAATCCTACCGTAAACGGCAAATGCCCAAAGTGCTTTGTGCCGGTGTGGACAAAGCCCAATTTACCATACCATTCTTTCAGCACGGCGTTTTCGTCTACGATTCCTATTTTGAGCTTGTTAACGCCGAGTGTGTTTTTCGAGTAATCGACTGCGAAGCTTACTAACTCCTTGCCTATTCCCAAATGCCTGCACTCGGGCAAAACAGACAAATTATTCAATTCTGCACTATTGCCGTTAACCTCTAATGAAAAATAGCCGACAAGCTCGTTGCGGTACTCATACAAAAACATAGAATTGCCGCACTTTAATTGCTCTTGTAATTTTTTTAATGGCATAAACGCCGTATAGCTCGGACAGTTTTCTTTTGTCAATCCCATATCAACGGCGACTGTTTGAAAGCTTTTGTGAATTATATTCAAACAGGCATTAAGTTGGCTGCTTTCGGTTACTTTACAAATCATACTCAATCGTCCTTAATTCTTATTATTCAATATACTATCAACAATTTTCCGTGAATCCACTTTCTTTATGAATTATTCTATTATAGTCTATAAAAATCAGCAGAGCAAGCGGAAATGTTTTTTGAGAACCTTAACAACACCCGAAAATTTATAAAAAAATCAAGGTTATCTGCCTTTGATTTCTTGACATATTGTACAAAAAGTTATAAAATATCTAAGATAATGTTTTATAATGCGAAAATATCATTATCTGAAAATTATTTAACGATTTAATAATTTTTAACGACATTTAAGTTTATTGAAAAATCACAAAAGGAGGTGCAATGCTTTTTGAATACTACGGTTTCAGTTATACTCATTATAGTCGCTGCGGTTGTTTGCGGCGTTTTAGGATTTATTTTCGGCGAGCTTCACAGAAAGAAGGTTGCCGAGGCTGCAATCGGCTCTGCTACCGAAGAGGCTACAAGAATAGTTAATCAGGCAGTTCAGACAGCTGAGAACAAGAAAAGAGAATCCATACTTGAGGCTAAGGATGAAATTCACGCTCTCAGATCGGAGGCGGACAGGGACATTAAAGAACGCCGTGCCGAGGTTCAGAGACAGGAAAGAAGAATAATTCAAAAAGAAGAAACTCTCGATAAAAAGACAGAAAATATCGAGAAAAAAGAAGAGACTCTTAATGCAAAGCTCAAAGATGTTGACGCTAAATTGCAGGAGGTTGAGTCTATAAAGAAGAGCCAGTTTGATATGCTTGAAAAGGTGTCGGGCTATACTAAGGAGCAGGCAAAGGCGGTACTTTTGCAGAACCTTGACGAAGAGCTTACACACGAAAAAGCAGTCAAAATTATGGACTATGAGCAGAGAACGAAGGACGAGGCTGATACGCTCGCAAGGGAGATTATCTCCACGGCAATTCAGCGTTGTGCTGCGGATTGTACTGCTGAGACAACGGTTTCTGTTGTTGCATTGCCCAATGACGAAATGAAGGGCAGAATTATCGGTCGAGAGGGTCGAAATGTCAGAACTCTTGAGACAATTACGGGTGTTGACCTTATCATTGACGATACGCCCGAAGCTATCACGGTTTCAAGCTTTGAGCCTGTTCGCAGAGAAATTGCAAGGCTCACACTTGAAAAACTCATTGCAGACGGAAGAATACATCCCGCACGTATTGAGGAAATGTATGAAAAGTCAAAACGTGAAGTTGAGCAGACAATTCGCCAGACAGGTGAAAGAGCTGTTATCGACGCAGGTGTAAACGGTATCCATCCCGAGCTTGTAAAGCTTCTCGGTAAGCTCAAATATCGTACAAGCTACGGTCAGAACGTACTCAGCCACTCTCTTGAGGTTTCGTATATTGCAGGACTTATGGCGGCAGAGTTGGGTGCTGATGTTAAAACGGCAAAGCGTGCAGGCCTTCTCCATGATATAGGCAAGGCACTTGACCATGAGATGGATGGAACACATATTGAGCTCGGCGTTGAATATGCTAAAAAGTTCAAGGAAAATGAACAGGTGGTACACGCAATCGCAGCTCATCACGGCGACATTGAAGCAAAAACCGTTGTTGCTTGCCTTGTTCAGGCGGCTGACGCAGTTTCGGCTGCTCGTCCCGGTGCAAGAAGAGAGAATGTTCAAAATTACATTAAGCGTCTTGAAAAACTTGAGGAAATTGCTTGCTCATTTGAAGGCGTTGAAAAATCATTCGCAATTCAGGCAGGTCGTGAGGTTCGCATAATGGTTAAGCCTGACGTTGTAAGTGACGATAAAATGGTGCTTATTGCACGTGATGTAGTTAAGAAAATCGAAGAAGAGCTTGAATATCCCGGACAGATCAAGGTCAATATCGTTCGTGAAAATCGCATTGTCGATTACGCAAAATAAAAAATCGGCGGCCCTGACTGTGCAGTCAGGGCTTTTTCCGATAAATGACAGATATAGAAATCGGTGAATTATGAATAAAACCGTAAGGGTGCTTGCAGTCGGCGACGTTGTTTCGGCTGTGGGCTGTGAAAAATTGAGGGAGCTTTTGCCCTCACTTAAAAAAGAAAAAAATATAGATGTTTGTATTGTAAACGGCGAAAATGCCGCAGTCGGAAACGGAATGACCGCTTTTTCGTGTGAGCATATTTTTGCAAGCGGTGCAGACGTCATTACAGGCGGAAATCATACGTTCAAACGGCGTGAATTTTATGAAACGCTTGAAAATTCGTATTCGATAGTACGTCCTATAAATTATTCGGAGGATTGCCCCGGCAGAGGATATACGATTGTTGACAAAGGCTTTGTCAGAATAGGTGTTGTAAACGTTCTCGGCACGGTCTATATGGAAAACCTTAAAAATCCTTTCGACTGTATGGACGAGGCAATCAAAAAACTTCGTGACGAGGTAAACATAATTATTGTTGACTTGCACGCAGAGGCAACGGCGGAAAAAAAGGCACTTGGATTTTACCTTGACGGAAAGGTTTCGGCGGTGTACGGCACACACACTCACGTTCAGACGGCAGATGAACAGATTTTGCCAAACGGAACGGGCTATATAACCGACGTCGGAATGACAGGTCCGTCACTTTCGGTAATAGGCGTTAAGCCCGAGCTTGCGATTGAAAAAATGCGTACAAATATGCCTGTAAGATTTGAAAACCCTAACGATAACGTTCTTTTGCAGGGCATAATATTTGAGATAGACCGTTCAAGCGGAAAAACTGTTTCGGTTGAGCGAATAAGTATATAAAAAGGAGGCGGCTGCCGTGAAAAAGAGGATAATTGCATTTTGCTGTGCATTGACGGCGGTTGCAATACTGCTTTGCTCTTGTACGAATACTCCGACAACTCCGGAGGAAGAAACAAACACAAATACTGGTACGGGAAATTCGCAGACGACGGAAATCATTTTGCCGTATGCAACGAGCGACTCGCTAAATCCGTATTTCGCAACAGGCAACGAAAATATTGCGTTGGCTTCGCTTTACTGTCAGCCGCTTTATACGGTAAAATCGGATTATTCGGCTGAGGCTGTACTTGCAGACAGCATAACAACAGACGGAACAAAGGTCAACGTTACGCTTAAAAGTGCGGTGTTCAGCGACGGTACGGCTGTTACGACGAAGGATGTTGCTTACTCTTTTAATAAGGCTAAAGCGTCCGTTGCGTTTTCACAGAGGCTTTCAAATATCAATTCGGTTAACGCTTCGGGCTCAACGGTCGTATTTACGCTTGCAGCTCCCGACTCGCTTTGCCAAAACATTTTGACCTTCCCGATAGTCAAGCAAGGAACAGCCGAAAATCCGGAAGCCGTTCCTACGGGCTCGGGACATTTCGTTTTTGAAAACGGCACAACGCTCACGGTAAATATGAAAAGTGAGATTGTAAGTAAAATCAGCAGGATAACGCTTCACGATATAAAGAAGCTTGAATATATCACGAATGCGGTTGAAATAGGAAATATAAACTATCTGTTTGAGGATTTTTCAAGCGGAAATTACAAGAGGATCGTAGCACAAAACAGGGCGGTTACGCTCAACAATTTCGTGTTCCTCGGAATAAATCCGACGGGGGCGCTCTCGTCCTCGGCGGTACGCACGGCACTTTATTATGCAATCGATAAAGAGGATATAAGTCAGGGTGCATATCAGGGCTATGCGAAGTCGGCAGTTACCGTGTTTAATCCCGATTTTAATATGCTCGCTTCACAGGAGCTTCCCTCGGCAAAGGGAAATGTGACAAAAAGTGATTCCATTCTTTCAAAAATGGGGTATAATTATTATACGAAAAACGGAGTTAAAACCGACCAAACCAATGTGCTTTCATTTTCGATACTTGTAAATTCGGAAAACAGCTTCAGGGTTTCGGCGGCACAGAAAATTGCACGTCAGCTCGGAGAACGTGGCTTTTCGGTTACGGTTGATGCTGTCAGCGGCGACGTTTACAGGCAGAGAGTTTTAAGCAGAAATTACGAAGCGTATATCGGAGAGGTCAAGCTTTGTGAGAATTTTGATTTGTCGCCGTTTTTTGACGGTAGGTCGGGAATGACTATTGATACAAACGGAAACTTTGCCACCGCTTATAATTCATTTAAGAACGGTCAAGCTGATATTAAAGCTGTGAATGATGCGTTCTTAAATGAAATGCCGCTTGTTCCGCTTTGCTACAGAATGGGAATGGCGGCTTATTCAAAGGGCTTTACGCCGGACTTTACATATGCGCCGTTTGACATTTACGGCAATATGGAAAATTGGGAAAAATCGGCAGAATAAATAAAGCAGATAGATTTATCGTTTCGTTGTGGCTGAAACGGAGCGTGATGGGTTTTATTATACAGCCGGAAAGGTTCAGTGAATATGATTAAATTTGAAAATCATCTCGGAACAACAGAATTGCATGAGCAGTATTTTGCAGACCTTATCGGTCACACGGTAACCTCGTGCTTTGGCGTTGCAGGAATGGCAAACAGCGGAGCGACACAAAATCTCCGTCAGTTTATTTTCAGACACAATAACTATATCGATAAAGGCGTATCGGTACGTGCCGAGGCTGATGAACTTGTTATTGACTTGCATATTATTGTTACTTACGGAGTCAATATACAGGCGATTGTCGATTCGATTAAAAATAAAGTCAGATACACCGTTGAAAAATCGACAGGGCGTACGGTTAAGAGAATTACCGTCTATGTTGACGGAATGAAGGAATAATAGGAGTAGTATATAAATGCTTAACGGTATCATTTTCAAGCAGGCGCTGATTTCGGGCGCAAACAATATAGTAAATCACAGACAAGAGGTTGACGCTCTTAATGTTTTCCCCGTTCCCGACGGCGATACGGGTACGAATATGTCAATGACTATTTCGGCGGCGGCAAGAGAACTTCAGGTTTGTGAGCAGACGGATATAGCAAGTGTTTCCGCAAAGGCTGCGGCGGCATTGCTCAGGGGCGCAAGAGGCAACTCAGGAGTTATACTTTCTCTTATATTCAGAGGAATTTCAAACGGCTTTAAGGGTATGGACTCGGCAGACGGCAGGACGCTTGCAAAAGCTCTTGAACTCGGCAAGGAGTCGGCTTATAAGGCGGTTATGAAGCCTACCGAGGGAACAATTCTCACGGTTATCAGAATGGCGGCGGAGGCTGTCAAAAACACGCAGGAAACAGATTGCAAGGCTGTTCTTAAAACGGCTTACGAAGCGGCAAAAGACGCACTTATGAAAACACCCGAAATGCTTCCCGTGCTCAAGCAGGCAGGCGTTGTGGACGCAGGCGGACAGGGCTTTATTTTTATTCTTGAGGGAATGCTGAGCGTTATCGAGGAAGGCAAGACTGTTGAGCCTATTGAAACGCTTGACAAAAAGGATAACGCAAAATCGGACAAAAGCGTTGTTGCGGCGGCTTCGGGTGATATTAAATTCGGTTATTGCAGCGAGTTTTTAATAAACAGAGAGAAAAACGCAAAGTCGAATGCGGCGGCTCTCAAAGCATATCTTGAGTCAATCGGCGATTGTGTTGTTGTCGTTGAGGACGACGATATTATCAAGGTGCACGTTCACTCGAACGAGCCGGGTAATGTAATTCAGGCGGCTCTTAAATGCGGTCCGCTTACAAACATAAAAATCGATAATATGCGCTTCCAGCACAGGAACGCAGACCGTGGCACGGAAAACGCAAAGGAGGGAATTAAGCCCTCCGAGCAGGCAAAAGCACCTGTCGAGCCGACAAAGGATTACGGTTTTGTTTCGGTTGCCGCAGGCGACGGTTTTGTTGAATTGTTTAAGGAACTCGGCGCAGATAATATAGTTTCGGGCGGTCAGACAATGAATCCGAGCACCGATGACATTTTATCGGCTATCGAGGCGACACCGGCAAGGCACGTTTTTGTGCTTCCCAACAATAAAAATATTATTATGGCGGCGGAACAGACGGTAAACCTTGCAGACAGGAAGGTTTCCGTTCTTCAGACAAAGACTCTCACACAGGGAGTCAGCGCAATGCTCAATTTCTCGGAAACAGAGGACGTAGAGAATAACCTTTTGAATATGATGAAGGCTGCCGAGGCGGTTCACACGGCACAGGTTACGTTTGCCGCAAGGGACAGCGAGGCATTCGGTCAGAAGATTAAAAAGGGACAAATTCTCGGTATGGAGGACGGCAAAATCACCCTTGTTGAGGATGATATTGTAAATGCCGCATACCGTACCGCAAGACGCTTGGCTAAAAAATACAATGCGTCATTCATCACCGTGTATTACGGCGAGGAAACGGACGAGGCGACGGCAAAGCGTTTGAGCGAAAGACTTTCGGAGAGATTTCCGAATATAGAAATAAATGTAATTCCGGGCGGACAACCCGTGTATTATTTCATTATATCGGTAGAGTGATAGTATGAATTTTTCAACCGACATCAAATACTTAAAGGGCGTCGGCAGTGCAAGGGCGGAGGCTTTTCAAAGGCTTTCCGTCGGCACTGTCGGTGCTCTTTTACGCTTTTATCCGAGAGCCTATGAGGATTGGAGCGCTGTTTATCCCATCAGAGAAGCACCGTTTGATACAAATATTTGCGTAAAGGGCATTGTGTGCGATACACCGTCTAAAATTCGTATCCCGGGCGGAACAACGCTTTATAAAACAAGCATTACCGACGATCAGGGGCTTATAAATCTGACCTTTTTCAATAATAAATACATACCGAATATGCTCAAAAGCGGCGAGGAATACTATTTCTTCGGCAAGGTAACGCAGTCAAAATTCGGCGGCAGGGAAATGGCGTCTCCCGTATTTTCAAATGCGAGTGAGGAGGCGGGCATAAAGCCTGTTTATCCGCAGACGGCAGGACTTAATTCAAAGCTTATTGCAAAATGTGTGAAAAATGCACTTGACTCAATCGAGGAAATCCCCGAGAGCTTGCCGAGTGAGATAATTGTCGAAAACTCCCTTTGCTCACTTGATTTTGCGATACGCAACATTCATTTTCCCGAAAGCTACGAAGCGTTGGACAAGGCAAGGAACAGGCTCATTTTTGAAGAACTGTTTATTTTACAATTAGGACTTTTATCGCTTAAAAGCAAAACGCAAACGCTCAAAACCGAATGTATCGTAAAGAAAGACTTCTCGGAGGAATTTTTTTCGCATTTGCCGTTTTCTCCGACTTCGGCACAGGTGAAAGCCGTCGGAGAAGCGGTTGCCGATATGAAATCGGGCGAGCCTATGAACAGGCTTTTGCAGGGCGACGTCGGCTCGGGTAAAACGGCGGTTGCGGCGGCTCTTATTTATACTTGCGTAAAAAACGGTTGGCAATGTGCCATGATGGCGCCTACGGAGGTTCTTGCAGAACAGCATTTGAGAACTTTTGAAAAGTTTTTCAGGGATACCGATATAACCGTTGATATTATCACGGGAAGTATGAAAAAATCCGAGAAAACCATTGCGAAGAAAAAGCTTGAAAGCGGAGAAACAAAGCTGATTATCGGCACTCATGCCTTAATTCAAGAAGATGTCGAGTTTAACAGACTCGGTCTTGTAATAACCGACGAGCAGCACCGTTTCGGCGTGGCACAGCGGTCCTCTTTTGCCGCAAAGGGCGATAATCCGCATATTTTTGTTATGTCGGCAACTCCGATACCGAGAACGCTTGCTATGATTATGTACGGCGATTTGAATGTGTCGGTGCTTGATGAATTGCCGCCGGGCAGAAAAGATGTTGAAACTTTTTGTGTTGGAACAAGCTATCATGAAAGAATATATAAGTACATTAAAAAGCACCTTGACGCAGGACTGCAGGGATATATTGTATGTCCGCTTGTCGAAGAGGGCGAAATTGATAACGACTTGATAAGTGCAGAAAAATATTATAAAAAATTGTCATCGAGCGAGTTTGCAAATTACAAATTGGGCTTGCTCCACGGAAAAATGAAGCCTCGTGAAAAAGACGAAGTTATGCGTAAATTTTCCTCGGGCGAAATTCAGCTGCTTATAGCGACGGTTGTAATTGAAGTCGGAGTTGATGTTCCGAATTCTGCAATTATGGTGATAGAAAATGCAGAGCGATTCGGACTTTCTCAGCTCCATCAGCTTAGGGGAAGAATAGGCAGAGGAAGTGAAAAATCAACCTGTATTCTTGTTTCCGACGCTAAAGGCGACGAGGCAAAGCGGCGTTTTGACACAATGTGCTCGACCTCTGACGGCTTTAAGATTGCAAATGTTGACCTCGAAATGAGAGGTCCCGGAGATTTCTTCGGAAAAAGACAGCACGGCCTGCCGAAATTGAGGCTTGCGGACGTTATGACTGATACGCATTTGCTTATGGCGGCACAAAACTGCGCTCAAAATGTAATTGCAAAGGACAAGGCTTTGTCGAGCGAGGAAAACAGAAGGCTGCGCAGGCAGGTTGATACATTATTCAAGGATAGCTACGGCTCATAAGCCTTTACTTGAAATGGCGGTAAAAATGTGATATAATACTCGTTATCGTAAGCTTGGCTATAATAATTAAAGTCGATTTTCACGGAGATATTATGTTTGATTTAATTTATAAAAAACTATATATTCTCGGCTTGTTTACCGCAAGGTATGTGACAAGGTTTTTCAAATGGCTCGGCAAGCTGGTTATGAAACCCGTTAAGGCTTTGTCTGCCGTGTTGTTTGCGGCCTTCGTCGTTGCCGATAAGCTTGTGTTAAGCTCGGCAAGGCATATAAATTCCGAAATTAAGGAGCTTTTCGGTGATATTAAGCGTGTTTTCGGAAAGCTTGTTTCCCTGTTTAAGCAGGACAGGAATGAGGCGGCAGTCACCTTTAAGACCTATGTAAAAAAGGCTTTTCAACGTCACGGAATAGTGTTCTCGTTTTTCACGAACATTGTTACACCCGTTGCGGCACTTGTTATTTTAATTGTAACGATACGCTATTGGAGCAGTATGAATTTGGCTCTTAAAATAACCTACAACAATGCCGATATAGGCTATGTCAGCTCGGAATCGGTTTACCTTGACGCAGAGGATAAGGCTACGGAAAGGCTTAAAACCGCTATTGCGGCAAATGACGGCGAGTCTCTCATAAAGAGCGCACAGTATAAGATTGTGCCCGTTAAGCTCAACAATATGAAGGACTCCGAGGCTATTTGCGATAAGATTATTGAGTATTCCAACAAGAATATTACAAACGCTTGCGGAATTTATATTGACGGAGAGTTTTTGTGTGCCGTTAAAAATGAGACGGATGCTACGACGGTTTTCGACAATATTCTTACAAGCTATGATGCAGGCGACAGCAATGCAATTGTAAGCTTCGTTGAGAATATTGAGTATGTTCAGGGTCTTTATCCCGACGACGATAGCACCGTTTGGGGTGCGGATCGTTTGAGCGAAAAGCTTAACTCAAAGAAAAGCGAAGCGGTTTATTATACGGTCGCTTCCGGCGATACGGTTTCGGGAATTGCACAGAAATACGGTATTTCAACCGCAAAGCTGTTTGAATTAAACCCCGGCTTGAACGAGAAAATTCACGTGGGGGACCGTGTCCTTATTTCAAGCGAGGTAAATTTTGTACGAGTTCAGGTTACAAAGACAGAGGTCAGAACAGTTTCTATTCCTTATAACATCGTTAAAGTCGAAAACCCAAGTATGTATAAGGGAACGAGCAAGACGGTTACAAAGGGTCAAAACGGCGAGCAGCAGATAACAGAGCTTGTAACGTATATCGACGGCGTAAGAGTATCCTCGAAGGAGGTTTCGAGAGTTACCACTAAGGAGGCTGTTGACGAGAAGATACAGGTCGGCGCAAAGACGTATTCCTCGGGCTACGGCAGTATCAAGAATTACGGAACGGTTCAGTCCTACGGCGGCAAGTTTGTATGGCCCGCAATCGGTGCTTACAGCGTGTCCTCGGGCTTCGGTTACAGGCACGGCAGACTTCACGGCGGTATCGACATTGTTAAGCCCGGCGGAAACAGTACAGGCTGTCCGGTTGTTGCGGCGGCTTCGGGTACGGTCGTTTCGGCAGGCTATCACCCGAGCTGGGGCTATAATGTTCTCATTAACCACGGCAACGGCTTGCAGACGAGATATGCACATATGATAAGGGGCTCGCTGAAGGTTTCGGCAGGTCAGCGGGTATCGGCAGGTCAACAGCTCGGCAATATCGGCTCTACGGGTAACGTTACAGGTCCTCACCTTCACTTTGAGGTCTATGTTAACGGAACAAGAGTAAACCCGAGCGGATATTTGGGCAGATAAAATACAACGGACAGAGGCAAAAAGTTTCTGTCCGTTTTTTCGAGATAGGAGAAATATATGTCCCTTGTAAAAAATCAAGAAATAGAGCTACAAATCGAGTCTTTTTCCTCGGAGGGCAGCGGTGTAGGACACTACGACAAAATGGCGGTGTTCGTAAGCGGCGCAGTCGTTGGAGATAAGGCTTTGGTGCATATAATCAAGGCTAAAAAGACCTATGCGATAGGCAAGGCCGTTAAAATATTAAAGCCGTCTAAGGACAGAACGGACTCCGATTGCGAGGCTTCTGATTCGTGCGGCGGCTGTGCATTCAGGAATATAAAATACGGCGCTGAGCTTGAAATGAAGCGACAAAAGGTGGAAAATGCTTTTTTTCGCCTCGGCGGCATTGACAAGAAAATTGACGAAATGATAGGCGCAGAGTCAATTACAGGCTATCGCAACAAGGCTGAATATCCCGTCGGCTTTGACGGCAGGCTTAAAATCGGTTTTTATGCTTCTCATACGCACCGAATTATAGATTGCCCCCGTTGCGCCTTGCAACCCGAGGTGTTTTCGGAGATAGTTAAGATAATAAGAAAATGGATTGTCGAATACGGAATTTCCGTTTATAATCCCGAAACGGGAAAAGGCATAATCAGGCACATTTACATAAGACAGGGTGCGGTATCAAAGGAAATTATGGTATGCCTTGTCGTGAACTCCGATTTCTTGCCGAAAAAGGATAAGCTTCTTGAACGCTTGCTCGTTATAAGCGATATAAAAAGCGTTGTAATAAATATAAACAAGGATAAAACAAATGTTATACTCGGCAGAGCCTGTAAAACGCTTTGGGGCGACGATTATATTTATGATGAATTGTGCGGCGTTAAAATCAGACTTTCTCCGCTTTCGTTCTATCAGGTAAATCACGCACAGGCACAAAAACTTTATGAGAGAGCGAGGGAATATGCTTCGCTTACGGGCGAGGAAACGCTTTTGGATATGTACTGCGGTGCGGGAACTATCGGACTTTCAATGGCTGACGGCTGCAAAGATGTAATCGGAGTCGAGATAATCAGGCAGGCGGTTGCAGATGCAAGGGTCAACGCTGAAATAAATGGTATAAAGAACGCAGAATTTTATTGTGCAGACGCTGCCGAAGCGGCAAAGATGCTTGAGGAAAAGGGAATCAAGCCCGACGTTATTGTGCTTGACCCACCGAGAAAGGGCTGTGAGGCTTCGCTTGTGGAAACGGTTTGCAATATGTCGCCCGATAGAGTTGTCTATGTCTCCTGCGATCCCGCTACGCTTGCAAGGGACTGCAAATTGTTTGAAGAATTAGGCTATAATGTCGAAAAACTAACAGCCGTCGATCTCTTCCCGAGAACAGTGCATGTTGAATGTGTTGCAAAACTTGTGAAATCATAGACAAATTGCATAATTTGGCAAAATAATATAATTTTTTACCTAATTCCCCAAAAAGTATGCAACAATATGTAATTGCTATTGAAATTTTTTAAAAAATGCTGTATAATAATCGAATTGTTCTATGAAAAAGTGATGGTTTAATGGAATCTTGTTGAAAAACGTCATTTTTCGAAACAAAAATACTAAGTGGCATTTGAGAGGGGAAAAACATGCCAAAAATCGTAAATGAGGCAAAAATCAAGAATAAGATTATCGTAAAAGTACGTGAGCAGCTTGAGCACCGTGCTTTTTGGTTATATCTTTTGACTGATGAGGCTGAAAAGCGTGGGCTTGACGCAGAGGAGTTTGCTTCGGCAGCTATTACAAGATGCGGATTGTCACAGGGCTCCGACCTTGTAAAAGCAGGCGGAACAAAAAGCTTGAAGGGCTTGAAGAAAACATTGTTCACAAAGGCGGCAAGATGGGTATTCGAGATGGATCTTGTGGAGAGCACAGACGATACCTTGTATCTTGATTTCCATTACTGTCCGTTGGTTAAGGCTCGGCAGAAGGCAGGCTGCTCTGATGAGCAAGTCGCAAAATTGTGTGATATTGCTATGTGCGGCGACCACGGAATAGGCAGCTGCTTTGACGCAAGACTTGATTTGCCTAAATGCATTGCAAAGGGCAATGACGTTTGTGCATTAAGATATATTAAAGAGGATAAAAGGGTTTAAAAATGAAAAAGGTTAATACAGAATTACTTGTAAGATTGTGCCTTCCGCAGTTTGCAGTAGGTCTTTTTACAACCATGCTTAACAACTATCTAATCTATTTTTATCAGCCGTCAAAGATGTCGGGAATTCCTAATTTAATTCCGCAGGGCAGAATTGTATTGGGCGTTCTCACGATTATCGGCTTGATTAAAGCTGTCGGACACATTATTGACGCTGTCACGGACCCGTTAATTGCGTCAAAATCCGATAAGAGCAAGAACAAGAACGGCAGAAGAATTCCGCTTATGCAGAAGGCGGCAATTCCCTTTGGCTTGAGCGCCTTGCTTATGTTCGTTGTTCCGTTTAACACGGTCAGCGGTTGGAATGCCGTTTGGATTGCGGTATTTATGTGGGGATATTATTTCTTCTTCACATTGTATATGATTCCTCATACTGCGCTTATTCCCGAGCTTGTTCAGGACGGCAAGATGAGAGTAAACGCATACACAATCAGCTCACTGTTCTTCGTAACGGGCAGTGCTCTCGGTTATGTTACTCCGTTGATTGTAAACGGGTTCAAATCGGCAGGCGTGCAAACACTTTCGGCTTGGAGAGCAACCTTTGGAATTTACACCGTAATCGGTATTATTTTGCTTTTGATACCTGCATTTACAATCAAGGAAAAGGACTATGTTCATTCGGTAATTCCGAACATTACATTGAAAGAGTCGCTTCAGCACGCATTCGCAAACAAGCATTTCAAGATTGTAACCTTAGGTCAGCTTTTGGAGAATACCGGTATGGCATTCTTCCAGGCTTGCATTATGTACTATGTTACCGAGCTTATGGGACTTCCCGAAGAAAATTCGGTTTTAATTCTTGCAATTTCAATCGCAGGCTCATTGCTTATGTATCCGTTTGTAAATAAATTTGCGAAGAAGAAGGGCAAAAAGCTCCCGATTATCTTGGGTTGTATAGTGTTCTCAATCGCAGAAGTTGTTATCTGCTTCAGCGATATGCTCACGGGCAATAAGCTTATATTGGCTTGCATTTTCGCATTGTTTGTATCGTTCCCGTTCGCTGTACTCAACGTGCTTCCGAATGCTATGATGGCTGATATTATTCAGTACGATACCGTAACCTCGGGCGTAAACCAAGAGGGCATCTTCGGTGCTGCGAAGAGCTTTATCGTTAAAATGGGCAACTCACTCGCTATAATGATCGTTCCGTCACTTGTGGTTATCGGTGCGGCAGCAGGCGAGAATGTCGGCAAGCTCGGACTTAAGCTTACAGCGGTCGCAGGCGGAGTTTTCTGCTTGCTTGCTATCATAGTGCTTACTTTCTATAAGGAGAAAGAAGTTCTTGATACAATTAAGGCAGCAGGCGGCAAAAAGGAGAATATAAGTGAATAATAATAAAAATCTTTCCGTTGAGGAAAGAGATGTGTATTACGGCAAGCGTCTTGCCGAAATGATAAAGTGCAAAACTATATCAAAAAAAGACAGCTTTGAGCCCGAGGAGTTTATGAAGCTTCGTGAGGTTATCGAAGAGTTATTCCCGTTGATGTCGGAAAAAGCAGAGCTTACCATACTCGGCGACGATGCGTATTTGTACAAGCTTAAGGGTAAGAACGAAAACGCAAATGTTATGGTTATGTCACACCATGACGTAGTTGACGCAACAGGCGAGTGGCAGGAAGAACCGTTTGGCGGTATAATCAAAGACGGCAAGCTTTGGGGCAGAGGAACGGTTGACACAAAAACACCTTTATTCGCTGAATTTACGGCGATAGAGGAGCTTTTGGAGGAAGGCTTTGAATTCCCTGTAAATGTTTATCTCTTCTCTGCTCACAATGAGGAAATCGGCGGCGACGGTGCTGTTTTGGCACTTGAATATTTCAATAAGAATAACATAACCTTTGATTGGATAATCGACGAGGGCGGTGCGGTAATCGATCCGCCTATGGCAGGCATCAGCAAAAAATGCGCTATGATGGCAGTTCACGAAAAGGGAAGATGCACGGCTGACCTTGTTGCAAAGAATTTGCAGGGTCACGCAGGACTTGCAGGCAACCACAAAACTCCCGTTATGAGAATGGCGGCGTTCATCACAGAGGTTGATGAGGAAAAGCCGTTTATCCGCAGACTTCATCCCGAGGTTCGTGGTATGTTTCAGTCACTTGCACCGCATATGCAGTTTCCGATGAAGTTTATCTTCAAGAATTTGTGGCTTTTCTCGGGACTTTTGGTAAAACTTATGCCTAAGCTCAATGCTGCGGCAGGCGAAATGCTCGGAACAGGCTGTACCTTTAAGAATCTTTCAACCGCTGCCGACGGCACTTGCACAGCCGAAGCCTTTTTGAGATGTATTAACGACAAGGACTTTGAAAAAGACTTGGATACTTTGAGAGAAATCGCTAAAAAGCACGGCGTTGAATTTACCGTGCGTGAGTCCGACAACGAGTATTACAGACCTGCTTCGCTTGATAGCAACGGCTACAAGTACATAAAGAAAACTGTCGAAAAAATATTTGATTATGCGGCTGCTGCGCCCTTTATTCTTCCGGCAGGAACGGACGCAAGAAGATTTGCAGACCTTTCCGACGCAGTTATCAGATTTGCGCCTATCGATATTGATTCACAGCAGTACGGCTCTGTACACGGCGAGAATGAAAACATAAGCATTGATAAAATTCATCTTGCGGTTGATTTCTATAAGGAATTACTTGAAAATTATCAAGGTGCTTGACAGAGCTTTTAATTGACAAAACAAAAATATCGGTATTCAAAGCGAATACCGATATTTTTTATTTCTTGTTGTTTTTTATTATTTAAGCATTGTTTTTACTGCAAAATAGCCGAGAACGATAACGCCGAGGACTATTCTGTACCAACCGAACACCTTGAAATCGTGCTTTTTGATGTATGCCATAAGATATTTAATTACAAACCATGAAACCACAAATGCGACTATCATTCCGAGCCCGAGATATACAACCTCGGCTACGGTGTAGTTAAGTCCGTATTTCACAAGCTTTAACGCACTTGCACCCATCATAACGGGGACTGCGAGGAAGAAGGTGTATTCTGCGGCAACTGTCCTTGAAACGCCGATGAGCAATGCGCCGACTATTGTCGCACCCGAACGGGAGGTGCCGGGGAAAATTGCGGCTATAAGCTGGAAAAGACCGATTATAAATGCTGTTTTATAGTCGATTGCCGAAATTGAATTGATTTTAGGTGTTGTAGTTTTATTTCTGTTTTCGATAATTATAAACGCTATACCAAAAACAATAAGAGCAATGGCAACAACGACATAGTTATAAAGGTGTTCTGTGAAAAAATCATCAAACGGCACACCGATTATTGCGGCGGGCAAGCAAGAAACTATGACATGAAACCACATATTAAAAATGGATTTTTTTATGACGATTTTGTGCTCCTTATAGCCGAAAGGCCAAAGCTTATTCCAAAACTGCGCTATAACTGCAATGATTGCGCCGAATTGAATTACAACGAAAAACATATCCTTGAATTCAGGCGTAACATCCAACTTTATGAACTCGTCAATGAGTATCATATGACCTGTACTGCTGATGGGCAGCCATTCGGTAATTCCCTCGACGATACCGAGAACGATTACCTTAATAATTTCAATAAATTTTATCATTTGTATCCTCCGATACTTTATTTTTAAGAGTAACAATATTATAGTCGCTATTTCTGTGTTTGTACAGATAAAATATTAACTTTTCGTTCACTTGCATTTTAATGCCCCAAATAGTATAATAAGTTATTAGATATATTACCGAAAGGATGATATAAATTGGCTGAGAAAACCAAACGCACACAGGAAGAAAAAAACGAACTTAAAAAATCAATTCGCACGGGCTTGCTTGCGGCAGTAGCGTTGGCGGCGGTCGTCTGCGTTATTGTATTCTATTTCAAAACGGTTGCGTCGAGAAATGAGTCGTCGATTATCAAAGAGGATGTTAAGGATTTGAAGAGCATAACGCTTTCCGAAAAGTCGCTTGCTATGCCTTATGTTACAACGGGTATCGACAAAATTGTTTATACCGCAGACTCGGCAGGCGGAATTGTTTTTTATGAGTTCAACGGGACGGAGTATGCTCAAATCGCGGAAACGGGCACAATGGATGTCAGCGTTCCGTTAAGCGGTCAGCAAATTCCCGTAAAGGTGCATTATATCGAGAGAGACGGCAAATTCGCAGGCTTCGGCGTGTTTACATCTGCAAACTCGGAGAATGTTTATATCTATGATTTTATGCTTGTTAAAATTACAAATCTTCCGGCAGGCTACGAAAAAGACGGAAAATTGCTTATGCTTGCGAACACCGATATTAAAAATGTGTATTCGATAAATCCCGTTTGGGAGGACGCTTATTATATTTCGAGAGACGGCTCGTCTGTTTCAAGATTTTTCATTGAAAACAACCGTACACTTGATATAAACGGCGCAATGCGTTCTGATTTCAGCAGGGTAACGGATAAAGAGCTTTCAAGCGCTACGGGAAATATTCCATTTTTCTCGGCAAGGTCTTATGATACGCTCGGGGCGGCGACAGATATTTACGTCAAGACGCCAAAGGGCGAGAGCGAGGCTGTAAAGGGAGTGCTTGACACATATGCAAAGCCTACCGAGGACGGCGGATTTATATTCGTTAGGGCTACGAACGGCGGATTTGAGTTTGTGAAATATCTTAACGGCACGCAGACCACGGTTTCGGAGTTTTTTGCTCAGTACGGTGAGGAATATATCAGAAGCGGCGATTATATTCTCTGCAAGGAGGACGGAAGAATTTACACTACCTATGACGACAGCGTTATTGAGCTTCCCGATTTCAAAATGAATCCGTCACAGTTTGCAATAACCTCCGACGGAAAGTATGTTGTTCTTGCGGGTACGGTTACTAATGCAACGGACTATCAGATTTATATTTACAATACACAGACGAAAAAGGTGAAAACCTTTGCGGATGCTGATTTTTCGGTGCATTACAATTTGTTCTGCCCGACAAACGAGACGGTTTGCTTCTATACGAAGAGTGCAGACGGATATGACGAAAAAATTATAAATCTTGCAAAGATTTCTTGAGGTGAAAGATGAAAAACAGGTTTGATGCGGTGCTTTTTGATTTTGACGGAACGCTTGTCGATTCCTCCGAGGGCATATTTAACAGCTTGATATATGCCTTTGAGCAGGACGGCAGGGAAGCGCCCGACAGAGATGTTCTCAAAAAGTTTATCGGTCCGCCGTTGTATGAGAGCTTTAAGACGCTTTTCGGTTATGACGGCGACGAGATAGATTTTATGATTAAAAAGTACCGTGAGAGATACAGCGAAAAGGGTTATCTTGAGGCGAGCTTTTATGACGGTATCCCCGAGCTTCTGAAGGAGCTTCACGAAAAGGGAATAAAGATAGCCACAGCTTCCTCAAAGCCCACGGTGTTTATAAAGAAAATGCTTGAGGTAAACGGACTTTCGGAGTACGTTGACTATGTCGGCGGAACGCTTTTTGACAACAAGGAGTCGGGAAAGACGGCTATTATCAACAATGCCTTGCAAGAACTTGGTTGTACCGATAAAGCAAGAGCGTTGATGGTAGGCGACAGAAAATTTGATATTGACGGCGCAAAGGGCGCAGGAATAAAGACCGTAGCTGTGCTTTACGGCTTCGGCTCAAGAGACGAGTTTATAGAACACGAAGCGGAATATATAGTCGAAAATGCGGCTGAGGTTCGCAAAATAATTTTCGGAGAGTAAAATATGTCATCACCTTTAGCGGACAGAATAAGGCCCGAGAAAATTGAAGAAATGGTAGGACAAAGGCACCTCCTTGCAGAGGGTATGCCTTTGAGAAATATTGTCGAATCGGGAATTCTGCCGAATATGATATTTTACGGCCCGTCGGGTACGGGTAAGACCACGCTTGCGAGGATAATAGCAAACAAGACCAACCGAAAATTGCATAAGCTCAACGGCACAAATGCTTCGATTTCCGATATAAAGGAGATCGTTGCTGAGCTTGATACACTTGCAGCTCCGAATGGCATTTTGCTTTATCTTGACGAAATTCAGTATTTTAATAAAAAGCAGCAGCAGTCCTTGCTTGAATACATTGAAAGCGGTGCGATAACGCTGATTGCCTCGACAACGGAAAATCCGTATTTCTATGTCTATTCCGCTGTGCTCAGCCGTTCAACTGTGTTCGAATTCAAGTCGGTGACGGCAGATGAGGTAGTCCCTGCGGTCAAAAGAGGCTTTGAATTTTTGTGTTCTGAAAGCGGAATTGAAGCGAATATCGAGGACGGTGTGTATGAGCACATTGCCTCGGCTTGCGGCGGGGATGTCAGAAAATCGCTGAATTTTGTCGAGCTTTCTTATCTTTCCGCAAATGTTAAGGACGGAAAAAAGCATATAACCCTTGAAACAGTTGAGGCTCTTACGCAGAAGAATTCATTTAGATATGATAAAGACGGCGACGAGCATTACGATATAATTTCCGCTTATCAAAAGTCGATGAGAGGTTCTGATGCCAATGCGGCACTTCACTATCTTGCAAGATTGCTTACGGCAGGGGATTTGGCATCTGCTACAAGGCGTCTTATGGTCTGTGCGTGCGAGGATGTAGGACTTGCATATCCGCAAATAATCCCGATTGTAAAAGCGGCGGTTGATATTGCGATGCAGGTTGGCTTGCCCGAGGCGAGAATACCGCTTGCGGATGCTGTTGTATTGGTGTGCAATTCCCCGAAGTCGAATTCCGCATATTTGGGAATAAATGCGGCTATGGCGGACGTTCAGAACGGAAATTTCGGAAGAATACCCCGTCAGCTTCAAAATATGCACTATGACGGCGAGGATAACAGGAACAAGGGGCAGTTTTATTTGTATCCGCATAGCTACCCAAATCATTATGTTGAGCAGCAATACTTGCCCGACGTGATAAAAGATGTGCAGTATTATGTACCCGGCGAGAACAAAAACGAGCAGGCGGCAAAGGAATATTGGAGCGTAATCAAGGGGAAAAATAAAAATAAATAATTTTTCAATTGACAAAAGGCGTAGAATATGGTAACATTAGTAACGCTCTATGGAGAGATACCGAAGTGGTTATAACGGAACGGTCTTGAAAACCGTCGTACGGCAACGTACCGTGGGTTCGAATCCCACTCTCTCCGCCATAAATGACAGATGCTATACGGGAAACCGTATAGCGTTTGTTCAAAAATGAATAACTTTTTAAATAAGTTACCTGCGGAAGTACTCAAGTTGGTGACGAGGCGCCCCTGCTAAGGGCGTAGGTCGGGAAACCGGCGCGAGAGTTCGAGTCTCTCCTTCCGCGCCAGAAGAAGCACAAGGAATTATCTTTGTGCTTTTTCTTTTTGGAGAGTGTGAAATTGAATAGGAGAGACTCGAACTCAACAGTCCATCTTTTGCGAAGCAAAAGGGACAAAAAATGGGAGAACTTGCGAAGCAAGCAAGACAGGGCTTGCCCTGTCGAGTCTCTCCTTCCGCGCCAGAAGAAGCACAAGGAATTATCTTTGTGCTTTTTCTTTTTGGAGAGTGTGAAATTGAATAGGAGAGACTCGAACTCAACAGTCCATCTTTTGCGAAGCAAAAGGGACAAAAAATGGGAGAACTTGCGAAGCAAGCAAGACAGGGCTTGCCCTGTCGAGTCTCTCCTTCCGCGCCAGAAGAAGCACAAGAAATTATCTTTGTGTTTTTTTTTTGGAGAGTGTGAAATTGAATAGGAGAGACTCGAACTCGATAGTCCATCTTTTGCGGATTCCATAAAGTCTGAAAAATTGATTTTATGTGATTCTATAAAAATCCCTCAGTCATTTTTCTGTGAAAAACGACAGCTCCCTTTAAAAGGGAGCCTTTGTTTCAACAAATTTTCAAATCAGATAAAAGCCGTATATAAACCTTAAGATTTAATTTTACACGGTAGGGCGGGGGCTTGCTCCCGCCGTTAGATTGTGGCTGATTTATCATAATCCACGGCTAAAATCACATTGAAATATACCCACTACCCGTAGGGGCGACCTGCGGTCGCCTGACAATTTCATCTGACAATTAAAATAGGCGAACACAGTTCGCCCCTACGGTATAATATAAAAATATAATTGTTTGTAACCGTTGATTTGTTGTGATTTAACGACGAACGCAGTGTGTAGTGTAATAAGATAGTATACAGGTTGTGTAAGGACATAGTATGCAGTTTTGAAAAGCGGACAACCGCAAGGGCTGTCCCTACGGTTCAATATATTATATCGTACAATCTGTGTATGGCTGTGAAACACAAATCATCATAAAAACAACGGCAAGTATCTTATGATACTTGCCGTTACTACTTGGTGGACCTGATCGGGTTTGAACCGACGACCCCCACAATGCGAATGTGGTGCGCTCCCAGCTGCGCTACAGGCCCGTTTGTTAACGGATATATTATAGTACCGAGTGCGGAATTTGTCAATTGCTTGCTTGACATTCTTTGTTTAATATTATAAACTTAATTGTTACTATTTTTAATTATATCTGTAAGGAATGATACTATGATGAAAAATACTGAAAAAACTCTTGAAAAGCTTGTCTCCTTGAGTAAGACAAGAGGCTTTGTTTTCCCCGGCAGCGAAATTTACGGCGGACTTGCAAACACTTGGGATTACGGTCCTCTCGGTGTTGAAATTAAAGAGAACATTAAAAAGGCTTGGAGAAAGAAATTTATCCAGGAGAACAAATACAATGTCGGCCTTGACAGCGCAATTCTTATGAATCCGCAGACTTGGGTTGCTTCGGGACACCTCGGCGGGTTTTCCGATCCGCTTATGGACTGCTGTGAGTGTAAGACTCGCCACAGAGCTGATAACCTTATCGAAGAATTCGACGGCACAAATGTTGCAGGCTGGTCAAACGAGCAGTTGAGCGCTTATATCGAGGAGCATAACATTCCCTGTCCGAACTGCGGAAAGCACAACTTTACCGATATTCGTCAGTTCAACCTTATGTTTAAGACATTCCAAGGTGTTACCGAGGATTCAACTTCCGAGATTTATCTTCGTCCCGAGACTGCACAGGGTATTTTCGTAAACTTCCAGAATGTTCAGAGAACAACAAGAAGAAAAGTGCCGTTCGGTATCGCTCAGGTAGGTAAATCGTTCAGAAACGAAATTACTCCAGGTAAGTTTATCTTCCGTGTTCGTGAGTTTGAGCAGATGGAACTTGAGTTCTTCTGCAAGCCCGGTACAGACCTTGAATGGTTTGACTATTGGAGAGGCTTCTGCCGTGATTGGCTCTACTCTCTTAACATTAAGCCCGAAAATCTTCGTCTTCGTGACCACGATCCCGAGGAGCTTTGCTTCTATTCAAAGGCAACAACAGACTTTGAATATATGTTTCCGTTTGGTTGGGGCGAGCTTTGGGGCGTTGCCGACAGAACAGACTATGACCTCACTCAGCACATTAAAACAAGCGGAAAGTCGCTTGAATATTTTGACCCGACAACAAACGAAAAGTATGTTCCCTATGTTATCGAGCCGTCGCTCGGCGTAGAGCGCCTTTTCCTTGCACTTCTTACAGAGGCCTATGACGAAGAGGTTGTTGACGCAGAGAAGAATGACACAAGAGTTGTTATGCACTTCCATCCGGCAATCGCACCGTTTAAGGTTGCTGTTCTTCCGCTTTCAAAGAAGCTTTCGGATAAGGCGGATGAGATTTATCAGGAGCTTTCAAAGCATTTCAACGTTGATTATGATGACGCAGGCTCAATCGGTAAGAGATATCGCCGTCAGGACGAAATCGGTACACCCTACTGCATTACGGTTGACTTTGAAACAGTCGGCGACGAGAACACTCCTGCCGATAATTGCGTAACGGTTCGTGACAGAGACACTATGGAGCAGGTTAGAATGCCCATATCCGAGCTTGTTGATTATATTTCGGAGAAGATTGATTTTTAACGAAATATAGGAGATGGCAAAATGGCACAAACCGTGGGTAAGAAATTATTCCTTGTAGTAAATCCCGTTTCGGGCAAAAAGCTTGCAAGGCATTATGTTAAGGGTATGATGGAGAGGTTCGGCGAGGCAGGCTTCGTCGTTACTTCGGTATATACACGAAAAGATGAAAACGCTTATGAAATTGTCAGAAAAAGAGGCAGAGAGTTTGACCTTATCGTATGCGTCGGCGGCGACGGTACGCTTAAAGAGACGGTTTGCGGAGTGATGGAGCTTGAAAATGACATTCCGATAGGCTATATCCCTATGGGCACGACAAACGACTTCGCACATTCCGTAGGAATTCCGACAAAGGTTGAAAAAGCGGTTGAAAACATAATAAACGGCGAGCCGAGACCCGTTGATATGGGAGTCTTTGGTGACACTACTTTTGTTTATGTCGCAGGCTTCGGCAATTTCACGGCTATTTCTTATTCGGCAAGTCAAAAGCTTAAAAATATATTCGGCAAAAACGCTTATTACCTCAATGCTGTCGGAGAGTTTTTCAAAATGAAAAGCTATCACGCAAGAGTTGAGGCAGACGGAGAGGTTTTTGAGGGCGACTATTTCTACGGAGAGGCTTCGAATTCCTATTCTGTGGGCGGAATGCCCGTGCTTCATAATATGGGCGTGAAATTTGATGATGGAAAGCATGAGCTGATACTCGTCGAAATGTTCAAATCTCCTGCGGAGTTTTTTTCGCTTGTAAACGATATGCTTCATAAAACGGTGGCGAAGAATAAGCTTGTCACGTTTAGGCATTGCGATAAAATTGATTTTCATTTTGATGAGCCTACGGCGTTTACGCTTGACGGCGAGTTTGGCGGAGATCAGACGGATGTTACCGTTAAAACCATAAAACACGCAGTGAGCATTATAGCCGAAAAGCCGTTACCGACTGAGGAGGATAACTCCGAGCAGGTATATTAAAAGACGACGGTTTAATATTTTTACATTTACAGGCTGTATTGGCTGAGTGTTCATAAGGAAGTATTGGTTTCTCGCATAAAAATCCCTTATGCTTTTGCCAAAAAGCCTCGCAAGGCGACAGCCTTGCATCATTTCTTGGCTTCAGCATAAAAGAATTTTTATAACTACGAAACTGCAACGCACTTCAAAATAATATATTTTTGATGCAAGAAAAGGCAAACCCCGCGGATAATGCTAACGCATATCTGCGGGGTTTAACGAATTATTGCGCAAAAAGATGTTGTTTTGAAGCAAAACTGCTTTATGAACGCTCAGCCTTAAACAGCCTGTTTTTTTGCAGGGAGATAATCGTTAGCCGATTAAATATTAACAATTTTTGAATAAATTAAATATGTGTTGACATATAAATATATTTGATATAAAATTACTTAACCGATTAAATATAAATCGGCTAAATTTTAATTTGAGGAAATGATATGTTGGAATTAAAGGAATTGAGCCATTCTTTTATAAGGCTTGAGTGCGTAAAGCGTTTTACAATGCACAATATGCTCAAGGACAGCGGCGTTTATTTCGGACAGCCGCCGATACTTGACTTTTTGGAGAAAAACGGCGTATGCACACAGAACGAGCTTGCAAAGGCGCTTGAGGTTTCTCCGGCTTCTATTGCGGTTTCGATTAAAAGAATGCAGAAAAACGGCGTTGTTGAAAAAATCGCCGATGACAACGATTTGCGGTGCAACAGAATTTCGCTTACCGAAAAGGGCAGGGAAATGACAAAGGAAATGCACCGAAAGTTTGACCAAATTGATAAAATTATGTTTGCGGACTTTGACGAAAACGAGCTTTCGGCACTCAAAGGTTATCTTGACAGAGTTTATAATAATCTTTCATCTTCGGAGTGCACAAAATGTTATACAAAATCCGAAACCGATAAGAACGGAGGGGGGATTTGATGATAAAGCTGCTTAAATACGCAAAAAAATATATTTTCTATACACTCATTTGTCCCTTGCTTATGGTGGGAGAGGTTATATTTGAGTTGCTTATCCCACAGGTTATGGCGGATATTGTAGAAACAATACGCTTGACGGGAACAACCGATCCCGTGGCACAGCAAGAGGCAATTCAAACAATTCTTGCACTCGGCGGAAAGATGCTCACATTCGCATTGTGCTCGCTTTTCTGCGGTGCTATGGCGGCAAGACTTGCTTCGGTTGCGGGAATGGGCTTCGGTGCAGGTATCAGAAACGCACTTATCGAAAAGGTGCAGACTTTTTCATTCTCAAATATCGACAGATTTTCGACAGCGTCGCTTATCACAAGAACGACAACCGATATAACAACTGTGCAGAACACGTTTTTAATGCTTATAAGAGGCTTGTTCAGAGCACCAATAATGCTTGTTACGGCTTTGGCTATATGTATTAAAAAGAGCAAGGACGTTACAAGTGTGTTCGGCGTTGTACTTCCGATAATTTTAATTGTGCTTGCAATCGCAGGACCGATTTTAATTAAACGCTTTAAGGCTATGCTCAAAAAGTTCGACGGCTTTAATGCTTCCATACAGGAAAACCTTACAAATATAAGAGTTGTTAAATCGTTTGTCAGAACGGATTACGAAAAGAAAAAGTTTAAAACCGCAAATGATGACCTTTACAACGCCTCTATATATGCGGAAAAGCTTATGATACTCGGCGAGCCTCTGTTGATGGTTTTGCTTTATTGCACAATCCTTGCGGTGCTTGCTGTATCGACAAAGGTTATTGCAAACGGCTCTTTACTTGTCGGCGAGTTCACGGCGATATTTACCTATATAATGCAGATTATTATGAGTTTCCTTATGACTATCGCAATGGTTGCACAGTTGTTTATGTCAGAGGCAAGTGCAAAGCGTATTGCGGAGGTGCTCGACGAAGAGCCTGATATTAAAGACCCCGAAAACGCACTTGAAACACTCAAGGACGCAAGCGTTGAGTTTAAGAATGTATCGTTTAGCTATAATGAGGGTAAGAATATCATAAACAACGCTTCGTTTAAGATTGACAGCGGTGAAATGGTCGGAATTATGGGCGCAACGGGCAGCTCGAAATCTTCGCTTGTTCAGCTGATAGCAAGACTTTATGATGTAACCGACGGCGAAGTTTTAGTCGGCGGTGAAAATGTTAAGAAATACAAATTGCACTCTTTGAGAGAGAACGTAGGTATGGTTTTACAGAAAAATGTTCTTTTCTCGGGAACGATTGCAGACAATCTCCGTTGGGGCAATAAAAACGCAACCGACGAGGAACTTCGCAACGCTTGTAAAATCGCCGATGCGGATGAATTTGTATCCTCATTCCCCGACGGATACCAAACCGATCTCGGTCAAGGCGGCGTAAATGTTTCGGGTGGACAGAAGCAAAGACTTTGTATCGCAAGGGCAATTTTGAAATCGCCGAAGATACTTATTCTTGACGACTCGACAAGCGCGGTTGATTCCGCTACCGACGCAAGAATCAGACAGGGTTTGAGAGAGAGCCTTCCGAGCACTACTAAAATTATAATTGCACAG
The DNA here is from genome assembly GCA_052298855.1 of Candidatus Fimenecus sp. Taxonomy (GTDB): domain Bacteria; phylum Bacillota; class Clostridia; order Oscillospirales; family Acutalibacteraceae; genus Fimenecus. Next base: position 101,674 of record DAVZXP010000008.1, on the reverse strand, counting down.
AGAGTTTCCTCAATTTCCGATTGCGACAAGATAATCATTCTTGATAACGGTACTGTAAACGATATCGGAACACATGAGGAGCTTCTTGAAAGAAATGAAATTTACCGTGATGTATATACCTCTCAGCAAAAGGGCACGGATGATTTTGATGAAGTCGGAGGTGAGCAATAATGCATGGACCTAATAATTCGGCACATACGCACAAACCGTCCGATACAAAGGGAACGGTAAAGCGGCTTATAAAGTATATCGGTAAGCAGAAAAGCCTGCTTGTCGGAATGATAGTATTTGTTATAATCAGTTCTGTTGCAACCGTTATGGCTTCGGTTTTCATTCAGCCGATAGTTGACGATTTGCTCATTCCTGCGGTAGGTCAGGAGTTCTCTTGGGCACTTTTCAAGCCCATTACAAAGATACTCATAATGCTTGTTTGCGCTGCGATAATAGGTGCGGGAGCATCCTACGGTAAGTCGAGATGCTCGGTTTATCTTACGCAAAAAACGCTTAGGAATTTGAGAAAGGATTTGTTTGACTCGGTAGAGGATTTGCCGATCAGCTTTTTCGATTCAAGACCGAACGGCGAAATTATGAGCCGCTTTACAAATGACGTCGAGTCGTTAAGAGCGTTTTTGAGTCAGGGACTTACACAGCTTATATCATCTTCGATTACCATAATCGGCTCATTTTGCATCATGCTCTATTATAGTTGGAAATTAACTATTCTTGTTGTGCTGATGGTTGCCTTTATGATTTTTCTTGTAAAGGTACTCGGTAAAAAGAGCTCGTATTACTTCAAAAAGCAGCAAAAGGAATTGGGCGAGGTAAACGGCTATATCGAGGAGACTATCGAGGGTCAAAAGGTCGTTAAGGTGTTCAACCACGAAGAAGAGGTTACGGAGCATTTCACACAGATAAATGAGGAGCTTCGCAAGGCTTCAACGGGCGCTAATACCTTTGCGAGTATTCTTATGCCGCTTATGAACAACCTCTCTTATGTAAACTATGCTATTACTGCGGCTCTCGGCGGTATGCTTGCCGTAAAGGGCTTTATGACACCCGGCGGAATTGTAGCTTTCCTTACAAATTCAAGGAACTTTTCACAGCCTATAACTCAGGTCTCACAGCAGTTTAACAATGCCATTGCCGCTATTGCGGGTGCGGAGAGAATTTTTGAGTACATTGACGAAAAGCCCGAGGTTGACGACGGCTATGTAACACTTGTTAACGCAAAATTTGATGAAAACGGAGAACTTTGCGAGTGCGAGGAGCATACGGGCGTTTGGGCTTGGAAGCATCAGCACACGGCTGACGGCACTGTTACCTATAAGCAGTTAAAGGGCGATGTTGTATTCGAGAATGTTACCTTTAGCTATGACGGAAAGAAAACCGTGCTTAAAAATATTTCTCTTTATGCAAAGCCCGGACAGAAAATCGCTTTCGTCGGCTCTACGGGCGCAGGCAAAACCACAATCACAAATCTTCTCAACAGATTTTATGAGATTGATGACGGCAAGATAAGATATGACGGCATCAACATTAAGAAAATCAAGAAGGACGATTTAAGGCGCTCACTTTCGATGGTGCTTCAGGATACGCATTTGTTCACGGGTACGGTTGAGGATAATATTAGATACGGCAACCTTAATGCGACACATGAACAGATTGTCGAAGCGGCTAAGCTTGCCAACGCACATTCGTTTATTATGTCTCTTGAAAACGGTTATGATACGGTGCTTACGGGCGACGGTGCAAATCTTTCACAGGGTCAAAGACAGCTTTTGAGCATTGCAAGGGCAGCGGTTGCAGATCCGCCTGTGCTTATTCTTGACGAGGCGACAAGCTCTATCGATACAAGAACGGAGAAGCTCATTGAGCAGGGTACGGATAAGCTTATGCAGGGCAGAACGGTATTTGTTATTGCCCACCGACTTTCGACTGTCCGCAATTCAAACGCAATCATGGTGCTTGAACACGGCGAGATAATCGAGCGTGGCGACCATGAGGATTTGTTAAAGCAAAAGGGCAGATATTATCAGCTCTATACAGGACAGTTTGAGCTTTCATAAAATTTTCGGACAGGGCGGTAAAGCTTTACCGCCTTGTTGACATAATACGCTTTATATTTACAAACAAACAGCGTTGTGATAAAATATCAAAAAACTAAAATTCAGGTGTAAATATGGAATATAGATTTTCCGACAGAATTTCATCTCTTCAGCCGTCCGCAATCAGAGAAATCTTAAAGGCGACCTCCGACCCGTCGGTAATTCCGTTTGCCGCAGGCAATCCCGATGTTGCGGCTTTCCCGATTGATGATGTGAGAAAAATATCAAAAAGAATATTTGACGAAATGCCCGTTACCGCACTTCAGTACGGAATAACTGAGGGCTATGCTCCGTTGCGTGAGCGAATTCGGGAATATGTCAAAAGTTCTAAAAATATCGGCAGAGATTTCGACAATGTAATCATAACCTCGGGCGCTACGCAGATAATGGATCTTATGACTAAGGTTTTCTGCAATTTCGGCGATACCGTAATATGCGAAACACCGTCGTTTATCGGCTCGCTCAACTGCTTTCGTTCATACGGCTGTAAGCTAAAGGGCGTACCCGTTGAGTCTGACGGAATGAATATAGAAGCGCTTGAAAATGCTCTTCGTGAAAGTGAAAATGTCAAGTTTATTTATACTATTCCGAACTTCCAAAATCCGTCGGGCGTGACAATGAGCCTTGAAAAAAGAAAACAGGTCTATGCTCTTGCCAAAAAATACGGCGTGCTTATTTTGGAGGATAACCCTTACGGCGATTTGAGAGTTGAGGGCGAGGATATACCGACAATAAAGAGTATGGATGAGGACGGAATAGTTGTTTACGCAGGTTCGTTTTCAAAAATTCTCGCACCGGGTATCCGTATAGGCTATATTGTTGCACCGTCGGAGATAATTGCAAAAATGACAGTCGGCAAGCAGGCGGCGGATACACATTCGACAATGTTCTCACAGATACTTGTTGACGAGTGGATGAAAACCACCGATTTTGAAGCGCATATCGAGAAAATAAGAGGCATATACAGGCGCAAGCTTAATCTTATGTGTTCGCTTATTGACGAAAAACTCGGAGGTTTCGTGAAATATGTTCGTCCCGAGGGCGGCTTGTTCGTGTGGTGCGAGCTTCCCGAAAATGTTGATATGCTTGACTTTGTAAAGCGTTGCGTTGACAATAAGGTGGCGGTCGTTCCCGGTACGGCGTTCACGGTCGAGGACGGCGAAAAGAACAACTGCTTTAGAATGAATTTCTCAACACCTACGGATGAAAAAATCGTCGAGGGAATGAATTTAATTGAAAAGGTAAAACAAAGTTATGTATAATCTTTCGGATATAGGAACGGTAAAGTCGATACTTGAAAAACACGGCTTTACTTTCTCAAAGGCTCTCGGGCAGAATTTTTTGATAAATCCTGCGGTCTGTCCTGCGATGGCAGAAGAGGCGGTAACGAGTGGGAATGACGGAGTTATCGAAATAGGAGCAGGCGTCGGAGTTTTAACGGCAGAACTTTGCAAAAGGGCAAAAAAGGTCGTTTCAATCGAGCTTGACAAAAGACTTTTGCCCGTGCTTGACGAAACGCTTGCGGAATTTGATAATTTTGAAGTCGTAAACGATGATATATTAAAGGTTGATTTGTACGAGCTTATAAAAGAGAAGTTTCATGATTGCGAAAATGTTTCGGTCTGCGCAAATTTGCCGTATTATATCACTTCGCCCGTAATTATGAAATTGCTTGAGGACAAGCTGCCCATTAAGCAGATTATTGTTATGGTACAGAGAGAGGCGGCGGACAGATTGACAGCGCCCGTAGGTTCAAGGGAGTCGGGTGCGATTACGGTGGCGGTAAATTATTATGCCGAAGCCGAAAAGCTGTTCAATGTTTCAAAAGGCTCTTTTGTACCCAGCCCAAAAGTCGATTCTGCTGTAATAAGACTTTCGATTTATGACAAACCTCCGATTGAAACAAAGGACGAAGAACTGTTTTTCAGAACCGTTAAGGCTATGTTTATGCAAAGGCGAAAAACCGCACTCAATTCCGTTTCGGCAGGACTCGGAATTTCAAAGGAAACGGTTGTAAAGGCTCTTGAAATGACGGGACTAGAAGCAAATGTGAGAGGCGAAAAGCTGACGCTTGTACAGCTTTGCGAATTTACAAATAATTTGAAAGAGGTAATGTAAAATGTATTCATATAAGACAAAAGGAACTTGCTCGGGACAGATTGACGTTGAGCTTGACGGCGATATTATAAAGAGCGTTAAATTCTATGGCGGCTGCAACGGCAATTTGCAGGGAATTTCAAAAATTGTAACAAGCAAGACCGTTGATGAGGTTGAAAAGGCATTCAAGGGAATTAAATGCGGATTTAAGCAGACCTCTTGTCCCGACCAGCTTGTATGCGCTTTGAGAGAGGCTCAGGCAAACGGCGAAAAATAATTCTTATTGACTTTTAGCGATATAAGTAATATAATCTTTGTCGAAGCCAAGCGAAAAATCAATATCAGGGGTGCTGACAGCAGTCGGCTGAGATGACGGTGTTTTCGTCAAACCCTTAAACCTGATGCGGATAATGCCGCCGTAGGAAGTGTGAATATTCAATTCTGCCTTACGGTATTTGAAGTATCGTAAGGCTTAATTTTTTATCAAAGGACGGTTTTTCAAAATGAAAAAACAATCAACTGTAAGATTAGTTGAAAGCGCATTGCTTATTGCAATCGCAGCGGTAATCGAGCTTGTTTCAAAGACACTCGGACTTGAATTGCCCTTCGGCGGAACAATCACTCTCGCAAGTATGTTCCCGATCGTGCTCATCGCTTACAAGTACGGCACAAAGTGGGGTCTCCTCAGCGGTTTCACTTATTCATTGGTTCAGATGCTTCTCGGTGCTAAGACTGTTTCGGCAATGTTCTTGCCCGGCGATGATCAGATGGTGCTTTGGCAGGCAATCTGCATTTGCCTTCTTGACTATGTTCTCGCATACACCTTGCTCGGCCTCGGCGGTATCTTCAAGGGCAAATTCAAAAAGCCCGCAGCAGAGCTTGCTCTCGGCGCATTTGTTGCATTGCTTCTCCGTTACCTTGTACATATCGTATCGGGTGCAATCTTCTACGGTGCATATGCCGAGTGGTTCTTCACACAGGAGGGCTTCTACTCAATCGGCGAAAAGATTCTCGGCACATTCTCGGGCTCTTCGCTTGCTATTGTTTACTCAATCTTCTACAACGGTCTTTATATGGTTCCCGAAATCATCCTTACTACCGTTGTTGCTGCAATCCTCGGCTCTGTTCCGCAGATTACAGGTCAGAAAAAGGTTAAATAATAAACCGAAAATATTTATGTATACGCTCCGACTGAAATCGGGGCGTATTCTTTTTGCGAAGCGTTTGTGTTCAAAAAAATGAGGTTGTTACAATTTAACAAGACAGGGTTAAAAATATTGTTCATTATTTTTATTGACAAAAAACGATATATATGTTAAGTTGAAATTGATATAAGCCTATACTGTAAATCAAGCTTACGACTTATATCCGATACGGAATTTATGTACTTGTAAATTCATAATTCATAATCAATTTAACATTAGAGGAGTAACATACAATGAAAAAAGGTGTAAAGGCTGCAATAGGAATAATTGCGGCGGCAATAGCGGTATTTTTACTTGTATTTTTCCTTTGGGACAGTCCTGCAAAATTTGTGCCGTCAACCTACGGCTATATGGGGGACTCTGCTACGGGAGAGCCGTTTGTTTACTATGAAGATATTTTCGGAAAAACCTTTGTTAAGGAAGATGGTAAATGGCGTACATACTGTGCTGTACCGTCGTCCTCGCAGAATTCGGTTAAAGACCAGTATGTTTCATTTGACAAGCTCGATGAGGCTGTCTCCGCAAGAGCTGCCCAGTAAAATCAAGCTTATAAGCAACGAAAAACGGAGAGACATCAGTCTCTCCGTTTTGTGCTGTAATTATCTTGTTGCGTGTGAAACTATATCGCCTGCACCCGTTACAATATCGTTTGCAATATCGCCTGCACCGGTTACGACATCTCCTGCAAGGTCGCCTGCACCGGTTATTACCTCGCCGACTCTGTCGCCTACGCCTGTTGCGGCTTCGCCGATAATATCTCCGCCCTTTGTGACGGCGTTTTTCGCACGGTCGCTCATATTGGGCTTTGAAGCCGTGCTGTCAAGCGTGCTTTCTTTATTTTTACCGCAGCCGACAAGCACAAGCGCACACAGTAACAGGATTGTCAACAAGATTGGTAATGCTTTTTTCATAGCTTTCTCCTTTTTATTCGGACACAGTTATTGTGTCCCTTTTATTTTGATTTATAACGTTTATTTGGTTAAAATTCCGCCGTCGGAATAGAGCAAAAGCAGTATATCGTCCTCCTTTGCGGTCAAAACGTCGATATACACAAGCACCTCTTGTTCGTCGGGTGTTTTGCAGTGAAATTCATAAGCTGTTTTTTCGGTTTTGTAATCTGTCGGAATTACCGCAAGGCGAGTAGACATAACGGTCAGATAATCGGAAACGGACATTTTAGCTTCATCCTCCGAAATTTTGCTTTGAACGGGAGGTCTGTCCGTGTGATTCATAATATATCCCCTTGCGTCAAAGGATATAATGTTGCCTGTTTCAAGGCTGACGCTTATTTTTATAAGGTCGGGATAGCAGATAACGCCCTCGTTTTCATATGCAAAGTTTACGGTGCAAATTCCGTCCTGCGTGGAATAATAGCTCTCCTTCATATTTTCGTAGCCCTTTGCACGAAGAAAATTTTTGGCGTTTTCGACTGCCTGCTCGGGCGTAATTACGCTTTCGCCTGCGCTTGACGAGCCTAACAGATACAGCACCGCACCGCCCTTTTTACAAACGCTTATATTTATCGAATCGACGAAAAAATTGTACGTTTCAATAACGCCGTTTGTCTCGCTGTCAAAGCGGAGTGTGTTTTTGTCTATACCGATAAAATCCGAAGCGATTTCCAAAGCTTTTTCCTTTGAAATATCGGTTTTTCCCTCAAGCGTTTTGGGAGTTTGATTTAATATATGGTCGGAAAACGGCCCGTCGTATATCAAGGTCGGATAATCCGTAAGCGTTTGCTCCGCATCGCCGAAAGCCGAGTCTATTTGTACAGATTGGTCGGCACATTTTTGCAGCGTGCTTCCTGCCTGCTTAAAGCTCACACTTCCGTCCTCGACTCCCTGCGTTATCGTGTCAAGCTCCGATAAAAGCTTTTGAGAAACATCGATAAGCTGCTTTAATTGATTTCGTTCTTCGCTTGTTATGGACTCTCCGAGTGACAGCTTGCGGTCAAGAGTCGATACAAACGCACCAACCTGCGAGAGAAATTTGAGCATATTGTCAAGCTGAGTGTCGGAAAGCGGAAGTGCCGAAAGTGAGTTTTTTGCGCTTGCGGCATCACGTGTCAATGATATAGCCATAGAGCTTAGCATCGGCGTTGTATTTGCGTAAAGACCTTTAGTGAGATTCGTGTTTATCGAGGACATACACGCTTCAAGCGTCGAAAGAGAACGCTCCGCATCGGCATTTAGCTGTCTTGAAAGCTCGGACGCTTTTTGAGCGTTTATCACGAATGCCGAAAAAAGCACTAAAATAAGCACCGAAGCATAGAGCCTAACCCTTATTTTTCCTCTGCGAGATACCTGATTTTCCAAATTCTTCACCTCTCGAATATATTTTGTAAATTTTTTATAAATATACATAAAACATTTGCTTATTTGTTTGCCAAATAAAGAGTCATGGTGTATAATATAAAGTCAGAAAAGTGTAATTTGGAGGAGAATGGTTTTTGGAAGCTTATCTTGATAACAGCGCAACAACAAAGCCTTGTAAAAGGGCTTGCGAGGCGGCTTTGAGGACAATGGAAAATGACTTCGGAAATCCGTCGTCTCTTCATAAAAAAGGCTTTGACGCAATGCAAATCCTTGAAAGCTCAAGAGGTGTAATCGCAAAGAGCCTCGGCGTTGACCCTGAGAGGATATTTTTCACTCCGAGCGGAACGGTTGCAAACAACACGGCGATATTCGGTACGGTTGAGCTTATGAAACGAAAGGGCAACAAAATCGTTACCACGGCATTTGAGCACCCGAGCGTTGCAAGGTGTATGGATAAGCTTGAACAATCGGGTTTTGATGTTGTCAGAATCGCCCCCGACGAAAGCGGAAACATCTCCGAGGAGGCTTTTCAAAACGCTATTGACGAAAAGACTATACTTGTAAGCCTTATGGCAGTGAATAACGAGGTCGGAACAGTTCTTCCTTTTGATAAAATAAAGCGGATAATCAAACGCAAAAAATCGCCTGCGCTTTTGCACGTAGACTGTGTTCAGGGATATATGAAATTACCCGTTAAGCCCGAAAGGTGCGGAATTGACCTTATGAGCGTCAGCGCACATAAGATTCACGCCTTGAAGGGCAGCGGCGCTTTGTACATAGCGAACGGCGTAAGAATAAAGCCTTATGTACTCGGCGGCGGTCAGGAAAATAACATTTGCTCGGGCACGCAGGCAATGCCTAATATTGCGGCTTTTGCGGCGGCGGTTGACGAGCTTTCCGATATTGAAAAAAGACTTGAAAAGGTTACTTCGCTAAACGCATATTTCAAAAGCGAGCTTGAAAAGCTTGACGGTGTTAAAATAAATTCGCCCGACAATGCCTTGCCGTATATTATCAATGCTTCAATCGGTGCGATACCGTCACAGGTGTCTGTGAATTATCTTTCTTCAAAGGGCGTTTATGTTTCGGCAGGCTCGGCTTGCTCAAAAGGACACAGAAGCGATGTGCTTGTATCAATGGGATTATCACCCGAACGCATTGACAGTGCGATAAGACTCAGTATGTCTTATGAAACGACAAAAGAAGAAATTGATTATGCTCTCTCGGCTATAAAATCGTGCCTTGCAGAGCTTTCAAAGAAATAAAGGAAGACAAAATGAAAGAGATTATACTTATCAAAAACGGCGAGCTTGCACTCAAAGGACTTAACCGTTCTTCGTTTGAGTCGGTGCTTGCAAAGAACATAAAAAGACGTTTGCACGGCTTGGGTAAATTTAAGGTAACCTGCTTGCAATCAACAATGAATATCGAACCGCTTTGCGACGATTTCGATATGGAAGAGGCTATAAAGAGAATTTCAAGAATTTTCGGTATTGCAGGCTTCCAGAGAGCTGCGGCGGTTGAGAAAAATATTGATGAAATTTTGGCTGTTGCACCCGAATACCTTTCGGAGCAGCTTGAAAATGTCGATACCTTTAAAGTTGAGGCAAAGAGAAGCGACAAGAAATTTCCGTTGACCTCGCCCGAGATAAGCAGAGAGGTCGGCGGCGCAATTCTTAAAAAATTCTCACACCTTTCGGTTGATGTTCACAATCCCGAGCTCACCGTAACGGTTGAGGTCAGAGATAACTATGCGTTTATCAGAGGAAATCAGATAAAGGGCGCAGGCGGTATGCCTGTAGGCACAGGCGGAAAAGCGGCGGTGCTTATTTCAGGCGGAATTGACAGTCCCGTAGCTTCGTGGATGGTTTCAAAAAGAGGCGTTGTGCTTGATGCGGTGCATTTTGCTTCACCCCCCTACACCTCTCCGCAGGCAGAGGTGAAAGTTCACGACCTTTTGCGCAAGGTTTCGGCTTACAGCGGTGATATAGGTCTTTACACCGTATGTTTTACAAAAATCCAAGAGCAAATCAGGGATAACTGTCTCGAGGAGCTTTTCACGCTTGTTATGCGCCGCTTTATGATGCGTATTGCAAATGAAATTGCATTGAAGAATGATTGCCAAGCGCTTGTAACGGGAGAGAGCATAGGACAGGTCGCAAGTCAGACTATGTCGGCGCTTGCTTGCACGGACAATGTTTCAAAAATGCCCGTTTTCAGACCCGTTATCGCAATGGACAAGGAAGAAATTATCGCAATTTCAAGAAAGATTGATACCTTTGACATTTCAATAAAGCCGTTTGAGGATTGCTGCACGGTATTCACACCCAAGCATCCGAGAACAAGACCTACCGTGCAAATGCTTGAAGAAGCGGAAAAGGTATTCGATATAGATGCACTTGTAAAGGAAGCAGTCGATACTGCAAGATTTGAGGTCATTTCAGATATAAGATGAAGCTTGAAGAAAAAGTTGTTGAGTTATTAAAAGAAAAGAATTTAATATTTACTTGTGCCGAGTCCTGTACAGGCGGATTGATTGCGAAGCGGATAACCGATGTTTCGGGTTCGTCGAGCGTGTTTGAGTGCGGAATTGTGAGCTATTCAAACCGCATAAAGCATGAAATCCTCGGCGTAAGTAGCGAAACACTTGAAAAATTCGGTGCGGTAAGCGAGGAATGTTCAAGAGAAATGGTAAAGGGCGTGCTTTCGCTTACGGGTGCGGATATTGCGGTTGCCGTAACGGGAATTGCAGGTCCGACGTCCGACAACACCAACAAGCCCGTCGGTCTTGTGTATATCGCTTTTTCCGACGGTAAAAGCACGATAGTTAAAAAATGTCTAAATGTTTTTTCCGACAATATAAGGGAAAATAACAGAAATAAATCAGCCGATACGGCTTTGGAAACAGTATTGGAGTATTTAAAATGAGCGAAGAATTCGATAAGGAAAAATTGAATAATACCGATATAAACTCTTCTATGCCGAATGACGCAGAAACTCAAAGCGTATATGAAGACGGTATGAAGGTTACCGATAACCCTTATCAAACTCAAAAGGAAGAAGATGACGACGATAAGGACGAGGCTGTTGTCATTGTGCCGAAACCGAAGAAAAAGAAAATGAAAACCGTCGACAGAATAATAATGATTATTGCGATCATTGTGTTTTTGGTTTCTTTGGGTGTCATTCTTAAAACCGTTTATGATGTTGCGGACAACAAAAAGCAGACGGAGAATATCGCAGGACTTGTAACCGAGCCTGATCAAGAGGCAAAGGAGTACGGCGACGACGGTATGCTTGAAAAATACCGCAGCGCATACAACGCAAACAATGACCTTGTCGGCTGGATAGTTGTTCCGAACACCTCGATAAATCACCCCGTTGTTCAGGCTAAAAATAACGAGTATTATTTAAGGCGCAGCTTTTACGGAGATTATCAAAGGCGTGGCACCGTGTTTATGGACTACCGTGACCACGCAAAGCCGCTTTGCAAGAACACTATACTTTACGGGCATAATTTCCTTGACTCGACGATGTTTGCGGACCTTGAAAAGTACAAGGATATAGAGTTTTATAAAACTTCTCCCGTAATTCAGTTTGATACGATATACGAAAAACATAAGTGGAAAATAATTTCCGTCTTCCTTACGAATGCCGACGATAAGGACGATAACGGATACACCTTTAACTATATTTATCCGTTTATGACGAACGACAATTTTGAAGCGTTTGTAGATGAGATTAAAGTGCGGTCACTTTATTTTACAAATGTCGATGTAAATAAAAATGATAAAATTCTTACTCTCTCGACCTGTACGAGAGATATGGATGTAAAGGGTAACGGCGAGACAAATGCAAGATTTGTGGTTATCGCAAGGCTTGTCAGAGACGGCGAGAGCGAAACGGTCGACGTTTCCAAAACCGTCAAGAACGACAATCCACGTTATCCGCAGATTTGGTATGATACGCATGGGCTTCCAAACCCATACGCTTTTGCCGAAAGATGGTTTCCCGAAGGAGTTGAATATTAATGAAAGAAAACGAGTTTGACAAGAACGAAGAGTTGAATACCGCCGAAGAACAGGCTAAGCACGAAAACGAGCTTCCCACACCCGAGGCTTCTGATGACGTCTATGCCGAAATAGCAAAGAATATCGAAAATTCGGAGCTCTTTGACGAAAAGACCACAAGGCGTGTAAAATACGGCGGAGAGCAGCACTTTGTCGATATCGCCAACCCGTTTCAGAGTGACAGAAGCGAAGAAAAAGAGGGCGAGCTGAAAGGCCTTGAAAAGGTTGAACCTGCTCAAAGCAAAGAAAGGGTAAAGACCTTCAACGAAATGTTCAAGGACTTTTTCAGAAAGATTTTTCCGAACAAGCAGGACAAAAAATCCGAAATTGTCAGAAAGACGGTTGCAAATCTCTCTGTTTTGGTGCTTATAGGCTGCGCTGTGGCATTCGGCGTTATTTATGTTCAGGGAAATAAAACCGAAAAACAGCAGACGGGTCTTGCAAACAAGATAATAGACACCACAAATGAGGAAGAAGAAGCAAAGCTTTGGGAGCAATTCAGGGCGAAGTATCCCGATGTTAAAACTCCCGACGGAATGATGGCAAAGTACGCTTACCTTTATGCGCTTAACCAGGAGCTGGTAGGCTGGATAAGTGTTCCGAATTCGGGCATTGACGTTCAGGTCGTTCAGTCTCCCAACAATACGGATTATCTTAAAAAGGATTTCTACGGAAATTACAGCAGATACGGCTGTCCGTTTATGGATTACAGAAACGACCCGAAATACCTCAATCAAAACACTATAATTTACGGACACCATATGAGCGACGGACTTGTTTTTGCAGAGCTCAGCAAGTACAAAACGCTTGACGGCTTCTTGGAGTCTCCGATAATCAACTACGATACACTTTATAAGTCATATAAATTCAAGGTCTATGCGGCATTTATCACAAACAGCAGAGAGCAGGACGACAACGGATATATTTTCAACTATACCGTTACCTCATTTGGCAGCACCGAGAATTTTGACAGCTACATTAAGGCGCTCGATGAGAGAAAGCTCTACACAACGGGTGTCGATATTAACTCGTCGGATAAGCTTATCACGCTTTCGACCTGCACATATGAGTTTACGGACGCAAGACTTGTTGTTGTCGGCAGACTTTTGAGGACGGGCGAAACGGCGGATGTGGATACGACCTATTCCGTAACAAACGGAAATCCCCGCTATCCGCAGATTTGGTATGACCAAAAGGGGCAGTCAAATCCGTACAGCGGTGCGACGAATTGGTATCCCGATAACTGATAAGTAATTTATTTATATTAAGGTGGTAATAAAGAGATGGAAATGAAGTTGTTTTCATTGTATCGCAATGCGGCGGACACGTCCGTTAAGATGCAGATTAAGGTAATCGGCTGTCTTAACGGCTTTGCGGACAGCGATATTTCTTTTGATGAGTACACTTCGCTCAAGGATATGTTCGGTGGGCTTTCAAAGGCTCTCAAAAGCAGCGATTTTATTGTAATCGCTGTTGATTCGAGCATCTACAATTCTACAAAATTAAAGCTTATGACAGCTCTTTCTTTGAAAAAAGAACAGAATAAGGCAGTTCTTAAAAAGCTTTCAAAGCTTGAACTTGATGAATCGGCACAGGAGAAAAATGCGGCTATGCCCGAGGGTGCAGCTGTATTTGTATCGGTTGATGGCATAAATTCAGGCTTTGCGGTTAAAAAGGGCTCGCAGACAATCGTTATGATACCCTTCGACGATCAAAGACTTGATTCTGTTCTCAAAAGAGGTCTTGTGCCTTACATAACCAACGGCGGACGTCTTAATTCGGCAAGTGAGCCGGAGGCAGCTCCCACTCATGAAGAAAAAGAGGAGAATTCTTCGGAAGCTGCTTCGAAAATAAGCGAGCAGGAAAAGGATATTGCGGCACATACGCTTAATATCCTCAAGGAATCTGACGTTAAAATTGCCGTTAACGGCAATACAAACGCAACTGTTATGCGTGAGTTTGCGGTAGGGCTTGACGATTTCGACGAGTATTTCACCTTTACTCCGCACATAGAGGACAGAGGCGATTACAACGTAACCGACTACACCGCACAGATGGCTCGCTCGGCAAAGGACCTTTCGAGCGCAACGCTCGGTGCGTGTATTTCCGATATATTCACAACCAACGACGGCTGCGATTATATATGCATTTCCGTTGCGACGGACAAGTCAGCTCTTGTCAGAAAGCTCTATAAAGAGGATGGCGAGGACGACGCACACTTAATCAGAATTGCCTGCGAAGAGCTTTTTGCGCTTATTGGGGAAAAGGCTATGGGCAATAACTCGGTAGGCATTGAAATTGCACAGGACGAAGCTCCGAAGGTTGATAAAAAGCTTTCTAAAAAGGCAAAAAAGGCTATAATTTCAGTTGTCGCAATTATCCTTGTTGCGGCAATTACCGTAGGCTCTGTTTATTTCGTTAAACAGAAGAATAACAATAAGGAGCCGCAGACAGAGCCGCCTGTTCAAATGCAGGCTCCCGAAACCACAACCGAAGCTCCGGTTAAAGCTGATACAATGTCCTTGTCAAAGCTTATGCGCTTTGAGCTTGTAAACGGCATAAAGAACGAGGAGCCCGAAACCACTCCTGTTGAAACCACGGCAGGTGCAATTACGGCGAATGAGCCTCAGACAAAAGAAGCTCCGAAGGACCCGAATGCAGTTCCGAGCGTTATTACCGTAAACGGACAGGAAATCGAGGCGAAGGAAGCTATCGCAAGGATAGTTACTGCCGAAACCGACAGCGGATTTAACGCCGAAACGCTCAAGGCTCAGGCGATAATCACATACACATATCTCAAATACAGAGATACAAATTGGAGAATAAGCAATCTTACAATTGCAGATAATTATACTCAAGAGGCAATGGATGCGGTAAACGAGGTATTCGGTCGTTATCTTACATTTAACGATAAGGTTGCGTTTACGCCTTATTGCAGAATGTCGGCAGGTAAAACCGCAAACGCTTCGACTGTTTTCGGAAAGAGCTTTACATACCTCAAGAGTGTCGCAAGTGCTTCCGACAAGCAGAGAGACGGATATAAAAAGGAAGTTCTCCTTACGGCAGATGATATTAAAGCAGGTGCATTGGCATTTGACTCAACAATCGAATTTCCCGAAGACGTTTCAAAGTGGCTCAAAATTAACGCACACGATACGGCAGTCAGCACAGGCACGGGCTATGTTGAAAAAATTACCGTAGGTAATAAAGAAGTGTCGGGTGTAACATTTATATATGATATAATGAAGAACAAAGACCTTTCATCTCCTTGCTTCAGCCTTTCCTATGACGCCGAAAGCGGAACATATACAATAACCATCTTCGGCGACGGCTACGGCGTCGGAATGAGCCAGCTCGGTGCTGATAATATGGCTGTTTCGGGTACAAAATATGATAAAATACTTGATCAATATTTCCCGGGCACATTTCTTAACTGACAAAAATCTTTAATATAAACGGAGGAATAAATTATGGCTATTCTTGTTACGGGCGGAGCCGGATTTATCGGCTCACACACTTGCGTTGAGCTTCTTAACGCAGGCTATGAGGTTGTTGTCGTTGACAATTACTACAACGCAAATCCGAAATCGCTTGAAAGAGTTAAAGAGCTTACAGGCAAGGATTTCAAGTCCTATGAATGTGACATCAGAGATTCCGAGGGTATGGATAAAATTTTCAAAGAGAATAAAATCGACGCCGTAATCCATTTTGCGGGACTTAAAGCTGTCGGCGAGTCCTGTCAGAAGCCGATTGAATACTATGACAACAATATCGGCGGTACATTAAAGCTTTGCGATGTTATGAGAAATAGCGGCTGCAAAAATATTGTTTTCAGCTCTTCGGCAACGGTTTACGGTATGAAAAACGTATCTCCGCTTAAAGAAACAATGCAAACAGGCGGAACTACAAACCCCTACGGCACAACAAAGTATATGATTGAAATTATCCTTGAGGATATTTATAAGTCGGATAACGATTGGAATGTAACACTGCTTCGTTATTTCAATCCTATCGGAGCACACGAAAGCGGAAGAATAGGCGAAAATCCGAGCGGAATACCGAACAATCTTATGCCCTATATCACACAGGTTGCAATCGGCAAGCGCCCGTTCCTCAGCGTTTACGGCAATGATTACGACACACCCGACGGAACCTGCATCAGAGACTACATTCACGTTGTTGACCTTGCAGACGGTCATGTTAAGGCTGTTAACAATATTCTTGACGGCAAAAAGGGCGTTCAGATTTTCAATCTCGGAACAGGTAAGGGCTACAGCGTTCTTGACATAGTTAAGGCGTTCAGCAAGGCTTACGGTAAGGAATTACCTTACAAGATTGCACCCAGACGTCCCGGCGACCTTGCGGTATGTTATTCAGATCCGACAAAGGCGAAGGAAGTTCTCGGCTGGGAGGCTAAGAGAGGCATTGATGATATGTGCCGTGACTCTTGGAATTGGCAGTCAAAGAATCCGAACGGATATGACGATTGATTTTTATTTGATTGATAGGAGGATTTGCTATGAAAAACAAAAAAGGCCTTATTATTGCTTTGGCGGTTATCGCCGTAATTGCGATACTCGCAGGAAGCGTTGTTTCCTCGTACAACAACCTTGTTGACGAAAGGGAAACGGTTACAAATGCACAGGCAA
Organism: Candidatus Fimenecus sp.; assembly: GCA_052298855.1. GTDB lineage: Bacteria > Bacillota > Clostridia > Oscillospirales > Acutalibacteraceae > Fimenecus. The sequence continues at coordinate 85,233 of DAVZXP010000008.1, read as the reverse complement.
ATATTCAGACAATGTTGCAGAGAAGAGCAGACCTCATACCAAACCTTGTGAACACCGTAAAAGGATATGCGGCTCACGAAGAAGAGGTCTACACCGCTATTGCAGATGCTCGCTCAAAGCTTTCGGGTGCTACCACCGTTGATGAAATGGAAAAGGCAAACTCAGAGCTTGACAGCGCAATTTCAAGACTTCTTGTTGTTGTGGAAAACTATCCCGAGCTTAAAGCCGATACGCAGTTTATCAATCTTCAGGATGAGCTTGCAGGCAGTGAAAACAGAATTTCGGTTGCTCGCAAGGACTACAATGATGTTGCAAAGGCTTATAATACTCACATTAAGAAATTCCCTGCAAATATAATTGCATCTATGTTCAATTTTGAGCAGGCTGAATATTTTGAAGCTTCAAGTGAGGCTCAAACAGCACCGAGTGTAAATTTTAACTGATGCTACGGCGAGTGGGTAAGTGTATGAAAAAATATTCGGCGATACTGTTAAGTGCTGTTTTGCTGATACTGTCGTTATCGGTCAGTGCTTTTGCGGCAAAAAACACTCCGTATCCGCCGCCTACGAAAGGGTTTTTTGTAAATGACTTTGCCGACTGTATCAATGAGTCCGACGAGCAAAAAATGCAGTCAATGGCAGAGGAATTGTACAAAAAGACGGGCGCACAGGTTGTTTGCGTAACGGTTAACTCGCTTGACGGCAAGGAAGTCAGAGATTATGCACTCGGCTTGGGCAGAGAGTGGGGGATAGGCAGTAAAAACAATGACGGTGTGCTTTTGCTTCTCTCTGTCGAAGAACGGCAGATTGATATTGAGGTAGGCTACGGTCTTGAGGGTGCATTGCCCGACGGTAAGACGGGACGAATTCTTGACAACTATGCTATACCGTATCTAAAGAGCGACGATTTTTCAACGGGATTGCGTGAAGCTTTTTCGGCTTTGATAGGCGAAACGGCTACCGAGTACGGCGTTGAAATTAACGGCTCAAGCCTTGCGCCTGATGTGGATGAAGATGAAGAATACGAAAGCTCAAAAGCAGTCATTATTGATTTTATAATCTTTATTATAATAGTGTTTGCAATTCGTAAAATCACAGGTCGCACACCGTTTATTTTCTTCGGCGGCGGTGGAAATCATCACTCGGGCGGAGGCTTCTCAGGAGGCGGATTCTCGGGAGGAAGCAGCGGAGGATTTTCCGGCGGAGGCGGTTCCTTCGGCGGAGGCGGAAGCTCACGAGGCTTTTAACGGAATATGATATAAAATTAACGCCTTGCTAATGCAGGGCGTTTTTTGTGTTATACGGATAGTGGGGGTTCGCACGGTAGGGCAGGGGCTAGCCTTACGGCAGAGAAAAGATAAGGGAGAAAATCGAAAAGCGAAAAGAAGCAGGTGCTTCGCACAAATTGAATTATATATCCAACCGTGTAGGGCGGTGGCTTGCTGCCGCCGAGGACCCGATACACTCAAAGAGAACGGTTATCCCGATGTGCAGGTATTTATGCGTACTTTCCGAGAAATGGAAAGCGTTGTAGAACAGTACAACCGTGACCTTGCCGAGTGGAAATATCAAGTCAGCAGGAAACCGACAGCCGCCGCCAAAGAACAGCACAGACCACCCGAAAAGCAGAGCGTGCTAAAACATCTGCATGAGATACAGGAACGCAACAAGCAGCAACCGCCGCAAAGACAGCGTAAGAAATCCATTGACAGAGATAGCCGATAGGCATTGAAAAACCGCCGTTACGGTTTTACCCATAGCGGCGGCATACATAATCATTTGCTGACTGCAAGCGTGATTTTCATATCCTGAACATTGATAAGTGTTTCTTGCTTACATTTCGGACAGTAAAGAGGAAAGTTTTTCATCTCGGTATCTTCTTGTATCTTTGTTCGGGTTTTATTGCCACAGACAGGGCAGAGTATCCATTGTTGCTTACTCATTTCTATTATCCTTCGTTTGAAACAATTTCTCATTCATTTTTCTTACATTATATCTGCCTATACCAAACTGTATTATCCATATAACTACAAAAATTAAAGCGAAAATTCCAAAATAAATTAAAAATCCAACTACACTATGTTCCATCCAATATGCAAAATAAGCGATTGGTAACATTATTACTGAAATAATTGAAAAGTAAATTCCTGTCTGCTTTACAATGCTCCAACTATCCATTTCCCATATTACTGAACTTGCCGCAAATCCCGCACCTACTATTCCACAAAGAATTGTTTGCAAAATAACAGCATTGATTTCATTTCCCATAAGTGATATGAGTTCGGGGACACAAGGCGAGTAATATCCATTTGCCAAACCAAGAGAAATCAAGATTGTAATTAAATAGCCGATTGTAATTCCAAGTGGAAAACCTAAAAGACTACGCTTAATAATTTTCTTTTTCATAACATTCACCTCATATTCCTAAGATCTTTTTTAGTTTTGGAACATAGCGTCTGGATACATATGTTGTTATTCCATTTGATAATTTAATGCAAATTGTACCTGTAAAACTCAAGTCAAAATTATTGACTTTTTTTAAGTTGATAATTTCCGAATTTGATATACGAATGAATTGATTAGAAGGTAATCGATTTTCTATCTCATATAACCTAAGTCGAAGAATATATTCCCCTTTGTTAGTAACTGCATAAACTTTTCCGGAATTTGCATAAATACGAATCAAATCTGTCTGTTCCAATATTTCAATTTTTTCATCTTTATAACCCGAAATTATTTGTGAGGCATTTTCTGAAAGTTTTTTTACAATGTTGCTCACATCTTCTGTCATTGAAGCAGTCAGTATGATTACTTTGGGGTCGATACATGAACTGTCAATTTTAATCTCGACCTGCATGATAATCACCTCTTTCTTTTCCTTACAATGCCATTATAAGTAAAGCAGATAATAGTTTCAATGGATTTGCGATAGTTGGTTGATTTCAAAACACAACTGGTCAGAAATCCTTTCTGAGTTCTTAATATGAATAGCGGCAGAGGGTTCTCCCTGCCGCCTTTTTACTTATGTAAAGATAATTTCCTTTTCTGCAATTTCCTTTGCACATGCCCGTATGTTATTCATTCTCTGCACCCACTTTAAGGCGTTTTCCGACTTTAACTGTTCTGTTATGTCCTGCGACTGTTTCATCTGTTCCATAAGCCTTTCAAAGTGTTCCTCCGTCTGTTTATCGACATCGACAAGATATTCATTTAACTTGCCGCTTGTGAGCAGTGTAGTGTAAAATATTTTGTTATGTTCCTGTAAATAGCGTTTGTGTCGTTGTCCCCATAAGCCAATAGGCTTGTGTTCTTTTTCGGTTGGTAAAGTAAGACAAGGAATATAATAATCTCCTTGTAGTTCATACCACAGACCGTTGCTTTCATCATAAATGTACTTGTCCATTAAAAATCCTCCGTTATAATATATTCGCACATATGTCACAGTTCTCCGATTGCCACACTTATGTTTATTCTTGTTATGAGATTTTCTTGCCCTTGATTTTGCCCTTATAAGCAGGCAGGAAAGAGTAAACTTGTGTGAAATCATATAAAAGGATAAGGCGAACACATTGCGATAAATCCTTTTTTATCAAGGCTTTTGGAGGATTATATTGATAACCTATGGAGAGCAATAATCACTCATAATTTTATGGTTTTCAAATTCCAATTTACGGACAACCGCAAGGGTTGTCCCTACGGTTCAATATAGTTTTTAACTTTTATTTGTTGCCGAAAAGCTTTTTTTCTAAAGCGTAATCGACAATGATTGACACGGTCATTATAAGGGCTATGCCGACAATGTTTGCAATCCATATTGATTTGCTTATATAATTTCCGCTGTCGGTACCGCAAAAATAAATTACGGCTTCAAATATAAGAATAACCGCCGCTGTGCATACGGCAAAAATCGTTTTGTATTTTGCTCTCGTCATAGATAACCCTCCGTTTAACTCAAATTATTTATTATACATTTATATTAAAACTTAAACAAAAAATTGTCAATACAAAAAACAATGCCGAAGTCTGACTCTGAATTCAAACTTCGGCATATATTATTTTTATTTATGATAAAGGGTTTTTGACTGTCTGTAAGGCTCGCAGGTTACATTTACACCGAGTTTTTTAAGTGTGTGCAGGTCAACCTCGGAGAGAATAACCGTTGAATGCATCTGACAGCCGTCAAGCTTTTCAAGTGCTTTCATTGCCATTTCGGAGGTGGGGTTTGTTGCCGCCGAAATTGAAAGGGCAAGCAAAACCTCGTCTGTATGAAGTCTCGGGTTTTTGTTGCCGAGATGATTCACCTTTAAGTCCTGAATAGGCTCGATAATCTTCGGGGAAATCAAGTCAATATCGTCATTGATATTGGCGATTTCTTTAAGTGCGTTCAAAAGCATAGCCGAAGAAGCACCTAAAAGGTCAGATGTCTTACCCGTTATGATTTTGCCGTTGTCAAGCTCAATTGCCGCCGCAGGCTCTCCCGTTCTGTCGCAAAGCTCAACTGCGGGCAAAACGCATTTTCTGTATTCGGGAACGATATTAAGTTGTTTCATAATAAGCTCAAGGTTGCGGATTTCATTTGTAACATTTGAGCCGTTTTTCTTATCTACAAGAGCCTTGTAATATCTTCTGATGACCTCTTGCTTTGACGCTTCTCTTACAACCTCGTCGTCGATTATGCAGTTGCCTGCCATATTAACGCCCATATCCGTAGGCGATTTATACGGAGAAGTGCCGTAAATACGCTCGAAAATAGCGTTCAGCACGGGAAAAATTTCAATATCTCTGTTATAGTTAACGGTTGTAACGCCGTATGCTTCAAGGTGGAACGGGTCAATCATATTGACATCGTTCAAATCGGTTGTCGCCGCCTCATAAGCAAGGTTTACAGGGTGCTTTAACGGCAAATTCCAAATCGGAAATGTTTCAAACTTTGCATATCCTGCCTGAACGCCTCTTTTGTGTTCGTGATAAAGCTGAGAAAGACAAACTGCCATTTTTCCGCTTCCCGGACCGGGTGCTGTAACAACGATAAGCGAACGGGTGGTTTCAACGTATTCGTTTTTGCCGTATCCGTCGTCGCTTACGATAAGATGAACGTCCTGCGGATAGTTTTCAATGCTGTAATGACGGTAAACCTTAATGCCGAGCCCCATAAGCTTCTGTCTGAAAACCTCTGCCGACGGCTGATTGTTAAACTGCGTCATAACAACACCGCTTACCATAAGACCGAAGTCCCTGTATATGTCGATAAGCCTTAAAACGTCAAGGTCATAGGTTATTCCTATATCGCCTCTGACCTTATTTTTTTCAATGTCATTTGCGTTTATGGCAATGAGCATTTCAGCCTCATCTTTAAGCTCAAGCAGCATTTTCATCTTACTGTCGGGCAAAAATCCCGGGAGAACTCTTGAAGCGTGAAAATCGTCAAAGATTTTTCCGCCGAATTCAAGATAAAGCTTTCCTCCGAATTCATTTATCCTCTGCCTTATATGCTCGGATTGAGTTTTAAGATATTTGTCGTTATCAAATCCTATTTTCACTGTTATTGCCTCCCGATTAGGATGAAAATATTACATAAAAACACTTCGAAGCGGTTACACAACCGACTCGAAGTGCGACACTTGATATTATAGAATAACACAGTCTAAAAATCAATAGTAATATAAAACTTTGTAGAAATTTAGTCGAGACGCCAATCGATAGGCGTCTGCCCCGAAGCCGTAAGAAGCTCGTTTGTCTTTGAAAAATGCTTGCAACCGAAAAATCCGTTGTAAGCCGAAAGCGGACTCGGATGCGGTGCTGTAAGCTTGTAATGAATGGGATTTGTGATAACCGCCGCTTTTTTTCTTGCATGAGCGCCCCAAAGTAAAAAAACGACGGGCGTTTGCTTGTTGTTAAGCTCGGAAATTACCCTGTCGGTAAATGCTTCCCAACCCATATTTTTATGGCTGTTAGCCTCGCCCTCACGAACGGTCAGCACCGTGTTCAAAAGCAAAACTCCTTGCTTCGCCCAAGAGGTAAGCTCTCCGTGACCTTGGTTCATATCTATACCGAGATCAGAATGGATTTCCTTGAATATATTTTGAAGCGAGGGAGGTGGTGGAGTGCCTTTTTTTACCGAAAAGCACATACCGTGTGCCTGACCCGCGCCGTGATAAGGGTCTTGCCCGATAATAACGACCTTTGTATCGGCAAACGAGGTGCAACGAAGTGCGTTGAATATATCGTTCATAGGCGGGTATATCGTGTGACTTTGATATTCTGCTTTAAGAAATTTACGAAGCTCTTTATAATAAGGCTTTGAAAATTCATCCTTTAATATTTCGTCCCAATCATTTCCTAAATGTACCATTGTTGTATCACCTCTCGGATATTGTAACATAAGATTGACCGATTTACAAAAAAATATAAAAATTTTTTCTAAATCTATTGACATATAATATAGTTGTGCTATAATCAAATCAACATATGAACAGTTGTTCATATGATAAATTGAAAAGCGAACGAGCTTGAAACAAATGACGCAGAGCGTCGGAACGGAGACGAATTATGAAAAAGTCATACAAAATCGATGTCGATTGTGCAAACTGTGCCAATAAAATGGAAGAAGCAGCTAAAAAGACCGAGGGCGTAAAGGACGCAACGGTTAATTTTATGATGCTTAAAATGAATGTCGAGTTTGACGAAAATGCAGACGTAAAGGCTGTTATGAAGGATGTCCTTAAAAATTGCAAAAGAGTTGAGGACGACTGCGAAATATACATTTAACGGTAGATTAAACATAGCTTGAAATATTGAAAACGGAGGGAATTTTATGACGAAAAAGCAGAAAAAGATGCTTATAAGAATTATCGTTTCAGCGTTGCTTATTGTCGCACTCAAGGTCGTTGGCAGCTTTGTTGAAATAAATCGCTATCTTGAATTTGCGTTATATATGATACCGTATTTTGTAATCGGCTATGACATTCTCAGAAAAGCATTTTTGGGAATTAAAAATAAGCAGGTTTTCGACGAAAATTTCCTTATGGCAGTCGCAACCGTCGGTGCAATAGCGTTGGGCGATTATACCGAGGGCGTTGCGGTTATGCTTTTCTATCAGATAGGCGAGCTTTTCCAAAGCTATGCTGTCGGAAAGAGCCGTAGGAATATCTCCGAACTTATGGATATAAGACCCGATTATGCCAATATTGAGGTTGACGGAGAGCTTCGACAGGTTGACCCCGACGAGGTTGAGATAGGCACGGTAATTGTGGTTACCCCGGGCGAAAAGGTGCCGATTGACGGCGTTGTAACAGAGGGCGAGTCCTCGCTTAACACAAGTGCGCTTACGGGTGAGAGTGTGCCGAGAGAGGTCAAGGCAGGCGACGAGATTATCAGCGGTTGCATAAATCTTTCGGGCGTTATAAAAATTAAAACGACAAAAGAGTTCGGCGAGTCAACGGTTTCAAAAATTCTTGACCTCGTTGAAAACGCAACCTCCAAAAAATCACATTCCGAAAATTTCATAAGCAAATTTGCGCATTATTATACGCCAGCGGTTTGCTACAGTGCATTGACGCTTGCGATTATACCGCCGATAATAAACCTTATAATCGGTAATCAGGCAGACTTCGGCACTTGGATTTACAGGGCGCTTACATTCCTTGTAATCAGCTGTCCGTGTGCCGTGGTAATCAGCGTACCGCTTAGCTTCTTCGCAGGAATTGGCGGAGCGAGCAAGGCGGGCGTTTTGGTAAAAGGCTCAAACTACCTTGAAACGCTTTCAAAGACAAAATATGTTCTTTTCGATAAGACGGGAACAATGACGAAGGGCGTTTTTGAGGTTGTCGGAGTTCATGATAACATAATAGATAAAAATCATCTAATTGAACTTGCGGCATACGCAGAGAGCTATTCGACGCATCCGATAAGCAAAAGCTTGCAGGCAGCTTACGGCAAGGAAATTGATAAAAACAGAATTTCAGATGTAAAGGAAATATCGGGACACGGCGTTATCGCTAAGGTTGACGGCAAAGAGATTGCGGCGGGCAACGGCAAGCTTATGGATATGCTCGGCATTAAATATACGGAGTGCGAGCAGGTCGGCACAAAGGTTCATATTGCACTTGACGGGAAGTACGCAGGTCATATCCTCATTTCGGACGTTATAAAGCCCACCTCAAAGCAGGCGATTGCAGAGCTTAAAAGTGCAGGCGTTAAAAAGACGGTTATGCTCACGGGCGATGCTTCGGACGTTGCAAAGCAGGTTGCAGACGAACTCGGAATTGACGAGGTTTACAGCGAATTGCTGCCCGACGACAAGGTTTCAAAGGTCGAAGAGTATTTGTCGAAAAAGGGTGAAAAGGAAAAACTTGCGTTTGTCGGCGACGGCATAAACGACGCACCTGTTCTCTCAAGGGCAGATATTGGTATCGCAATGGGCGCTATGGGCTCGGATGCGGCTATCGAGGCGGCGGATATTGTGCTTATGGACGATGATCCGCTTAAAATCGCAAAGGCAATCAAGATTTCAAAAAAATGTCTCGGAATTGTATATGAAAATATAGTTTTCGCACTCGGAGTTAAGTTTGTTTGCCTTATACTCGGCGCATTGGGTATCGCAAATATGTGGGTGGCAATCTTCGCAGATGTCGGAGTAATGGTTATAGCCGTATTGAACGCAATTCGTGCACTTATGGTTAAAAAGCTTTGATGTATTGAAAGGATGTAAACAATGGAAAAAGAATTAGACTGCTGTGAGGTAAACGAGGTTCACAGCTCCGTGCTTCAAAAGATAATCGCTGAAATGCCCGACGAAATTGAGCTTTACAATTTAGCCGAGTTGTTCAAGGTATTCGGCGACTCAACGAGAATACGCATACTCTATGTTTTGTTCGAGGCAGAGGTCTGCGTATGCGACTTGGCTTCGGCGCTTAATATGAATCAGTCGGCAATTTCGCATCAGCTGAAAATATTAAAGCAAAACAAGCTGGTTAAGGCTCGCAGAGAGGGCAAATCGGTATTTTATTCCCTTGCGGACGACCATGTTCGCACGATAATCGCAAAGGGTCAAGAGCATATTGAGGAATGATATTTATACAATCAAAAAACGCCACAGGGCTTTGTTCTCTGTGGCGTAATTTTTTTATGTTACTTTATTCGATTTTCGATTTTTGAGATAAGGCTTTATTCGTTTCCTTTTTCCATTTTTTCAAAACCGAGAAATAGATTATAAGACCTATTGTGCCGGAAATGACTTCTGAAATCGGATAGGCAAACCATGTGTAGTTAAGACCGAATTCCGCAAGTATTCTGAAAATCGGGATAAGACAGAAAACCTGTCTTGTGAGCGATAGCATAAGACTTGTTCTGCCGTAGCCGATAGCCTGAAAGAACACGGGCATTGTAAGAGAAATGACGGCAGGCAGGAAGCTTGAGCCGATTATCGGGAACGCTACCGAGCCTATTTGCATAACCTCCTCGCTTTTTGAGAAAACGGACATAAGCGCTTCGGGAAAGAATACGAAGAAGATTATACCGACAATCATAAACGCCGATGAAATAAGGCAGGTGAAATTCATCAAATCACGGCAACGGCGATAACTTTTGTTTGCGTAGTTGTAGCTCAAAACAGGGACTATACAGGTTTGAAGTCCGAACAGGGGGATAAAGAACAGCGATTGCGCTTTATAGTAAAGTCCCAACACCGTAACGGCTGAGTCGGAAAAGCCTGCAAGTATAACATTTAACGCAACTATATATACGGTATAGAGCAGCTGCATAAATATTGACGGATAACCGTAGCGGTATATCATCTTAATATAATGCGACAGCTTTTTCATTTCGGGAATTTTGCAAAAGCCCTTTGAGCCTGTGATAACAGCGGCGACAATCTGACCGAGTACAGTCGCATACGCCGCACCCGCAACGCCCATTTCGGGAAAAAAACCTATTCCGAATATCAACAGCGGGTCAAACAAGATATTTGTTACGGCACCTGCTATCTGTGCTATCATAGGAAGCCTCATATCGCCCCTTGACTGAAGCACCTTTGTCCAGTTGCCCTCCAAAAACGCACCGACACTGCCGATGCAGACGATATTTCCGTAGGTCACGGCGTTTGCTATCGCTTCGGGAGACTTCGCCGAGGTCATAACATATGGCTTCATAAGAGCTACCGCTAAAATTGTAAAGGTAAGCCAAGTTATAAGCTCAAGCAGCATACCCGTACCGCCCGCTTCGTCAGCCTCCTTCGGCTTGCCCTGTGCGAATTTTCGAGCCATATAAGTATTGACGCCGACGCCCGTGCCGACAGCAAGTGCAATGATTATTAGCTGTATAGGATAAATTACCGACAGCGCCGTAAGAGCCTCATCGGAATATCTGCCGACAAAGAAGCTGTCAACTATATTATAAAGTGCCTGAATAAGCTGTGCGAGCATAACGGGAGGCGCAGTTTTAAGCAGTATTTTTGAAATCTTTTGCGTTCCGAAAAAATCGGGATCTGACAACCCTTTTTTCGCCATAGTATACCCCTTTTCGAAAAATGCAATTAAGATTATAAAGCGTACATTTGCCTTTGTCAATAAGGCTGAAAATGTTCAAAAAATCGTAAAATTATAATCATTGAATATCAATTTTATTTATGTTACAATAAATGTGTAATGTGCTAAGACACATAAATGAAAGGAAACGGCAAAATGGATATTCAAATTGTTAAAGATCAAATTTGTGACGTTTGTCATAAAATGTGGCAGCTCGGTTGGGTTGCGGCAAATGACGGTAATGTCAGCGCAAAGCTTGACGACGGTACGATTTTGGCAACTCCGACAGGAATGAGTAAGTCCTTTATCACACCCGAAAAGCTTATCAGAATTGACTCAAAGGGTAATGTTCTTGAGGCGGCGGAGGGACTTCGCCCGTCAAGTGAAATCAAAATGCATCTTCGTTGCTATGACAAGCGTGAGGATGTGTTCAGCGTTATCCACGCTCATCCTCCGGGAGCTACGGGCTTTGCGGTGGCACATAAGGCAATGGATATGTACAATATGATTGAGGACGTAGCGGCTATCGGTGCGGTTCCGCTTACCCCTTACGGCACACCCTCGACAACGGAGGTTCCCGACGCTATTGAACCGTATCTTGACGAGCACGATGTTATGCTTCTTGAAAACCACGGTGCTCTTGCGGTAGGAAGCGATGTTATTACTGCCTTTTACAGAATGGAAAGCCTTGAATTGTGGGCTAAAATTACAATCAATGCTGTTATTCTCGGCGGAAGTCACGATATAGACAGAGAGAATATTCAGAAGCTTATCGATTTGAGAAGCTACTATAAAATTACGGGTAGACACCCGGGCTATAAGCTATATAATCCCGACGACGATATGCTTCATAAGCAGGAGGACTGATTATGCTTAAAGGTATCAATCCTATAATTTCTCCCGAGCTTCTCAAGGCTCTTTGTGAGATGGGACACGGTGACGAGCTTATTATCGCAGACGGCAATTTCCCGAGTGAGAGTATCGGTAAAAACGCTGTTGTCGTAAGAGCGGACGGTCATTCGGCAACTGATGTGCTTGATGCGGTTTTGTCGCTTATTCCGCTTGATACATATACGGAAAAGCCTGTCGCTTTGATGGAGGTCGTCAAGGGCGACAATACCCCGACGCCTGAAATTTGGAAAGAATATGATAAAATTCTTACAAAATATGAACCTGAGCACCACGATATTGAGATGACGGAGCGCTTTGCATTTTATGAGAGGGCGAAAAAGGCTTATCTTATAATCGCCACGGGCGAAACGGCAATTTACGCAAATGTTCTTCTCAAAAAGGGAGTAGTAAAGATATGAGCCGTGTATTAGCTTTTGATTTCGGTGCGTCTACGGGCAGAGCGATTTTAGGCGAGTACGAAAACGGAAAGCTGAGTTACCGTGAAATTCACCGTTTCGACAATGAATTGGTAACGGAGAACGGAAAACTCTGTTGGAATTTCCCATATCTTCTTTCGGAGGTTAAAAAGGCAATCGAAATGGCAGATGATGTTGAGTCGCTTGCTTTTGACACTTGGGGAGTTGACTACGGTATAATCGGGGCAGACGGAGAAATAAAAGGTCTGCCTGTTTGCTACCGTGATACAAGAACGAAGAATGTACCCGAAAAAGTATTTGAAAAAATTTCTCCCGAGCGTTTATATGAACTTACGGGTAACCAAATAATGAACATAAACACACTTTTTCAACTTTGTGCAGAGGAAAGTGACGGTGATATGTTCCTGTTTATGCCTGATTTATTCGCTTATGCACTTTGCTCTGTAAAATCTGCCGAGCAGACAATCGCTTCAACCTCGCAAATGCTTGACTTGGAAAAGGCTTGTTGGCAAAACGAGGCTTTTGCACTTACGAATAAGAGCGAAAAAATGCTTCCGCCGATTGTCAAAAGTGCAAGTGTGGCAGGCGAATATAACGGTATAAAGGTTATCAAGGTTGCGGGACACGATACACAGTGTGCCGTGTGTGCAATGCCCGAAACAGACGGCGAAACACCTGCGTTTTTATCTTGCGGAACTTGGTCTTTAATCGGCTGTGAAAATGATTTGCCGATACTTACAAAAAAGAGTATGACAGACGAGCTTTCAAACGAGCTCGGTGCAAACGGAAAGATAAATTATCTTAAAAACATAAGCGGACTTTGGCTTATTCAAGAGATTAGACGCAATTTCAGAAAAGAAGGCAAAGAGTATTCATACAATGATATGGAACAACTTGCGAGACGGGAAAAGGCATTTGAGTTCTTTATAAATCCCGATGACGAGGTTTTTGCTTCGCCTGAAAATATGCCCGAAAAAATCCGTGACTTTTGCAAAAAGACGGGGCAGGCAACGCCCAAAACCGACGGTGCGCTTGTCAGATGTATATATGAGAGCCTTGCGATGAAATATCGCTTTGCCATAGAACAGATAGAGGAAAACACAGGCAAAAAATTTGATGTGCTTCATTTGCTCGGCGGTGGCACAAAGGACAGCTTCCTTTGTCAAATGACGGCAGACAGCCTGAACATTCCCGTTACGGCAGGACCGACAGAGGCAACGGCACTCGGAAATATTATGCTTCAGCTCATAGCGCTCGGCGACATTGAAAGCGTTAAAGAGGGCAGAAAGCTTTTGGCATCGACCGAGAGCGTTAAAGCTTATCTCCCCGAAAACGCAGGCGAGTTTTCTGCGGCATATGATAAATTCAAAACTGTTATTACTAAATAATAAAAGGAGAATGTACTATGAAATATCCTAAAATAGGTATTCGTCCCGTTATCGACGGAAGATGGGGCGGAGTTCGTGAGAGCCTTGAAAATCAGACAATGGGTATGGCAACATCTGCCGCAAAGCTCATTGAAGAAAATCTTTGCTATCCCGACGGAACACCCGTACAGTGCGTTGTCAGCAACACAACAATCGGCGGCGGTGCCGAAGCGGCAGAGTGCGAGGAGCAGTTTGCAGGCGAAAATGTTATCGCAACGCTTACGGTTACGCCCTGCTGGTGCTACGGTATGGAAACCTACGATATGAATCCGAAAACAATCAAGGCTGTTTGGGGCTTTAACGGTACCGAAAGACCGGGCGCAGTTTATCTTGCGGCTGTTATGGCGGCTTATGCACAGAACGGAATGCCTGCATTCTCGATTTACGGTCACGATGTTCAGGATATGGACGACAGAACCATTCCCGAGGATGTTGCGGAGAAAATTTTGCGTTTTGCAAAATGTGCCGTATCGGTTGGTTGGATGAAGAACAAGTCCTATGTAAACCTCGGCGGTGTGGCAATGGGTATTGCAGGCTCATATTGTAACGCTTCTTTCTTCAGAGAGTATCTCGGTATTCGTCCCGAGTGGGTCGATATGACAGAAATTGTACGCAGAATTACCCTTGAAATTTATGACCATGAGGAATATGACAGAGCAATCAAGTGGGTTCGTGAAAACTGCAAAGAGGGATTTGACGTAAACGCAGGCAAGAATTTGCCCGAGATTATCAGAAAATCAAAGGTTGTTGCTCCCGATAAGGATTGGGAATTTATTACAAAGATGACGCTTGTTGTCCGTGATATTCTTTTCGGCAACAAGAAGCTCGACGAGATGGGTTGGCACGAAGAGGCTCTCGGTAAGAATGCGGTTGCAGGCGGCTTCCAGGGACAGAGAAACTGGACAGACTGGCTTCCGAACGCTGATTTTACAGAGGCTATAATGGCTTCGACCTTCAATTGGGACGGCAAGAAGATGCCGACGCCTTTTGCAACCGAGAACGATACATTAAACGGTGCGGCTATGATTTTGGGAACTCTTGTTTCCGATACAGCTCCCTGCTTCCATGATGTTCGTACATATTGGAGTCCCGACGCTTGCGAAAGAGTTACGGGCAAAAGACCCGACGGCGTTGCAAAGGACGGCTTTATTCATCTTATCAACTCGGGTGCTACTGCTCTTGACGGCTGCGGTGCTTCAAGGAATGAAAACGGCGAAAATTGTATGAAACCGTTCTGGAAGATGAACGACAATGATATAAACGCTTGCATCGAGGCAACCGATTGGTGCAGAGCTAACTATGAATACTTCAGAGGCGGCGGATTTTCTTCGCACTTCCGTTGCAGTGCACAGATGCCCGTTACAATGCTTCGTGTGAATATCGTTGACGGCATAGGTCCTGTGCTTCAGCTTGCAGAGGGTTATACCGTTGACCTCCCCGATGAAATCCACAATACAATCGACCAAAGGACAGACAAGACTTGGCCGACAACATGGTTTGCTCCCACTCTCACGGGCGAGGGCGCATTTAAGGACGTATACAGCGTAATGGCAAATTGGGGTGCTAACCACGGCGTAACCGTTTACGGTCACGTCGGCGACAAGCTCATCACGCTTGCTTCGATGCTTAGAATTCCTGTTAATATGCACAACGTTGACGAGTCAAGAATTTTCCGTCCGCATTGCTGGGCTGCATTCGGCACGGACGACAGACAGGCTGCCGATTACAACGCTTGCAAGACCTACGGCGCACTTTACAAATAACATTAAACGAAAGCCGCAACTGAACTTGCGGCTTTCATTGTAAGTCAATCAACGTCAAATTGTGAATAAAGTGTTAAGTAAGCGAAAAAATTATAATATAATCAAACTAATTCGCTACAAATTTATGTAAACGAACTTTAGATAGTGTTAAAATAAATGCTAAGGAGGTAGATCAGCATGACACACGATCTTAAAGCTATTGGAAGAAGAATCGCAACAGTGCGCAGAGAAATGAATTTGTCTCAAAAGGACCTTGCAGCAAAAATCAATATTTCAAACAACCATTTGTCGAATATTGAGACAGGTAAGTCTGCACCGGGCTTTTCAACATTTCTTGACATATGCGCCATCCTCAATGCCGATGTTACGTATATAATTGGCGGAGATATTTATCCTTCTCCCGACGATGCGACAATAAACAGATTTAAGAGAAAAAGTCCTGAGGACAAGATGACAATCGGCAGAATTATCGACATTTTCCCCGATATGCCCGTTCTTTAATTTCGAGATATTTGATTAAATCAAAAAGCGTGGAAGCACACGGTTTACCAGACGGTAAATTATGTGCTTTTTATTTGCGAATAATGTTGAAAAAACCGAATTTTCAGAGATGTTACGGCAGATTTAATATTTGCCGTATTTTTTATGTTGAAATATGTATAGACTTTTGATATAATTATAAAATATCCTCAAAAATTTATTAGGAGAAAGAAAATGGAAAAGAAAGAAACAAGAGGTGGATTTTCATCCTCGCTCGGATTTATACTCGCAGCCGCAGGCTCGGCAATAGGCCTCGGCAACCTGTGGCGCTTCCCGTATCTTGCGGCAAAGGACGGCGGCGGATTGTTTATAGTTATATATATAATCTTCTCGCTTACTTTCGGATTTGCGCTTATGACAACGGAAATCGCAATCGGAAGAAAAACAGGCTTGAGCCCGTTCCAAGCATATGGAAAGGTTGACAAGCGTTTCAAGTTTATCGGCGTTTTGGCAACGCTTGTACCGGTATTGATTTTCCCGTATTACTGCGTTATCGGCGGTTGGGTCACAAAGTATGCGTTCACATACGCAACAGGCGGAGCTTCCCAGATAAGAGAGGTAGGACCCAATCAGTTCTTCGGCGATTTCATAACCGCACAGGCATCTCCGATGATTTGGTTCCTTGTGTTTATGGTTCTTACGGCTGTTGTCGTAATTCTCGGCGTTGACAAGGGAATTGAAAAGGCGTCAAAGGTAATGATGCCGATTCTTGCTGTGCTTATTATCGGAATTTCGGTTTATTCGCTTACACTCAAGCACACAGACGAAAACGGCGTTACCCGTACTGCTCTTGAGGGCTTGAAGATTTATCTTATTCCGAACCTTGATGGAATTACACCGTCAAAGTTTATAACCGTTGCACTTGATGCAATGGGACAGATGTTCTACTCAATGAGCCTCGCTATGGGTATTATGATAACCTACGGCTCATATTGCAGAAAGGACAGCAATCTTATTTCGTCCGTTAACCAAATTGAAATTTTTGACACGGCGGTCGCTCTTTTTGCAGGTCTTATTATGATTCCGACCGTTTATGCTTTCCAGGGAAGAGATGGCCTTTCACAGGCGGGCCCCGGACTTATGTTCAAGGCTCTTCCGGCAATCTTTGAGCAGATGGGCAAGCTCGGCGAGATAGTCGGCGCATGCTTCTTCCTGCTTGTGCTTTTCGCTGCGCTCACATCGTCAATTTCACTTATGGAAACGGTTGCTTCGGTGTTTATCGACCGCTTCAAAATGTCAAGGCCTAAGGCAACAGGCGTAACATTCATTTGTGCTGTGCTTATCGGCGTTGCCGTTTGTCTCGGCTACAACGTTTGGTACTTTGAGGCGACTCTTCCCAACGGTGCGACGGGACAGCAGATACTCGACATTCTTGACTATATTTCAAACAGTATCCTGATGCCGATTGTTGCGATTTTCACATGCGTTCTTATCGGCTGGGTGGTTAAGCCCGAATATGTTGTTGACGAGGTTAAGCAGGGTATCGGAAACAAAAAATTCCGCAGAGAAAAGCTTTATGTTGTTATGATGAAATTCATAGCTCCCGTACTTCTTTTCTTAATCTTCTTGCAGGCGTTCAACGTATTCTCGTTTTTGAAGTAATAAATTCAAGAAGAGCATAGAGAATCCCGTCAAATCGGGATTCTTTTTTGTTGTTGAAAGATAGGCTCGGTTGTGGTAAAATGTTATAGTAGAAATTTACGGTTTCGGAGGAAGTTAAAATGGAGACTAATGAATTTGAAAGACCTCAAAGTGAGACGGAGCTTGAAGCACAGGCGTTGCTTGAGGAAAAACCGAAAGAAAATATTTTGCTCGGCATTGTCGGCGCATTGCTCTTTTCACTTGCAGGCACGGTAACGTATTTTGTACTTTATCAGCTCGGTTATCTTGCGGCGTTAAGCGGTATCGTTGCGGTTATCTGTGCTATGTACGGCTACAAGCTTTTCGCAAAGGGTGAGAGCAAAAAGACGGTTGTAATTGCGGTTGTTGTGTCGTTTTTGGCTATTGTGCTTGCTTGGTACGGATGCCTTGCAAAGGACGTGTATGATGCATATGCCGAGTGGTATCAAAGCGGCGAAATCGATTACGCAATAACCTTCGGTACGGCTTTTTCCAATGCTTATAAATTCCTTGATGATGCGGATGTGGCAAGATCCTATTATACCGATTTGGTAATGAGCCTGTTCCTCTCGATTGTCGGCTGCGTGGGAATGTTTGTAAGGAATAATTCCGCCAAAAAGACGAAATCAAAGGGCAAAACAGAATAATCGAGCAAGAAATGCCTTTTCTATGCGGTTGACAAAAGCGGAATACCGTGATAAAATTTAGTGTGGTAAAGGTTTACGGTGCTTTCTTTTCAACAAGGCCGTAAGCCTTATTATATTTTAGGAGTAAGATTATGAAATACGATGTAGTAATTGTCGGAGCAGGCCCCGGAGGAATTTTCTCCGCTTATGAGCTTGTGAAAATGAACCCGTCGCTTAAAATAGTTGTGCTTGAGGCGGGAAATCCGCTTGATAAAAGAAAATGTCCGATTGACGGCAAGAAGATTAAATCCTGTATCGGCTGCAAGCCCTGTTCGATAATGAACGGCTTTGGCGGAGCAGGTGCATTCTCAGACGGTAAGTATAATATTACAAACCAATTCGGCGGAACTCTTTATGAGTACATAGGCAAGGAAGAAGCTCTTGACCTTATGCACTATGTTGATGAAATCAACCTCAGATACGGCGGTGAGGGCACAAAACTTTATTCAACCGCAAATTCGGAAATAAAGAAGCAGTGCTTACAGCACGGACTTACGCTTCTTGACGCTTCTGTTCGCCATCTCGGAACGGATATTAACTATGTTGTTCTTGAAAATCTTTACAACGACTTAAAGGACAAGGTTGACTTCAAGTTCAGAGCAGTTGCGAAAAAGGTTGAAAAGACCGATAACACTTATATAGTCAACACCGAGGACGGCGAGAGCTATGAGGCTGACACCTGCGTTATCTCTGTCGGCAGAAGCGGAAGTAAATGGATGGAATCTATTTGTGACGATCTTAAAATTCCGTCAAAGAGCAACCGTGTTGACATTGGTGTCAGAGTTGAATTACCGTATGAGATTTTCTCACACCTTACAGACGAGCTTTATGAGAGCAAAATCGTTTACCGTACCACAAAGTATGAGGACCTTGTCAGAACCTTCTGTATGAATCCTAAGGGTGCTGTTGTAAACGAAAATACAAACGGAATTGTAACTGTAAACGGACACAGCTACGAGGACCCCGCAAAGCAGACAAATAACACAAACTTTGCACTTTTGGTGGCTAAACATTTCTCTGAACCGTTTAAGGACAGTAACGGCTACGGCGAGAGCATTGCGAAGCTTTCGAATATGCTCGGAGGCGGCGTTATCGTTCAACGTTTCGGTGACCTTATAAACGGTAAGCGAAGCACTCCCGACAGAATAAGAGAGGCATTTATTACGCCTACGCTCAATGCAACACCGGGCGACTTGAGCTTGGTTATCCCGAAACGAATCCTTGACGGCATTATCGAAATGATTTATGCGCTTGACAAGATTGCGCCCGGTACTGCGAATACCGATACACTTCTTTACGGTGTAGAGGTTAAGTTCTACAATATGGAAGTTGCACTTGACGAACATTTGCAGACCTGCTATGACGGACTTTATGTTATCGGCGACTGCAGCGGTATCACTCATTCTCTTTCGCACGCTTCGGCAAGCGGTATTCACGTTGCAAGAGATATTGCTTCAAAGAAAAAATAATTTAATTTCAGTTGTAAAAAACGGGCGGGAATACCGCCCGTTTTTTACACTTTATATAAGCCTTACTTTATTGACACAAGAGCAATATTATGGTATATTTTAGAGTGTATATTAACGCTTGAAAACAAGCTAAAAACATTAAAGGTAGTGAATGAATGTCAAAGAATAAAATTGTCACCGCCGTTTGCGTTGTGTTAGGACTTCTCGGACTCGGTTGCGGTCTTTATGATTTTCAAAACGGCGTATGGGTGCTTGATGTTGAAAGAATTGTAATTTGTATGTTCGGACCGATGCTCGTCGTCGGCGGACTGCTGTTTATATTGCTTAACAGAAAGGAGCTTGCTGCTACAAGTGTGGGCTTCGGCAAGTACCGCTACTTGGTCGGCAACCTCATTTCAAGAGACTTGAAGGTTAAATATCGCCGCAGCACGCTCGGCTTTTTGTGGAGCGTCCTCAATCCGCTTTTGATGGCTCTTGTTATCAATGCGGTATTCTCAAACCTGTTCAAATTCAAGATTGAATATTTCATAGTTTATTACCTTACGGGCTCGCTCATATTTAACTTTATGACCGAGGCTACAAGTGCGTCGCTTACGTCTGTTTTGGGTGCGGCTTCACTTATCAAAAAGGTTTATATTCCTAAATACATATTCCCGCTTGAGAAGTGCCTGTTCGCATTTGTTAATATGCTTTTCTCGTCTGTTGCGGTAATTATCGTAATACTTATCAAGCGTATGCCGGTGCATTGGACTGCGTTGCTGTTCTTCTTCCCGATGATATGCGTTTTGATATTCAGCCTCGGAATGAGCCTGATACTCTCGTCCGTAAACGTCTTTTTCAGAGATGTCGGACACCTTTATTCGGTATTCACGGTTGCGTGGATGTATTTGACGCCCATCATTTATCCTAAGGATATACTTCCCGAGTTCATTTTGAATATAATGAACTTAAATCCGATGTTCTATTATGTTGAATATTTCAGAGAAGTGGTAATGTACGGTACCGTTCCTAACCTTGCCGCCCATCTGATGTGTATTATTTATGCGTTTTTGTTCCTTGCTCTCGGACTTATAATCTTTAAGAAGCAGCAGGATAGATTTATTCTTTATATTTAAGGGGGAGCTTAAATGGACGGAAATAATGTAATTGAAGTAAAGGATGTCACAATGCGCTTTAATATGTCAAAGGAGCGTGTTGACAGCTTAAAAGAATATATTATTAAATTAGCAAAGCACCAGCTTAAATTTGAGGAATTTATTGCTCTTAACGATGTCAGTCTTTCAATCGAAAGAGGCGAGGTTGTCGGAATTGTCGGACTTAACGGTTCGGGCAAAAGTACGTTGCTTAAAGTGATTTCCGGCATACTCAGACCGTCAAGCGGAACGGCTGCAATCAGCGGCTCGATTTCTCCGCTTATTGAGCTTGGCGCAGGCTTTGACTATGACCTTACCGCAAGAGAAAATGTTTTTCTTAACGGCTCTGTTCTCGGCTTTTCAAAGGAGACTATGACCGAGAAAATGGACGAAATTATTGATTTCGCAGAGCTTCGTGACTTTATGGACGTTGCGATTAAGAACTTCAGCTCCGGTATGGTTGCACGTCTCGGCTTCTCAATAGCTACCATTACACGCCCTGACATTCTTATCGTTGACGAAATTCTTGCGGTAGGTGACTTCTTGTTCCAGCAGAAGTGCGAAAAGCGAATTTCAGAGATGATGAGCGGCGGAACAACCGTTATTATCGTATCTCATTCGATTGAGCAGATCGAACGTCTCTGCAGCCGTGTAATATGGCTTGAGAAGGGCAATATTATAATGGACGGGCCCACGCAAGAGGTTTGCGATTTGTATAAAAAAGAAGCAGGATTAAGACAGGAAAATCAAAATGAAGGCTAATACGAAACTTAATTCGCCTGACAATCCGTCAAAAAAATCCGTATCTCCGTTAAGGCATATTACGGCTTTAATTAAGCGGCTTGCAATCGGCAGGACGCTTGTGTATTTGAAGAAAAACGGCTTGAGAGCAACCGTGTACAGGGTGCTCAAGGGCGCAGGTCCTATGCCTGTTGATAAAAGAAAGCTTAAAAAAATTGCAAAAGATTATTATATATCGGCTCAAAGGCGTGAACAGGAGGAAAATGCTCAATTTCCAAAGGATATTAAATTCAGCGTTTTAGTCCCTCTCTACAATACACCCGAGAGCTTTCTTAAAGCAATGATAGATTCGGTGCAGGCTCAAACCTATAGGAATTGGGAACTTTGCCTTGCCGACGGAAGCGACAAGGAGAATTCGTATGTCGGCGAGATATGCAAAAAATATGCCGACGGGGACAAGCGTATAAAATATGAAAGGCTCGAAAGGAATTTGGGTATTTCCGAAAATACAAACGCTTGTATAAGAATGGCGACAGGTGAGTATATCGCACTTTTTGACCATGACGATTTGCTTCATCCGTCAGCACTTTATGAGGTGATGAGGGCGATTTGCGAGCACGGTGCAGATTTCATTTATACTGATGAAAATACGTTTTCCGAAGAGCCCCGTGATGCGTACAATCCGCATTTTAAGCCTGATTTTTCTCCCGACACGCTTCGAAGCTACAACTATATTTGCCATTTGTCGGTATTCTCAAGGGAATTGCTTGACAGCGTGGGGTACTTCAGAAGCGAATACGACGGCAGTCAGGACTACGACCTTATTTTGCGCTTGACCGAAAAGGCAAAAAAGGTTTTTCATATCAGAAAAATTCTTTATTATTGGAGAGCACATAAAAATTCCGTTGCACAGGACGTCGGTGCAAAACCATATACGGTTACGGCGGCAAAAAAGGCACTTGCGGCACATCTTGAAAGATGCGGATTGAAGGGCGAGGTGCTTGACTCCTCTGTTCCGACAACCTATCATATCAAGTATGAAATTGACGGAAATCCGCTTATTTCGATAATTATTCCGAATAAGGACCATACGGATGACCTTGAGGTTTGCCTGAAATCACTTTATGAAAAATCCTCGTATAAGGATTTTGAAGTGATAATCGTTGAAAATAACAGCACTGAGAAAGAGACGTTTGAATATTATGAAGTTCTCTCTCAAAAGCACAGTAATATAAAAATCGTTACATGGGAAGGCAATTTCAACTACTCGGCAATAAACAACTTCGGTGTAAATTACGCAAAGGGCGAGTATATACTTCTTCTCAACAATGATGTCGAGATTATAAACGACAACTGTCTTGAAGAAATGCTTATGTTTGCACAGAGAAAGGACGTCGGCGCAGTCGGTGCGAAGCTTTATTATTCGGACGACACCGTTCAGCACGCAGGCGTTATTTTAGGACTCGGCGGAACGGCGGGACACGCTCATAAGCATTTTAACAGAACCCATCCGGGATATATGGCAAGGGCGAGCATTGCTCAAAATCTTTCGACTTGTACTGCGGCTTGCCTTATGATGAGGCGTGATGTCTTTGATGAGGTCGGCGGACTTGACGAGAGCTTTGAAGTTGCGTTTAACGATGTAGATTTGTGTATGAAAATACGTAAAAAAGGCTATCTTGTCGTATTAACACCTTATGCGGAGCTGTATCATTATGAGTCAAAGTCAAGAGGAAACGACAGCACCCCCGAAAAGCTGGAACGCTTCCGTGGAGAGATAGACCGTTTCAAATCAAAATGGCAAAAACAACTCGATGACGGTGATCCGTATTATAACCCGAATCTCACACTTACAAGAGATGACTTTTCATTGAAATAATATTTAAGACGGACTTGTTCAAAGAGTCCGTCTTTTTCATGCTCGGAAGTTTTTACAAAGCGGAAAATGGCACAGAAAATGATTTTGGTTATAGTGACGAAATGAAAATTTTTTGTTGACAATTTCAAATTTTGGTGTATTATATATTTAGTTAGCGGTAGCTAACCGATAAAATTACCGTTTACACGGCATGAATGAGGGGTTAATTATGATGCCTTTATCATTCGCCACGGCAGGCGAGGAAAATATTATAAAAAAAATCGGCGGAAAGCCCGAGGTTAAAAAGCACCTTGAAAATCTCGGTTTTGTAGTCGGCGGCGCTGTTACGGTTATTACAACGCTCGGCGGTAACGTCATTGTCAACGTCAAGGAGGCAAGGGTTGCGATAAGCGAGGAAATGGCGCAAAAAATAATGATATAAAAGTTTATTTAAGGAGGCTGTTAAGATGGATACATTAAAGGACGTAAAGGTCGGCTCAACCGTTAAGGTTAAGAAGCTACACGGCGAGGGTGCCGTAAAGCGCAGAATTATGGATATGGGGCTCACAAAGGGCGTTGAGGTTTATGTTCGTAAGGTTGCACCGCTTGGAGATCCAATCGAAGTTACCGTTAGAGGCTATGAACTTTCATTGCGTAAGGCTGATGCGGAAATGATTGAAATTGAGGCATAACGCTTCGCTTATTTTTTAATCAAAGGTTAGCAATCGCTAACCGAAACTTTAGGAAAAGAGGAAAAATATGGACTTGAGAATTGCTCTTGCAGGTAACCCGAACAGCGGTAAAACCACGCTGTTTAACGCATTGACCGGTTCAAACCAATTTGTCGGAAACTGGCCCGGTGTTACCGTTGAAAAAAAGGAAGGCAAGCTGAAAAAGCATGACGGCGTTGTAATCACCGACTTGCCCGGTATCTATTCGCTTTCGCCGTACACACTCGAAGAGGTTGTCGCAAGAAATTATCTTATCGGAGAGCGTCCCGACGCAATACTTAACATTGTTGACGGCACAAACCTTGAAAGGAACCTGTATCTTACAACTCAGCTTACCGAGCTCGGAATCCCTGTTGTTGTTGCTATCAATATGATGGACGTTGTCAAGAAAAACGGCGACAAAATCAACATTCAGCAGCTTTCAAAGGAGCTTGGCTGTAAAGTTGTTGAAATTTCAGCCCTTAAAGGTAACGGCACAATGGATGCGGCGGAGGCTGCGATCGACGCTGCAAGGAACACAAAAACCGTTCCTCAGCACACCTTTTCGGGTGCGGTTGAACACGCTCTCGCACATATCGAGGAGGCTTGTCTGCACTCGCTTCCCGAGGAGCAGCAGCGTTGGTATGCAATCAAAATCTTTGAGAGAGACGAAAAGGTGCTTGATAGCATAAATATTGAAAAATCTGTACTTGACCATATCGAAGCCGATATTAAGGCGGCGGAGGATGAGCTTGACGATGACGCAGAGTCGATTATCACAAACGAAAGATATGTTTACATAGCGTCAATCATCAAGTCTTGCTATAAAAAGCACGGCGCAGGAAAGCTATCAACCTCCGATAAAATCGATAAAATTGTCACTAACCGTTGGCTCGGACTTCCGATATTTGCGGTTATAATGTTCCTTGTGTATTATATTTCAATGGTTACCGTCGGTGCGGCGGCAACGGATTGGGCTAATGACGGGCTTTTCGGAGACGGCTACCACCTTTTCTCGATAGGCACAAAGGCGTATAACGAGGTGGCAGACGAGCACACCTCGGCTATGCAAGCTCTGGAGGCTTACGGCATTGAATTTGATACCGAGGCGGAGGACTTCAATAAGGATGACGTTATCGCTAAAGCTGAGTCGGTTGTAGCTTCGGGAGACGCTAAAAAGTCGGCTAACGTTACTGTCGAGAACGAGGAAACCCTCGAAGAGGTTGAATATACCGCTTATTATGACACTATCCCTGCAACGCTCAGCAAGAAAGAGCAGGAAACAACCGTAGGTATGACCTTTGTTGATGCGGTTGATTATATTAAAAACAATGAGGCGGCATTTGACGAGCCCGATCCTGCCGATTACGGCGTATGGGTACCCGGTATTCCGGTGCTTATCGGTAACGGACTTGAAAAGGTCGGCGCAGCAGATTGGCTTTCGGGACTTATTCTTGACGGTATCGTAGCCGGTGTAGGTGCAGTCCTCGGCTTCGTTCCGCAGATGCTTGTGTTGTTCCTCTTGCTTGCATTCCTTGAGTCCTGCGGTTATATGGCAAGAATTGCATTTGTCCTTGACCGTATTTTCAGAAAATTCGGACTTTCGGGTAAATCGTTTATCCCCATGCTTGTAGGCACAGGCTGCGGCGTTCCCGGAATTATGGCTTCCCGTACGATTGAAAACGAAAGAGATCGCCGTATGACGATTATGACAACGACATTTATCCCCTGCGGTGCTAAGGTTCCGTTTATCGCAATGATAGCAGGTGCGCTCTTCCACGGCTCGGCTGCCGTTGCGACAGGCTCATACTTTATCGGTATGGCGGCGATTATCTGCTCGGGTATTATCCTTAAAAAGACAAAGATGTTCTCGGGCGATCCTGCTCCGTTTGTTATGGAGCTTCCGGCATACCATCTTCCGACAATTCCGAACCTTTTGCGTTCAATGTGGGAGCGTGGTTGGTCGTTCATTAAAAAGGCAGGCACAATAATTCTTCTTTCGACAATCGTCGTTTGGTTTACAACCTACTTTGGCTTTGTTGACGGTTCGTTCCGTATGCTTGAGGAGAGCGAAATCGACTATTCGATTCTTGCTAAGATCGGTAGTGCTATTGCTTGGATATTCGCACCTCTCGGCTGGGGCAACTGGCAGGCTGCGGTTGCGTCAATCACGGGACTTGTCGCAAAGGAAAACATTGTCGGCACAATGGGCATCCTTTACGGCGGCGGAGATATGTCGGTATGGCAGGCACTTGCTTCTCACTTCACAAAGATAACAGGTATGTCATTCCTTGTATTCAACCTTCTCTGTGCTCCTTGCTTTGCGGCAATCGGTGCTATCAAGCGTGAAATGAATAATGCAAAATGGACTTGGTTTGCTATTGCTTATCAGTGTGGATTTGCATATGTTATTGCGCTTATGATAAATCAGTTCGGCTCACTCTTTACGGGCAACGCAAATATATTCGGTGTAATTGCGGCGGCGATAATTCTTATCGGTATGATTTATCTCCTTGTCCGCCCTTACAAAGAGGCTACAACTCTTTCTGAGAGAGCTGTAAAATAACAACTTGAATCTACGAAAGGATGATATGAATGCTTGCTTGGATTTCAGAAAATTTGGCGACGATAATAATTACACTTGTTCTCGTTGCAATAGTTACTGCCATTATTATTGCAATGAAGAAGGACAAAAAAGCAGGAAAATCATCCTGCGGAAGTAATTGTGCTCATTGTGCTATGGCAGGAAAATGCCATCAGCCATATGACAAAAAATAGTCGGAGGGGGCGGTCGAAAGGACCGCCCCTTTTGCTTGAAGGGAGAAAATATAATGGTAAAAACAGTTTTGAAAATAAACGGTATGGCTTGCTCAATGTGCGAGAGTCATATCAACAATGTAATAAGAAGCGAATTTGATGTGAAAAAAGTGAAATCTTCTCACAAAACGGGTACAGCTGAAATTATATCCGAAAACGCTCTTGATAAAGAAAGGCTTGAGATGGCAATAGCTCAAACAGGATACGAGATTGAGGCGTACAGCTGCGAGCCCTATGAGAAAAAATCATTATTTCGTCATTCGGAGCATTGATAAAATTAAATAAATGTATTAAAATACTCTTTGAGGTGAGTGAGAGTGGAGATTAAACCGATTGCGAGAATACATACCGATTTTTCAGAAAAATTCGGCGTTCCACGGCAAGCAGGTCTTGCTCCGTCGCTCACGGGAAAAATTGTTTTTGAGCCTGAATACAGAAATGTTCGTGCAGTCAAAGAGCTTGACGGATTTTCTCACATTTGGCTCATTTGGGAATTTTCGCAGTGCTCCGACTCAAAATTCAGTCCGACGGTACGTCCTCCGAGACTTGGCGGCAACAGGAGAGTAGGCGTATTTGCCTCCCGTTCTCCGTTTAGACCGAACAGGCTCGGACTTTCCTGTGTTAAGATAGAAAAAATTGAGACAGGCGGCGAAAATGCACCGATTATCACAGTTTCAGGCGTCGATATGACAGACGGCACACCGATATATGATATTAAGCCGTACATACCGATAGCGGATTGTATTCCCACGGCGAGCGAGGGCTATACGGCGCAGACTAAAAAGTATAAAATCAGCGTCAGCTGTGATGAAAAAATGCTTTCGATAATTCCCGAAAATAAAAGGCAGGCTCTTTTAGAACTTTTGTCAAACGACCCACGCCCTGCTTATAATGACGAAGAGGGAAAAGAGTACGGCGTGACTTTCGCAGGCTTTAATATCAGATTTAAGTATGAAAACAACAGCCTGTCGATAACACAAATCAAAGAGGTATAGTCAATGGCGAACGTTATAGGACATTTTAAGACAATTACAAAGCATCGGCACAAGGTCATAAAGCATTGCTTTAAGGCAGGCATAGGCTTGCAGGGACTTAGGCACGATCTGTCAAAATATTCGCCGACGGAATTTTTCAACGGTGTGAAATACTATGACGGAACACGCAGTCCCAACGAGCTTGAACGTCTTGACAGAGGATATTCAAAGGCTTGGCTTCATCACAAGGGCAGAAATAAGCACCATTTTGAATATTGGAATGACTATAATCCGAAAATTCGCAAATATGCGCCTGTTAAAATGCCGCTTAATTATGTTATAGAGATGTTTTGCGACAGAGTTGCGGCAAGTAAAATTTATCAGGGCGATAAATATACGGACTCTCACCCGATTGAGTATTTTCAGCGTGGCAGGGATGCGAGAGTAATTCATCAGGAGACCTCGGATATGCTCGAAAAGCTGCTTGTTATGCTCAAGGAGAAGGGCGAGGACGAAACTTTCAGGTATATCAGAGAGGAATTAAAAAACAAAAAAGACTATTAAGCCATATTTGATATTGAATTATTTTTGCAATTATGCTATTATATTTAGACATAAAGGAGGTAGTTATTATGGCAAATAAATA
Organism: Candidatus Fimenecus sp.; assembly: GCA_052298855.1. GTDB lineage: Bacteria > Bacillota > Clostridia > Oscillospirales > Acutalibacteraceae > Fimenecus. Next base: position 56,999 of record DAVZXP010000008.1, on the reverse strand, counting down.
CGAAGGAACACAGACCGAGAAAAATTTGCAGGTGGCTTTTGCAGGCGAGTCACAGGCAAGGAACAAATATACATACTTTGCTTCTGCTGCAAAGAAAGAGGGATATGAGCAGATAGCGGCTCTTTTCCTTAAAACCGCAGATAACGAAAAGGAACATGCTAAAATGTGGTTCAAGGAGCTCAACGGTATCGGCGATACAAGTGAAAATCTTGAATCTGCTGCTGAGGGCGAGAACTATGAGTGGACCGATATGTACGAGGGCTTCGCAAAGACAGCTGAGGAAGAGGGCTTTACCGCTCTTGCAAAGAAGTTCAGAGATGTCGCTGCTATCGAAAAGGCTCACGAGGAAAGGTATCGTGCACTTCTCAAGAACGTTGAGACTGCTCAGGTGTTTGAAAAAAGCGAGGTCAAGGTTTGGGAGTGCCGTAACTGCGGTCATATCGTAATCGGCACAAAGGCACCCGTAGCTTGCCCCGTATGCGCTCATCCGCAGAGTTTCTTTGAAGTAAGAGAAGAAAATTATTGATTATAAATTTTACGGCGGCTGTTACGGTCGCCGTATTTTTTGTCTTGATCGAGCTGCAGTTGACAATAATAAAGTCGGAAGCATAAGAGATCCCGATTGCCCGTGAACAGCGGATATTTTGTGCTCACACTGTAAGGCATCGCAAAACCTCTTTCACAAAGGGCGAAAACATTCACAAAATGTAATGAATGAGGCTAATATTATGTTTGAAAACAAATGCCTTTTCTGCAAGGTAACGTAAGGCCGTTGCGACGAATAAACAATCAAAACAGGACCGCCTCCGACGGTCCTGTTGCTTTTACCGTTGCAAAATCACTCGAATAATGATACAATTAACTGAAATGCCAATAATATAAAAAACAATGATTTGAAAAAGGGGAAAACAATGTTCAAGAAAGCTCTTTCAACATTTTTAATATTTACGCTTGTTTTTTTGTTTGCATCTTGCGGTGCGGACAAGGATTCATCGGAATCTCAGAATAACAGCAACGTTTTTAATCCCGACGCACCGACAATAACGCAGGGGGCTGACGATGCAGACGAAACGGCGGCAGATAACGGGAAATATGCTAAGGTTACCGTTCCCGAGGGCTATACCTTGCTTAAAACAGCTTGGCTTTTGGAGGAAAACGGCGTCTGCTCGACAGATGACTTTATCAATGCGGTAAAAAGTTACGATACGTCCAAATATTCCGTTTTATCCTCAATTCACGACAGAGATAAGATTTGTTTCTTGCTTGAGGGCTATCTTTTTCCTGCGACCTACACCTTTGAGAAAAATTCAGATCCGACAAAGGTAATTGACAAAATGGTTGCTACCGAGGAAAAGAAATTTACTTCTGAAATGAGGCAGAGAGCAACAGAGCTCGGCTATTCCGTGCACGATATTTTGACCATTGCTTCGATTATTGAGAAAGAGGCGTTTACAGATGAACAACGCACACTTATTTCATCTACAATTCACAATCGCTTAAAGCAGAATATGAAGCTTGAGTATGACGTTACGGTGAAATATTGCACAGGAGTAATTCAGCTTAAATATCCCGATAAGATAGATTATTATAAGTATTATTACAACGGAAACCGTTGCAAAGGCTTGATTGCAGGTCCTATTTGCAACCCCGGAATTGCGTCTATAAAGGCGGCGTTGTATCCTGCCGATACCGATTACCTGTTTTTTGTAATTGACACAAATCCGCCGTATAATTCGGCATTTACAAATTCCTACGAAGAGCATTTGAAGAATGTTCAAAAATGGAAAAACGGAGAACTTTAACAGATTTGGAGAAAGCTATGACAATTTCAACAGCAGACAGACTTGTACAGCTTCGCAAGGAAAAAGGTCTTTCGCAAGAGGCTCTTGCCGCAAAGCTCGGTGTGAGCAGACAGGCAATTTCAAAATGGGAGAGAGCCGAGGCGTCGCCCGACACCGACAATTTGATTACCCTTGCCGAGATTTACGGAATAACTCTTGACGCACTTCTTGACACTGAAAAAGAGATACCGAGCGAAGAAACGAAAACAGAGTCCGAGACGGAAATAAAGGATGAAAAGCCTATAAGACATTCTCTTTATCCCGAAACGGCGAACAGAATGTTCCGCTTTCCGTATCCGCTTGTAGTTATAATCGCATATCTTGCTTTGAGCTTTGGACTTAAAGGCGTTATGGGACATTCCCCGTGGCTTGTCTTTTCGCTTTTGTTCTTGACAATTCCGATGTACTATATGCTTGCAAGCGCTTGCAGAATGACGAGCAAGAGGACGTTTTTGTTTCTTATGCCCGTGCCGATTTTAATTATAACGGTATATCTTTTCTGTGGTTTCGTTTTCAGTGTGTGGGTAAAAACGCTTACTCTTTTCCTTGTGATTCCGCTTTATTATTGGTGCGTAGCGGTTTATGCAAAGGGAAATAAGAAAAAGAAAAAATAATAAGCAAAATAATAAGCCGTGTGTGAAGCAATTTCACGCACGGCTTTTAGCTTATTCTACTGTAACTGATTTTGCGAGGTTTCGAGGCTTATCAACATCACAGCCTCTGCCGAGTGCCATATAATAGGCAAAGATTTGAAGCGGAACTACCGCAAGCGACGGCATAAGGAAGTCGCTGATTTCGGGAAGCCTGATTATATCGTCGGCAAATTCATCGGCGTCAGAATGATTTTCGCCGACAAGCGCAATGACCCTCGCACCTCTCGCCTTGACCTCTTTTATATTTCCTAAGGTCTTTTCGTTGAGATCAGACTGTGTGGCAATCGCAAATACGGGCGTTTTGTCCTCTATGAGTGAAATCGTACCGTGCTTGAGCTCTCCTGCCGCATATGCTTCGGAGTGAATATATGAAATTTCCTTTAATTTCAATGAGCCTTCGAGCGATATTGCATAGTCAAGCCCTCTGCCGATAAAGAAAACATTTGCCGAGTCTGCATAGCTTTTTGCAAGCTCTTTAAGTGCCGAATCGGTTTTCAAAACGCCTTCGATAAGCTCAGGCAAGCGGAGAATTTCCGAACAGTATTTTTCTTCGTCGCTTTCGGAAAGCAAGCCTTTTGCCTTTGCGAATTTTAATGCCAAAAGATAGGAAACGCAGAGTTGAGCCGAAAACGCTTTCGTTGTAGCAACAGCTATTTCGGGACCTGCCATAGTATAAATAACGTCGTCCGATTCACGTGCAATGGTGCTTGCTATGACATTTACGATTGAAATTGTCCTCGCACCCTTGCTTTTTGCCTCACGCAATGCGGCAAGTGTATCTGCCGTCTCGCCCGACTGTGAAATTACAAGACAAATATCATTTCCTTTTATTATGGGATTTCTGTAACGGAATTCGCTTGCAAGGTCAACCTCGCAGGGGATTCTTGCCAATTTTTCGATTATATATCTTGCCGCCGTTCCGACGTGCCAAGCACTTCCGCACGCAACTATGTGAATTGTGCCGATATTTTTTATATCCTCGTCGGAAAGTCCCAGCTCTTCAATAACTACCTTGCCGTCCTTAATTCTCGGTAAAACCGTGTCGTGCACAGTTCTCGGTTGTTCGGAAATTTCCTTTTTCATAAAGTGGTCAAAGCCGCCCTTTTCAGCCGCTTCAACGTCCCAAGTGACGTGGTAGACGTCCTTGTGCACCTCATTGCCGTCAATATCGTAAAGCTTGACCGAGGACTGCTTCAGCAATGCCATCTGATTGTCGTCAAGCAAATAGCAATTCCTTGTGTATTTGAGCACAGCAGGAATATCGGAGGCTAAGAAATTTTCGTTTTCGCCCAAGCCGACTATAAGCGGACTGTCCTTTCGTGCCGCAATAATTTCGTCGGGCTTCCCGTCAATCAAAACCGCTACCGCAAAAGAGCCACGCACCGTCTTCATAACGTTTGACATAGCCTTTAACGAGTCGCCGTTATAAAAGAAATCGAACAAATGGGCAAGCACCTCCGTATCCGTCTGCGAGACGAATTTGTACCCCTTTTGTTCGAGCATTATTTTAAGCTCGATATAGTTCTCAATAATGCCGTTATGCACCAACGTAATGCGACCGTTTCCTCCTTTATGAGGATGAGCATTAACGTCGTCGGGTGCTCCGTGAGTTGCCCAACGGGTATGACCTATACCCACGCAACCTGACGAAATACCCTCCGCAGACAGCTTTTTTTCGAGGTCGGCAATTCTGCCCTTAGTCTTTTTGACCTCGACAACATCGCCGTTGAACACAGCTACGCCTGCCGAGTCATAACCTCTGTACTCGAGCTTCTTCAGACCGTCAATCAACACGGGCGACGCACTGCGGCCTCCGATGTAACCAACAATTCCACACATATTAACTTGTTCCTTTGCAAAAATATTTGCACGGTACATTTACCTCTGTTTTGCCGTCGCCGACAGTTTTTAGTAAATGTTTGTGTCCCCGCACATACGGGACAAGAAGCATCCGCCGAATATTTCGATAACTTCTTCCTCGTCATCTGCCAATTACAGTGCAAGCAGACCCGGCGCTATTTTTAAGGGAAAATTTCAAACCCGAAGGAACTGCACAATTCCACTTACGATTATATCCTGTGCTTTTAATTTTGTCAACCGCTTTAATTTTGTAATTAAATTTGCGTTTTAGGGGAAAAATAAAGCAGGTGATATTTATGAAAACTTCTTGTGTTAAACTTCTTGCGAGAAATATTAACGAAGTGTGCGGTAAAAAGTTATACTTTGCAAACATATTTTTTATACTTTTGAGATTTTTATGCCTCGGACTTTCCGTATTCTTTTTATTTATGCTTTCTGCTCTCGATAAATTCATTCTTAATTTACCTCAGGCGGCGTACTATGCCGTTTTTTCACTCGGCGCATTTTTCACGCTGTGGTATTTCATTATATGCGGTCATTTACAAAAGCGTACCTTTTATTTTTCGGGGAAGCAAAATCATAGAGTGAAAGTATTTCATATTATCAAAATAAGTGCTCAGTTAAAAATTATCTATCTTCATATTTTGCGGTTAATTATAAATTTAGGGACTTTTATTTTATATCTTTTGCCGTGTGTCGCAACGTTTACCGTTTCGGTATATTTCATGCAAAGCGGTATGCCGAAGATAATATTTTATGCCTGCGTTGCGTTGTTTTCAATGCTGTTTTTAACAGGCATGCTTTTTTTCCTCGTTTCAAAGCAAAGGCTTACGTTTTTAGATGAAATCATATGCTCGCAGCCGTCACTTTCGGCGGTTGAGGTCATACATTATCTGAATGAACACACAAGGTCTGGCAAGTTCTGTCTTTTGAAATTTAAAACGAGCTTTATCCTTTGGTTTTTGTCGGAAATCTTTATTATTCCGATACCGTTTGTGTCGGCATACTATAACAGAAGCCTTAACATATACGCAAAATCGGTCTTGAAGCTGTATACTCCAAAACCGATTGAAAACCCTATTGTGTTTATGAAATTGAGGATAGTTGAAAATTAACTAAGGTTGCCGTTTTCGTAATCCGTGTAGTCGTCAATGTACTCGCTGATGTCGAAATCGTCCTTATCGGAGTCAAAGTCAAAGGTGTCCCACATTTCTCTTTCGGCATCGATCTGTTGGGGAATAGGCGGACATTCAGCAAAGGCTTCAAGCTTCTGACCCATTCTCCAAACCGTCGGGTCAATTCTCAACGTGTAGCCGCAACCGTTAGGCGTTAACCACTCGTGCATCGGTGCTTCGGGGATTGCAAAGGCAGCCATAAGCGACATTATAACACCGCCGTGAGTGATGATAGCCGTGCTTCTTGTTCCCGATTTGATTATGCCCTCGATAATGCGAATAAAGCACTTACAAATTCTGTCGTTAAACTCTTTTTGACTCTCGCCGAAAGGAACAGGTTCTTCGGGATGAGCACCGGAAATCCAATCCTTAAACGTGTCGAGGTCTTTGAGCTCGTCTGCTGTCATACCCTCGAAATCACCAAAATCATACTCGATAAGGTCCTGCATAATTACGGGCTCTTTTTCAGGGTATATGAGCTTTGCGGTTTCGGTGCAACGCTTTAACGGGCTTGAAATAACAACATCGGCATACGGATAGCCCTCGTTTTCGTCCATAAGATTTTTAATTTGAGCCAAACCCTCTTTTGTAGGCTCGACGTCGGTCTGACCTATGTACTTGCCCTCGGTGTTTTCTTTTGTCATTGCGTGCCTTATTAAATGAACGGTGTAGGTTTTCATAAAATTCTCCTATACAAAAAGTATTTTTTGTGTTAAAATGATTTGTGGATTATACAAATGGTAATAAAGGGGTGTAAACAAATGAAAAATTCGTTTGCCATAAGATTGAGTGAGCTGAGACGCCAAAGGGGTTTGAGCCAAAAGGAAACTGCCGATGCGCTCGGTGTGTCACAGGCTTTATTATCTCACTATGAAAAAGGTATACGTGAATGCGGACTCGATTTTTTATGTAAGGCCGCAGCGTATTTTGACGTCAGCTGCGACTATATGCTCGGTATGAGCGACTCAAAGGATGATTTCGTTGCGAATTTCGACAAAGGCGAAAGCATACTTGACTCGGAATACAGAATGAATACTGTCTTGCGTGCGATTATGATGCTTTATTCACGCTATTCCGATGCTGATATCGGAAAGGATACGACGGTGAAAAATTACTTTGCACTCACGGTGTATCGCCTTGCGATTATCGCTTCGCAGGCAGAGTGTATTCCGAAAAGCTGGATAAGCTTGCCGTATGAGTCGGCTCTTGCAACCTGCAACGCACAGACCGAAATGATTTCCGATTTGCTTCAGTCCGAGGTTGCGAAAAGGCACGCCAAGAATATTTCAGAGCCCGAGTGCATAAAAACTGTTATTTCCGCCGCCGAAAAATCTATTATAAAAGAGTGTGAGCGAATATTCAACAATCAAAGCACTTAATTTGAAAATATGCCTGTGGTTTTTCGCAAACGGGACAGTTGGCAGGAGGCGTTTTGCCTTTGTGCATATGACCGCAGTTACGGCATATCCAAATGGTGTCCTCGTCGCCGTCGAACACGGTATTTTCCTTTACTTTTTCGTGCATACAGGTATACATTTCTTCGTGGTGATGTTCAATCTCGGCAACGCTCTCGAATAGAAAGGCTATTTCATTAAAGCCCTCCTCACGAGCCGTCTTTGCAAATTCAAAGTACATTTCCGACCACTCGTAATGCTCTCCTGCAATGGCATCATTCATATTTTCAACCGTTGACGGCATACCTGAATTTAACTGCTTGAACCAGATTTCAGCGTGAGCTTTTTCGTTGTGTGCCGTGTTGTCGATTATTGCGGCATATTTCTCATAGCCGTCTTGCCTTGCCTTTTCGGCATAAAAGCTGTACTTTATACTTGCCTGTGTTTCACCTGCGAATGCGGCAAGTAAATTCTTTTCTGTTTTTGAGCCTGTAAGCTCCATAAAAGCAACTCCTTTACTTAAATAGTATCGGAGTTATTTTTTGTATTTTTTTCTTAAATATGCATTTAGTTAAAATTTGTCTATATTATCTTTGACAAAATTTTTAATCTCAATAAGCAACATTTCCTTTGAAAAAACATCGGCAAAATCGGAGTCGATGTTTGCTTTTAAATTCTTATCAAATGAAACGCTTTCGTTACTGTCATCATACATTTCAAATTCTGCTTTTACCAACGGTAAAATTTCTTTTGCATCTATTGCTGTCAATGCAGGAATAATTAAATCTGTGATTTGACTTGTGTATTCGCTAAAAAACATAGAAAGACCATCGGGAATTTCGTTTATAAAGCAGTTGAGCGCATATATAATTTTTTGCTCATTATTAAATTCTGAAAAAGCCGTATCGCCGTCATCAGCTTTTTCGATTTTTGCTTGCAAGACAGCATTTAACCCCTCAAATAATTCTTCGGGTTCGGCATTTTCAACTTTTTCGACAGTTAAATCTTTATATTTGTCTTTCATTTCCTTGACTCGTTCAAGGCGGGACATAAATTCCCTTGTCTGCTCGTTGTGTGAAGAAACGGATTTTCCTGCAAGCACGACTACCACAGCCGTAACTGCGACAAGCCCTGCAAATATGAGCCAAAGATACCAATATTCCATAATCACCATAGCCTTTCAGTCATCTCAAAATTATGCCAAAGTCAAATTTTGAGGGCATTATAATTATGAATGGTGTGATTTTTCACACTATTCTCCTAATAAGGCTTTATAAATATCGCCCTTTTTAAGTTTTGTTTCTTTTGCAATTTCCTTTGCGGCGTCGTTTATTGCCATTCCGTTTTCGACAAGTCCCTTTGCAAGTGCAACTGCTTCGTCAAGGCTCAATTCTTTTTGCTTAGGCTCTGTTGAACCCTCGATAACAATTACAAATTCGCCCTTCGGTGCTTGAGCCGAATACTTTTCGCACGCTTCGGAAAGTGTGGTTCGTTCGACGGTTTCATGTATTTTTGTAAGTTCTTTTATAAGTGCTATTCGCCTGTCGCCGAGATATTTATACAAGTCTTTAAGCGTTGCGGTGAGCTTGTGCGGAGCTTCATAAAAGACCATTGTGCGACGTTCCGACACGATTTCCTCAAGATGCTCTCTGCGACTTGGCTTGTTCACACTCAAAAATCCCTCAAATGTAAATCGTCCGCTCGGAAGCCCCGACATTGCCACGGCGGTTGCGAAAGCGGTAGGACCGGGGACTGACTCTACGGGAATCCCGTTCGATAGACATAAATTAACTAAATCCTCTCCGGGATCTGAAATTGCAGGCATTCCGGCATCCGTAACAATAGCGCAGTTTTCGCCTGCCCTAATTCTTTCAAGTATGATTTCGCCACGCTCTCTGCGATTATGCTCGAAGTAGCTTACCATAGGCTTCTTGATTTCAAAGTGATTGAGCAGCTTCAGCGTAACCCTTGTATCCTCCGCTGCGATAAAATCAACCAAGGCAAGAGTTTCAACGGCTCTCGGAGAAAAGTCGGATAAATTTCCAATCGGAGTTCCGACAACATAAAGCTTTCCCGACATATTTAATCCTCCCTGTAAAGAACCAGCAAGCTGTCCATTTCTTCTGTGTATTTATTGTCCTTGTCATACAAAACAAAGTTCTTTTCCACCGTCAAGCCGCTTTTTCCGCCGAGCCTTGATTCGATAAGGCAAAGCCACGGCTTTTCTCCGTCTCTGCTTGTAACAAGGCGAAGCCTTTTCGGCTCAAGCTTATGCTCCGACATACTTTTCATAGTCTCAAATAAACGCTCGGGTCTAATGCAAAGGCAAAACCGCCCGCCGAATTTCAAAAGCGACGCAACCGTTGTGCATATATCGTCAATCGTGCAAAGCGTTTCGTGTCTTGCAATTTTTTCGTTCATTTTTTCGCTTTTAATTCCTGCGTTTTCTTTTTTATAAGGCGGATTCATCGTTACAAGGTCAAATGTGCCCTGCGGTAATTTGCCTTTCAGTTGCTTTAAGTCCGAATGTATTGGGAAAACGCTGTCTGAAGCATTATCCGCTTCAACGCTCCTTAGAAATTGCGAATAGCCCTTTTCCTGAATTTCAACACCGTAAATTTTCTTGCAATTTCCGTCCCTTTTCCACAAAAGAGGGATTATGCCGCAGCCTGTTCCGAGGTCGCAGGCAAGGTCGTTTCGCCTTGCATTTGCAAAATAGGCAAGCAGCATCGCATCGGTGCCGAAGGTATGCGCTTCGGATACAATAACCCCGATGTCGTTGCCGAGTGTTTCAATATGTTCGTTTTCAAAAAGTTCTGCATTTTTCATAACAATTTATTTTATCATAAATAAGATGAATTGTAAATTATAAAAAACTTGATAAAAGAGCGTAACTGTGATAAAATACTTTGCGTAAATATATGTAGAGGGTGATTTTTTTGTCAGGACACTCAAAATGGAGTACCATTAAACGAAAAAAAGAAAAAACCGATAACGCAAGAGCGAAAGTATTTACCAAAATCGGCAGAGAAATTGCGGTTGCGGTTCGTGAGGGCGGCCCCGATCCTGCGGGCAACTCAAAATTAAAGGATATTATCGCAAAGGCTAAAGCGGCTAACGTACCCAACGACAATATCGACAGAATTATCAAAAAGGCGGCAGGCGACGGCAACACCGACAATTTCGAGAGTATTACATACGAGGGATACGGCCCGTCGGGTATTGCGGTTATCGTTGAGGCTCTTACCGACAACAGAAACCGTACGGCAGGCGATGTTCGTCATTACTTTGACAAGTTCGGCGGCAATATGGGTCAGTCGGGCTGCGTTTCGTTTATGTTCACACGTCAGGGCGTTATCATAATTGATAAAGAGGATGTTGACGAGGACAAGCTTATGGAGGACGCTCTTGAGGCAGGTGCTGTTGACTTTATAACGGACGGCGAGGTTTTCGATATTCGTACCGAGCCTAACGATATGGGCGCTATCAGAGATGACCTTGAGGCTAAAGGTTACACATTCCTTTCGGCTGAGGTTGAATATGTACCGTCAACATACACAAGACTTGATAATCCCGACGACATTACCAATATGGGCAGAATGCTTGAAATGTTTGAGGACAACGACGACATTCAAGAGGTTTTCCATAACTGGGAGAATGAGGACGATTACGAGGGCTGATTTTATTAGCGGATATTTTAAGCAACGGAGAGATTAGCTTTCCGTTGCTTTTTTCGTTTTTACGGTTATAACAGATTGCTTTTGATAACAACTTTCAAAAAAGTGTTGACTTTTAATTTGGATAATGATAGTATATTTACAATAAATTACAGGAGAACAAACGAATGAGCAAGTTTTCATTTGCAGTTGAATACTTCTATTTCTACTTTATCAACTTTTTTGGTAAGGTAATAATGTCGTTCGCTGCAAAACAGGTTGCTTAGTTAAAAGGTTTGTAATTTAGTAAGCTTACACCCCGCAGTGAATGTCACTGTGGGGTTATTTTTTTGAAAGAAGGAACAGAAAATGATTGTTATCTTGAAGAAGGATGCCGAAGCGCAAAAGGTTGACGTTCTAAGACAGTGGTTGATAAATCAGGAGGTTGATATTCACGAGTCAATCGGCGAATATCAGACTATCTGGGGACTTGTCGGAGATACAAGCAAAATCGATACAGACCTTATTGAAGGACTTGATATAGTTGAGGGCGTAAGACGTGTTTCGGAGCCGTATAAGCAGGCTAACAGAAAATTCCATCCCGACGATACGATAATTGACCTTGGCAACGGAATTAAAATCGGTGGCGGTAATTTTCAGATTATGGCAGGCCCTTGCTCAGTCGAGTCAAGAGAGCAGATAATTGAGATAGCAAAAGCGGTTAAAAAATCGGGTGCTAACATTTTAAGAGGCGGTGCATTTAAGCCGAGAACCTCTCCATATGCTTTCCAGGGTATGAGAGCTGAGGGACTTGAGCTTCTTTTGGAGGCTAAAAAGGAAACGGGTATGCCGATCGTTACCGAAATTATGGACGCTTCGCATATTGACCTTTTTGAAAATGTCGATATTATTCAGGTCGGTGCAAGAAATATGCAGAACTTTGAATTGCTCAAGGAATTGGGAAAACTCGATAAACCCATTTTCTTAAAAAGAGGACTTTCGGGTACATTGCAGGAGCTTCTTATGAGCGCAGAATACATAATGGCAGGCGGAAATACAAAGGTTATCCTTTGCGAGAGAGGTATCAGAACTTTTGAAACGGCTACAAGAAACACTCTTGACCTTTCTGCTGTTCCGCTTCTTAAAGAGAAAACTCACTTGCCCGTAATCATTGACCCGAGCCACGCTTCGGGTATCGCAAGACTTGTAAAGCCTATGTCCTATGCGGCGGCGGCTTGCGGTGCGGACGGACTTATGATTGAGGTTCACAATAATCCGGCAAAGGCTCTTTGCGACGGTCCGCAGGCACTGACGCCCGAGCAGTTCGACGAGGTTTGCAAGGGCGTTGAAAAAATCAGAAACGCAATAAAAGAGGATTGATAAAATGACGGTCGGAGTAGTAGGCTTAGGTCTTATCGGCGGTTCTATCGCCAAGGCTATAAAGTACAATACGGATAATAAGGTAATAGGCTTTGACATTGATGAAAATGTTATTCTCAAAGCGAGGCTTCTCGGCGCAATAGACGAGGAAATGACCGAACAAAAAATTTCGGGATGTGATATAATAATCACAGGACTTTATCCCAACGATACTAAGAAGTACATTACCGATAACGCACAGAAATTCAAAAAAGGCGCAATAGTGCTTGATACCTGCGGTGTTAAGGAATATGTTTGCGATGATATGTACCGTGTCGCAAGGGAAAACGGCTTTACCTTTATCGGAGCTCATCCTATGGCAGGCTTGCATTTATCCGGCTTTGAGCATTCAAAGGTTACAATGTTTTCAAATGCGTCAATGCTGCTTGTTCCGTCGGCGGATACGGGAATAAACGAGCTTGAAATTGTCAGAAAGCTGTTTTCGGCAATCGGCTTTACCAATATACAGAACACTACTCCCGAGGAGCACGACAGGATAATCGCATTTACCTCACAGCTGGCGCACGTTGTGTCGAACGCCTATGTTAAAAGTCCGAGCGCAAAGCTTCACAAGGGATTTTCCGCAGGAAGCTATAAGGATTTGACCAGGGTTGCGAAATTGAACGAAGTTATGTGGACGGAGCTGTTCCTCGAAAACAGGGAAAACCTTATTTTTGAAATAGATACTATAATAGAAAACCTCACAGAGTATTCAAAGGCTCTCAAGGAAAATAACGCAGATGAGCTTGAAAAGCTTTTGCGTGACGGAAGAATTTGCAAGGAACAGATTGACGGCTGAAGGGCTACGGTGATTTTATGAAAACGGTCGAGGTATCGACAGGAGAAAAATATAATATAGTAATCGCTGACGGCATACTTGAAAAGTGCGGCGAAATGATAAGAGAGGTAACCTCGGCAAAAACGGCGGCGATTGTAACCGACAGCGTTGTTGACACTCTTTACGCCAATGTTGTCCAAAATTCGTTGGAGAAAAGCGGCTTTGATACAGTAAAGTTTGTTTTTAAAAACGGCGAGGCGTCCAAAAACATAAACACATATTCCGATATGCTCGAATTTATGGCGGAAAACAGGCTCACGAGAAGCGACTGTATTGTGGCTCTCGGCGGCGGAGTTGTTGGCGATATGGCAGGCTTTTGTGCCGCAACGTATTTGAGAGGAATTGATTTTGTTCAAATCCCGACAACGCTTTTGGCTTGCGTTGACTCCTCGGTCGGCGGTAAGACGGCGATTGATTTGAAAGCAGGTAAAAACCTTGCAGGCGCATTTTATCAGCCGAAGCTTGTAATTTGCGATTATTCGACTCTTTCGACTTTGAGTGATGAGATTTTCGCTGACGGAATGGCTGAAACGATAAAATACGGTGCTTTGTTCGATGGTGATTTTCTCAACTTTTTAAATGAAAACAATGCAAGGGAAAACCTTGAATATATAATTGAAAAGTGCGTCACATTTAAGCGTGATATAGTAAATGTTGATGAAACCGACAGAGGACTGCGTGGACTTTTGAATTTCGGTCATACAATCGGTCATTCGATTGAAAAATGCAGTAACTTTGCCGTTTCTCACGGCAGTGCGGTTGCGATAGGTATGGTGCTGATGTCGAGAGGCGCATACAAATCGGGCATTGCCGAAGCTGATATAACGGATTTTTTGATTTCGCTTCTTAAAAAGTATAACCTTCCCGTATCGACGGAGTTTTCGGCAGATGAGCTTTTTTCGGTTACGCTATCGGATAAAAAACGAAGCGGAGACGATATAACGCTTGTAGTGCCGTCAAAATTCGGAGAATGTAAGCTATATAAAACAGGGATAAATTCACTAAAGGATATAATCGAAAAAGGATTGAACTGAATGGATATAAAACTCACACCGTCAAGGCTTGAGGGCACAATTCGGGCGATTTCGTCAAAGTCCGACGCACACAGAATACTTATAGCGGCGGCACTTTCGGACAAAACGACTGTAATTCATTGTAATTCCGATTCCGAGGATATAAGGGCGACAATCTCTTGCCTTAATTCGCTCGGGGCGAAGATAACAAGAGACGGCGACACGATAACCGTTGTTCCCGTCAGCGAAAAAGGTGGAAAAGCGGAATTGAATTGCAACGAAAGCGGTTCGACTCTTCGATTTTTACTTCCCGTTGCGGCGGCACTCGGAAAAGAGGCTGTTTTTACAGGCTCGGGCAGACTTCCGTCAAGACCGATACTTCCGCTTCGCAATGAGATGGAGAAAAAAGGTGTGAAATTTACGCCGCCGTGGCAGTTTCCGATTGAAATTTCAGGCGAGCTTCAAAGCGGAGAATACATACTAAAGGGCAATGTCAGCTCACAGTTTGTAACGGGACTTTTGTTTGCACTTCCCATTCTTGACGGCGACAGTACAATAAAGCTGTTGCCGCCAGTAGAATCTCGCTCATATATAAATATGACGGTCAATACGCTTTCGAAATTCGGCATTAGCATTGTCGAAAACGGCGATACCTATTATATAAAGGGCTCACAGAGGTATGCTTCGCCCGAGGAAATTTTCGTAGAGGGCGATTGGTCAAATTCTGCATTTTTCTTATGTGCGGGTGCGATAAACGGCGACGTTACCGTTACAGGACTTCGTGAGGACTCGCTTCAGGGCGACAAAAAAGTTGTTGATATATTAGAGCAGATGGGCGCATATGTCGAGAAAAACGGCGACAAGGTAAGAGTGAAAAGCGAATCCTTGCACGGTGTACAGATTGACGCCTCCGATATACCCGATTTAATTCCCGTGCTTTCCGTTACTGCGGCGAACGCTAAAAAAGGCGTTACAATCGTTACGAACGCAGAGCGTTTAAGACTTAAAGAGAGCGACAGGCTTCAGGCGATTTGCGAAAGCCTTACGCTTATGGGAAATGTCAATGCACAGACCGATGACGGACTTGTTATTTGGTGTGATGAGAAAATCACGGGCGGAGAGGTACCGTCCTATTCCGATCACAGAATGGCAATGTCGGCGGCGGTGGCGGCTTTGGGCTCAGGCGGAGAAATAACGCTTCGAGGGGCAGAGGCTGTAAATAAATCTTATCCTAATTTCTTTGAAGATTATAAAATGCTGGGAGGTAAGGCGGATGTCATCGATTCTCAAGGGGAATAAAATAAACGTCAGCGTTTTCGGGCAGTCACACTCTAAGTCAATCGGTGCTGTTGTTGACGGTTTACCGGCCGGCTTTGAGATAAATTTTGACGAAGTGTCGGATTTTATGAAAAGGCGTGCGCCCGGTCACAATTCTTTTGCTACACCGAGAAAGGAAAGTGACGAAGTACAGGTTTTATCGGGACTCGTGAATTCCGTAACTTGCGGTGCTCCGATTTGTACGAAAATCGACAACACAAACACCCGTTCACAAGATTATGCTTCGCTCAAAATCCTTCCGAGACCGTCTCATTCCGATTATGCGGCTTATGTCAAGTATTCGGGACACAACGATATTGCAGGCGGAGGGCAGTTCTCGGGCAGATTGACAGCACCCCTTTGTTTTGCAGGTGCTGTGTGTATGCAAATGCTTCGTGAAAAGGGTGTTGAAATTAAGGCACATATTTATTCTGTTAAAGATATATATGATGAGCCGTTTGACGCTTGCGAAATTCAGAAAGCAGAATTAAATCCGTTTTTCCCTGTAATAGACAGCGAAGCGGAAAAGAAAATGAAGGAACTTATTGACAGTGCGAGAGAAAAAGGCGACTCGGTCGGCGGAATAATCGAATGTGCAATAAGCGGTATGCCTGTGGGTGTAGGCGAGCCTATGTTCGACGGCATAGAAAATGTTATAGCGAAAAATATTTTTGCAATCCCTGCTGTTAAGGGCATTGAATTCGGAAGCGGATTTTCGGGAACGCTCAAATACGGCAGCGAAAACAATGATAATTTTACAGTTGAAAACGGGAAAATCGTAACCGAAAAGAATGACCACGGCGGAATTTTGGGCGGAATAACATCGGGTATGCCGATAGTTTTCCGTGTGGCGATAAAGCCTACACCGTCTATTGCTTTACCGCAAGAGAGCGTAAGTCTTGAAACAAACAAACAAGAAAAACTTGAAATTAAAGGCAGGCACGACCCGTGCATAGTTCCGAGAGCCGTTCCGGCAGTTGAGGCTGTTGCGGCGATAACGGCACTTGACCTTTTGCTTTAATAATGGAGGTAAATTTATGGATTTAGAACAGCTCAGAAGCAGAATTGATGAAATTGACAGCCAAATGGTTGAGCTTTTCAAGGACAGAATGGAAATTGCAACAGATATTGCAAGGTACAAAAAGGAAAACAAGCTTCCCGTGCTTGATAAGACGAGGGAGAGAGCGTTGCTTAATAAAATTGCCGAGATGAGCGGAGAGGAATTTGAAAACTATTCGCTTCGCCTTTATTCTCAGATTTTAGAGCTTTCAAGGAC
This sequence comes from Candidatus Fimenecus sp., assembly GCA_052298855.1. GTDB lineage: Bacteria > Bacillota > Clostridia > Oscillospirales > Acutalibacteraceae > Fimenecus. The sequence goes on along the minus strand of DAVZXP010000008.1, from coordinate 40,557 downwards.
ATATCAGCACAAGTGCCTCGGCAATAAGTCGGAACTTACAAGGAAAATAGAAGCGGCGCTTGACGAAAGCGACAAAAAGTCGTTCCCCGAGTCGGCTATTGTCGCTTGTCAGGGCGTAGAGGGCGCATATTCGACACTTGCTTGCGAAAAGCTTTTCAGAAATCCCAACATAATGTTCTTTGACAGTTGGGACGGAGTTTTCTCGGCGGTTGATAAGGGCCTTTGCAAATACGGTATCTTGCCGATTGAAAACAGCACCGCAGGCTCGGTAAACCATGTTTACGACCTTATGAACAAGTATAAGTTTTATATTGTCAAATCAATAAGATTGAAAATAAATCACTCTCTTCTTGCTAACAGAGGAACAAAGCTTTCCGATATTAAAGAAATATATTCTCATGAGCAGGCTATAAGCCAATGCAGCGAATTCTTGAATTCTTTGCACGGTGTTAAGGTTACAATTTGCGAAAATACGGCGGTTGCGGCAAAGCAGGTTGCCGAAAGCGGAAGAAGTGATGTTGCGGCAATTTCCTCAAATGACTGCTCTATGCTCTATGACCTTGAAACCGTTTGCGAGTCTATTCAGGACAGGGCAAACAACTACACAAGGTTTATCTGTATTTCAAAAAATCTTGAAATTTATCCCGGTGCGGACAAAACAAGCCTTATGCTCACGCTTCCGCATAAGCCCGGCTCACTTTATTCAATGCTTTCAATGTTCTATGCGCTTGACATTAACATAATCAAGCTTGAAAGCCGTCCGCTTACCGACAGGGATTTTGAATTTATGTTCTATTTCGACATTGAGTCGAGCGTGTATTCCGACAGGTTCGTTCAGATGATAAACGAGCTTGAAAGCACAACCGAAAAGTTTACTTATCTCGGCAGCTATTCGGAAACGGTATAAGCATTTGTTTACAGATTGTTAAATAAAAGTATATTGTGCGGAAACATTTTTCCCGTATACTTTAATCATCGGTTAAAGAGAACCGATACACTTTTTCATTTATCCCTTTTCTTCCCCTAAAGCAAAGCACCCCAAAAGCGGGTGCTTTGTTCTTTTTATACTTGACCTTTGAACAAAACTGTGTAAAAATATACTCATTAAATAGTTAAAGAGGAAACCTATGAAAAATCTTGAATTAAACGAAAAAAGCCTTGTTTATCATCTTAAACAGTACAGGGCTAAAAAATTTCTTAAATATTATCCCGAAACGACATCGACAAACGACATTGCAAAAAAGATGTGCCACGAGGGAAAAAATAAGGAGCTTTTGGTGGTTGCCGATTATCAAACCGCAGGCAAGGGCAGAACGGGCAGAAGCTTTTATTCGCCGAAGGGTGCGGGAATATATTTTTCCGTCGTTCACGAAATTGCAGGCAATGAAAAAAATTTTGACCTCATTTCCTCAATCGCAGGTCTTGCGGTAAGGGACACGCTTTATAATATGTTCAATATTGACGCAAAAATCAAGTGGCCCAACGACATACTTGTAAACGACAAAAAAATCTGCGGTATTCTCTGCGAGATTATCAACGAAAACGGCAGACCGAGATATGTTGTTATCGGTATAGGACTTAATATTGAAAAGATTGATTTCCCCGACGAGCTTGAATACACGGCAACCTCAATCGGCAACGAGTATCAGGGCAACGAGGAGCTTGACCACAACGAAATTTTGGTTGACATTGTAAATAATATCGACAGATATGTTATCAGGAATAATGCTCTCAACTCCTATGACAATTCGGATGTTATAAGCAGATTGAAGGCTCATTCGGCTACCGTGGGACAGCTTGTTCACGTAATAAAGCCCGACGAAGAATTTGACGCAAGAGCTGTTGACATAGATGTAAACGGAGGACTTGTGATAAGCAATGCCGAGGGAACGTCAACGCTCACCTCGGGCGAGGTCGTGCATATAAGATAGTATATTTTCCTTGCTTTTTCATATATTACATATGAAGGGGTGAGAATATGACTGTTAAAATCAAGTGGAAACCGCTTTTGTTTTGGATGCTCGGCACATTGGCAGTCGGCGCATTGAGCTCGGTTGTCGGCGGAGCTATGAAAGGCTTTAAAGGAATTAACACGCCGTCGATTACGCCCGCACCGGCGGTTTTCTCGATAGCTTGGACGGTTTTGTATCTGCTTATGGGCGTTTCTGCATATCTTGTTTACGAGGCAAAAGGCGGTATGACAAAAAAGGCGCTTGCGCTCTATGTCTCTCAGCTTGCGGTGAATTTCCTTTGGCCGATTTTCTTTTTCAGACTGCACGCATTTACATTTTCGTTCATATGGCTTTTGCTTTTAGCTGTTCTTGTCATAATTACAGCGGTTGAGTTTAAGAAAATCAGACCTGCGGCAGGGTATTTGCTCATACCGTACATTCTGTGGCTTGCTTTCGCAGGCGTGCTCAACTGTATGGTAATTACGCTGAATTGACAGGATATATAAACTTGCAAATTACGGGGCGAACACAGTTCGCCCGCTTTTAATTTGCTCTGAAATTGATGGGCGACCGCAGGTCGCCCACTACGGTTGCACATTGCCGACACGGTAGGGCGGGGGCTTGCTCCGTATCGTTCGCAACTCCTCTTTGTTCATCTGTTCCGCAAAAAAATCTTGACTTATGTTGCGCTTGCTGTTATAATAATAACTCGCTGAAAATGTTTTTAATGTTTTTAGCTCCTTCCCTCAAAATCTAAAATGTGAGGGCAGAGTCCATAAGGAGGTGCAAAAGAATGACAAAGTATGAAGCAATCGTTGTTCTCTCGGTTAACAATAAAACTGATGAGGATGTACAGTCCCTTGTTGAAAAATTCAAGGCATTGATTGAGAAAAACGGCACTCTTGAAAGCGTTGACGAGTGGGGCAAGAGAAAGCTTGCTTACCTTATCAACGATGAGGCTGAAGGCTACTACGTACTCTTCAACCTTGAGTGTGAGCCGGCTTTCCCGGCTGAGTTCCAGCGTGTAGCAGGTATCACAGACGGCGTTCTCCGTTCAATCGTAGTAAAGAAGTAATCGGAGGAAAAGGAAATGATTAACTGTGCAGTTATAATGGGTAGGCTTGTAGCAGACCCCGAGTTGCGTACAACGACAAGCGGTAAATCTGTTACCTCTTTCTGTGTCGCTGTTGACAGAAGCTATGTCAGACAGGGCGAGGAAAGACAGACTGATTTTATCAATGTTGTCGCATGGCGTCAGACCGCTGATTTTGTAACTCGTTATTTCCACAAAGGCTCAATGATAGCCGTACAGGGCTCAATCCAGACCCGTTCTTATGAAGACAAGACGGGTGCTAAGAGAACTGCTGTTGAAATCGTTGCCGACAGCGTTTCGTTCTGTGGCTCAAAGGCATCTGACGCAGGTCAGAATCGCTTTGAAGCTCCGGCTGCAAACGCTCCGTCCTATCAGGCAGGCAACACCGCAAGCTTTTCCACTCCCGCAGCTGCGGAGGAGGATTTCGGCTTCGGCTCGGCAGATGATGATGACGACGGTCTTCCGTTCTAATCGTCAATTTATTTGAATTTTACAGGAGGATATAACAATGGCTGAAAATAAAAGTGCTCGCCCCATGAACAGAAAACGCAAAAAAGTTTGTGCTTTCTGCGTGGAGAAGGTTGAAAAGATTGATTATAAAGACGCAGCAAAGCTTCGTCGTTTCACTTCAGAGAGAGCTAAGATTCTCCCCAGAAGAGTGACAGGCACATGCGCTTATCATCAGAGAGAGCTTACAACAGCTATTAAGAGAGCAAGAGCTATCGCTCTTCTTCCTTACACAGCTGACTGATTAAAAGCAAAATTATACGGCGTTCAATTTGAACGCCGTATTTTTTTATCTGAAATTCAATTGAAATGCAGATTTATATGCTTATTTTGCCAACAAAAATTCGTGTGCGGCACAGTCGGTTTTCTCAACGGGAGAGAAGCTAAGCTTTATTTCGCTTCCCGTGCCGTCGATTGTCAGCCGAGCAGTCTCAAGAAGTGAGTAGCCGATAATTTTTCCGCTTTCCTCCGATTCGTAGATATATCGCTCCGTATTGTACTCAATAATTGCGGTGTCGGCAGTATCCTTGATAACTCTTGTTGCCGTAACACGAATTATCTCGTAGCTGTCCGTGTTTTCTGTATATTTTTCTTTTTGAGACGCCGTGTAACTGTCAATGGCATTGTTTATTCCCAACAGCGAACGGTCGCCGAAGCTGCAGGAGGTTATTACATAATCGCCGTATTCATTTTGCGACCATTTAACAATTTCCTTTGCGGGTGCACCGAGACAGCATAAAAGAATAATTTGCAGGGCAAAATTTGCCGTTAGTGCTATTATTGCCTTTTTCATCACTTTGCACCTCCCGAAATGGAAATGTCAAATGCATTTTCTTCGCCTATCGAGCAGGTAACAGTCCACTTTTCGCCCGTCTCGCTTGATGAAAGCTCATAGACATATGAATTTTTATTTTTTTCGAGAACCGTATAATCGGGTGCTTTTGTAAGATTATAACGATTGACAAAAGAGGTTAAAATTTGAGTGTTTGCCTTTGTGAAATTCTGATTGTTTACCTTTTCCGCCGAACAGGTCATAACCGTTTCAACCCTCACGGGCGCATATACGGTAATATCACGACCTACGATTGCGGTCGGCTCCGAAAGCCTGTATATCGGGTAAACGGTTTCAATTATGAGCATTACCCAAAACACAAGCAAAACTGCCTGAGCCGCAACAGCGCATAGGGTCAATGCGGTTTTTTTCTTTTTCATAGGATACTCCTTCTTGCTTGTGTCAGTTGAAATGTTTCATTGAATTGCGAGAAAATTCGAATTGATTTTTTACGCAGTATAATCTTTCTCTACGGATACCGAATGGCTTTCCAGATAACCGTCATTTACACTGACTAACCATGTGGTGTTACCGGTGCCATCGGATATTGTGTATTCAAAATGAGTCCTGTCATTTGAAATAATATTAAATGAAATCGGCTTATCAACTCCGACAGTGTGAAGAAATTCTGCGGAAATTTCGGAAAGCTCTATATTCATCTCCATTATATCGTGATATTGAGCTCTGTTTATAATATCGGTAAGCTTGGGGTTTTTATAATAACTGTATGCCGGAAAAGACTCAAGTCCGCCGTTGTCCGCAACCCTTGAAACAGCTCTTATTTCTTTTGTTTCCCACTTTGCCGGAATCAAAAGTTCAACAACAAATATTGCAACAAAAATTAAACATACGGAAATAACGGCAGTCAATATTTTCTTTTTCTTGTTCATTATTTTCTCCTTTTGTACTTTAATAAGTTTTTAATTAAATTGAACTGTACATCGGACTCACTCTTTCGTTTTGAATTTTAATATCCTAATACAACTATATAGTAATTGTTTGAAAAAAGCAATAATATTTAAGAAATAGAAAATTCTTATGAGTGATGCACAATTTGTACAGCCGCAGCTTAGCTATAATGCCGAATAAATCCCATGAGGTACGGCAAAATATTACAGCGTTTATGCTTAAAGGTGTTTTTTGAGGGACTGTCGGCTTTGAAAAATATAACCAAAAACCTTTTGACTGCAACGGTAATTTTCCATGTCATTTATTGTTTACACTTTAATTTAACTGTGATAAAATATTCTTATATTCTCAATGTAAAGGGGAAACGATTATGAAAAAATTTATGGATAAGGATTTCCTGCTCACTACAAAAACGGCAAAGGAAATATATAAAAAGGGTGCGGAAAAAACGCAGATTTTCGATTGGCATTGCCATCTTTCCCCAAAGGAGATTTACGAAAATAATGCGCCTCGGGATATTGCGGAGCTTTGGCTCGGCGGCGACCACTACAAGTGGCGTGCGATGCGTTCTTTCGGCGTTTCGGAGGAATATATTACCGGCAGAAAGTCGGGTCACGACAAGTTCTTGAAATGGGCGGAGGTTGTGCCGCATCTTATCGGCAATCCGCTTTATCATTGGACGCATCTTGAGCTACAGCGTTATTTCGGTGTTTATGAGACGCTTTCTTCCTCTACCGCCGAGGATGTTTGGCGCAGATGCAACGAGAAAATCAAGGCAGGCGGCTTCACTCCCCGTGAGCTGATTGAAAAATCAAATGTCATTTGCGTATGCACGACCGACGATCCGTCGGACACTCTTGAATATCACGAAAAGCTTAAAAAAGATAAGAATTTCAAATGCAAGGTTTTGCCTGCTTTCCGTCCCGACAAGGCTCTTGCGATTGAAAAGGCAGAGTTTATCCCGTGGCTTGCGGCAATGGAAAAGACTGCGGGCAGGGAAATTTCATCCTTTGCGGAGCTTAAAGCAGTTCTTGCACAGCGAATAGACTTTTTTGATAAAATGGGTTGCCGTGCGGCTGACCACGCATTGAGTTATATTCCGTGCGTTACTTCAAACTCCCGTGAGCTTGAGCAGATTTTCAAAAAGGGCGTTGACGGCAAGCCGCTTTCGGAGCTTGAGCTTGACAAGTACAAGACGGCTCTTTTAGGCTTCCTCGGCGAAAATTACGCTGAAAAAGGTTGGGCAATGGAGCTTCATATCGGCGCACTTCGCAATAACAATACAAAAATGTTCCAAAAATTAGGCGCAGATACGGGCTTTGACTCGGTTGATGATAGAGAAATTGCGGCAGGTCTTTCACGCTTTTTGGATTCGCTTGCAAAATTGGGCAAGCTTCCGAAAACAGTCCTCTTTACGCTCAATCCTAAGGATAATGTCGTGCTCGGCACAATGCTCGGCAATTTCCAGACGGACGAGGCTGCCTCGAAAATTCAATTCGGCTCTGCGTGGTGGTTCAACGACAACTACGACGGTATGCGCCGTCAACTGACCGACCTTGCAAACCTCGGCGTGCTTTCGAGATTTGTCGGAATGATAACCGACTCAAGAAGCTTTTTGTCCTATCCTCGCCACGAGTATTTCAGAAGAATACTTTGTGAGCTTATCGGCGAATGGGTCGAGGACGGCAAATATCCCGAGGATATTAAGTTCTTGTCGCAGGTCGTGGAGGATATTTCCTTTAATAATGCAAAAAAATATTTTGGCTTAAAAATATAATCGGAGAATATAATGGCAGTAAAACTAATTGTAACAGACCTTGACGGTACGCTTATGTCGCCCGACCATCAGACCGTGAGCGAACGCACTAAAAATGCGTTGAAAACGGCGCATAATAACGGTGTTAAAATCGCAATCGCAACGGGCAGAACTCTTACGTTTACCGACAATGTAACCTCGCAGGTACCGTTCGTGGATTATGTGATTTACTCAAACGGTGCAGCGGTTTTCGACAGGAATGCAAGAAAGAATATATACAAAAATTGCATTTCGGCGGAGCACACAGAGGAAATCCTCACTTTGCTTGACAGCTTCCCGATTTATTATAATCTTTATGTTGACGGCAAAATTTTTCTCCAAAACGACAAGACGGGATATTATGTAAATCACGGACTTCCGCAGGATTTTCTTAATGAATTTACACGACTTTCGGTGGCTTCGGATAAGCTTACAAGCGATTTGAAGGGTGAATGTGCCGAGATAATCGCACTTTACAGCGTGAGTGATGAGCATAAAAGTCAGTTGATTCCCGAATTTGAGAAGCGTCAGCTTTATATTACGTCGTCCCTGCCCGATGAAATCGAAATAACCGCACCAAATGTTAATAAAGGCACGGCACTTGACGGCTTTTGTAGGAAAATCGGCGTTGATAAGAGTAATGTTATGGCATTTGGCGACGCAATGAATGATTATGAGATGCTGAAATTCGCAAAATATTCTTTTGCTATGGGAAATGCGATTGATGAGATTAAAAATGTCGCAAATTATCAAGCCGACAGCAATGCCAATGACGGACTTGCAAGAGCAGTCGAGGAATATGTAAATTGAAAAATATTGAACCGTAGGGACAGGGCTCGCCCCTGTCCGACAAAGGCTCCCTTGTAAAGGGAGCTGTCGTTTTTTGGAACAAAAAATGACTGAGGGATTTTTATAAAATCATATAAAATCAACGGTTACAAACAATTATATTTTTATATTATATCGTAGGGGCGAACTGTGTTCGCCCGTTTTTAATTTGCTATGAATTGGCAGGCGACCGCAAGGGTTGTCCCTACGGTTCGTCGTCGTTTGCTTCGTATCGTTCGCAACAGCCTTTTGCTGTTTCTCACTCACTATGCAACTCCGCCTCTTCCGCAAAAATCACGCTCGGCTCACCTGTTCGGTTGTAAACGCCCTCACAACGGCTCGCTGTCGCTACCAACTTTTGCGGATTTTTATATAAGCGACAATCTAACGGCGGCAGCAAGCCACCGCCCTACCACGTCGTCGTTTCAGCCAAAAATTATCATATTCCAATTTGGCTTTACAAAAGCATAACAAAAAACGCTCACGAAATGTGAGCGTTTTTAATTTAGTCTAATCTAATATTTAATTGAATTTTATTCCTCTGTCTTTTCGTCGGAAGCTTCGAGCTCGTTTACTCTCTGCGCTCTTCTTTCCTCAAGGTCGGCAAGCATCTTTTCCTTGAACTCGCCGTGAACGGGGAAGAATATCCACGAAATACCGAACAAAAATCTTGCGATAGCAGGCATAAGAGCAAATACCGCAAAGAAGCCTCTGAGGACTGTCGGATTAGTTTCACGGATCACGTCGCCGAGTGCATCCTTATGAGCAACATATCCGACAAGTGTAATTACAAGACCCGAAAGAAGTCCCGTAACCGCATTTGCGAGCTTTCCGAAATAGTTTGTAACCGTCTGAACAAGCGCCTCGTTACGAACGCCGTATTTCCATTCGCTGTAATCGTAAACGTCGCCCTGCAAAACAGCCTGACAAACACGGATTACGCAGTTTGGAAGTCCGCAAATTGTAAGCATAAGCGTTATGTAAATCATATTGAGCACGCAGGGGAGTGTTTCGTCGTAGCTTCCGAACGGTTTGTAGCCGATTATAAACATAAGAGTATATGCAACACCGCCGAAAACACCTGCGCCGAGTGCCGTATTTCTTGCACCGAATTTACGGATAAGCTTGGGAGTTAAGGGAGTGACTATGTAGTTCGGAAGTCCCGTGAAAAGACCTGCAAGCGTTCCGTGAAAAAGGCTTCCTGTGTTATGAAGCCAGAAGAAGCTTTCGGTTGAAGCACCGACGCTCTTAAAGCCGTTAAAGAAGTTTGCGATAACCGAAATAAACATCGGTTTATTCTTAAAGGCATTTTTGAAGGATTCGAGAATACCGATTTCCTGCATTTGCTCACGGGAAGCAAGCGGAACTCTTTCACGCATTGCAAAGAAGCCGTAAATCGCAGTAACGGAAGCGACAGCAACCATTACAATTGCAAAGGAGGTATATATGCTCTGCATACCTACCTTACCTTTGGTAAGTGAGATAAATATAGGGAGAAGTGAGGGAACCCATACGCCGAAAAGTTCAAAGAACTTTGAGGTTGCGATAAGGTTGTCACGCTCTTTAATGTTCGGAGTGATATTGTAAAGCAAAATGTTCCATGCACCGAAGTAGGACATTCCGAGGTTATATGCGAAAATGGAGATTATAGCCCATACGATTTTTTGCGTCTGTCCCGAAAGGAAAGAGGGCGTAGTAAACAGCATCATTGTCGAAATTGCCCAAATGGGGACGGTAATAATCATATAAGGGCGAAGTCTGCCCCAACGTGTTCTTGTTCTGTCAATGATAAGACCGGAGAGTGAGTCGTCAAGCGCATCGTATATGGACTCGAAGAAAACAATAAGTCCGTAAGCCTTACCCGATATGCCCAAGAAGCTAATCATAAAGAATTGCCTGTACGAGTCAACGAATTGGCTCAGGTTTTTCTGACCGAATGTTGTTAAAAGAAAAGCTACTATTTCGCTCGGCTTGAGGTATCTTCTGTTGCCTGCCGAGGCTTTTTCAATTTCTTTTTCGACTTCGTTCTCAAGCTCGGTTTCGGTTGTTTCAATAACTTCAGAGGTTGCCAAAAAATCACATCCTAACATTGTGTCTGACACGCAGACGAATATAATAGTATTTTAGCACATAAAAACTAATAAAATCAATAAAAATTTGTGCGTTAACGCAATATTATTGAAATTTTTTAGATTGTATCACGGCGAGCGTGTCGCAGCGTTCGTTTTCGGGATGACCTGCGTGCCCTTTTACCCAAACAATTTCGACGTTGTGAATATCAAGCAGGGTTAACAGCTCTTCCCAAAGATCGGCATTGAGAGCAGGCTTTTTGTCGCTCTTTTTCCAACCGTTAGCCCTCCAAGACCTTGCCCAGCCGAGCTTTATCGCATCGCCGACATATTTGGAGTCGGTTGTGAGCTTTACGTCACAGGGACATTTAAGTGCTTTCAAGCCCTCAATAACGGCTGTCAGCTCCATACGGTTGTTGGTCGTTTGCGCCTCACCGCCCGACATCTCCTTTTCTTTTCCGTTGCATCTTAAAACAGTACCCCAACCGCCGGGACCGGGGTTGCCCGAACAGGCTCCGTCTGTAAACATTTCAACAAAAGGCTTAGGACTCATTTTTACACCTCAAAATCAAATGCGGTACGTTTCAAAAACAGTACGCGCTTTTTTATAAAATATATCTGTAATTCTACCATTGTTTTCCCCATTTTACAACAGGTAAAGATTATAAAAGGGTCATGCAGTCAACAATATAGTAAAAACTATATGAAAACAGGGGGAAAAGCTATGACGGACTTTGATAACAGCAGTTTTATATGTAAAGGTGATAAGCTTTACGCAAATTACGCTTCAACTATCGGCAGAGCCGTTGGATTAAGCAGTATCGGGGGAAAGACGGGGATTGCCACAGACGGCAGCAGAGCTGCAAAATCGGCGGCATATTCGATTATGGGTGCACTTTCGTCAGCATCGAGCAGAGTGTGGGATTTCGGAGAGAGTTTTTATGCGCAATTTCAATATCTTGTTAAATTTTGCTCCTTGGACTCGGGAATTTTCATAAGCCGAAAGAATGCCCAAACGGTTATCAGAATTTGCGGCGGAAACGGTTTGCCGATTTCAATAAACGCTCAAAGCGAAATTGAGGGATATTTGAATAATAGAAATTTTGTTGAAATTGAATCTAAACCTTGCGGAGAAATTTCCGAAATGCACGGTGTGGGTATGATGTATCTAAGGCAGCTTTTGCGACAGGCACAGGGAAAACTCAAAAATATATCTTGCTTTGTAAAATGTCGAAACGACAAAATATCCTCGCTTATGGAGGACTGTCTTTATCGTCTTGAATGTCGTCAGGGCGATGAAATGACGTTGAAAATCAACAACGACGGAAAATCGCTTTCTGTTTTCCACAGGGATTGCGGTTGGCTCGGCTTTGACAGAATTTCTGCGATTTTGGTAAAGTATGAGGCTCAAATCGGCAACGATATTGCATTGCCGTTTAATGCACCGTTTATTTTGTCTGAAATCGCCGAAAAAGAGGGCGCAAAGGTGTACAGATATTCTCTTTTTGATACGAAAATGTCTGCCGATATTCAACGGGTGGTTGATAATTGTACATTTTTAACCGATGGGCTTTTTGCGGCAATAAAACTTCTTTGGGTAATATGCGACACGGGAAAAAGCGTTGCTAAGCTCTCAAGCGAACTTCCCGATTTTTACGTTTCGAGGAAAATAACGGATAGTCAGTTCGACGCTTCAAGTTTTAGCCGTGAGTGCGAAAAGCACGGAATTGCCATCAAGGACGGCGTTGCAATTTTAAATTATCCAAATGGCAGGGCGACAGTCACACCGTCGAGGACGGGTAACAAAATTCACATTATGTCGGAAGCCGCAAATTATGAATTTTCGAAGGAAATTTGCGATATTACTATGGAGCGTTTTATCGACCAAAGCATTGACACAAACGGCAAATAATAGTATTATATTATAATCTATAAGTATGTCTTAAAAAACATCGTGATTATATATTTTAATTTGTAAAAAGTACAGGAGATTACAAATGGCAAACTTAAAAAAGAATGAAAACAAGCCAAAAGCTCCGCAGAATAAAACGAAGCGTAAAACTTCGGACACAGCTGCGGCACAGGGCAAAAAAAGCTATCCGAAAAATTCGGACGGCAAGAAGAAAACAATTCAAAAAACACAGAGCAAGGGCAAAAATTACACAAGGAAGCCCTCTCAAAATCAAAAGGGAAAAAAGAGAACTAAGAAGAACAATACGCCGATAAACATTACCTTCCTCGGCGGACTTAACGAGGTCGGCAAGAATATGACGCTCTATGAATGTCAGGGCGATATGATACTTGTCGATTGCGGACTTGCGTTCCCCGACCCCGATATGCTCGGTGTTGACCTTGTAATACCAGATTTTACCTATGCGGTGCAGAATGCCGATAAGATAAAGGGTATTTTTATAACTCACGGACACGAGGATCATATCGGCGGACTTGCATATCTTCTCAAGGAGATGAATGTTCCCGTTTATTCTACACGCCTGACGATAGGACTTATTGAGGGCAAGCTAAAGGAGCATAAGCTTCTCGACAAGGCAAAGCTTAATGTAGTAAACCCGGGGGACAAGGTAAGCCTCGGTTGCTTTGAGGTTGAGCTTATTCACGTCAACCACTCAATTCCCGACGCTGTTGCGCTTGCAATCAAATCGCCTGCCGGCGTGGTAATTCAGACGGGCGACTTTAAGATTGATACAACACCGATTGACGGCGGCGTAATTGACCTGCCGAGGCTCGGAGAGCTCGGAAACGAGGGCGTTTTGTGTCTTTTGTCGGATTCGACGAATGCTGCAAAGCCCGGCTTTACGGAGTCCGAAAGCAAGGTTGGCGAAACCTTCGGAACTCTTTTTGCAAAGGCAAACGGTAAACGCCTTATCGTTGCGACCTTTGCTTCAAATATTCACAGAGTACAGCAGATTATCGATACCGCAGAAAAACTCGGCAGAAAAGTAGCGCTTTCGGGAAGAAGCCTTGAAAATGTCGTTACCATTGCCGCTGAACTCGGCTATATAAAAATCCCCGAGGGGATACTTGTAGGCATTGATCAGATAAACAGATACCCGTCGGATAAAATGGTAGTTGTTACGACGGGCAGTCAGGGCGAGCCTATGTCGGCTCTTTACAGAATGGCATTTTCCGAGCATAGAAAGGTCGATATAGGACCTAATGACTATGTAATTATATCGGCAACGCCTATCCCCGGTAATGAAAAAATGGTCGGCAAGGTCGTCGACGAACTTTTGAAACAGGGCGCAGAGGTCGTCTATGAGAGAATGTACGAGGTTCATGTTTCGGGACACGCTTGTCAGGAAGAGCTTAAAATTATGATGAGTCTTACAAAGCCGAAATATTTCATTCCCGTTCACGGCGAGCAGAAGCATCTGAGAAAGCATGCTTCATTGGCAAGCTCAATGGGAATTGAGCCGAGCAACATAATCATAGCAGATAACGGTAAAACTATCGAGGTTTCGGAGAAAGCAATCAAGGTTTCGGGCGAAGTTACCTCGGGTATGGTCTTTGTTGACGGAACGGGCGTCGGCGATGTCGGAAGCGTTGTTTTGAGGGACAGAACAAAGCTTGCAGAGGACGGAATTGTTATAATTGTATTGTCAATGGACGGAGCAACGGGCGACGTTGTATCGGGTCCTGAGGTTATAACAAGAGGCTTCGTATATGTCAGAGAGTCCGAGCAAATGCTTGATCAGACAAGACGGCTTTGCGAGGACGTTGTTGCTGATTGTATGTATGACAGAATTACCGATCACGGAACGATAAAAAACAGACTTCGTGATGCGGTTTCAAAGCATATTTATCAGACCACAAGGCGCAGTCCTATGGTTTTGCCTATTATTATGGAGGTGTAAGCTTGAATTTCGATGTCGAACGTGCACAGCCCATAAGTGCGGCGGTTGAAAAGGCGATTCTCCATTCCTCAAATGTGCTTATAATGGGTCACAAGTATTCGGACAGTGACTCTCTGGGTGCTGCGGTGGGAATGTTGAAATTTTGCAAGGATCTCGATAAGAGCGCCAAGATTGTCATTTCAGTCAAAACAAGCCTTGCGACCCTTTTGGTAAATCATCTTAAAAAGAACGATTTGGGCGGCGAGCTTGTCAGCGTTGAAGAGGGCAAGAAGCTTATAAAATCGAATACCTTGCTTATAATTGTCGATACTCACAGAGCACCGTTTTTTGAGAGCCGTGAGATTTACGAAAGCGTAAGAGACGTAATTGTTATAGACCATCACGAGAAATCAAGCGACTGTGTTGAGGGCGCTCACGTTTTTTATCAGGATTCAAGTGCTTCTTCGGCAAGCGAGATGGTAACGCAGCTAATCTATTGTAATGAAAAAATCAGCCTTACTCCCGTTTATGCGAATGCTTTGCTTTCGGGAATAATGCTCGACACAAGAGATTTTATGCTGAGAACTACTCCGCTGACGTTTGAATGTGCGGCATATCTTCGCTCCTCGGGTGCGGATATTGCGGCGGTCAAGCAGTTTTTCAACAACTCGTTAAAGAACAAAAAACTCAAGGGCAAAATTGTCGTTGCGGCATATGAATATGAAAATTGCGCAATTTCTGTGGCAAAGGTTAAAAGCGATAACATAAGAATTATTTGTTCACAGGCGGCGGATGAGCTTTTAATGGTAAGTGATGTTGTGGCGTCGTTTGTACTGTTTGAAACCGATAATACAGTTAATATTTCGGCACGCTCAAACGGAGAGGTAAACGTACGACTTATAATGGAAGCGTTTTCGGGCGGCGGCCATATGACAATGGCGGCGTGTCAGCTTGAGGGTGCGGATATAGAACAGGTAAGGCTCGAGCTTGAAAGAAAATTAGACGAATATTTCGCAAATAATAAATAAACGGAGGCAGAACAATGGAAGTAATTTTGAAGGCTGATGTCAAGGGACTCGGCAAAAAAGGTGAAAAAGTCAAGGCTTCGGACGGCTACGCAAGAAATTTTCTTTTCCCGAAAAATCTTGCGGTAGAAGCAAATGCTCAGGCAATGACGGAATATAAAAACAGCGAGGCTTCAAAACAGCATAAGCTTGAAGTTGAAATCGCAAACGCAAACGAGGCAAAGGCAAAGCTTGATTCAAAGACCGTTAAACTCAAAGCTAAAGCAGGTCAAAACGGTAAGCTTTTCGGTTCAATCACCTCAAAAGATGTTGCAACAGAAATCAAAAAGCAGCTCGGCGTTGATGTTGATAAGAGAAAAATATCAATGGCTGATATTAAAAACTTCGGAACATATTCGGCAGAGGTTAAGCTTTATCAGAACATAAGTGCTGAAATTTCCGTGGAAGTCGGCGAATAATTTTACGGGTGGAAATGATGGATAACATTTTATTTGACCAAAACAACGAGCCGTATAGCTTGGAGGCGGAGCAGGCGGTTTTAGGCAGTTTGCTTATGGACCCCGACTGTCTTTTGAGTATTGCGGACATTACGAAGCCGGAGCATTTCTATATTCCGCAGCACCGTGAGATTTTTTCGATTATCATAAATCTTGATGCGATAGGACAGAAATTTGACGCACTTCTTGTTTTGGAGGAGCTTAAAAGCAAGGGAATTTATGATGACGCAGGCGGTAAGAATTATCTTGCACAGTTGGCGCAGATTGTACCGTCAACGGCAAACGTTGTCGCTTATGCGAAAATCGTAAAGGAAAAATATGTTCTTCGCACGCTTTTGAACACCGCAAAGGAGATTGCAAATGACGCTGCGGCGGCGGAGGCTTCGGCAGACCAAATTCTCAACAGTGCAGAACAGAAAATTTACGATATAAGGCAGGGCAGAACGACTGTCGGACCTACAAAGATAAGCGATATTATCTATAACGAGGTATATGAGGACTTGCGTAAAAAGACCTCGCCCGACAGGGAAAAATATCTCGGTATTTCAACGGGCTTCGGTATGCTTGATAAATACACCACAGGCTTTAACAAATCCGACCTTATTCTTATAGGTGCCCGTCCCGCTATGGGTAAAACGAGCTTTGCGCTCAACGTCGCAAGGAATATGGCTGTAACGGGCAGAAAAAAGGTTGTTTTCTTTTCTTTGGAAATGTCAAAGGAACAGCTTGCACAGAGAATACTTGCGACCGAGGCGAGAGTTGAGTCGAGCAAGTTCAGAACAGGCGAAATTTCGCCCGAGGAATGGAACAGAATAGGCGAAGCGGCTTATGCGCTCAATGACGCAGAGCTGTATTTTGACGATACCTCGACCATTACCGTAAATGAGATGAAATCAAGAGTAAGACGAATGAAGGATGTCGACTGTATAATTATCGACTACCTTCAGCTTATGTCGGGTACTAAAAAGACAGACAGCCGTGTTCAGGAGGTTTCGGAAATCACAAGAAATCTCAAACTTATGGCAAAGGATTTGCACATTCCGGTTGTAACCTGTTCACAGCTTAACCGTTCTACCGACGCAAGAGGTAAGGCTCACCGCCCGCAGATGTCGGACTTGCGTGAATCGGGTTCTATCGAGCAGGACGCAGATATTATTCTTATGCTTTACCGTGAGGGCTACTATGAGAGCGACGGTAAGGACGACGATAAGGCGGCTGAGCTGAATGCCGCAATGGATAACAAGGCGCAGGTACTTGTTGTTAAAAACAGACACGGCTCAACGGGCGACGTTGACCTTAACTGGACGAAGGAATTTACTTTATTCTCATCTTTGGAGACTGTAAGGAATGAATAAGGAAGATGTGCTTTCGGTAATCAAAAAGTACAATATGCTTGAAAATTGCGACAGGATTGTTGTCGGACTTTCGGGAGGAGCAGACTCTGTTTGTCTTTTAAGTGTGCTTAATTCTCTTAAAGCCGAATACGGATTTTCCCTTGTCGCCGCACATATAAATCACGGCATACGGGGTGCGGAGGCGCAGAGAGATGAAGAAAGCTGCAAAAGGCTTTGCGAGAGCTTAAATGTTTCGCTTGAAATTCTACACGCCGATATTCCCACACTTTCAAAACAGCAGGGAATAGGCGAGGAAGAGTGCGGACGAATTGTAAGGTACGATTTTTTCCGTTCTCTTGCAGGGGAAAGAGGCAGAATTGCAACGGCACACAACCTTAATGACAATGCGGAAACGCTTTTGTTAAACCTTGTGCGTGGCACAGGCTCAAAAGGAGCTTGCGGTATTCCTCCCGTGAGGGATAACATTATAAGGCCGCTTATTGAAACAGACAGAGAAAGTATTGAAAAGTATTGCGAAGAAAACAATCTTCAATATGTTACGGATAGCACCAATCTTGAATGCGAGTATTCACGCAACAAGATAAGAATTAAGGTGTTGCCGACCTTGTGCGAGATAAATCAAAATGCCGTCGGTGCACTTTCGGGGTTTGCTTCGAGAATGAGGGAACAAGAGGCATTTTTGGAGAGCATTGAGAATGCAAAATATGCTCTGTGCGTTAAAGACTCGGTGCTTTATGAAACTGAATTTTCGGCTTTGGATATTTTTCTGAAAAAACGCATTGCAGGAAAATTTTTAAGCGAATTGTCGCATGGAGATGTTGAGGCAAAGCATATAGACGCTTTTTTGCCGTTTGTCGGAAGCGGAAAAACTCTTGTCACGGCTTCGGCAACGGAAATTGTCAGCAGAGACGGGAAAATTTTCAAAAAACCTGAACAGGCAGAGCGGTTTTCGGTCGATTTTTCACTTGACGACAAAAAAGTAAATTTACCGTTTTGTGAAATAAATATTGAGGAGTACGACACAAAAGATTTACAAAATCTTAATAAAGATATGTTGGATAATCTCATTGATTGTGATAAAATATCCAATACGTTGATTTTACGCAGCAGAAAAGACGGGGATAAGTTCACTTTTTCAAAGCGCAGAGTTACAAAAACCATCAAAAAACTTTTTAATGAGGACAAAATTCTGCCCGAGATCAGAAACAAGATGATTATTCTTGACAGCGACGGAGAGGTTGTGTGGCTTCGTGGGTACGGAACAAATAAAAAATTCCGCATAGGTGCGGACACTAAAAAAGCAATAAAATTAAACATAAGTCAGGAGTAGGGGTAAAATGGATAACAAAAACATTATGGAGAATGATATTGAACAGGTGCTTCTTTCGCAGGAGCAGTTAAAGGAAATCGTTAAAAATCTCGGTGAGCGTATAACAGAGGATTATCAGGGGAAAAAGCTTCTTTTGGTTAGCGTTCTTAAAGGTTCGGTTGTGTTTATGGGCGACCTTATGAGAGAAATCAAGCTTCCGTGCTGTATCGATTTTATGTCGGTATCAAGCTACGGCAATTCAACCTCGTCATCGGGTGTTGTTAAAATTATAAAGGACCTTGATACAAACGTTATCGAGGGCTCCGATTTGCTTATTGTCGAGGATATTCTTGACAGCGGCAAAACGCTTCATTATCTTATAGATATTCTTTCAAGAAGAAATCCGTCGAGCATTAAGATTTGCACTCTTCTCGACAAACCCGAGAGAAGAGCCGTTGACCTTAAAGCCGATTATTCGGGTGCTACAATTCCCGACGCATTTGTTGTAGGCTACGGTCTTGACTATGCGGAAAAATACAGAAATTTACCTTATGTAGGTATTCTCAAACCCAGCGTTTATGAGAACAATTAAAGGAGAGAAAATCCATTGAAAAAAACGAACTGGAAAGCGATAATTCCGTATATTATAATTCCGCTGGCACTTGTGCTTGTAATTGCTACTTACTCGGCGGTCGGACCGCAGAGCAAGAAGAAAACCGAGTACTATGAGGTTGTCAATATGTTTGAAACCCATGCGGTTACGGAATACAAGCTCAATTTGTCAAGCGGTGCGCTCGAATACAAATTAAAGGACGATGAAACTGTTTACAGATATACCGTTCCGAATGTCAGCCTTTTTGTCGATGATATTCACGACGACGTAGTCGAGTACAACAAAGAAAATCCCGACAGCCAAATTAAAATGGATTATGCTTCGGGTACGGCAAACTCTTGGTGGGTAAGCCTTTTACCGACGGTTGTTATGATACTTTTGCTTGCAGGCGTAATGCTCTTTATGTTTAAGCGAATGAACCAGAGCGTTCAGAGTGAAAATAACAGGGCTATGTCATTCGGCAAGGCAAGATATAAGAAAAACGACGATAAGAATAAGACTACCTTTGCGGATGTTGCAGGTGCGGACGAAGAAAAGGAAGAACTTGAGGAAATTGTTGAATTCCTTAAAGCTCCCAAGGACTTTAGCGCTCTCGGTGCAAGAATACCCAAGGGTGTGCTTTTGGTGGGACCTCCCGGTACAGGTAAAACTTTGCTCGCCCGTGCGGTAGCAGGCGAGGCAGGCGCTCCGTTCTTCTCAATTTCAGGCTCTGATTTCGTTGAGATGTATGTCGGCGTCGGTGCTTCCCGTGTCAGAGACCTTTTTGCAGAGGCAAAGAAAAATGCACCGTCAATTATCTTTATTGATGAGATTGACGCAGTCGGCAGACACAGAGGCGCAGGAATGGGCGGCGGACATGACGAGAGAGAGCAGACTCTTAACCAGTTGCTTGTTGAAATGGACGGCTTCGGACCTAACGAGGGTGTTATTGTAATTGCCGCTACTAACCGTCCTGATATTCTTGACCCGGCTCTTTTAAGACCGGGCAGATTTGACAGACAGGTTACGGTAAATTATCCCGACTTAAAGGGCAGAGAGGAAATCCTCAAGGTTCACGCAAGACATAAACCGCTCGGACCTGATGTCAATCTTCGCAATATCGCAGGTGCGACAGTAGGTTTTACGGGTGCCGATCTTGAAAATCTTCTTAACGAAGCGGCTTTGCTTGCGGCAAGAAGAAAGCTAAAAGCAATCACAATGAAGGAAATTGAAGAGGCGACAATGAAGGTTGTTGTCGGTACGGAGAAGAAATCTCATAAAATTTCCGAAAAGGATAAAAAAATCACTGCTTATCATGAGGCAGGTCATGCGGTTACTTCATTCTATCTTGAGCACGAGGATCCTGTTACCCACATTTCAATCGTACCGAGAGGTATGGCAGGCGGATTTACTATGTATCAGCCTGAACACGATGAAATGCACCTTATGAAATCGAAAATGCTTGATGATATTGTCGGACTTCTCGGCGGTCGTGTTGCGGAAAAGATTATATTCAATGACATTTCAACAGGTGCTTCGAACGATATTGAAAGAGCGTCGGAGCAGGCAAGAAAAATGGTTACAAGATACGGTATGAGTGAAAAGCTTGGACCTATCGCTTTCGGTCAGAACAATGACGAGGTATTCCTCGGCAAAGACTATAACCATATGAGGAACTATTCAGAGGCGGTTGCTTCGCAGATTGACGACGAGGTTGAAAAGATTATTCTCAACGCTTACAAGCAGACCGAGGATATTCTCACCGAGCATATCGATAAGCTCCACGCTGTGGCACTCGAACTTGTTAAGCGTGAAAAGCTTACGGGCGATGAGTTTAAGCGCATTATGAACGGCGAAGAGCTTGAGCCTTTGTTTGCTGATGAGGACAAGGAAGAGAAAAAGACCGATGCTGAAATGGATTCAGATGCAAAAACCGAATCGGAAGCAAAGTCAGACGAGGCAGTTGTACCCGAAACTTCCGAAAATAATGAAGCTTCGGAAGCCGTTGACGGCGAAAATACCGAAAAATAAATTAACAGGCTGTAAAAACTTGTATTTTTACAGCCTGTTTTTTACAAAAAACAGTAGATTTACAAGTATTTATGTTATATAATATATCTGTATAATTATGTAGCGAAAGGAAAAGACTATGTCCTTACTTAAAAAGATCTTCGGCGACTACTCTTCAAAAGAAGTAAAAAGAGTAATGCCAATACAAAAAAAAGTCCTCGCTTACGAGGAAGAATACAGCCGTCTTTCAGACGAGCAACTCAAGGCAAAGACTGATGAGTTCAAAAAAAGACTTGCAGACGGTGAAACGCTTGACGATATTTTGCCCGAAGCATTTGCTACCTGCCGTGAGGCTTCATGGCGTGTACTTAATATGAAGCATTTCCCCGTGCAGATAATCGGCGGAATTATCCTTCATCAAGGCAGAATTGCCGAGATGAAAACAGGTGAAGGTAAAACTCTTGTCGCAACACTTCCGGCTTATCTTAATGCACTTTCAGGAAAAGGCGTTCACATTGTAACCGTAAACGATTACCTTGCACGCCGTGACTCCGAATGGATGGGAAAGGTTTTCAGATTTTTGGGACTTTCCGTAGGCCTTATTGTTCACGAACTTGACAACGAGCAGAGACGTGAGGCTTACAATGCCGACATAACCTACGGCACAAACAACGAGATGGGCTTTGACTATCTTCGTGACAATATGGTTATTTACGCAGAGCAGAGAGTTCAGCGTGGTCACAATTTTGCGATTGTCGATGAGGTTGACTCGATTCTTATCGATGAGGCGAGAACTCCGCTTATCATTTCGGGCGCAGGCGATAAGTCAACCGACCTTTATAAAATAGCAGACAACTTTGTTAAAACTCTTCGTAAGATTACCGTTAAAGAGCTTGATACAAAGATGAACGCAGAGGAAGAGCTTGCAAATGCAGACGGCGACTATGTTGTTGACGAAAAGGCAAAGAGCGCAACTCTTACAAAGAACGGTATCGAAAAGGCAGAACGCTTCTTTAACCTTGAAAACCTTATGGATGCTGAGAATATCACCATTCAGCACCATATCGATCAGGCTATCCGTGCACACGGCGTTATGAAGCGTGATGTGGATTATGTTGTCAAAGACGGCGAAGTTCTTATCGTTGATGAGTTTACAGGCAGAATTATGCTCGGCAGACGCTATTCCGACGGACTTCATCAGGCTATCGAAGCAAAAGAAGGCGTTAAGGTTGAGAGGGAGTCGAAAACTCTTGCTACAATCACATTCCAGAATTATTTCCGCCTTTATGACAAGCTTTCGGGTATGACAGGTACGGCAATGACCGAGAGCACTGAGTTCCAAGAGATTTACGGACTTGATGTTATCGCAATTCCGACCAATAAGCCGATGATAAGAGACGATCAGAATGACTTGCTTTATAAGACGGAGCAGGCAAAGTTCAATGCGATAATTGAGCAAATCCTTGAAGCTAATGCAAAGGGTCAGCCCGTGCTTGTAGGTACAGTAAACATTGAAAAGAGCGAATTGCTTTCAAAGGCTCTTAAAAAGAGAGGTATAAAGCACGAAGTCCTCAATGCGAAGTATCACGACAAAGAGGCTGAAATCGTCGCTCAGGCAGGTAAGTACGGCGCAGTTACAATCGCTACAAATATGGCAGGACGAGGCACAGATATTATCCTCGGCGGTAACCCCGAGTTTATGGCGAAGTCCGAAATGCGTAAAAAAGGTTTCACAGAGGAGCTTATCGCAGAGGCAACGGGCTATGCAGAAACGGATAATGAGGATATTATCGAGGCGAGACGGGTTTTCCACGAACTTGAGCAGAAGCATAAGGAAGAAATTTCCGAAGAGGCTAAAAAGGTTCGTGAGGCAGGCGGTCTTTATATTATCGGCACGGAAAGACACGAATCACGTCGTATTGATAACCAGTTGAGAGGTCGTGCAGGTCGTCAGGGCGACCCCGGTAAGAGTCGTTTCTATCTTTCGGCTGAGGATGAGCTTTTAAGACTCTTTGCAGGCGACAGATTTTATATGATTCTTGACACGTTTAATGTTGATGACGATATGCCGCTTGAAACCAAGATGCTTACAAATCTTATCGAGGGTGCTCAAAAGAAGGTTGAGGGCAACAACTTTGCCGCAAGACGTCAGGTTCTTAACTTCGACGATGTTATGAACAAGCAGAGAGAGGTTATTTACGGTCAGAGAAATCAAATTCTTGACGGTGTTGACCTTGACGCTACAATTACCAAGATGATTGACGACTATTTCAATCAGCAGGTTGACTTCTACTGCCCGTCGGCATTGCCGAAAGAGGAGTGGAACGTTCAGGGAATGCTCACAAAGCTTGCGTGGGTGCTTGACGGTAAAGACGAAACAGGCCTCAGCACCGCAGATGACTTCAAAAAGCTGTTCCTTGATTGCGCTCATAAGAAATTTGACGAGCGTAAGGAGAAATACGGCGCTGAAATTATGTCAGAGCTTGAAAGAAAGATTCTTCTTGCAAACGTTGATCGCAGATGGATGGATCACATTGACGAGATGGAGGACTTGAAGGGCGGAATTTATCTTCGTTCTTACGGTCAGCAGGATCCCGTTGTTGCGTTCAGACTTGAGAGCTTTGATATGTTCGACGAGATGAGTGCGGCTATCTGCGAGGGTACTGTAACGGGTATTCTTACGGTTATTCTTCGTACAAACGAGGAAGTAAAGCGTGAGGAGCAGGCAAAGATTACGGGTACAAGCGGTGCTACCGACGGAAGCGAAAAGAAACGCCCCGTTAAAAAGGAAAAGAAGATAGGCAGAAACGATCCCTGCCCATGTGGAAGCGGTAAAAAATATAAGCATTGCTGCGGCAAGGACGAGTAATCCTAAAACTGAATATCGAAAAATAAATTTAAGCGGACAGTTTCCTGTCCGCTTATTTTCAAAACTGTATACTATCTTATTACACTATACAGCTTGCTTTTGTCGTTAAATCACAACAAATTAACGGTTACAAGCAATTATATTTTTATATTATACCGTAGGGGCGAACTGTGTTCGCCCGTTTTTAATTTGCTATGAATTGACGGGCGACCGCAGGTCGCCCCTACGGTCGCACATAAATTATTAAATTTGATAACACCCGTGTATTAACCTTAAAATTTAATTTTACGGCGTAGGGCGGTGGCTTGCTGCCGCCGTGCTAATTAACGGGTATATGATAATTAACGGCTGTTAGTAAATTAAATTCAATATCGTACCGTAGGGACAGCCCTTGCGGTTGTCCGTAAATGTAATTATACATCAAATTTGCTGTGGACAGGGCGAGCCCTGTCCCTACGGTCGCATATATTTTCAGTTTTGATAAAACAAGGCTCCCTCTGATGAGGGAGCCTGTGTTTGTGCTAAATTTTCAATTTGTTATATACTGAAAGTTATTATAAATACGTCAATTCCCACGGCGGCAGCAAGCCACCGCCCTACCACGTCGTCGTTTACTTCGTATCGTTTGCAACAGCCTTTGGCTGTCTCTCACACGGGCGTTTGCCCCTGTCCTATGATGATATTTTAATCCGTGCAAAATATTTGCCGATAACAACAAAAGCACACTTCGTTTGAAGTGTGCTTTTTGACTTTTAATGCTTTTATTTATCTTTCTTTACATAATCAACGTGGAGAAGCTCATGCGTCCTACCGTTGAGAACACCCTCGTAAAGCTCATCAAGAAGTCTGTTGTCCTGTGAGCATTTAACAACGCTGCTCTTGTCCGAACGGTAAAGTCCGTCCGCACGCTTGATACGGTGTCTGTGCGAGATATACGGTTGACCCGCACCCGATATACAGCCGCCACGGCAAGCCATAACCTCGACAAGGTCATAATGAAGCTCGCCTCTTTGAATACCCTTGATTATCTTTCTTGCGTTTGCAAGTCCCGAGGTAACGGCAATTTTAAGCTTTTTGTCGCCGTAGGGGATTTCAGCCACCTTGACAGCCTCAAGTCCTCTGATACCTGTATATTCAATCTGCATAAGCGTTGTTTTAGAGTTGTCGCCTGCAACATAGCGTAAAACCGCTTCTGTTACGCCGCCCGTAACACCGAAAATCACACCTGCGCCCGACATTTCGCCAAACGGCAGGTCAACTGCTTCTGGTTCGAGTTCGTTGAACATAATTCCCGATTTTTTAATCATACCGATAAGCTCTTGCGTTGTAATTACATCATCGGTACAGTTATCAAATTCAGGGCGCTTTGCCTCACTCTTTTTAGCTGTACAGGGCATAAGTGCAAAATGATAATGCTTTGTCTTGCCCTCGGGAAGCTTATCCTTGTAATACTCCTTAATAACCGCCGAGAACATACTCATAGGCGAACGGCAGGTTGATACATGGGGGAGAAATTCGGGATATTTTTTCTCGACAAATGATACCCAAGCAGGGCAACAAGAGGTAAACAATGGAAGCGGACCGCCGTTTTCAAGACGGTCTATAAACTCTCTTGTTTCCTCAATAACCGTAAGGTCTGCACCCGTAACCGTGTCATAAACTTTATCTACGCCCATACGATGAAGTGCCGCAATAATTCTGTTCATTGCGTATTCGCCGTCGTCCAAGCCCAATTCCTCGCCGATACCGACACGAACGGCAGGAGCAATCTCGCAGGTAACAAAAACCTCGGGGTCATCTATTTTATCCCAAACCTTTTGAGTGTCGTCTTTAACGATAATCGCACCCGTCGGGCAAGCCGCCGCACACTGACCGCAGTTTACGCAGAGTGACTCCGCAAGCGGTTTGTTAAAGGCGGTGCTGATTGTAGCACTTGAGCCTCTGTATGCAAAGTCGATAGCTCCGACGTGCTGAATTTCGTTACATTCACGAACACAGTCGCCGCAAAGAATACATTTGCTTGAATCTCTGACAATGCTGTAAGATGACTCGTCTCTTTCGGTTGCTGTTTTATCATTCGGGAAACGCACGTTGGTAATTCCGAACTGAACCGCAAGCTCCTGCAAACGACATTTTCCGCTGTTTTCACAAGTGGTACAATCTCTGCAATGGCTTGCAAGCAAAAGCTCAAGTATGCTCTTGCGGTATTTGCGAAGTCTGCCCGTATTTGTCTTTATTTTCATTCCTGCCTTCGGAACGGTTGAGCAAGACGCCATCATTCTGCCGTTTTCATCCTCAACCATACACATACGGCAAGCACCGTAGATTGAAAGGTCGGAATGGTAGCAGAAAACGGGAAGCTTAATTCCTGTTTTGCTGATTACTTCAAGGAGGTTTCGCTCGCCCTCGATTTTAACGGGAATACCGTCAATTTCTATCATATTTTCAAGAAGCATCATTCTTCCCTCCTTATAGCTGAAAATGCACAGTTGCTCATACATGCTCCGCACTTGATACATTTATCCTGATCGATAACATAAGGCGATCTTACCTGACCGCTGATAGCACCGACGGGGCAGTTTCTCGCACATTTTGAGCAGCCTCTGCAACGCTCGGGGTCAATAACATAAATGTTTAATTTACTGCACGCACCGGCAGGACAACGCTTTTTATATACGTGCGCCTCATATTCATCACGGAAATTTTTAATTGTTGAAATAACAGGGGAGGGAGCAGTTTTTCCGAGTCCGCAAAGGGCGGTGTTGGAAATTGTATCGGCAAGTTCCTCAAGCAATTCAATATCGCCGTCCTTGCCCTTGCCCTGAGTAATTCTTTCAAGGATTTCAAGCATACGTTTTGTACCCTCACGGCACGGAACGCATTTACCGCACGACTCGTTTTGCGTAAAGTTCATAAAGAAGCGTGCAACCTCGACCATACAGGTCTTGTCGTCCATAACAACAAGACCGCCCGAGCCTATCATTGCCCCGACCTTTTTAAGCGAGTCAAAATCAAGCGGAATATCAAGATCTTTTTCTGTAAGACAACCGCCCGACGGGCCGCCGATTTGAACAGCCTTGAAATTAGTACCGCCTCTCATACCTCCGCCTATATCGAAGATGACCTCACGAAGCGTTGTACCCATAGGAACTTCGATAAGTCCCGTGTTTTGAATTGTACCCGTAAGCGCAAACGCCTTTGTGCCGGGGCTGTTTTTCGGTCCTATTGATTTGTACCAATCTGCACCCTTATTTATGATTTCAGGAACATTTGCGTAGGTTTCAACGTTGTTAAGGTTAGTGGGCTTGCCGAAAAGTCCGTGCTCAACCGTTCTCGGCGGCTTAACACGAGGCATACCTCTTTTTCCCTCGATAGAAGCGGTAAGAGCCGAGCCCTCGCCGCAGACAAACGCACCTGCGCCCTTGTTTATATGTATGCGGAACGATTTACCCGTTCCGAGAATGTTGTCGCCGAGAATACCGCAATCTTCAGCCTGAGAAATAGCCATTTTAAGTCTTTCGACCGCAAGCGGATATTCGGCACGAACATAGATATATCCGTCGGATGAGCCGATTGCAAGACCTGCAATCATCATACCCTCAAGCAGCTTATGCGGATCGCCCTCCATAACGGAACGGTCCATAAATGCACCGGGGTCGCCCTCGTCGCCGTTGCAAACTATATATTTGGGATTTTCCTTTTGCTTGGCACAGGAAGCCCATTTTTTACCGCAAAGGAAGCCGCCGCCTCCTCTGCCTCGAAGATTTGAGTCGGAAATAACCTTGATTATATCTTCGGGCTGTATATCAAAAAGGCATTTTTCAAACGCTTTATAGCCGCCGACAGCAAGATATTCACGGACAGAGCCTGCGTTTATGTGACCGCAAGAGCCGAGCACAACTCGTGTTTGCTTTTTATAAAAGGGGATTTCCTCCTGCTTTTGATAAACCTTGCCGTCCTGCTTATATGCAAGTCTTTCTATATTTTCCCCGCCGATAATCGTCTTTTCTACGATTTCTTCGCAGTCGTCAAGCTTGACCTTTGTGTAAAGCCAGCCCGACGGCTCAATGCGTACCAGCGGACCCATCTCGCAGAAACCGTGGCAGCCGCTTTTTTTCATACCGACAACTCCGTCGTGCGGCTCGTGAGCCAGCTCGACCTCAACGGGTATGCCTTTTTCTTCAAGCAATTCTTTAAGTTTTGCGTAAATGTCAAGCGAACCGCCTGCGACGCAGCCTGTGCCTCCGCATACAAGAATTTTTGTTTTCTCTGCCTCAAATGCCTTGACGCATTCCTCACGCAGAGCAATAAGGTCGGCTCTTGAATTAAGTCTGTCCATTATCCCTCAGCCTCCTTTTCAAGCTCTGCTTTAAGCTCATCAAGCAAGTCTAATGCCTTTTCGGGCGTCATGGCAGGATGAACAACGCCGTTTACCGTGATAACCGGTGCAAGACCGCAAGCACCGAGACAAGAAACCGTTTCGACCGTGAAATTCAAATCGTCGGTAGTCTTTTTTTCTTCACTTAAGCCAAGAGTCTTGCGAAGCTGGTCAAGTATCGGAAGCGAGCCTCTTACATGGCAAGCCGTACCGTCACAGCAGCGGATAACATATTTTCCCTTTGGTTCAAGCGAGAAGTTTTCATAAAAGGTAGCCACTCCGTAAAGCCTTGCCTCGCCCACGCCGATTGCTTTTGCAACATAGGGGAAAACTTCCTTTGGCAAATAGTGATAATAATCCTGAATATCTTGAAGAATAGATATTGTTGACAGCTCCGCTTTCTCGTGCTGTGAGAGAATTTCGTCAACAACGCTGAAATCAAATTCCTTTTCCATAAGCCACCTCTTCAATGTAAGGCATCGAGCCTAATGTTTATTTGCTGAGATACTCGTCAATCGCCTTTGCAGCGTGCTTTCCCGCACCCATAGCCGAAATGACGGTAGCAGCACCCGTAACAGCGTCGCCGCCTGCGTAAACGCAGTCCCTTGTGGTAAGACCGTCCTCGTTTATGATAATTCCGCCTCTTTCGTTGACCTCAAGACCTTTTGTGGTGCTCTTGATAAGCGGATTGGGCGATGTGCCGATTGAAACTACAACCGTATCAACGTCAAGGATAAATTCACTGCCCTCAATCGGAATAGGACGCCTTCTGCCCTTTGCGTCAGGCTCTCCCAATTCCATTTTAATACATTTCATACCCGTAACAAAGCCGTTTTTCTCATCTCTCGGATTGTCGGGATTGTTATAGCCGAGAATTTCGACAGGATTGTTGAGAAGACGGAAATCAATTCCCTCCTCCATAGCGTGCTCGACCTCTTCCTTTCTTGCGGGAAGCTCCTCCATAGAACGACGGTAAACGATATACACCTTGTCGGCACCGAGACGAAGAGCAGTTCTTGCTGCATCCATCGCAACGTTACCGCCGCCGATTATTGCGACCTTTCCGCCTTTCATAATCGGGGTAACGGGATCGTCTTTATATGCTTTCATAAGGTTGCTTCTTGTCAAGAATTCATTTGCCGAGTAAACGCCCTTTAACGATTCACCGGGGATACCCATAAAGTTTGGAAGTCCTGCGCCCGAGCCTATGAAAACAGCCTCATAGCCCATATCGAACAGCTCGTCAACCGTGAGAGTTTTACCGATAACGACGTTTGTTTCAATATCTACGCCGAGAGCTTTAAGAGTATCGACCTCTTTTGCAACGATTGACTTCGGAAGTCTGAACTCGGGAATACCGTATACAAGAACTCCGCCTGCGGTGTGCAACGCTTCGAAAATTGTTACCTTGTAGCCTTTTTTTGCAAGGTCGCCTGCACAGGTAAGACCTGAAGGACCTGAGCCGACAATTGCAACACGGTGTCCGTTTGATTGAGGGGCATCGAGTGCGGCAGTCTGATTTTCATTGTGCCAATCGGCAACAAAGCGTTCAAGTCTGCCTATTCCGACAGGCTCAAATTTAATACCGAGTGTGCATTTGCTCTCACACTGCGTTTCCTGCGGGCAAACTCTGCCGCAAACAGCAGGAAGCGTTGATGAAAGCGATATTTCACGGTATGCGCCCTCAAAATCTCCCTCTTTGATTTTAGAAATAAAATCGGGAATGTGAACGTTTACGGGACAACCGCTGACACACGGTCTGTTTTTACAATTAAGGCATCTCTGTGCCTCTGCGACAGCAGTTTCCTCGGAATATCCGAGTGCGACTTCTTTGAAATTTTTTGCTCTTATCTCAGGGGACTGAGTGGGCATTTCATGTTTTTTCTGTGATACTGGCATATTAACACTCCCCATTAAGCTTTCTTGAAAAGATTGCAGGTTTCTTCGTAAGCGTGACGTTCGAAATCCGCATACATTCTGCCTCTTGACATAGCCTCGTCAAAATCGACCTCATAGCCGTCAAAGTCGGGACCGTCAACACAGGCAAATTTTGTAACCTTCTTGCCGTCTTGATTAAGCGTAAGACGACAGCCGCCGCACATTCCTGTACCGTCGATCATAATCGGGTTCATTGAAACGGTAACAGGTACGCCGAACGGCTTTGCGGCAAGGACTACAAACTTCATCATAACAAGCGGTCCTATTGCGATTATCATATCGAATTTTTCGCCTGCCTCGAGCATTTCTTTAAGCGGAACGGTAACGTTGCCGTGCCTGCCGTATGAACCGTCGTCGGTCATAAGGAACATTCTGTTTGAGCAAGCGGTGAATTCGTCCTCTAATATAACAAGATTTTTATCTCTGAAGCCGATTATGCTTGTAACGTCGGCACCGAGCTTTTGAAAAGCCTGAGCTACGGGCATTGCAATTGCACAACCCACGCCGCCGCCGATAATGCAGACCTTTTTAATCCCCTGAGTTTTTGTCGGAACGCCGAGAGGACCTACAAAGTCCTGTAAAAAATCGCCCTGCTGCTTGTGATTTAATTTTTCGGTCGTTGCACCGACAATCTGGAAGATTATCTTAACCGATCCTTCTTCGGCGTTTGTTCCTGCAACGGTCAACGGTATTCGCTCGCCGTCGGCATCAACACGCAGGATGATAAACTGACCGGGCTTTGCCTTCTTGGCAACTAACGGAGCTTCAATTTCCATCTGCGTAACAGTCGGATTTAAGCTTTTCTTTCGCAAGATTTTGTACATACGAAGACTCCCTTTTATAATTAGAATTTTGTTGTTAAAACAGCTCGAGAAAAAGAACGTTAAAAATTTGACAAACTTTTTTCTCGATTATCAATTTTAGCACAAACTTACCGTGTTTTCAACAATAAATAGTGAAAATGTCGCATAATAAATAATGGAAAATACGGAAAATTTATGGAGTTGCATTTCATATTCTTACAAAACTGTAATGGAATTTGCGCTATTGTTATGTTACAATAACTTTGAGGTGATTTTATGAGAATTTTTGTTCTTGAGGATGACGAGGCAATCGGCATCGGTTTATCATATACACTTGAAAGCGAAAAATACGAGGTTACTCTTGTTAAAACCGTTTCGGAGGCTAAAAAGGCAGTTGAAAATGAAGAATTTGACCTTTATATTCTTGACTTGACTCTGCCTGACGGAAACGGATATGAGGTCTGCTCACTCATAAAATCAAAGGGCGATTTACCTGTAATATTTTTGACCGCCTATGATGATGAAATAAACGTTGTTACAGGCTTTGAGCTCGGTGCGGACGACTATATTTCAAAGCCGTTTCGTGTTCGTGAACTGCTTGCGAGAGTGAAAAGCGTGCTTCGACGATATTCGAAGGAGTCGGCAGACGGAATTGTAAAAATCGGCGAGCTGTCCGTGAATACCGCAGAGGCGAGGGTACTGCTTCGTGGCGAGGAGGTAATTTTGACCGCTATGGAATACAGATTGCTTTTATCGTTTGTGAATAATCGAGGCACGGTGCTTACAAGACGCAAGCTGCTTGAGGAGATATGGGATGTTGACGGCGATTTCGTGAACGATAACACGCTTACCGTTTATATTAAAAGGCTTCGTGATAAAATCGAAAACGACCCGAACGATCCGCAATATATAAAAACAGTTCGTGGAATGGGGTACTTGATGAAATGAAAAAATCAGATTTCGTAAAAATAATTATAGTATGCGTTTCGGTGTCGGCGGCTGCGTGTGTCGGCACGGCGTTTATAAATCCCGTTTGCAGCTTAATCTGCCTTCTGCTGTCGGCTGTGATTATATCGCTTCTCTGCATTTGGAAGAAAAGGCAGATGGATTATCTCAAGGAGCTGAACAGGTATTTGTCGCTTGTCTGCTCGGGCGATTTTTCGCTCAATGTCAGCGACAACACCGAGGGCGAGCTGTCAATTCTCAAAAATAATATCTATAAGGTAGTTATAAAGCTCAAAACCACAAACGAAGAATTGAAAAAGGAAAAGATGTTCCTTGTCGATTCACTTGCCGATATTACGCATCAGCTTAAAACTCCGCTTACCTCGATTACCGTTATGACCGACTTGCTCGAAGCAGAGGAAAACAGCGAAAAGCGTGCGGAATTTATCGATATAATAAAAACGCAGGTTGATAAGATGAATTGGCTGACGGCTACGCTCTTGAAGCTTTCAAAGCTCGATGCGGACACCGTGGAATTTAACAAAACCGAACTTTCGTCGGTTGAAATTGTAACCGATTGTCTTTCTCCGTTCCTTTTGAGCTTGGAATTGAAGGAGATAGAGATTGAAAAGTCTGTAAAGGCTTTTAACTTTACAGGAGACAAGAACTGGACTGAAGAGGCATTAAAAAATATTATCAAAAATTGCATTGAGCATTCACAATCGGGCGGCAGGCTTACCGTCAGCGCAACGGATACCAATATATATTCCGAATTTAAGATAAGTGATACAGGCTGTGGAATTGAAAAAGAGGATTTACCGCATATTTTTGACAGATTTTATCACGGTAAAAACTCGTCTTCGGACAGCGTGGGCATAGGTCTTGCTCTTTCAAAGGAAATTCTTTCAAAGCAGAACGCCTCTGTTACGGTTGAAAGTGAGGTCGGAAAAGGCTCGACATTTACAATTAAATTCTACAAATCAATAATATGACAAAACTGTAATTGTTTTTGTAACCTGATTGTAAGGTTGAGGGGATAATATAGGCGTTGAAAGGAGCAGATGTGCTATGAAAATTCTTGAAACTAAAAATTTGTGTAAAACATACGGCGAGGGCGATACTCTTGTCAAGGCTCTCGACAATGTTTCCTTCAGCGTGGAGCAGGGCGAGTTTATCGCTATTGTAGGACCGTCGGGCTCGGGCAAGTCAACGCTTTTGCATATTCTCGGCGGAGTTGATGTCCCGACAAGCGGCGAGGTAATCATAAACGGAACAAAAATCAGCGACCTTGACGAAACGGCACTTGCGATTTTCCGTCGCAGGCAGATAGGTCTTATCTATCAGTTTTATAACCTTATTCCGATTTTGACGGTCGAGGAAAATCTGACACTTCCGCTTTTGCTTGACGGCAGAAAGCCCGACCAAAAGCAGATAGAAATGCTTGTTGAAAAATTGGGACTTGAAAACAGATTGAAGCATCTTCCGAATGAGCTTTCGGGCGGTCAACAGCAGAGAGTGTCGATCGGCAGAGCACTTTTGAACTCTCCGGCACTTTTGCTTGCGGACGAGCCGACGGGCAACCTTGACAGCGAAAACAGCAAGGAGATAATCAAGCTTTTAAGACAGTTTAATAAGGAAAACAAGCAGACGGTAATTATCATCACTCACGACGAGCGAATTGCCCTTTCCGCCGACAGAGTAATTGAAATAAACGACGGAAAGATTTTGAGAGATGAGGTGAGATAAGTGAATATTGTTAACACTCTCACTCTCAGACACCTTAAATCGCACAAAAAACGCAGTGTTTTGACTGTGCTTGCGATTATCGTTTCCGTTGCGATGGTAACGGCGGTGTTTACAAGTGCAATTTCATTTGTAAAATTCTTTCAGAATACAACGCTTGCGGTTGACGGAAATTGGCACGCAAAATTTACGGAAACGGATTTTATTAACAATAAGAGTATTTATAAAAACGATAAAAATATAGAAGAAATATCCCTTTCGGCATTTTACGGCTGCATCGCACCGAGAGAAAAAGACAAAATACAGACACCTGAAAGCGTGTTTATAGTTGACGGAAATTGGTTTGATATGAGAAATGTTACCGTTTCCGTCGGAAGATACCCGAAAAACAGCAATGAAATTCTTGTTGTAAAAAGCTTTGCCGAAAAAGACGAAAACTATGCCATAGGTAATACCGTAACGCTTGATATTCAAAAGGAAAACGGAGAATTTGTAACAAGAGATTTTCTCGTGGTCGGTTACACGCAAAGCAAGGTATCGGGAACTGACCATGTCAATTTGTTTGTCGGCTGTGACGACGAAGTGCTAAAGCAGGTTAATATTGCTAATGTCTATGTGCGTTACGATAAGCTTGATAACTCGATTTGGAACAAAATGGAGGCTACCGCAAACGCTCTCGGAACGGATATTCAGGGCTATTCCTACAATACGGAGCTTTTCACTTTTTCGGGAATTATGAAGGACAATGTAATTTTAGGCTCTCTTGTGGGCTTTGCGGGAATATTGCTTTTGATAATTGCGGTTGTTTCGATATTTATGATATATGACAGCTTTGCGGTATCGTATCAGGAGAGGGCAAAATACCTCGGTATGCTCTCGTCGGTTGGCGCTACCAAAAAGCAAAAGAGAATGTCCGTATATTTCGAGGGCTTTATACTCGGTGCTATCGGTATTCCCGTGGGAATTTTGTCGGGCGTCGGCGGTATTGCAATAACCTTTGCGTGTATCAGAAAGGCATTTATGGCAACAATGGCAGTCGAGTATGACGGCACGCTCAAAGTTTATGTGAATTGGCTTGTAATTCTCGGCACGATTTTGGCAAGTGCCTTGACGATATTCATTTCCTCATATATTCCTGCAAGAAAGGCATCAAAGACAACCGCTATCGAGGCAATTCGTCAAAACGAAGCGGTTAAGATTAAAAACCCGAAAAAACTTCGCACCTCAAAGCTTGTAGGAAAAATATTCGGCTACGAGGGAACGCTCGCAACAAAAAACTACAAGCGAAACGGCAGGCGTTCACGCAACATTGTCTTTTCTCTGTTCTTGAGTGTTGTTGTTTTCCTTACCGTTATGAATTTCAGCTCAATGTTCACGGATGTAATGGAAGCAAGCTTTAGTAAAACCCCCGACAGTATGATAGGCACCGATTGCGGACACGCAAAAGAGCTTTCAGACGCAGTTAAAAACACGGCAGGGGTAGAGCGAAGCTACACTATGACTTTTGAGTTTGGCAAAATCGACGCTTCGTATTTTAAGGATTATTCTACGGCTAACACGGTGGATGACGGCTTGAACTGTACCGTTGTTTATCTTGACCGTGATGCGTTTGACGGTTATCTTCGTGAACTTTCGGAAAGCACGGAAAAATATCACGACAAGGACAATCCCCGTGCAATTCTCGTAAACACAACCTACGGCAAAAAGGACTCAAAGACCTATTCCGAAAATCCCTTAAACGATATTTCGGGTAAGAAAATAAATGTTCAGATAAACAAAAATAAAGACGAGCAGGGCAACAATGTATATGTTGATGCGCCGATTGAAATAGGTATTCAGACAACGACCTTGTGGTCGGAGGAAACCTTCAGCTTCAGATATTCGGCAAATCCTGTGATTATAATGTGTGATGAAGCTATACCCGAATCGCTTAAAGACTACTCGCCGTCAACTGCGTATATATTCGTAAAAGACAAGCAGGAAATTCAGAGCGTTATAGATCAAATAAGCGAAGCTCTTTACAAGACAGATGCGGAGTATCTCAGTGCTTCAGAATCCGGCTCTTCAATGAATGCGATAAACAATATTCTTATAATAACAAAGGTGTTCGTTTACGGCTTTATCACACTTATCACGCTTATTTCGATTATGAATATCATAAACACCATATCCAACTCAATGAACGAAAGACGCAGGGAATTTGCAATGCTTCGTTCTGTCGGAATGACACCAAAAGCGTTTAAGAGAATGATTTATCTTGAATCGTTCAGCTATGGCGCAAGGTCGCTTGTATTTTCATTGCCCATAAGCGTTCTGATACATTTCTTGATGTACAAGGTGCTTGCAAACAGCTTTGATTTCGGCTTCCAGTTCAATATTACGCCGTACCTTATAGCCTCGGCTGCGGTATTCCTGATTATCGAAAGCGCACTGTTCTACTCGATAGACAGGATAAATGACGACAATATCATCGACACTCTAAAGACGGATGTCGGCTGATATAGATTTTTCACACAGCAAAAGGGAACTGATTTTCAGTTCCCTTTTGTCATAAAAACCCCGAGTATCAGTCAATACTCGGGGTTTAACTCTGTTGTTTTTATTCCGATTACATCGGAGGCATTCCGCCGTTTTGAGCCATACCCTCGTTCATCATCTGAGCGAACATACCGGGCTTCTTTTCCTTTTTAGGCTTGTAAGCAGGGGGATTTTTAAGTTTTTCTTTTGCTTTCTTGCCCTTTGAGGTTGCGAAGAATTTGTTGATAAGAAGCACAGGCTCTTTCATATCCTCGCACATATATTCAGACGCTCTTTCGCAAAGTACGGGGTCGTTGTTCATCTCACCGAGGATTGTCACAGCGATAAGACCTTGAACATCGGAACTGCCGTTTTCGTAAATGTCATTGAGAATTTTGAAAAGACGCTTAATTTCCGAAGCGTTACCCGATCTGATTGTGTTGATAACGGGCTTTGCACCGTAGTCTACGAAAAATTCCTCGGGAAGAAATTCGTCATATTTTTCAAAGTTTGCTCTGTACGGCTCTTTAAGCTCGGGATAAATTGCGGAAAGTCTGTTGGCAAGGGTGTTGCCGTCATAAGACTGAGAGCCGTTTTTTGCAGCCGTCTTTGAAACGGGAGTCGGCATCTTCTTTGACTTGGAGGCAGCAGCGTTTGCCGTGCCGAACTTTGCATTTATAGTCTCGTTAAGCTCGTTGCAAAGAGATTTAATATCCCTCTGGTCGAATTCCTCAAGATTAAAATAGTTGACCGAAGCCTTAATCAAATCCTCATCCGTAGCCTCGTCCGATTTAACGTCGGTATAGAAGAGCAAAGCCTGATTTCCGAAGATTTCAAAGCGGATTTTACCCTTTTCGCCAACGAAGTCAATATAACTGTGCTCGCCGTCGTGAATAACGGGAATATCGTCGGTTTTTTCTTTCGGCTCAACGGCTGTAAAGCCGTTTGCCTTTACAGAAGAATCAATGCCCGAAAGTACGGCATTGAGGGCTTCATTCAATTCCATCATAGTTGAAACCACCTTAATTTTTTTATACAAACGATATTGTAACATATAAAAAGCGATTTGTCATTAAAATTTTTTATTAAATAATTGATAATAAATCGTTAATATGGTATTATATATATCTGTATATATGAATTTTATGGGGTGATTTAAGTGAAAAAAGCACTTATTATTTTCGGCGGTGCGTCGAGCGAGCATTTTGTTTCGTGCGTTTCCGCTTCATACGTTATCTCAAATATCCCAACCGATAAATATGAGGTCGTTACCGTCGGAATTACAAGAGACGGAGAATGGTATCTCTATGAGGGCGATGTTTCCCTTTTGCCCGAGGATAAGTGGCTTGACAGCGGTAAATGCACAAAGGCTGTTTTGTCTCCCGACAGAAAGGATAAGAGCCTTATAGTTTTCAGAGATGATAAGGTTGAAAAGATAAAAATCGATGTCGCTTTCCCCGTGCTTCACGGCAAAAACGGCGAGGACGGCACTATACAGGGACTTCTTGAGCTTTCGGGAATTCCGTATGTCGGCAGTGACTGCCGTTCGTCGGCGTGCAGTATGGATAAGGCGATTACAAATACACTTGCAGATTCTGCAGGGATAAATCAGGCTAAATGGCTCTCTTGTATTAAGGAAGAATATAACGATATTAAAGACGAGTTTTTGAAAAAGGCAGAGGATTATCTCAGCTATCCGATTTTCGTAAAGCCGGCAAACGCAGGCTCATCGGTCGGTGTTTCAAAAGCGGTTGACAGAGCTTCGCTTGAAAAGGCAATGGAAGTGGCTTTCAAAGAAGACAGAAAAGTCGTTTTGGAGGAATTTGTTGACGGCTTTGAGGTTGAGTGCGCCGTTCTCGGGAACACCGACGCACAGGCAATGTCGGTAGGTCAAATTAAGCCTGCAAACGAGTTTTATGATTACGAGGCGAAGTACGAAAACGATAACAGCGAGCTTTACATACCGGCACATATTTCCGAAGAAGCAATCGACGAGGTTCGCAAGACGGCTGTCAGGATATACAAGGTGCTCGGCTGTTCGGGACTTTCGAGGGTTGATTTCTTTGTTACAAAAAGAGACGGCAAGGTCGTTTTTAACGAGATAAACACAATCCCCGGCTTTACGCCGATAAGTATGTATGCGAAGCTTTGCGAGTACAGCGGAATAAGCTATTCACAGCTTGTCGACAGGCTTCTTATGCTTGCCGAGGAGAGAATGTATGGCTAAAGACAATGCGGTTATTCTCATAAAGGGCGAGCAGGTAATCGACGGCGAGCATGACGTTACGGAAATTGATGTAACGGGCGATTTGAGCGAAACCGACGGCGGCTTGAAGCTTGAATTTTGGGAATATCTTGACGATAAAGAAAAAGTGCATACCGAAATAGTCATTGACGGCGACACGGTTACAATGAAAAAAGACGGCTCGGTCGCAACCGAGATGATTTTTGAAAAGGGCGTTCGACACAACGGGGAGTACGTTACTCCTGTCGGTGCGTTGAGCGTCGGAGTCAACACAAATGATGTCGTTATTGATATTGAGGACGGCTCGGGCAAGATTTTGCTTGAATATGACCTTGATTTCAATATGGGCTTTTTGGCGAAAAATAAGCTTGAAATTAAATTGAACCCTAAGGAATAATATAGAAAATAAGGAGAAAACAGATGTCTGTATTGGTTAAAAAGACACAGGATGAATTAAGAACTCTTGTACTCGAGGCAGTCGGCAGGGCTGTTGCAGACGGCAAGCTTCCGGCTGAGCCGTTACCCGATTTTATCGTAGAGGTGCCTCAGGACAGGGCAAACGGAGATTACTCGACAAACGTTGCTTTTGCAGGTGCAAGAGTATTCCGCAACGCACCGAGGAAAATTGCCGATATAATCGCAGAGTATATCGACCTTACGGGAACATATTTTTCGGAATGTTCGGTTGCGGGTGCAGGCTTTATAAATTTCAGACTTTGCAGCGGCTTTTATGCCGATATTTTGCTTGATATTAAGTCACTCGATGAAAAATACGGCAGAAGCGAGTACGGTAAGGGTAAGAAATATAACGTGGAATTTGTATCGGCAAACCCCACAGGTCCTATGCATATGGGCAACGCAAGAGGCGGTGCGTTGGGCGATTGTCTTGCGAGCGTGCTTGAAATGGCAGGCTATGAGGTTGAGAGAGAATTTTATGTAAATGACGCAGGAAATCAGATTGAAAAGTTCGGCCTTTCGCTTGATATTCGTTATCAGCAGCTCATAAAGGGCGAGGATGCCGTTGAACTTCCCGAGGACAGCTATCACGGCGAGGATATAATCGAGAGGGCAAAGCAGTTCCGTGAGAAGTACGGCGATGAATTTATTGACGAGTCCGAAGAGGAGAGAAGAAAGGCCCTTGTTGAGTTTGCTCTTCCGCTTAATATTGACAAAATGCGTGAAAATATGGCGAAGTACCGTATAAATTACGACACTTGGTTTATGGAGAGCACGCTTCATAAAAGCGGCGACGTCAAGGACTGCATAGATTACCTTACAAATAAGGGACTTACCTATGAAAAGGACGGCGCACTTTGGTACAAGAATATCGAAGTTCAGACAGAGATGCTCAAAGAACAGGGCAAGACTCAAGAGGAAATCGATAAGCTTGAATTGAAGGACGATGTGCTTATCCGTAAAAACGGCAACCCGACATATTTTGCCGCTGATATTGCTTATCACAGAAACAAGCTTGTTACAAGAGGTTTTGACAAGGCTATTGACGTTTGGGGTGCAGACCACCACGGACACGTTGCAAGAATGAAGGGTGTTTTGAGAGCGCTTGACTTGGATGAGAGCAGACTTGATGTTGTTCTTATGCAGCTTGTAAATCTTACAAGAAACGGCGAGGTTGTCAGGATGTCAAAGAGGACGGGTAAGGCAATTACACTTACCGATTTGCTTGACGAAATCCCCGTTGACGCAGTAAGATTTTTGTTCAATATGCGTGAGCCGGGCTCAACAATGGACTTTGACCTTGACCTTGCTGTTGAGGAGTCATCACAGAACCCCGTTTATTATTGTCAGTACGCAAATGCGAGAATTTGCAGTATTCTCCGTAAGCTCAAGGATGACGAAATTACTCCGAGAGCTTGCACAAGAGAAGAGCTTGAAAAGCTTACCGAGCCCGAGGAAAAGGAGCTTATCCGCCATCTTGCTTCGCTTACAGACGAGATTGTTCTTTCTGCGAAGAACTATGATCCGGCAAGGATTACAAGATACGCAATTACCCTTGCAACGCTTTTCCACAAATATTACAATGCGTGCAGAATCGGTGTTGAGGACGAGTCACTTATGCAGGCAAGAGTTTGCCTTTGCGAGTGCGTAAGAAGCGTTATGGTTAATATTCTTAATGCATTCAGCATTGAAACTCCGGATAGAATGTGATTTTAATATTATAATTTATAGTTAAAGGGTTATAATTAAAAGCGGTGCTCAAGCGCCGCTTTTTGTTTATCAGTTAATATGATATTGAAATATTCGCACAACCGTAGGGACAACCCTTGCGGTTGTCCGTTAATTTGATTTAATATGTAATTTGCTGCGGACAGGGGCAAGCCCTGTCCCTACGGTCGCATAAATTTTCAAATTTGATGAAACACAGGCTCCCTCTGACGAGGGAGCTGTCGTTTTTCGCAGAAAAATGACTGAGGGAGAGAACGCAATAAACATCAAATTTGCTTTTTACAGCGTAGGGCGGGGGCTTGCTCCCGCCG
>DAVZXP010000007.1:0-158651 GCA_052298855.1 Candidatus Fimenecus sp. | reverse complement strand
AGGGAGCGAAACAGACAGGCATGTATTGAACTGTCCGCAAAAAATGACCGACTGATATGACTCAGCGTGAGGGCAGAATACTCAGACAAGGCAATCAAAATTCAAAGGTTAAAATATTCCGCTACATTACCGAGGGAAGTTTTGATGCGTATTCGTGGCAGCTTCTCGAAACAAAGCAGAGATTTATCACGAGCTTATTGTCGGGTTCATACATAGAGCGTGAAGGCAGTGATATTGAGAACACCGTTTTGAATTATGCTGAAATCAAGGCTCTTGCAATAGGTAATCCACTTGTGAAAAAGCGTGTTGAAACAGCAAACGAACTTTCTCGGTATTATACATTGCAAAGGAAATTGGTCGAAACAAGGACTCGGCTCGATAAGGAGTTTAAAGAACTTCCCACAAAAATTGAACATCAAAAAGAGCTTGTAAAAAAAGCACTTCAGGACAAGCAACTGTATGATGAATATATTAAAAATTTGGCTGTACCCGTTACACCCGCAGATAAGACCCGTGAAGCAGAGCGCAGGAAACTTTTGCGTGAAACACTGTTTGACACAGTTAAAAACAATGTATTGCAAAGCAAAGAAAGAACAGCTTTTAAATATTGCGGATTTGAGGTTATTTTGCCTGCAAATATGACAAGAGAAAAGCCGTTTGTTTGGTTGCAACGAAATGGCAGATATTATGTTGAACTCGGCGATACAGAGGTTGGCGGTCTTATAAGAATCGACAACTACCTCAACAATCTCGATAATCACATAGAAAATCTGCAAAAGAGATTATTCAATATGAATGAACGTAAAAAAGGTATTCAAAAGGAACTTTGTAAAGATGAAAACTATGCAGATGTTATTATCGAATTGAAAAAAAGACTTTCGGAAATAGACGATAAATTGGGAGTGAACAAAAAATGAGCGGAAAAGAACAAATAAAAAATGCAAATATTCCACAGATGAATATTAACAAACTTGTAGACGAATTGTCGACGGCATATTGCAATATAATCAATGCAAATGTCCCAATCAGAAAATTTCCGTCAGTTATGCTGTGGGGACCTCCCGGTGTCGGCAAATCACAGGCGGTTCGTCAGATTGGGAAAGAAATAGAAGCTCAAACAGGTAAAGAAGTACATATTACCGATGTGCGTTTGCTCCTTTTTAATCCTATTGACCTGCGAGGAATTCCAACTTCAAACGCAGACAAGACGCTTGCGGTTTGGTTAAAACCGCAAATTTTTCAAATGAACGAAAGCGATAGCGTAGTCAACATTCTTTTTCTTGATGAAATTTCCGCAGCTCCTCAATCTGTTCAAGCGGCGGCATATCAGATTACTCTTGACAGAGTTATCGGAGAGCATAAACTTCCTGAAAACTGCATTGTCATTGCTGCCGGAAACAGAACAACCGACAAGTCCGTAGCTTTCAAAATGCCCAAAGCTCTTGCCAACCGACTTATGCACATTGAAGTTGAAGGTAGTTTTAACTCATGGAAACAGTGGGCTATCCAGAACGGATTAAACGAAAAAGTTGTTGGATTTCTTACTTTTAGGCATGAACATCTTATGAATTTTGATTCTAATGCCAACGACCTTGCTTTTGCAACACCTCGTTCGTGGGAAATGGTAAGTAATATTTTAAATTATGTCAATTCGGATGTTGACAAGGTATATTCACTCATAGCCGGCGTTGTCGGGTTTGGACCTGCCATTGAATTTCGAACATGGTCAAAGGTGTATAAGGATTTGCCAGATATTGAAGAAATATTTGACGGTAAGCAGTCAAAACTACCTACTCGCACAGATGCTATGTATGCGCTGTGTGCTTCTATGACTGCTTATGCCAGAGAGCATAAAGATGATACACAACGCATAGCAAATTCAATAAGATATGCCCAACGAATGACGCCCGATTTTTCAACGGTTTTGTTAAAAGATTATATGTATATAGAAAAGG
Source organism: Candidatus Fimenecus sp. (assembly GCA_052298855.1). GTDB lineage: Bacteria > Bacillota > Clostridia > Oscillospirales > Acutalibacteraceae > Fimenecus. Next base: position 156,696 of record DAVZXP010000007.1, on the reverse strand, counting down.
ATTACAGAAAGAAACTTCTTAATATTCCTGAATTTTCCAAATGGTTAAACTCGAAAGGAAAGTTGTTAAATGGAAATATCTAATGAAAAAGCAAGGCAGTATATCAATCGGCTTCTTTTGGCTCGAATGCGAATTTTATGTAATCACGGTTTTTACGGTTTGTTGTTAATGCATATGATTTATTCTATTGATGAGGGTTGCGAAACTGCCTATACCGACGGTGAGCGAATTGCATTTAGTCCGACTTTTCTTGAAGAACTTTCCGATAAAGAGTTGGATTTTATTATGATGCACGAGATACTCCATGTGGTTCTTCAACATTGTTTAAGAGGCGAAAATAAAAATGACGAACAATATAATATAGCTGCCGACATAGTGATAAATTCAACTATTATGCACGAAAATGATGACAAGGCAAGCAGTATAGCATTGTCAAAATACGGTGTGAGTATGCACCTTGCCCCTGACGGAAAGGAAGGTTATCTTTACACCGCCGAAGAAGTTTATGAGATGTTACAAAGCAAGCGAAAATGCTCTGATAGCGGTAACTTGAAATCAAATAATTCGGGTAATGGCCGTTCTGAAAACGGGCGAGCGAAAAAAGAACAGCAATCAAGAAAAAATATGGATAAGCCCATTGCAAAGAGATGGGACGACCATTCTCAATGGGGAAAATATGAGGAAAACAGCGAGCTTAGAGATGTATGGGTGAAAAACTTTGCAGAGTGCTGCGAGGCTATTAAAGTTCGTGATTCCTCTAATAACAGAGGAACGCTTCCTATGTTTGCACAGCGCATGCTTGAAAAATTAAAGAAACCGCAAACAGACTGGAGAACGATATTGAATGATTTTATTCAGGAAGAAATTTGCGATTATTCCTTTTCTCCACCGGACAGAAGATTTCAAGACAGTCCGTTCTTCCTTCCCGATTTTAACGAAATGGGCAAAAATGATGAAGTTAATGATATTTTGTTTTTCATAGATACCTCCGGTTCGATTTCTGACAATGATATGACCACTGCCTATTCCGAAATTAAAGGTGCTATTGACCAATATGACGGAAAATTGAAAGGATGGCTCGGTTTTTTTGATGCGGCAATTATTGACCCGAAGCCATTTTCGTCATTTAAAGAATTTATTGATATAAAACCTGCCGGCGGAGGCGGAACGAATTTTCAAATCATTTTTAAGTATGTCAATCAGTATATGAAAGAGAAAAAGCCAAACTGCATCATCATTTTAACTGACGGTTATGCTCCGTTTCCCAAAGAAGAACTTGCAAATGATATTCCTGTCCTTTGGTTGATAAACAACGAAAAAGTAACTCCGCCGTGGGGCAAAGTCGCAAGATTTACCGCTTAAAATATAAAACGCTCCTAAATATGTTAAAAAAACAGTCATTTCAATGTATAAAAGAAATGGTTGTTTTGAGTGTATTTCACATTTTTTCATCTGTTTCGTAATGCGCAGGCCGTCGGTTCGAGTCCGACCAGTAGCTCCAAGGGCAGGGATAATCTCTGCCTTTTATTTTTTCTTTATAACCTTGTCAAACGGCTCAGTTGGACGAAGTTGCGAGTGCATCCGACAGCTCCAAAACCTGCGTAAACACGGCGTTTTCGCAGGTTTTTTCTTTTTCAGAAATGCATTTCAAAATTCAATATGCAACAAAAAATCTCACTCAAATTGGCTGAGTGAGATTTTTTCAATTTGCTTGTTAATTAGATTTACAGTCGCAAACAATCTGCGCACAGAACTGACTCTGTATTACTTTTATACATCTTTCAACGCTAATTCGCCTAAAGAAATATCAATATCATTCAAGCTAAGAACATAATTATTGTCTAGAGCATTGATATATGTATAATACACATAATCATTTGCGCTTCCGTTTTTATCCGTCTTTTCCGATAAAACAAACGCAGAATTCAAATTATCGTGTACCGACAAGCTTTCTCCTTCGATATTCGTCACAACCAAATAGAACTCATTTGTATTTTTATATCGGAATACATTTATTAAATTTTTATTTGCCGAATCAATTGATTGATAAATGTTTTTCAGTTCATATCCCATTCCTAATTTCCACCCACTCGCAGTTTTCGGAGCGATATTGTAAATATAGCTGTCCCCTTTTTGTCCGACAACCAAATCAGTATTCCCCCCTTCCACACATATTATGGGCGTTCCCTGATTATGATATTTATATGACGCTTCGGGAGTTGAAAAAGTTACAAATAAATTTTCAAAAGGAATTAGAGCCGAAACAACAAATAACGCAACGCTTACTGCAATTATAACAATCTTTTTAGTCTTACTTTTGTTAACCTTATCTTTTTTCAAAAGCAAGAACAAGACAAGTGACAAAACAATAATTCTGATAACTATAAAAATCATAATATACTTCTAAAAACATTATTTTTCATCACTGTACAGATATCTGTTTGCTCGTTCGTCAACAATTGCGTGTGGATTGTCTCTTTTGATTCTGTCTATAACCGTTCTGCTCAATTCGGGAAATCCGTCATAAACATTCGGTATGCTGACCTTTGACCCGTCACGCAACATTAGCGTCATACCTCCGTGAAGAGGCTTGCCCGTGCGTGCAGAATATTTTATTTCACGGACATCTCTGTATTTAACATCATATACTCCTCGCATATACGGGAACTGAACATAATCATCGTGTACCTCCGTCGGATTTTTGTAAACAGTTTTAACCTGAGGCACAAGAGAAAACATTATATATATAAGCACAAGTACGGGCCATACAAACCGAGCCGTGCTTGTCTTGTCGATAACAAATGATATTATGCAAAAAGGAATCAAGACTGCCAAACACCCAAGTACAGTAAATATAACATAACTTTTTTTACATTTATAATTTTTCATTTTTATTCAATCCCCGCCTTTTGATACCCATTGCTTCAGCACATTTCCGAGTGAGAAACAATTATAATGCAAGATATGCAATATCTGCAATATTTGCGGTATATACATTTCAACTGTTTCATGTGTTGCTAATTACACATCTAAAAGATTTACTATTCTCAGGAGCACCTTCGAAATATAATACATTCTTTTCATAATAAAAGATAAGTCCAACTCCATGAAAAACGACATTAGAGAGAGCAGTATAATTTTCAAATATTTTTCCGTCGATAGTTTTATCAAAGGCAGACATAACATAGCATTTTTCATTAGATGAAAAGCTTAAAATTTCTGCAACGTCCTTCCATGATGATACCGTCAGTAATTCATTATATGGGTTCTTAATTATATCCTTCTTAATCCGCCAAATAAAATCATAACGTTTTTTTGAACGAAGCATATATTTTGCACGTTCTCGTTTTTCATCTATTATAAAATCATCAATAATCCTATTTTCAAATTTAATATCCATAATTCTCTCCAAATATTTTATAGTAGTAATGATATCGAGATTGTTACTTATACGCACACTTTTATTTTGCACAATTATTCACTTTATCTATAACATAGTCAGCCGTAGCACATGAAGCTTCGTCAACACAATCAAAATAAATCCTGTGCTTAATATTCTTTTTCGACCTGCGAGTTGTTATGTTTAATAAAGAACAGGGCTTATCTCCTTTTTCGGTTGAAATAAACAAAGCAGTAATTCTTTTCCCGAAAAGCTTATAAGTGAATTTGTAACACTCTTTTATTTCAGAATAATATAGCTTATCCCGTGTAACCTCAAACGCTTTCCTGTCATAATCAGGGAATTTTATCATTTAAACGCCTCAAAATAAACCTACATTGCTTTAATTACAGGAAACTGTCCTCTGTGTTATAAAATGTCGATATAAAATTCAGCGTTTAAATCAGATAATTTTTTTAAGACACACGGATTGAACTTAATTATAGGAAAAGTTTCCCCGGGGGTAAACCAAACGCCGACAACAATATCACCTTCAAATTGAGACAAAATTTCTTTCAAAATATCCGTCTTATTTTTCAGTTGTTCCAAGGCACTTTCAACAACAGCATTAACATCTAATGTATCAAAGGACACTTTAGCGACGCCGAAACTTACCTCATCTGCATACAGCGGAAAATTCTCCCAAAAATATTCAATATTCTTTTCTTTCAAGAGTTTCTCTATTGAAAATACATCATAACGCTTTGGACTAAAGCACAGCGAAATTGAACAATTTATAATCTGCATAAAATATTCTCCATTGCTACTTTGGAACACAGGGAACTGTCCTCTGTGTTACTCACTATTAGACGACCATTCTTTTATCAATGTTAGTTCATCATTAGTATAAGGCGAATCAGGATTCATTTCAAATACACTGATAATCCATTCAGCAATTTTACCATTATTAGGATACTCTTTTAAAGCAACATCTAAAAACCATCTAATCAAACCAAATGTATCTGATGTCCAAACATTCTTAAACATTAAGAAATCGCAAATTAAAATATAAAAATCTAATTCATGGTATATAGAAAGTACATATAACAAATAGCAAAAAACATTCATGTTATATTTTTCTGGGAAAATTATGGAAATATTATCTAATGAATATACGAATTTATTATTTTTTAACAAAATAAACAAATCATTATATTTGCCGTTAACTAGCAGTTTAACATATTTTTTCATCGTTTCACCCAAGCATCCCCTCTGTGTTATTTATTCGCTTTAATTCTCTCTAATTCTTTGCGCTCTTTATTGCTCATTATTCCAAATCCGCATGCAGCAAATATCATTCCTAAAAACATTGCCAACAAAGTATTTTTAGAGATAATAAATGTAACAAAAAAAGCAAAAGCATATATGACCGCATTAAGCGAAAAGAATAAAATCCATCTTCTTTTATGTCTTTTATATTCCGGACTTTTTATCAACTTTAAGTTTTCCTCATAATCCTTTGGCTTTTTAACATGGGCAATCTTGTATATAATCTTAGAAAAATCAATAAATATAATAAAAGCAACACATACACAAATAATAATTCCCATAAATAGCAAAGCTATATAATCAGGCATTTGCATCATTATTTACTCCTAACCACATCAATTATAGTTTTCGGTACTGTAAACTTTATCTGTGTTATTCTATATATGACATTCTGCCGACCTTATAACTTCATAAAGTTTTTGTTTTATCGGTAAGTTCTTTTCAATCGCCAGCCTGTTTTGCGCTGTTTGATTAAGCATATTAAAATCAAATAATACATTATCGTCAAGTAATTGCTTAATTAAGCTCAATGCAAAACTGCGATTCTTATAATTTGTATCATTTATGGCACAAATAAGTTTATCAATATAAGAGACTTCCTCTAAAATAAACAAAGAGCGATATACAGCAATTTTAACCCACCGACTTTTTTCTTCGGTTTCGAGAGTTTTCAAAAATTCAATTGTAGATTTTTTATTAACCTTAATATTTTTCTGAATATCTCCTATGCTTAATACCGCATACCCTCTGACTAAATATCTGCTGTCTTTTGTCATTAGTTTAAGCTTTTTCAGAGTTTCCTGCGAAAGACTAAAATATAACGAGTCGCAGGCAGAGGCACGGACAAGGTAATCAGAATCAGTCAGAAGATTTAACAATATTTTCTCACTCTCAATTGTCGGAAACAAAGCCAACACCTCGCTGACTTCCAAACGAATTTCTTGACTTTCGTCGTTTGATAAAACGGACAACATCATCCAATCGTTATCATCAAGATTTGTAGATTCTTTTAACTTATCAATAGCTTCGAATTTTTTATCAACAGATAATTTGTCAAACATATTTTATTTTAACCTCTAATTTTTCTTGTTTCTAATTATCTCTTTAACTTTTGATTGAAGCATTTTAACTCGTAAATCTTCGTAGTTATTCGCATACATAGAAACATAAAAGGATTTCCCTGATTTTGTTTTAATCTTAAAAGAATCGCCTTGTCTGCTCCAAATAAACTTTTCACAATCGGAATAATATATTTTCTGTGCTTTTCGGAATATAGTATGGTAAATAAAATAATCTTTGCTTTTATAGAAGTCGATTTTCCATATTATAAAATACAGTAAAAAAACTATACAGAATAATACCAATAAACCAAAAAACAAAATACAAAACTTTTCTTCCTGCTGATAAGCCAATATTGTGAAATATGCCAACATAGGTATAGCAATTACAAATACAATGGGGAAAGCTTTTGGAGCTTTAATAACAATGTAATCCCTTTTTGTGTTAAGCAATATTTTCTTATCATTTTCTTTGCCAACAATAAAAAATAATATTGATATTATAATCGGAATTAAAGTTAAGCTCAACAACTGAACCAACATTCTATCACCACCTTAACTTCCATTTTGAAAAAGCAATAGTTATAGAATTTAATACATTATTAATAGTTGTCGAAAAAACAACAGAAAGCTGATATAAAACCGCAACCATAACAAGTACAATAGCGACAATGCGTTTTCTATTTTTAGTACGTTTTGTAAAAAGCAATGCAAGCAAAATTGCAATACATGCTATAACAAGTCTTATCACATAAAACATAATGACACCACTTATTTGAATTGCTTAAGGACTTAGTAGTGGTTGCGTATTTTCGTCAATCGTTTTTACATACAATTTTATTTAAACGCTAACTTATTTAATGTAATAGTAACAAAAATATTAATCTAAGTCAATCTCTTTCGGGCGGTGATATTTTTGCGCTTTTTGCACAAGTCTGAAGTGTGATTTTGCATAATAAACGGAGTTAAAATTCAACCGTTTTCTAAGACTCTTAAAATTGCAATGCACGAAAAACGGTGCAAAGGGAGTGATATATTATTTGAAACGGAGGGCAAATATGAAGCGTTCAAAAAATGAGCCTATAATTGAGCTTGCAAAAAAATCTCACTCTTTTTTACGGAGTGAGATTTTTTTATCAATTTTCAATTCAAGACTGTCATTGAACGCTTATAAATTCAATCCGTTTTCGTCGGATAAACTACACTTTTTATTTTCTTCCGCCAGAGCCAACGCCTTGAATTTTTTCTGCTTTTTCAAATATATGATTGCAAGGGGAAGATCCGCAAGTAACCACGCCGCAGGTGCCGCATAGCATACTGCATTGAAGCCGATAAGCGGAGTAAAGATAAGAGCTATCGCTATTCTTCCTATCAGCTCGCCGGCACCTGCAACCGCATTTGCATATGTAAAGCCCAAGCCTTGCAGGGTATTTCTTAAAACAAACAGCACCGCAACAAGGCTGAAACACTCTGCCGTTGCAATAAGGTACTTATGTGCCGCAAACAAAACCTCTTTGTCAGGCTCTGTCATAAACAGCCTTACAATCGGCATACCGACAGAAAGCAACGCCCCGCTTAAAACAAGCGAAAGAAGTATATTGAGTATAAATATTTTTTTGACCGATTTTACAATTCTGTCGTAATTCCCTGCACCGTAATTTTGACCGACAAAGGTCTGTGTGCCTACGCTGAGTCCGCTTAACGGTATGTTGGCGAGATTTTCGACCCTGCCTGCTGCGGTAAAGCCTGCAATGGTAGCTGTGCCGAATGAATTTACCGCACTTTGCAAAAACATTGAGCCTATTGAGGTTACGGTAAACTGAAGAGAAACGGGTATTCCCAATTTCAGCTGTGCAAGTGCTGTTTTTATATCGGGCTTGAGATTTTCTTTTGAAATATTTATGCTTTTGTTGTGCCTTAAAATGTAATTTCCCGTAAGCACAGCTGCGGTAATGTGTGAAATAAGCGTTGCAAGAGCAGCACCCTCAACGCTCCAATGGAATACCGTAATAAACAGTAAATCAAGGACGAAATTCACAAAAATACTTATTATAAAGTAAAAAAGCGGTTTTCTGCTCTCCCCTACCGCCCTTGAAATTGCGGTAAAATTGTTCGAAAGCATTTGAAAGGGAATTGCGAAATAAAGGATGTTCACATAAGCGGCGGAAAGTCCGAGAATTTCATCGGGCGTTCCGATAAGCTTCAAAAGCGGTGTGGAAATGATGTGTGCGATTACGACGAGCAAAAGTCCGAGCAGAAATGATACTGCGATACTGCTTCCTGCATATCGGTTGACCTTTTCCTGATTTTTTGCCCCGAATGCCTGTGCTACGGGGATTGTAAATCCGCTTGTAAGACCGAGTGCCGCACCGATAATAAAGGAATTTATCGAGCCGACTCCGCCGACAGCCGCAAGAGCGTCCGTACTGACATACCGACCGACAAGTATGTTGTCAACCAATGTGTAATTGTACTGCAAAAGCGACGAAGCCATAATCGGCAGCGAGAATTTAACAATACTTTTTATAGGCTCGCCGTTGAGCATTGAGATTTGTTTCATCCTTGTTCATTCCCATAAGTTTTTTCCTATTATATATCCTGATTATTTGTTTTTTCAATACTTAAAAAGCATTTTTTTGAAAATGTCGTATAATTTATTCCGGCTAATAAACAAGCGTTGATTTTTTTGCTTATTCCGAAATAGATTGTAAATTTCAATATGCAATAAAAATCTCACTCTTTACTGAGTGAGATTTTTTTCATTTATTCGATTTTTTAATGCATTTATTTCTTTTTCGTGTACAGCTTTGTCAAACTGAAACTTATGTTCTTTTCCATCGCAGTCCGTGAAATAGAAATAATAAACATAGACCACATTGCCTCTTCTCATTGATGTTTTCAGCTCTGTTTTTGCGTTTTTTACCTCTGAATATCTGTATGTCTTTTCGTTAAACGGAGTTGTCCGAATATAGAAATCATTCTCTCTGACACACACCTTAAAGTAAAAATACCTGTTTATCAGCGGAATTGAAACAAACAACGACAAAATAAAGCCTGCCAAAAACATAAGCCCTACAACAAAGATCTTACCGTTTCCGCCTCTTAATTGGTCAACAGCCAAAGTTAAAAATACTATGCTGACTGCCGAGGCAAAAATCATTGGAAACACTCCGTAAAACTTACCGTCAATTATGTATCTTTGTTCATTACTCATCTTCTTCATCTTCTGTTTCGTTGAAATAATCCTTGTCTATTTTCTCAAGCAAAAACACTATTTCATCATATTGATATGGTCTGAACGAAAATTTCTTTACTTCGCCGTTCGGTGTTCTGTAATTAAAAAAGCAAGCTCCTGCACCGTTTGTTGAATTTCCCGTGCTTTCCCAAGCCTCTGAAATATCGATATATTTGTATTCCTTTTTATCCCACGGTGCTCTGCAATGACAAAATGAGTCCTCGCCTATCAACAGCTTTACAAACAAAACTCGGTAAATAACCGCAAGAGTGATTATTATCATTATTATCGCTAAAGCCAAAATAAAGATTACTCCGTGCGTTGCCACCGCAACAGCAGTAAATATTGCTGCCATTATAAGCGACACCGCCACATCTGTAGCATTACCGCCCGCAACCTTATATATCCATTTGTTATCCATATTATTTAAGCCCTTTCTTCTTATGTTTTATACAATTATATCATAATGCCGCAGAAAACAAAAGACCCAAGAATAAAATCCTTGAGTCTCTGTGTAACATTATAAATCTGCTTTATTAAATTTCGGACACGCCGACTTTAGCGCCTTTAGTTTATACAAGTCCGACGTCCTTTACCGTTTCGCCGTTATAAACATACACCCTGTTTACACGGGCAGGTATTCTGCAGGGTAGCTCATAGTTAAAGGAATAAGCGCTGTTTGACAGCTCCTCCATTGAAATATGGGCGTCCTTTTGAGTACCGACTATAACGACCTCATCATTTACATTGCAATCAATATCGCTGACGTCCACCATAAATTGATCCATACAAACTCTGCCGAGTATTTTTGCGTATTTTCCGTTTATGATGACCTTTCCCTTGTTCGATAGGCAGCGTGGGAAGGCGTCGGCATAGCCTATCGGAATTGTCGCAACCTTAGTCGGCTTATCGGTTTTGTAAGTGCCGCCGTATGAAATCTCTCTTTCGGGCTCAAGCACCTTGATATGAGAAATTTTTGTGTACCAGCTCATTATCGGCTCAATGTCGAGCAGGCTCTTGTCAACCTCCTCCGACGGATAAAGGCCGTATGTGATAATACCCATTCTGCACATATCAAAATACTCGTCGAAATTCATAATACCTGCGCTGTTGTTAAGATGCTTAATCGGTATTTCAATTCCCCTGTCGCCGAGCATATCGCAAAAGCTTTTATATTTATTTCTTTGCTCAACCGCCTTAGACAAATCCGCTTCGTCAGCAGTCGCAAAGTGAGAAAACAAACCCTCGGCAAAGATATTTGGAAGCTCTGTTATGCGTTTGCAAATATCGGCACTTTCTTCATTGACCTGAAAGCCTATTCTGCTCATTCCCGTATCAATGCAAAAATGAAACGGTACGTTCTTTTTTTGCTTAACCGCTTCTTCGGAAAGGGCAGCTGCATCGGCATATGAAAAAATCGGTATTCTTATATCATATTTAACCGCAGCCTCAATATCAAACGGAAATACTCTGCCCAAAATCAGTATCGGCGTTTTAATTCCCGCCCGTTTGAGCTCAATCGCCTCTTCGATACACGCAACTCCGAAAAAGTCACATTTATCGTCAAGGAACTTACCTATCTCAACAGCTCCGTGACCGTATGCATTAGCCTTGATTACGCCGAGAACCTTAACGTCGCTCGGAAGCTTGTTACGCACGCTGTTGAAATTATGCTCAAGCCTGTTCAAATCAATTTTCAAATAAGTACGGTGCTCCATTATTTTATCGCCTCGATCAAACCTACTGTTTTTATGTCATTTTGTGAAAAAGCCTCATTGAGCTTTTTTACAAATGTAAATGCCTTTTCGCTGTCGCCGTGTACACAAACGGAATGAGCCTCAATGCCAATTTCCTCGCCCGTATAAGCAACGACCTTTCCTGTTTTTACCATTTTAATTACTCGCTCAACAGCCAAGTCTTCATCTGTAATCATTGAGTTTTCAAGCGACCTCGCTCTGAGTGAGCCGTCAGCCTCGTATGCTCTGTCGGCAAAGACCTCGCTTGCATATTTCAAGCCCTTTTCCCTTGCCGATTTTATCATTTGAGAGCCTGAAAGTGCCATCAAAATCAGATTTTTATTGTAATCGGTAATTGCGGCTACTATTGCGTCCGACAGCTCCTTGCTATTAGCTGCCTGATTATACATAGCACCGTGCGGCTTAATGTGAACTATTTTGTCCTTTCCGACTATATCCCCCAAGTCCTTTAATTGAGTTAAGGTATAGTCGTAAACCTGCTCCGGTGTTACATCAAGATTTGTTCTGCCGAAATTTTCCTTGTCGGGATAACCCGGATGAGCTCCTATATCAACATTGTTATCAATGCAAAGCCTTGCCGTGGCTTCCATAATAGCATGATCGCCCGCATGAAATCCGCAGGCAATATTTGCGCTGTTTATCAAAGGGATAATCTGGTTATCAAACGCAGCACCCTCGCCTAAATCGCAATTCAAATTGATCTTATACATATAATCACCTAATACTTCAAGTTAACATTTTTCACATCGGTTATAAACATATGACCGGGAGAATGTGTTATGGCAATTTCGGGCTTCGTTTGCATTACAGCATTTTGAGGCGTGACTCCGCAAGCCCAGAACACCGGAATTTCCCCTTCGTTTATCGTTACGCTGTCGCCGTAATCGGGCTTTGTAACGTCCTTTATGCCTATTGCCTCGGGATTTCCGATTTGTATCGGTGCACCGTGAACTCTTGGCATAGAGGCTGTAACATTGACAGCTTTAACAACCAAATCATTTGGAATGGGACGCATCGACACAACCATATTTCCGTGAAATTTTCCGGCTGACTGAAGCTTGATATTCGTATTAAACATAGGTACGTTTTTGTTTTCCTGAATATGCCTTACGGGAACATCAGCCTCCAAAAGCTCACTTTCAAAGCTAAATGAGCAGCCGATAAGGAAATACACAAAATCATCCTGCCAATAGTCCGTTATGTCCGTAACTTCTTTTTCAAGAACGCCGTTTCTCCAAATTCTGTATTTCGGGAAATCCTTGCAGACGTCGCCCTCGCTCGCCATTATTCTGAACTGCTTTGAGCCGACATCGCCGACCTCCAAAATCGGGCAAGGCTTAGGATTGCGCATACAAAACAGCAAAAAGTCAAACGCATAGTCCTTTGGCAAAATGCAAAGATTAGCCTGTGCGTAGCCGTTGCACATACCCGATGTTTGAAAATCTATTTCACCTTTTCTTATAAGCTTTTTAACCTCTTGAGGTAACATATTTGAATAGTCCATAGCCACTCCTAAAATAACCTGTCAATATACTTTTTCTGCTTATTTGCTATCTTTTCGGCAGTATCAACATCAATAATTTCAAAGTTGATTTTGTCGTTCGATTTAACCTGTGCAAGCTTCGGCAAATCTGCGCCTATTACAGTTGCGATTTTTGCGTAGCCGCCTGTTGTTTGGTGGTCTGCCATTAGTATAATCGGCATTCCCGAATTTGTAATCTGTATTGAGCCGAAGGTTATGGCGTCGGAAATAATCTCAAGCTTTTCCTTTCCACGCAAGGCAATGCCCCAAAGCCTGATACCCATTCTGTCAAAGTCTGATGTAACGGTGTATCGCTGATTTGAAAACAGTGCCAAATCGTTCTCGGAAAACATATCCTCCTGAGGCCCTAATACGACTCTGATTTTTACAATTCTGTCATAGGTGTTTTCGGCAAGCTCTCGCTTTTCGATATTTTTAAGCTTAGAAGCCTTGCCGACTTTAACGGTATCCCCTGCCTTGAGCTTTCTGCCGTCAAATCCGCCGACGTTAATTTTAAGGTTCGTTGAGGCACTTCCCATAAACAGCGGAACATCAAAGCCGCCTGCAACCGCAAGGTAGCATCTCAAGCCCTGCTTCGCAGTCTTAATGCTTAAAACGTCCCCTGCCTTTGCCGAGTAAGCCTTGTTTGTTCTGATTGGTTTGCTGTTCAAGGAAATGTCAAACCGTCCGCCCGAAATTGCAAAAATATGCTCCTCGGTAAATTTAGCCGTTATACCGAGCATTGTCATTTCAATAACGGGGGCGTTTGCGTCATTTCCGCAAAGCTTGTTTGCAATTCTTGTTGAATAGGCATCCATTACACCGCCTTGAGTAAAGCCGTCCTTCATTACTCCGAATCTGCCTAAATCCTGAATGGTTGACAGCATACCTGCCGACATAATCTCTATCATAATTCAACCTCGCTGACCGTAGGAATATAGGTGCCGCTTGCAGTCTGCTTTTCAATTTCCGAATATTCCGCCTTATCGATACTGAAAAACTTTATATAATCGCCTGCTCTGTATAATATGGGCGACTTCTTTGATTTGTCAAATACCTTAACGGGGGTTTTGCCGATCAACTGCCAACCGCCGGGCGACGCAATGGGATAAATACCCGTTTGCTCTCCGCCGATACCGACAGCGCCCTCGAATATTTCAAGTCTCGGAGTTTTCAATCTCGGAGTGAAAAGCCTCTCGTCCATACCGCCGAGATAAGCAAAGCCCGGCAAAAAGCCCAGCATATAAATCAAATAAGGCTTTGATGTATGGATTGTAATAATCTCTTCCCTTGTAAGCTTGGTGTGGCTGCATACCGTCTCCATATCCAATGCAAACTCGTCATCGTAGCACACGGGAATATTCCAAACTCTCGCCGTGCTCTTTGCATGGCTTTCGCCGTCCCTTATGAGTGCCTCGATTTTCTTTTTGAGCTTCTTTGAGCTGATTATCGAGCAATCATAAAAGACAGTTAATGACGCAAAGGTCGGCACAAGCTCAATAACTCCGTCGATATGCTTTGCTTCAAGCCTGTCGCAAAGAGCAGTTACCTGTGAATTGACCTCTTTACTTATTTCATTTTGAAATTGTACAGTAACAGCGCTGTCGCCGTTTTGCAAAAATGAATACATCATTTGAAATACCCTTTTTTAATTGTTGTTTCAAACCACGCAGCAGTCTTATCTTCAACCGTGTGGGGATAGTCAATAAGTCCTCGCATAAGAGAAATCATAGGCAAAACAATATTCTTGCCGATACCGTCGATATACGGTCTTGCCTCGCCGTACATATCAAGCATACCTGCTTTCGCAGCGGCGTCCATTACCGCCGCTTCCTCTTCCTCCGTATGAAAGAGGCTTACATCGCCCAAAAGGAATGACGTACAAGCCATAAGAGCGTTCATACCCCAATCGCTTACGGTTGCGGTAATTATGTTGTCGGCAGCGGTATCAGCCAAAATGCCGAAGCCCGTTCCTGCCTTGCAGCCGCCCTCCTCGGCATAAGGAATATATTTTCTTATATGCTCCTCGATAGCGCCCATTCCGAGCTCATTGCCGAGGTCGCCGATAGAGAGATTATATACGCCTCTCTTTTGACATTCCCTGAAAAGAACGTCGTATTTTGCCTCAACATCTGTTGTATTTACACCGATGGCATTGTGATAATAACCGTTTTTGTTTCTTCCCGGCGCTTCATTTGAAATAATTGCACAGGGCAAGCCGTGAGAAAGTATCTCTGCGGTTTGCTCGTCCTCCTTGCCCTTATCCTTTGTAAAGGGAACAATGCAAATAGTATTGTCGGGGATATTGTCAATATCGTATGTAACATTGACCCCCAACACCTCGCTCATAGCCTTAATTGCCTTTTCGCATTGCTCGGGTACAATCATAACAGGCTTTGCGCCGAAGGCTCTTATTATAAACCGTGAAAAAACGGTTGACGAAATAATTCCGTCCGTTTCCGCCTCATTCCACGGAAGAAGTATAAAGCCAGTTAAAATAAAGACCTTTTCGCCCTTTTTTATATTCTCCACAAGTCCCTCTGCTCCGTTGAGCGACAAGGGCTTACCTGTGTATTTAATTGCTCCGTCATAAAGAATTCTGCAAACGCCGTAGCCTCTCGGGTCAAGGTTCATAAGCCAGTCGAGGTTATAGCCGACATTAAGTTTAGTAAGCTCCGTCCTGTTCATTATGCTTTACACTGCTCCTCAAAATCTTTAACTAAAGCGTCCTGAATTGTTTTCAGCATTTCGGGAGCTTTTCCGCCTACGCTCTTACCGTCAACCGTCTTAACGGGAATACAGAAAGAGCCTGTCGAATGAACAACAACCTCATCTGCCGACATCAATTCGTCGAGTGTGTAATCTCTTTCCTCAACGCCGTATCCGAGCTTCTTTGCAAATGCGAGAAGTCTGATTCTTGCCGTACCCGGAAGCACCATATCATCAAGCTGATGCGTGATAACCTTGCCGTCCTTAAATATTGATACGTTTGAGTGTGCGCACTCGGTAACTAAATCGCCTCTGTGGAAAATTGCCTCCTGACATCCTGCTCTGTCAGCTGCGGTAGCTGCAAGGCAGGACGGAATGAGGTTAAGCGTTTTACAATTACAATAAAGAAATCTCTTATCCTCATATGTAATAACGTCAATCGGCTTATATGTATCCGCAACATGACAGGGAGTAAGCGTAATCCACAAATTGCCCTGCATATTTTCGGGATAAATGTGACCACGAAGTCCGTTTCCACGTGTAACCTGCATATAAACAAACTGATCTCCGTCGTCAACCTTTCTGACAAGCTCTCTGAGCAGTTTGTCAAGCTCGTCACGCTCAATCGGAATATTCATACCGAGAAGCTTTGCAGAGTTATAAAATCTTGTAAGGTGTGCGTCCATATCAAAAACGATATGATTATGAGCATAGGTTGCGTCATAAACGCCGTCGCCAAACCAACAAACTCTGTCAAGCATCGGGATTTGCATATTCTCGATTTCATCGTATTTGCCATTATAATACCCTAAATTTTTCATTATGAATACCTCCGTAAAGCAAAATAAGGTCTGCGTTTTGCAGACCCCGTTATCACTATTAGATTATCATATTTACTTTTATATGTCAATAAAAAATCGACTGTGTTTTTGTAAAAAATTTACTGTACACTTTTTAGCAATTTGTACAAAACACGGCATTTTCAACTCTTTTGAGCAATATATTTTTCATTTTCGACCAAATAATAGTGAAATTTTCTAATCCTCATAAAGCTTTAACGCATTTACCATATCAAGCTTACACATTTCCACAAGCTCTTTAGGCTCGATTATTTTGATTTGACTCGCATCTAACATAACGCTCACCTCAAATTTGATTTGTAGCCGTAAGCATATTATGCAATAATTGATGTGACCTTTTTGGTGCACAAAAGGATATTTGTATTAAATATCGCTTTGTGGTATGATAATGATGCTGTGATTTTTGTAAATTACTTTGAAATGATATATCGGAGGATATAATTATGGATATAAGGGAACAGATACACGCTCTGTCTGACGAAATGCTTGAAAATCTCGGGAAGTTGGTTGCGATTGACTCAACGCTCGGCACTCCGTCCGAGGATAAGCCGTTCGGAGAAGGTCCTGCAAAGGCTCTTGAAGCAGGACTTGAAATTGCAAAATCTTTAGGCTTTAAGACCGTTAACCTTGACAACTACTGCGGTTATGCCGAAATGGGCGAGGGCGAGGAAATTGTCGGTATTGCGGGTCATTTAGACATTGTTCCCGTCGGCGGTGATTGGAGTTATAACCCGTTTGAACTCACTCGTGAGGGCGACTGCGTATACGGTCGTGGCACAACTGATGACAAAGGTCCTGTTATTGAGGCTTTATATGCTATGAAATTCCTTCGTGACTCAGGTGCAAAACTCAATAAGCGTGTTCGTTTGATTATGGGCTGTAACGAGGAGACGGGCTCTAAATGTATGGAGCATTATAACGAGGTTTCGGAGGAATTGTCCTGCGGCTTTACCCCCGACGCAAGCTTTCCGTGCATACACGGCGAAAAAGGTCATATGACAATGACAGCATACTCAAAAAGCACAAAAATAATATCTATGGACGGCGGCTTTGTTTCAAATGCGGTATGCGATAACTGCATGACTGTAATACCGACAGAGGATTGCCTTAAAGAAAGGCTTAAAAAAGCGCTTTCCGAGACAAAATTACAAGAGTACAGAATAACAGAAAACGGAAATCAGCTTACAATTTACGCAAAAGGCGTACCTGCACACGCAAGCACACCTACTCTCGGCGTAAATGCGGCGGGTGTTACTATGGAATGTCTTGAAAAGGCAGGCTTCGAGGACGATTTTGTCAAATTTTACAACAAGCATATCGGAACTGCCTGCGACGGCTCGGGTGTCGGACTTAAAATATCCGACGAGTTCGGTGAGCTGACTTTCTGCAACGGAATTGTCAAAACCGAAAACGGAGTTATATCCTGCACTATTGATATTCGTGTTCCCGTGACCTTTACGAAAGATGATATTTTGAAGCGGTTAGAGGGTAATTTGGAGGACGAAAACGGATATATCGAAATCGAGGAAATCGGCAATCCGTTATTCTATCCGAGCGATTCTCCGTTGGTTAATGCTTTGTATCAAGCGTATGTTGATGTTACGGGCGACACCGAAAACAAGCCTATGGTAATCGGCGGCGGAACTTATGCAAAATCATTGAAAAATATCATTGCGTTCGGTCCCGAAAAAATCGGAAAAGACTATCGTATCCACGGCGCAGACGAGTTTATCCTTGTTTCCGAAATGGAAGAAGCCGTGGAAATTTATATTAAGGCAATCGAAAATTTGCTTGCTGTTTAAGCTCAAAAATACATTGTGCAAAAATAAACCCACTGTTCTGTATGAGCAGTGGGTTTTGTTGTATCTGTTATTCTTTTATTCTTTCAAAAGGTCCTTATAGAGCTTAATGTACTCATTTGCCGACTTGCCCCATGAATAATCACATTCCATACCACGCTTAACAAGTATCTTCCAGCCCTTTTTGTTCTGATAGCCGTCAATCGCTCTGTGTATGGTGTGAAGCATATCGTGTGCGTTGTAATTTGAGAATACAAAGCCGTTGCCCTCTCCGTCGCCCGAGTCCTGAATACTGTCACGAAGTCCGCCTGTTTCACGAACAATCGGAACAGAGCCGTAACGAAGCGCAATCATCTGCGAAAGTCCGCAGGGTTCAGACTGCGACGGCATAAGGAACATATCAGAGCCTGCATATACCTTCTTTGAAAGCGGAGGATTAAAGCCGAGATTGATTGCAACCTGATCGGGATGACGGCGAGCTATATCCTTAAAGAATTCCTCGTACTGCCATTCGCCCGAACCGAGAACCACAACCTGTACGTCGGTCGTGACGATAAGCTCCTCAAGAACAGCCTTTACAAGGTCAAGTCCCTTATGCGAAACAAGCCTTGTTACCATTCCGATAAGCGGTGTATCTGCCTTTTGGGGAAGTCCCATAAGCTCCTGTAACGCCTTTTTGTTTTTCGCCTTGCCCGATGTAAAATCGGACGTCGAATAGGTCTTGAATATATCCTTATCCGTTTCGGGATTGTAAAGGTCAACATCAATGCCGTTGAGTATGCCCGACAATTTCCAGCTTCTCTCGTTGAGTATCGGGTCAAGTCCGTGCGAGTACCACGGGTCAAGGATTTCATTTGCATATGACGGGCTTACGGTGGTAATTCTGTTTGCCGACTCGATAGCACCCTTCATAAAGTTTACGTCATTGTCATACTCGACAACCGAGGTGTACTCCGCAGGAATACCGAGCACCTCGGGGATAAGCTCTTTTCCGTATGTTCCCTGATACTGAATATTATGAATTGTAAATACGGTTTTAATGTTTTCATAGCCCGGAGCCTGTGCGTACATTGTGCTGTAATAAACGGGTACAAGTGCCGACTGCCAATCGTTGCAATGAATTATATCGGGCTTGAAATCAACGTGCGGAAGCATCTCGAGAACTGCTCTTGAGAAGAAAGCAAATCTCTCAGCATCATCATAATAACCGTAAATCCCATCTCTCTTAAAGTAATACTGATTGTCAATAAGATAATAGATTACTCCGTTATATTTTGCTTCAAACACACCGCAATACTGCCTTCTCCACGCAACGGGAACGGTAAAGCTTGTGATAAAGGTCATACTGTCCTTTAACTCCTGCTTTATGGTGTCGTACATAGGCATTACAACCCTGCAACCTACCATTCTTTTCCTCAAAGCCTGCGGAAGACTGCCCGCAACATCACCGAGTCCGCCCGAAGCCATAAAAGGCAACGCTTCACTCGCTACATATAAAACCTTCATATTCATTCCTCCACTGCATATTTTCGTACTTTGAAAGTTAATTGTAACAATTTTTGTTAAATTACAATTCCCTTTCCGATATAGAACGGATAATTCTCCGCACCCGACAAATTCTTGTTCGGTGTGATTACCGCAATTTTATCCATTATAACATAATCAAGCGACGAGCCGGAAGCTACAAAGCTCTCCTGCATAACGATTGAATTTCTGACAACTGCGCCCTTTTCAATTCTGACGCCCCTGAAAATTATTGAATTTTCAACCTCTCCGTCTATAATACAACCGTTTGCTACAAGTGAGTTCTTAACCTTTGAGCCGATACCGTAGGTTGACGGCATATCGTCTCTCGTCTTTGTATATACAGGTCTTTCGCTGTTGAAAAGCTCGGTACAATTATTTATATCAAGCAACTCCATACTCGCCTTGAAATATGTGCTTAAAGAGTCAATCGTAGCTGAATAGCCCTTTGCCTCAAAGCCGTAAATATTGAGCTTCCCGACATTGCGCTGAATTAAATCGGTCTCGAAATCTGTATATCTCTTGCTTATAGCCTCATTCATAAACCTTTCAAGCAAGGACTTCTTCATAAACATAACGCTCAAGGAATAGTTACCTGTCTTTTTGGTAACGGGAGTAACGTCAATCTGCTTTGCCTTGCCGTCCTCGTCGAGGTCAAGCACCAAAACATCGGAAAGCGACGGGATTTGACCGTGCTTATATACAACTGTAATATCCGAATTTTTCTCGGTATGATACTCTGTCAACGCTTCAATATCAATGTTTGAAATTGTATTGCAGTCCGATAGCAAAACATATTCCTCGTTCGCCCTGTTGATAAAGCCCATAATACCCTTTAAGGAAGCTATTTTATCGTCATTTCCGCCCTGCTCGGCAGTTGAATACGGCGGAAGAATTATAAGCCCCTTTGTCTTTCTTGAAAGATCCCACGGCTTACCTGTTCCGATATGATCCATAAGCGAATGATAATTTGCCTTTGTGATAACGCCGACATCTTCAATGCCTGCGTTGACCATATTTGAAAGAGTGAAATCTATAAGACGGTATCTGCCCGCAAACGGAACAGAGCCCATTGTCCGCAAGCCTGTAAGCTCGGGAAGGCACTCGTCATATGAATTTGAAAATACTATACCTACTATATTTTTCCCTGTCATATCACTCAGCCTCCTTTACTCTGTCCGAGTCAATCATTTCTTTGGGATTAACCTTTGCACCGTCACCTACATTGACATTTGCTCCGACTACGGCAATACCCCACTCGGCTCTGTTTTCACTGTCCTCGGGACGTGAGCCGACAGTCGCTTTTTCGCCTATAACGGAATTTTCGGCAACGATTGAATACTCGACGTCCGCACCTGCTTTAATTGTAGCACCGGGCATAATTATCGAATAACGAACCTTTGCACCCTCTTCAACCGTAACATTGTCAAAGAGAATTGAATAGTCAACGTGACCGAACACCTTTGAGCCCTCGGCTACCATTGAATTCTGAATATCTGCACACGGTGCGATATACTGCGGAGGCGCAACGGGAGTTTTTGAGTAAATCTTCCAGCTTGTGTCCGACAAATCAAGGTCAACCTTAGGATTGAGAAGGTCAAGGTTAGCCTCCCAAAGCGAGTCTATCGTTCCGACGTCTTTCCAATAGCCGTCAAAGAGATATGCAAACATTCTCTCCCCCGCATTGTGCATTGCAGGAATTACATCATGTCCGAAATCGTTGGAGGATTCCGGATTGTTCTCATCGTCGATAAGGTACTGACGAAGCTTTGACCAAGTGAATATGTAAACGCCCATAGACGCCTTATTGCTTGTGGGATTTTTCGGTTTTTCCTGAAATTCGGCGATTGAATTATCGTCATTAAGCACCATAAGACCGAAACGGCTTGCATCCTCCCACGGAACCTCAAGCATTGCGATTGTACACGCAGCATTATTCTTTTTATGATATTCAAGCATCTTGTTATAATCCATTTTGTATATATGGTCGCCCGAAAGCACAGCGACATATTCGGGATTATAACGGTCGATAAAGTTTATGTTCTGATAAATTGCGTTTGCGGTACCTTTGTACCACTCCATGCCTTTAATCTGCTGATACGGAGAGAGCATATGTACTCCGCCGTGCGCACGGTCAAGGTCCCACGGCTGACCGTTGCCTATATAATCGTTAAGCTCAAGCGGTTGATACTGCGTGAGTACGCCGACAGTCGTTATACCTGAGTTTACGCAGTTTGAAAGCGGAAAGTCGATAATTCTGTACTTACCGCCGTAGGGAACTGCGGGTTTGGCGATATTCTTGGTCAGTACGCCGAGTCTTGAGCCCTGTCCGCCTGCAAGAAGCATCGCAATACATTCCATTTTGCGTGCCATAAAAATTCCTCCTTGGATTTAAGAAAAGATATTCGGTAGTATATATTTTATCTTGTCTTTTTCAAATAAATTGTCGTCATAGGCGGTAAATCAAGAGAAATACTTTGTTCAAATCCGTGCATATTGATACTTTCCGTATGAATAACACCTTTGTCTCCCTTGCCCGTACCTCCGTAGCACTCGTCATCGGAGTTGAATACTATTTTATATTTACCCTTGTGCGGAATACCTATTCTGTATTCCTGCCTTTCAACATTCGTAAAGTTGCAGACAACGATTACTTCCTTGCCCTTTTCGTCCATTCTTCTGAAAGCGATAACCGAGTTGTCGCTGTCGTCCGATGAAATCCACGAAAAGCCTTCCCAAGAATAATCAATCTGCCACATAGGAGAGTTTTTCTTATAAAATTCATTTACTGCCTTGAAATATGATTGAAGCTGACAATGTTTATCGAAGCCGAGCAACAGCCAATCGAGTCCTTTTTCATAATTCCATTCGATAAACTGCCCGAATTCAGAGCCCATAAACATAAGCTTTTTACCGGGATGAGCCATCATATAGCCTACAAACGCCCTGACGCCCGCAAATTTTTCGTCATAACTGCCGGGCATTTTGTTTATAAGTGAGCATTTACCGTGAACAACCTCATCGTGTGAAATCGGAAGGACAAAATTCTCCGAAAAAGCATAGAACATTGAAAAAGTAATGCAATCGTGATTATACTTTCGGTGTATGCCGTCAAGACTGAAGTAACGCAAAATATCGTTCATCCAGCCCATATTCCATTTAAAATTGAAGCCGAGTCCGCCCATATAAACGGGCTTCGAAACCATCGGCCAGGAGGTGCTTTCCTCGGCAATCATCATAGCGTGCGGAAATTCTGCAAAAATATGCTCGTTGAGCGTCTGCAAGAATTCAACCGCTTCTAAATTTTCACGTCCGCCGTTTTTATTTGCAACCCATTCGCCGTCCTTGCGGTCATAGTCAAGGTAGAGCATTGAAGCTACTGCGTCAATTCTTATGCCGTCAAGATGAAATTCTTTAAGCCAAAATGTTGCACTCGACATAAGGAATGAGCGAACTTCATTTCTGCCGAAGTCAAATACTCTTGTTCCCCAGCCGTAATGCTCGCCCTTTCTCGGGTCCGCGTATTCATAAAGCGGAGAGCCGTCAAATTCATAAAGGCCGTGCTCGTCCTTCGGAAAATGCGCCGGTACCCAGTCAAGAATAACGCCGATACCCGCTTCGTGACATTTGTCAACAAGATACATCAAGTCCTCGGGTGTGCCGTAGCGTGAGGTTGCGGAAAAATAGCCCGTTACCTGATAGCCCCAGCTTCCGTCAAACGGATATTCCGTAAGCGGCATAAACTCAATGTGAGTATATCCCATTTTCTTAACATAAGGGATAAGCTCGTTCGCCAAATCCCTGTATGAATAGAAATTACCGTCCTCGTGTTGTTTCCAAGAGCCTGCGTGAACCTCGTATATGTTTATCGGAGAGGAATAAATGTTTGAGGAATTGCGTTTTTCAATCCACTTATCGTCTTTCCACTCATGGCAACCCTCAATTTCATAGAACTTTGAGGCAGTACCGGGTCTTGTCTCGGAATGAAAAGCGTACGGATCGCATTTTAGAACAATATTACCCGACTTTGCGGTTATGGCAAATTTGTATGAGTCGAACTGCTTTATGCCGTCAACTACACACTCCCATACTCCTCCCGATTTCGGAAGCGCAGTCATAGGTGTTGCCTTTACGTCCCAATCGTTAAAATCGCCTACTAAACCGACAGCCTCGGCATCGGGTGCCCACACTCTGAAAACAACAGAATTCTTCGTTTTCCTGTGTGCGCCGAAATATTCATAAGCGTGAGAGTTACTTCCCTCGTGAAAAAGGTAAAGCGGTACTGCACGCTCTTTCTCTTCTTTTTTAACATAGGTTTTTGACATAAACACTACCTCTATATTCATTATCTTAATTATTTTATCAAAATCCCAAAAAAAATTCAAGTAATCTTTGACTATTTTATTCAATAAATGAACGAACTTTGCGAGTGACTTTTGTGTAAATATACCAAAAAGTGCCTTCTTTGACAAAAAAATCTCCCGTGCTCAACAACACAGGAGATTTTTGTTAATATTACTCTATCGTGCTTTCGGTTACATTTCCTCGAAGAACAAGGGCGTCATAGGTTCTGTCATACTCAACGCCGCCGTGCTCAATTTTTACAATTCGGTTTTGATTATCCGCACTCAGCAATTTCGAACAAAGGATATTGAACAGGTTATACATTTCCTTCGGCTGTGACGTCTTTTCGAAAAAAATCCCTATACTCACACAGCCTGTATGCTGACGTGTTCCGGAAATAACAGTCCCTCCGTCTGCCGCGTCAGTCGTCAATAATTCGCCGTAGACAAACGACTTAATTCCGATGCATATGCACGGTATTACGTCAAATTTCGGGATATTCCCCCTGAGCGTATGTGCCTCAACGACATTTACGGGAAAATGACTGACCTCGCTCGTCGCAGCTGCCGCCGCCTTGACCTCATCAATTATATTGTTTGCATTCAAATTTCAGTGCCCACCTTTTCCTTGATTACCGCCCATATATACCAAACGTTTTCGCCGTTATATATCTTCTCGCTCTTTTGCACCTCATAACTTTTACCGTCTGCCGTATAGAGAGTCACGGAAGAGCCCATTTTCCTCAAATCCTTGTCAGCAGGACCTATGTAAAGATAATAGTTTTCCTCGGCAAGACCTATTTCGGTATTTGTGCCTGCAACATACATCTTGTTTTTGTATCTCAACGGCTGCACAAGAGCGTTGAATATTTCCGAATTGAGCTTTTCGCTTGTGATATATACGGATCTTCCGTACCTTTTAAGCAGGCTCTCCAAGCTGTCCGATTTTCTCATACTTATTACACCTGCCTAAACACAAAATCCATATCCTCGAGCAACGGTGCGGCGGCGATAATCGACTCATCACGCAATACCGAAGCCTTTTCAAGTGCGAGAGCAGGACTTTGAGAAATCGTAACATCTCCCGCCTTAAAGGAAGTAGGTGTGTCGTCCTGCGCCGCATTGCGTAAAAGAAGCCTGTAATAACTCAAGTATACCGCCGCATTGATAACTCTCGGGTCTTTTGAGTTTTCTGTCTTTTTAAGTCTTTCGGTAAGCTGGGCGCAAGCCACCGAAACAGTCGGCATAATATCAAATGTATCGTCCTCTGAAAGATTCATAATTTTTCTTACTGCCTTTGCGACCTTGACAACATCAATCATTTTATACCTCCGCTTAGACGGTCAAAACCTTTGACGCATCTGTAAAGATTTTTGCAAAGCCCGAAATCTCGGTAATTGCCGCACGTTCAAGCTGACGGTCAATGAGTTTATCGTACTCGGTTGTAATACCGCCTGCCTGTACCATTTCAAGCGCATAGTTCTTATCAAGACCGATAATCTTGCCCGAAGCTACGGCAGAGCTTTTAAGAAGCTTTGCGCCGAGAGGTGTAACAACCTTGCCCGTGCCGTGGAAATTAAGACCTGCGACAGCGTCCTTCATCTCAGGAAGAACAAGGATTTTAGCCGCAACATCAGGAGAAACAATCATTGTGTTAAGTGAGTACGGATCAAAACCGTTCCAGAAATTAACAAGGTCCTGATATGTAATCTCGCCTACCTTTGCAACAGCCGTTGCTTTTGCGGCATTATCATTACCGTCGCCGTCTGTGATTACGGTAACTGCGTCATTGAGCTGAGTTGTAGCGATATATGCGCCTATCTGTTTGAGCATAACCGTAAACAAATCAAGTCTTTGGAAGCGCAGAGCCTCATAGGAAGCGACGAGCACTCTGCCTCTCTTTTTGAGCTTTACGAGATTTGACTGCACATTCACGCTTGTTTCGGGAATGACAGCACCCTCCGCAACGTCCTTGAGCTCCTTTTCCGCCTTTGTCGGAACAGAAGCGATTGTTCTGTAATCCATACCGTTAATCTGTGTCTTTGCGGCAACGATAAGCGGAAGAATATCAGCCTCCTCCTTACCCTTTTTAACGGCTCTTGCCACGTATTCGGGGAAAAGTGCCGCAGAATCGGTGGTTTTGAAGAACTTTTCGATTGTGTCGCTGCCTGCACCGCTTACCTTGATGTCAAAACGCTTAAGCTGTCTTTCAAATGCGTCAAGACCGTCAATGGAGGTTCCCTTGTAATTTTCGGAGGGGTCAACGCTTTCAAGCTCTGCGGTAAAGCCCTTGCCTGTTGAATAAAGTCCCTTATCAAGTTTAATGTTTTCATAAATTGCCATAAATATACTTCCTTTCTTTTAATTAAAATCTGAACTGTGAGTTTTCATTCGGATTTTTCTCCGGTTTTTCCTTTGCAAGCTGAGGCACAACAAAGCACTTCTTTTTTTCTTTGAGTGCTGCGTTGAGTTTTCTTAAATCTTCGGTTGAAATTGCTTCGCAGATGCTTTTTGCAATGTCATTCGAGAGTGTTTCTACTGTAAAGGCAAAACACTTTACAGTATCATTCTCAAGACTTTCCCTATATATTTCCGCATCCTTTGCCTTTTCCGTTAAACCGTTGATATAGCTTGCTATTTCACGTGCTTCTTCGGCTGAAACGGTGATTTCTCCCTGTGCCGAATTTATAGCTTTAAGCACATCATTCATCTGTCTTTTCTCTCCTAAATCAAATTTTTTTGTAACCCCTGCATTTCTCTGTGCAGGCACCGCCACAAAAGACCATTCATACGCATCCGTAGGCGAAATAAGCTCGTGATAGCAGAGCTGTCCGTTGTATTTTCTGCCCTTTTTGTGAGTACACACTCCGAGTCTTACGTCCTTAGAGCAAACCGAGCACACGCTTTTTTCAACCGAACATCCGATGCTCACTTCTTTTTTAATGCCCGTCTGTATTTCCTCAATAAGCGTTTCATACTTTTTGATTTTAGGAATGTAACAATAAGCCTTTAAATAAACATATTGCTCGCCGAGAGAATTGAGCTTTGCTTCATCTCTGATAACCTCGGTTTTGAACGTTCTCGCCGATTGATCCTCGCTGTTCATACTGTGGTTTTTAATCGCAGTTTTTCCGACGAACAGCTTTGCAAGCTTTTCAATCGACTCAACCGTGAAGCGTTCAAAATCCCTGTCAACCTCATTGTCACAGAGTATCACGGAAAAGACGAACACATCGTTCTTTGTGAGCTTTTTCTGTGAAAAGCTGTTGATAAGCGCCAAGTCCTCCTCGGTTATTTCGGGCAATTCCTTTTCAAAAGCCGAATCGTAATTCTTATTCATCCGTACCTCCTTTCCCGTCTGTAAGACGACTGTATATTTCATCTGCCTGTGCGTTGAGATACCTTGCATTAGCGTTCTCCAACGTATCCATAAGCGTAATATCGTCCCAAACGACCTCAATATCATTTGTATATCCGTAAGCCCTTAAATGAGCCTTGCAGATTTTTTCAATAACCGGTGTTAAAACACGACGATAATGCTCAAGCTCCGTTGTCAGCGTGTCCGCCTGCTGTTCCGCCATTCTCTCCGTTGTTGACCAAGAAAGGCCGAGCATAAACGGCGGTATTCCCATTTTTGCGATTATCTGTTCAAGCAACTGCCTTACGGGAACTTCGCTGTCGAGCACCTGATTATCCGCACCGATTACCTTGACATCTACATCGCCTACTGCGATAAAGTCACGCACCTCCGAGCTTTTCATAGCAGATCCCCATTCCTCGGCAATCTGCATTGCTCTGTCCTTTGCGTAAGCGCCCGACATTGCGTCGTCCTTTGGCTTGTAGGTAACGGCAAATCTGACATTGCCTACCCTGTCCCAATTTTCGCCTATCGCATTGTAGATTTTCAAAAGTACCGAGCTTACAAACGGCAAGCCTCTCAATATCGACGTGCCCGTAAGCGAGCCTGCTTCGGCATTAAGAGTTGAAAAAACAACTCTGTCCTGAAACTCCAACGGCTGTGAGCCGAAATTCTCGCTGTAACAGACATCAATCTTTCTGAAATCCGTTTTGTTGCGCTTTAGCACTACGCTGTCCTGCGGTGCATTGTAGAGATAGACGACCCTGCCCTCATCATCAATGACCATTTCCGCAACCGAAGTGCCGTATGTCAGAAGCCTGTCGAAGTAAACATCAATAAAACTCTGCAACGAACATTGCCCCGAATCGACAGGCACATTCTTTATAAAATCCGCTATAATCCTGTCAAAGCGTTCATCGGTTGTCTGTACCTTGAAGCCTCCGATAAGCCTCAAAATCTTATAAATTGCGGCGTCGATAATCGGCACCGATTCACGCAGGCTGTGAAAAAGTGCATTGCTTATCGGGTCAAACGCCGAATAGCTGTCCAAAAGCGAAAATCGGTTTGAGTTTCTGCTTGTACCTCCTGCAAGCACAGGCACAGAGCCTTGTGCCGCTTTCTTTTTCTGTTTGAATATTGCCAAATTAAAGCCTCCTTTCTCTTGCAAGGCTGACCGCAAAGAAATCGTTTGAACCTTCTTTTGTAACGGCAGCCGTAAAATATCTCATATCATCCATTGCGTGATCGTTTTCCTTCCTCGGAGCGTCATACTTTGCACCCTCATCCCAACGATAAAGCGAAAATTCTCTTATAATATCGGGACAGGTCTTGCAAATTCTGA
The DNA here is from genome assembly GCA_052298855.1 of Candidatus Fimenecus sp. Lineage (GTDB taxonomy): Bacteria > Bacillota > Clostridia > Oscillospirales > Acutalibacteraceae > Fimenecus. The sequence goes on along the minus strand of DAVZXP010000007.1, from coordinate 128,481 downwards.
TTTTTCCTGTTTTCAGCGCATCGGAGGTCTTGTGAATACCTGCGAGCACATCATTTTCCGCCTTTTTCACGGTAAACTTGCCGTGTCGCTTGATACATTCAATAAACGAAGCCGCAGACGGATCTACAACAACAAATTCCAATTTTCTCTTACCGACAAGCGAGACGAGTGAACGGTAATACTCCTCATCGGTCATTTGAAAGCCTTTTTGCCTTGAATCGTGGTAGAATTCGTCTATCCTGTACCAGCTTTCGCCGTGCTTACCCCATAACCCCATTGAAGTCGGATTGACTGTTCCGTAGTCACACGAGACGCAGAACTTATCAAAACTATCCGGCACTTCGTATATGTACTTTTCGTTGAAAAACGGATACACAAGTCCGTCGGCGGCAACCCATTTCCCGAGTACAAATCTTTCATAGAAAGCACCGCTGTACAAGGATTTATACCTCGCAAGCATTTCTTCGGAAAGTGACGGATTGTCCTCCATAACAAAGTGCAGATAAAAACAGTTCTTTTTGTCACATTTCTTTATCCATTCCTTATAAAACCAATGGGATGGGTTTTCGGGGTTGCAGTTAAACCAAAGCTTTGAGCCGTCAACCGAGCAACGTGCAATCGCCTGCTCACAAAACGAACGGGGCATTAGAGCCACCTCATCGAGCATTACTCCGGCTAAGGTCATACCTTGAATGAGAGCCGCCGAGGACTCGTCCTTACCGCCGAAAAGATAAAATCTGTTTGTTATATTTCCGAATGAAATCTCAATCAGATTTTTAGATACCTTTTCTTCGCACTTGAACCCCAAATCACGAAGCAGAGGCAAAAGCGGAGTAATGACATTACGGCGAAGTGATGTGACAGTCTTTCCGCAAAAGGCAAACGAGCAGTCCGAGAACCCGTAAAATGCCCAAGATACGAAAGATATACACATACACACCGTTTTTCCGCTTCTTACTGCTCCGTCGCAAATAATGGCGTCGCAGGATGAGAAAGGACTGTTTTTGCACCACCACGTCAGGAGAGTCAACTGCTTTGGTGAAAATTCGCTGAATGAATTAAGCTTCATCGCTGTCATCACCGCCGTAAGAAGAATATTCGGGTGTTCCCGACAGGAAGTCAACGGATTTTTCGAGAGCCTTGTAGAAAGGAACTGCCGAGCCTGTACTCTCCGAGGTTTCAAGTTGAGCTAAACATTCAAGCGCTTTCTGGCGGTCATAGAATTTAATTTCCATACCACCGCCCTTTGGAATTTTAATATCGGATACCGAAAACAAATCCATCTCCTCTAAATTCTCACGCTCGCCGTCAAGCAACCTTACAGCATCACTCACAGAACCGAAAGCAAGCCTGCGAAAGCCTGCCGCCGCCTCGTTTACAGCACTTTCAAGACGTGAAAGTCGGGCAATTTCCTTTGCAACCGCTTCCCTTGACAGCAATCGTATTCCGTTTAACTGCGGCATTACCTTGTAGCCCGCAAGTGCCGCAGCTTCCCTTGCGTTTCGGAGCTTTACATACAATGCACAAAACTCCTTTTCTTTCTTTGTCAGTTTAGTTGTCATACATTTCTCCTTTCGTTTGTGAAAAAGTCCTTTCATAAATAGTTATAACTCGGGGGTAATGTAAACCAAAAACCGTTACATTTTCGCAAAAATCGAAAAAATTTTTTATAATTTAATTTTTAAGCGAAAAACTATTGACAACCAACAAGCAATGTATTATAATATCAAAGCCGTAATCAATGACGGCATAAAATGGCGGCATAGCTTAGTTGGCTAGAGCGTTCGGTTCATACCCGAAAGGTCGTAGGTTCAAGTCCCACTGCCGCTACCATAAGGCGGCCCGGTGGTCAAGCGGTTAAGACACCGCCCTTTCACGGCGGTAACACGAGTTCGATTCTCGTCCGGGTCACCAAAAGAAAAAGAGTATCCGCAAGGATGCTCTTTTTTCATATCCAATTTGATTTTTATAACAAAGCTTAATATCAGAACAATTTATAGAGAATCGAACTCATAGTCCATCTTTTTGCGTAGCAAAAAGGGACATATAATAGGATGTTTGCGAAGCAAATGAACAAGGCGAAGCCTTGTTCGATTCTCGTCCGGGTCACCAAAAGAAAAAGAGTATCCGTAAGGATGCTCTTATTTTTTATCTAATTCATTTTTAGTAGTAACATTAAAATGTGATTAAATAGAGAATAGAACTCTTAGTCCATATGGTACACGGTAGGGCGGTGGCTTGCTGCCGCCGTTAGATTGTCGCTGATATATGATAATATACGGCAGATATGATATAAAAATACACCTACAATCCGTAGGGGCGAACTGTGTTCGCCCGTTTTTTATTTGCTATGAATTGACGGGCGACCGCAGGTCGCCCCTACGGTTGTGCGAAATTTTTCAATGTCATATTAGCCGTAAATCATTATATATCATACCGTAGGGACAGGGCTCGCCCCTGTCCGCAAAAAATTACATATTAAATCAAATTCACAGACAGCCGCAAGGGCTGTCCCTACGGTACGATATTGAATTCAATTTGATAACAACCGCAATGATTTAGTGTAGGAATTTGCTTTTATATAAAATTTCGCAAAACAATTTAATAGACACAATTAAAGCCAATAGTTAATCAATCGGCTTTTTTAATCGCTTCTTTAGTTATTTTGACCAAATATCGCTCTGTTATTTCTACTGCAAGGCGGTGTAATTTATAGTATAATGGGACTATATTAAAATTTTCAAAAGGAGCGCACCATGTCATCGAAAACTTATCTTCCAAAAAAAGAAATGTATTCATTCTGCCTTGCCGCTATGGGACAGGGAATGATATACGCTATGATGTCAAGCTACATAAGTGACTATTATCTGAACGTTTTGCAGCTTACACCCATGTTCGTGCTGTTGCTTATGCTTCTTGCAAGAATTTGGGATGCAATCAATGATCCGCTCATGGGTATGATTGTTGACCGCAGAACCACAAAGCACGGAAAAATGCGTCCGTATATAATTTATGCCGCAATTCCGATTGGCGTGCTTACGGTGCTTATGTATTTGAGTCCTAATCTTGAAAAAAAGGAACTTATGATATACTCGGCGGTTGTCTATGTTGTTTGGGGTATGATTTATACAATGGCTGACGTTCCGTTTTGGAGTTTGCCTAATGTTTTGACCCCTGACGCAGACGAGAGAGGCAGAGTAATCTCTATCGGCAGAACGTTCAACGGCGTCGGCTCTGCTGTTCCCGAGGTGCTTTTCCTCGTTATCGGTCTTACACTTCCGAAAATCCTCGGCACATCCGACGGACTTGATTATAATAAGAAAAAGTATCTTATTATGGCAATCGTTACGGTTGTTATCGGAATTATACTTTACGCAAATTCATATTTCAGAGTTAAAGAGAGAGTTGTCATTCCCGACAGAAAGCCTCAACCCGGTGAACCCAGTCAGCTTTCAAGAATTTTCAAGTGCAAACCGCTTATGCTCGTTATCGCAATGGGAATACTTTCTTCAGGCAGATATATGGTGCAGGCGGCGGCAGTTCACGTTGCGAGATACGCTTTTTATATAGGTCCCGATTTGAACGGACTATCCGATGCAGAGCGTGTGGCGGCGATTGAGGCAAGCGTTTCTTCGGTTAAGACAATTTTCCAAGTTTGTGCAATAGTAGGTATGTTCGGCGCAATGCTATTTATGCCCGTGCTTATGAAAAAGTACGATTATAAAAAGATTGTAATTGTAACCTGTTTGCTCGGCTTCGTTGCAAGCATATTCACGACGCTTATCGGTTGGTTTACAATGAACCTTTATATTTGTATTCCGTTCGTGCTTATTTCCTGCATACCGCTTGGCGTTCTCAATGTTATTTCTTATGCTATGATAGGCGACTGCCTTGATTATATGGAACTTAAAACAGGCTTTAGAGATAACGGTCTCGGCTCAGCTTGTCAGGGCTTTGTAAACAAACTCGGCAACGCACTTGCCACTTCGGGTATCGTTCTCATGTATATGTTCATAGGTCTTGAACCTGAAAAGATGTATAGCTCGACTGCGATAGTAGCGGCTACCGACCTTGCGGCAGGACACCGTTTTGCAATGTTCTCGCTTGTTTCGATAGTTCCCGGTATCAGCCTCTTGCTGTGTGCAATTCCGATGTTCTTCTATAAGATTTCGGGCGACAACAAAAAGCGTATACTCGAAGAGCTTGCCGAAAAGAGAAAAGCGGAAGGCATTGTAATAGAATAATAAAACAAAGCATAGTAAAACCCCTCTTGAATTTCAAGAGGGGTTAATTTATGTTCACTTATTCGGTTATGAAATTATAGCCTTCGATAATCGACTGAACTTCCTTTGAAACAACTCTGAAAATATCGCTTCCGAGCTTCTTGTAGGTTTCATCGTCTTCCTTTCGGCAAATCATAGCAAAGGTCTTGCCGACCGCTTTCAAAACATCTTCCTTTTTAACTGCAAGATAATAAAAGCTGTACTCGACACCGTCGGAAAACTCTTTGTAAAATTCACCTGCGTTTTTCATAACACGGTCATAAATAGTATTTGTTGCCGTGCTTTTGAGCAGGGTGTTTGGTAAAAGCCTGTTAATGCAATATTCAGCCGTAAAGAACACCAAAATCTTTATCTGCAAAATAATCTTCGGGGGATAATCAAGCGTTCCGATTTCCTCCTCAAGTGAGCGCCTAAGTTCAGCACTGTCAAGGAAACGCTCGGCAAGATATTTACCAAGCTGTTTAGCCTTTTCGGTGTTGCCGTTCATACGCTGAGTATTCATCTCTTCGATCAGAGCGATACTGTCAAGTGTGTCGTTTTTCGGTTTGGCATTAAAGATTTTAATATCGTCGTCCATAATAGACCTCCGTATTGGATTATGCGTTTTCGGCAGCCTTTTCCTCGGCAAGCTTCTGTGCTTTTTTAAGCAAACGCTTTTGCTTTGCCTTATAACCCATAAGCTTTGAAAGGGCGTCGTCGGGTGTGCCGTAGTCGCCGATCGAAATAACCTTATCGTTATAAAGACCGTGGAAATCCGTACCGCCTGTCATAAGTAATTTATGCTTTGTCGCAAGCTTTTTAAGCTCGTCCTGCTGTGCCTCGTCAGCCGACGGATGCCATACTTCAATTCCGTCAAGACCGCATTCGATAAGTCTCGGCAAGGAGTCGAGATTGTCAAACATATACGGGTGAGCAAGAACAGCTACACCGCCTGCGTCGTGTACCGCACCGATAACCTCTTCAATATCGGGGTATTTCGGGTCAACAAGAATGTTGTTGGGCGAGTCCTTGCTGAAAAGCTCGTTGTAAAGCTCGCCGTAAATCGAGGTTGTATAACCCGATTCCATAAGTGCCTGCATAATGTGAGACTTATAAATATTGGTTGAGCCCGTAGCGCATTTAACGATGAATTCTGTGGTTACGGGGTATCTTTTAGCGGTGTGAAGCATCATAATATGAGCCGCTTTTTTCCTTGCAAGAGAATTCTTGTGGCAAAGTCCCTCAAGTCTTGCAGGCATATCGCTGAGATAGCAAAGAATGTGAACTTTTTTGCCTGTCTTTGTATCGGTTGCCGACAATTCAACGCCGGGGATAACCTGAATACCGTATCTCTCGCCGATTATTTTACCTCTGACTGTTCCCGCAAGGCAGTCGTGGTCTGTAATCGCAATGGTGGTAATACCTCTTTTTTTAGCTAAAATAATTAAGTCTTCAATACCGAGAGAACCGTCTGAAAGTTTAGTGTGACAATGTAAATCTCCGTTCAATTTCTTTCCTCCTCAAAACAATTAAGTATCATATATTTCACTGAAAATGAGTTATGTGTAAATTTAAGCGCATAAATCCTCAATATACTATATATATAATTATACTTTCATTTTCGCCAATTTTCAAGGGTTTTATTTTAATTTTGAAAAAATCTTCACCCGCAAAAGATTATTCTTTCAAGCTCCGATGCCGCAAGTGACGAATGAACACCTTTTCTTTTAATAAGGCAGATATTTCTTTCAGGAATAGGAGGAGCAACATTGAGAATTGTGAAATTGGACAAATCTTCTTTTTCTAAAAACTCCTGCGGAACAAAGCCTATTCCGAGATCTGACCTTACCATAGGCAAAATTTGGTCGGCAGAGCTCGCTTCGATTTCAGGCTCAAAAGTTAATCCCGACGAGTTGAAATAATCTGTAAAGAATTTGTTAGAACCTGTTCTTTCGCCAAGTCCGATAATAGAATATTGGAGCAGTTGACGGGCTGTAAGCGTTGTTCCCGTTTCCAAAGACAGTTTTGAACTGCATACAGGCGCTTCTTTTACGCTTCTTAGCTTTACGGAATGTAATTCCGACGGTAAATCAAACGGCTCTGTTACAAGCGCAAAATCGGCAAGGCCGTTTTTGAGCATTTCAATAGCCAGCGGAGTTGTAAGGCTTGAAATTTTGAGTTTAACGCCCGAGTAATTGCTTCTGAACTTTTTGAGTGCAGGCAAAAGTGAACAGTGAAGCGCAATTTCGCTTACGGCAACCGTAACCTTGCCCGATTGCAGGCTTTTATCCTGCTCGATTTCTTCCTCGCCGAGCTTTATACTCTCGACAGCCGTTGCAATTCTCGCATATAGCTTTTCGCCCTCGGGTGTGAGAGTCACACCGTGCCTGTGGCGGATAAACAACGTGCATCCGAGCTCATTTTCAAGCTTTTTTATAGCCCTTGTTATGTTAGGCTGATTACCGAACAGCACATTTGCCGCAGCCGTGAAACTGCCGTATTTTGCAACGAAATAGAAAATTTTGTAATAATCGTAGCTGATGTTCATAGCTTTTCTCCATATAAAAATGATATATCAAAACTTAAAATTTACATTTTACATATATCTTAAATCAAATTATAATATATGCGTTCAAGAAAAGCAACAGTAAAAATTCAAAAGGAAGCGACGGATATGAGCAAGATTATTTGTATTGGTAGACAGTACGGAAGCGGCGGACGTGAAATAGGAGAAAAGCTTGCACGCACTCTTCAAATTCCATGCTATGATAAGCTGCTTATTAAAAAAGCGGCGTTTGAATCGGGAATGAGCGAGGAATTCATCTCAAAAACCGAAGAGTCGCCTATTAACAGTATTCAGTTTTTAAGCGGTAATCCGTATGCGGATATGGCAGGGATAGGGAATGCGTTTTATTCCGAAAGTCAGCTTGCCTATGACGCTGAAAAAAGAGTTATCGAGGAAATCGGCAAAAAAGGCGATTGTGTTATAATCGGTCGCTGTGCCTCGGCGATACTTCCTAAGGACGAGGTGCTGTCGGTGTTCATCTATGCCGACCATGAGGACAGAGTACGCCGTGTAATGAATAGAAACCGTCTTGACGAAAGGGCGGCGGCTCACAGAATAAAGCATATGGACAGAATGAGAAAACAGTTTTTTGATTTTTATTCGGACACTCAATGGGGTATGCCCGAAAGCTATAATATTATGCTCTCAAGCAGTGCACTCGGTATGGATATATGTGTAAATACAATAATAAAATGCTTGAAGGAAATGGAAGGAAAAGAAAATGAATAAGGATTTGACAGTCGGAAAACCGCAATCGGTTTTGTGGAAATTCTGCTTGCCGCTTTTCGGAAGCATAATTTTCCAACAGCTTTATAATATAGCAGACAGCTTCGTAGCAGGTAAATTTGTAGGCGAAAACGCCCTTGCGGCAGTCGGAAACAGCTATGAAATCACGTTAATTTTCATTGCTTTTGCTTTCGGCTGTAATATGGGCTGCTCGGTTGTCGTTTCAAGATTTTTCGGTGCAAAAGAATTCAAAAAGGTTAAAACCTCCGTATATACCGCCTGCATTTTCAGCGCAGGACTTTGCGTTCTGTTAATGCTTATCGGAATATTCGGTTCAGGTGCATTGCTTCGTCTTATCAGAACTCCCGACATTGTTTTTGCGGACTCGAAGCTATACCTTGACATATATGTTTGGGGACTTCCGTTTGTTTTCTTCTATAACATTGCGACGGGTATTTTTTCGGCGTTAGGCGACTCGAAAACTCCGTTTTATTTTCTCGCCGTATCTTCGCTCTCAAACATTGCGGTTGATATATGGTTTGTAAAATCTTTTCATATGGGTGTAGCAGGTGTTGCATGGGCAACATTCATTTGTCAAGGCATCAGCTGCATACTTGCGATTGCGGTGGTTTTCAAAAGACTTAATAAAATCGACAAGGAAAAGAACTGCCCGATTTTTGACAAGAATATCTTAAAGCAGATTGTTATAATCGCTATTCCGAGCACCCTGCAGCAGAGTTTTATTTCAATCGGAAATATAATCATTCAGGGCATTATCAACGGCTTCGGTGCTCCCGTAATGGCAGGATATTCGGCGGCGGTCAAGCTCAATAACCTTGTAATTACTTCGTTTACAACCCTCGGAAACGGAATTTCAAATTACACCGCACAGAATATGGGTGCAGGAAAGCTTGTCCGTGTCAAGCAAGGCTTTACGGCAGGACTAAAAATGGTGTGGCTGTTGAGCCTGCCGCTGTTCGCACTCTACTTCTTCAAGGGCGAGTTCTTCCTCAAACTCTTTATGGACGAGCCTACCGAAACAGCAATATTGACGGGTATAACCTATCTTAAAATACTTTCTCCGTTCTATTTCATAGTTTCCGCAAAGCTTGTCGCAGACGGCATTTTGAGGGGTGCGGGAATGATGAACAAGTTTATGATTGCAACCTTTACAGACTTGATTTTGCGTGTTGTTATGGCGGCGGTTTTCTCGAAAACACCGCTTGGCGCAACGGGAATTTGGTGCGCTTGGCCTGTCGGCTGGTGCGTCGCAACCGTTCTGTCGATTGTGTTCTATGTAACAGGTCCGTGGAAAAAGGAAAAAATTCAGAAGTAAGCATAACAAATAAAAATCGGACAGCCAATTTATATGGCTGTCCGATTTTTATTGCTCAAGGATATTTTGCATTATGAAATTCTAAAGCACAAGAGTATAAAATTGATGTTATGCCTACGGTTTAATTCAATTTTCAATTCATTGTGCTGTCTTTACGGCAGACCTTGCGCTTGTGCCCCTGCTCGTCAACGATATAGGTATTGTCAAGCTCTGCGACAAGGTTTTTCTTGAACGCAGCAAGGTATTCCTTACGAAGCTTCGCCTGTTCGGCTTTTTCCGCCTCGGTCAAGCCCTCAGTCTTTTCTTTATGTGCCAATTCGTTTATTCTTTTTAATCTCTCTGTTTCCATTTCAATCTTCCCTTACAGTATTTTTTACTTTTATATGATAACATAAAGCAATATCGGTTTACAAGTAAATAAAAATATATTAAAATATGTATAAATAAAGACGAAAAAGGTGCGATATGAATTTTATGCTGCCTGAAAAAGTGAACAGCATTATTAAGCTTCTCAAGGCGAACGGATATGAAGCGTATGCCGTCGGCGGTTGCGTGCGTGATATGGTTATGGGCGTTGCCCCCAACGACTTTGATATTACGACCTCTGCCCTACCCGAGGAGACAATGCAAGTTTTCAAAGACTTTAGAATTGTTGAAACAGGCGTTAAGCACGGCACGGTTACGGTGATTTGCGACCACGAACCGTTTGAAATTACGACTTATCGGATAGACGGCGATTATCTTGACAGCCGTCACCCCGAAAGCGTGAGCTTTTCCCGAAAGCTTAAGGACGACCTTGCAAGGCGTGATTTCACGGTGAACACGCTCTGCTATAACGAGGAGGACGGTCTTATCGACCTTTTCGGCGGTATAGACGATATTGAAAACAAGATTATCCGTTGCGTAGGCGACCCCGAAAAGAGATTTTCCGAGGATGCGTTGAGGATTATGCGTGCACTCCGATTTTCTTCGACTCTCGGTTTTTCTATTGACGATGAAACAACAAAGTGCATACATTCTCAAAAGGATTTGCTTAAAAACATTGCCGTTGAACGCATCAGAGATGAATTTACAAAGCTTCTTTGCGGTAAAAAGGCTTTCGGTGTTTTAAGTGAGTTTCACGATGTTATTGAGGTATTTATCCCCGAATTTGCCGAGCTTACCGACTGTGAACAGCACACGCCTTACCACGTTTACGACGTAGGCTGTCACACACTCCACGCTCTGCGTGACGTTGAGAATGAAAAAGTGCTTAAAATAACTATGTTTTTCCACGATTTCGGAAAGCCAAAGGCTAAATTTACCGACTCTGACGGCATTGACCATTTCAAGTGCCACGCTTCAATCGGTGCTAAAATGAGCCGTGAAATCCTCAAGCGTATGCGCTATGATAACAAGACTATTGAAAAGGTATCGACGCTTATCGGCATACATTCAGAGGCGTCCCCGAGGACGAAAACCGACGCAAAGCTTTTGTTGAGCGAGGTCGGAGAAGAAAATTACAGGGATTTCATCAAGGTACGCCGTGCAGATTGTCTTGCAAAGGCAGATCCCCATTCCCACGACGAAAAGCTCAAGGTTATGCAAGACCTGCTCGATGAAATAATCGAAAACAACGAGTGCTATCGGCTTTCCGATTTGGAAATTGACGGAAACGACCTTATAAAATTAGGTCTTTCAGACGGTAAGGATATAAATTTAGCGTTGCAGATTTTATTTATTGAGGTTTTGGTTGACAATGAAAAAAACAATAAAAACTACCTTGTTTCAAGGGCAAAGGCTTTATTAGAGGAAATTTGATGACAAGAAAGCTACAATACGCAATTCCAAATGAATATTCATCAAAGCGGGTGCTTGATTTTCTCAAGCACCTCGGTTTTTCGCACCGTCTTATCACGAAATTGAAGCAAAAGCCCGACGGAATATTATTAAACGGCGAGCATATTCGGACAATTGACCCTATGAGTGAGGGCGACGTGCTCGAAATAAATCTGCCGACGGACAAAAAAGAAAGCATTTCAATTCCCGTTGAAATGCCGCTTGATATAATCTATGAAGATGACGATATTTTGGTGCTGAACAAGCCTGCGATGCTTGCTGTACACGAAAGCCACAATCATTTGGGCGACACGCTTTCAAATGAGGTTGCGTTTCATCTTAAAAAAGAGGGCAAACCGTCGGTTTTCAGGGCTGTCGGCAGGCTCGACAAGGGCACCTCGGGACTTATGGTCTGCGCCCTGAACAGGTATGCCGCTTCCCGACTTTCCGGCAAGATTAAAAAGCAATATCTTGCGATAGCAACGGGCATTTATGAGGGCGAGGGCACGATTGACGCACCTATCTACCGCCCCGATCCGATTTTGACAGTAAGAACGGTTGACGAGCGTGGAGAAAAGGCGATTACGCATTGGACAGCCTTGAAAAATGACGGCGAAAACACACTTTTGAGAGTAAAACTTGAAACAGGCAGAACGCACCAAATCAGAGTTCATTTTGCCTCGCTCGGCACACCGCTTGTGGGCGACACAATGTACGGTACACCCGACGGGAGAATCAGCCACCAAGCGTTGCACTGCTGTGAATGTCAGTTTATTCACCCTGTAAAGAATGAAAAAATGCACTTCTTTTGCGATATGCCCGACGATATGAAAAAGATTATAGAATAAAAAACACCCTCGGATATGAATTTATATCCGAGGGATTTTTATTGTGCATCTTGTCTTGTTGCGCTTTTTATTCCCAATTTATATTGAGTGCGTCAATTTTAAGACCGTTATTTGTAGGTTGCCAATCCTTGCCGAGCGAAACGCTGTCCTGCGAGCATTTCATATTGACTGTGAGCAAGTTTGTGCAGTTGAAAAACGCATAATCTCCAATTACCGTAACGCCCTTTGGAATGGTAATTTCTTTAAGCGACGAGCAATAACCGAAAGCATCTTTTTCAATCAATGTAACATTTTCGGGAATTGAGAAATTCTCCATTGCCGAGCATTTGAAGAACGCTTTTTCACGGATTTCCGTCACGCTGTCGGGAAGCACGATTTCCCTTATGACAGAGCATTTATAAAATGCCTTTGTAGCGATTATTTCAACGCCGTCGGGAACGATATATGTACTTTCCTTAACCTTTTGCGTTTTGCCGTCGGAGGCGGTTTTTTCGACCTCCGTGACATCTTTCGCAAGCGGATAGAAAAGTAACTGCTTCATATCCTTTGTAAACAACACGCCGTCAACCGAGCAATAATACTCGTTTTCGGGGTCAACGACATACATTTTAAGTTTCTGATTGTTTTCAAACGCCCAAGAACCTATCTTGCTTACATTTTTGCCTATCTTTATAACCTCTGCATTTTCAAGGTTACAGCCCGAAAAATCGGCAATTTCCGTTACGGGTAAGCCATCATATTCGTCGGGAATTTCAAATTCGGTAATACTCGATTTGTTTGAAAACTCCTTGACCTTGCAGGAAGCTTCGCCCTTTTCAAACACAAGTGTTTCGCCGCCGAGACCTATTCCCTCTCCACAGCCCGAGAACAGAACGCCTATCAAAATTACAAGTGCAAGAATTATCGCTGATTTTCTTTTCATACTGCCGCCTCCTGCTCTTTTGATTTCGCCTTGCCCTCGACACGCTCTTTCAGTTCCGTAACGCAGCGTTCGTATTTTTCCTTTGTCAAATCGTAGAAAACAAACGGAACAGTTACGAACACAAGCGAAATTATCGTAGCCCAGGTGTAAATTGAAAATACGTTTGTGAGAATTTGCGAGTCATAGAGAACGTCCCAGTCTGACGTAAAGCCTATAAGCTTGAGGAGATATGGAACAATGTAGCTCAAGCCCATTGTTACGGGATTTAAGAACCATGAGAACACGCCGGACATTGAGTCCGCACGCTCGCCGAAGCGCCATTGATGATAAATCTGAACATCTGCGCCGAGTCCCGTGCTGACGCCGTCAACGACAGGCTGAATTGTGTTTTTAAGCGTAAGAGAAATTAGGAAAATATAGATATTTCCCGTCTTTACCGCAAGGACTATGCCGAAGCACATAAGAATTGTCAACGCCCTTGAAATGAGAAGGATATTACGCTTTTCAAATTTGCTTGTGAGTATCGGGCACATAATGTTGCCGACGGTCATTCCGACAACAACGATATTTGCCGCAATTCCCGAAAACCACTCCATTCTCAGCGAATAGATAAACCACCAAGCAAGCAGGTTTCCTATGTGCCACTGATAAAGTCCGAGTGTGTTCGAGATGTTTATAATCCAAAAATACTTGTTTTTAAGCACGTTTTTTGCGCCCTTAAAGAACGTTACCTTTTCTCGTTCTTCAATCGGCGGTTCAATTACACGCTCCTTGCATTTTACAACGAACAGCGACACAAGCACTCCCAAGAAGCTGAAAATCGGAACGAAAACCTTATATGTTTTAAGGTTTAAGTAGCCTCCCGTTACCGAGATGAGCAACGGTAATACCATACCGATAATCGACGGGAAAAGTCCCGTTATAATCGGCACTATCGAATAAAGCCGCTGTCGCTCCTGTGAGTTTGGCGTGATAAACGCCACAAGTCCGTTGACACCTATAAAGTTATTATAGAAGAACAGCACAAGCGAAAAACCGAAGTTCAAAACTATCAAACGCTTCGTGTAGCTCATTTCAAGAAGCGGAAGATACGGAATTATCGAGGTAATAATCGCCGCAGGCAAGCCGCAAGCTAAAAGCATCGGCTTCAATCTGCCGTACTTTGCGCTGAACAGACGGCGGACTGCCCATGTGAAATAGTTTGTAAGTCCTGCGACAAGCAGGTTGTTTCCGACAAGCTGCGGAAAACCCTTGATGATAAACTCAAAGCTTTCAGACGGAATAAAATAACAGCATATTCCGATGATAATTTCCGACAGGTACGCAATGTGCGCAAACCGTTTCATCTTTGGCGTGAGTCTGCCGTGGTTTTCGTAAATCAAAACGCCGACAGGATTGAACACGATAAGAATGTAGCTGATTATCGTTCCGATTATTCCGATTACGGTAAAATCTAAGTTTGAAATTCCCATAATTGAGCCTGTAAAATAGGTTGCGGAAAAGGTCATTATAGCCGAAAAGGTCATATAGATATATGTACCTGCCTGACCCATCGTATAAGCCGCCACCTCGGAGAGTGAAAGGTACTCGCCCTCGTTCGGCTTATTCCAATGCTCCTTGACGTAGGACGGCACTCCCTTTACCTTGCCGACAAGCTCCTTGACTTTCATAGTATTCCCCCCAATAAAAAAAGGGCGGATATTAGGTCCGCCCTGTAATTTATAAAAATCAACCGTTAAGAAGTGCAAAAATCTTCTTGTTTGACTTATAAAGATTTACATAAGCTTCATAGTTTCTGTCATATACCGACTTTAACGAATAGTCCGGTATGAAGGTTTTTGCTGCGGGAATAAGCTTTTTAGCCTGTGTTATATCGTCGATAATTCCCGTACCGACGGCTATTGTGATTGCCGCACCGACTGCACCGATGTTCTGAGGACTGTCAACCGTTTCAACCGTTCTGCCCGTGCAGTCTGCGAGGATTTGACAGGTAACGTCGGAAAGTGCGCCGCCGCCGACAAATCTCAATGTTTTAGAGGTCTGTATCTTCTTCTCCTGCGTTTCAAGGAACCAACGAAGATGGAAGCAAACGCCCTCGTAAACGGCTCTTATCATTTCGGATTTTCCCGTGTCGAGGCTTATGTTGAAGAACATTCCCCTTGCGTTCGGGTCCTCAAACGGACAACGGTTTCCGTGAAGCCACGGGGTAAAGATTACTCCGTTAGAGCCTGCCGGAACCTCGCTGATTACAGCCGCCATATATTCAAACAGGTTTGTATAAACCTTTTCGATATCGCCCTTTCCACGTCTTAAATCGTGGCTCTTATCAAGATATATATCAATTTCGTCAAGTGCAAGATGATCCTTGACCCACTCAACGCATTTACCTGCGGTTTCAAGCTCCGCAAAATAGTTGTAATATCCGTCCTTTGCACCGACAATAGCCGCTATCATTGAGGCAGTATCGACTATGGACTTATCGACAACGGTTGATACCCAACCCGATGTGCCCTGATAAATATGCGTATCGCCGAGCTCAACAGCACCTGCTCCGACGCCGATAAGCGAAGCATCTCCGCCGCCGCCGAATACCGCTGTACCCTCTTCAAGTCCAAGCTCCTTAGCCGCCTTTTCGGTAAGCTCGCCAACCTTATCTGTGGATTTTACGATTTTTGCAAGATGATTCATATTTACGCCGAGCATATCGCACATTTGCTTGCTCCACGTCTTTTTCTTAATGTCGTAAATCATGGTTGAGAAAGCCGAGTCGTGAGTCATAACAAATTCGCCCGTCATTCTCGCGATAAGATATTCCTTGACGTCGAGCCATTTATATACCTTGCTGAAATTCTGCGGCTCGTTGTTCTGCGTCCACTTGTATTTCCAAATCGGATCCTTTACGGAAAGCGGTGCTGCGCCCGTAATCGCAAGCGACTTCAACACCTTAACAGCATTACCTCCTGCTATCTGCGGTGCGCCGCCCATTCCGTCCTTTAATTCCTGAGTTGCACGCTGATCCATATAGCTGAACGCACGTCTCACCGCATTTGCATCCTTGTCAACAAGCACCACGCCCTGCATCTGCGAACAGAATGAAATGCCCGAAATCTTTTTCTTATTGATTTTGGACTTTTTCATAACTTGATTTGTACAAGTACGCATAGCATCCCACCACTCGTTGGGGTCCTGCTCTGCGCCGCCGTTCGGCATAACATACAGCTTATATCCCTCGCTGTGAGCCGCTACAAGCTCAATCCTGTCGCTGATGGAAAAAATACAGGTCTTAACGCCCGTTGTTCCAATGTCGTAAGCTATTACATATTTTCCTTCTGCCATCGAAAAATCACCTTTTCCCTAATATATAAATACCTTTTATTTTTTCAATGCGGATTTAATAAATTTCAAGCATTGCTCGACAACGAAATCATCCTTTTCAAGTATGCTGTCGCCTGCGTAAATCTTAAAGCGTTCCTTGTAATAATCGCACGCATAGGAGAATTGAAGCGACATAAACATATTGTCAAGAAGATAAGCTGCAAACGCCGAATCAATATCCGTTCTGACGTCGCCCGCCTTTTTGCCCTGCTCGATAGCCGTATAATAAATCCTCGCCGTCATAGACTCCATTTCATTTGCGAAATACCCTGCAAAACGTGGGTTGCTCTCGTTGGTCATAACGTTGTAGAACTTGATTATAAGCTCGTTTTCTTTTGAATACTTCTGAATGGTGCGAAGTATCTGCTCGACCTTTAGAAGTATATCCTCATCACTCTGTGAAAGAGCCATGAGCAAATTGTCCATAGTCGCAATATTGTAATTCACTATGGTCAGGAACAAGTCCTGCTTATTGTCAAAATACTTGTAAAGCGAGCCGACGCTTATCTGAGCTTTTTTGGCAATATCGTTGATATTTGCGTTCTCAAAGCCTTTGAGCGCAAACTCCTTTGTTGCGACGTTTATAATCCTCTCCCGTTTTTCCTTTGAGATATTGTCAAACGTCGGCTTATGGTGTTTTTTAAGATCCAAAAGTTATCACCTTATCGTTCCGAATGGCATATGACAATTACTGTCAGCCGTGCCTTTATATACCTAATCATTTTATCATAAAATAAGCCGATATTACAAGAAAAAAACTAAAAAAGCCGCTAATTTCAACAATATATAAAATTCACTTGCCGATATTTGTATATATTGCACATAGAAAATAATCTTGTTCACAAAAGCGGATAATGATATACTGTTACAAAGCTTATTTCGGAGGCTGAAATATGAATATTATCAATAAAATTATCCGCAAGCTGTCGGGTGCGGAATTGGCACAGCAGCAAGCGGCGGCGGTTTTGGGCGGAAAAGCAAACGAGAGTATCGTTTCCCTGCTTCGCAAGGCAGGTGCGGACGGCTGCGTTTTGCTTAAAAATGACGGCGCTTTGCCGTTTAATCAAAAGGACTCCGTTGCGGTTTTCGGCAGAGTTCAGAACGATTGGTTTTTTGTCGGAAACGGCTCGGGCGGAGATGTTTGCACGCCGTACAAAATAAGTCTTATCGACTCAATCGAAGCTGAAAAGCCGTTTAAGATTGATGAGGAATTAAAGGAAAAATACAAGACCTTCAGCAACACCCACAAGGTTGACCCGGGCTTTTGGGCACATTGGCCTCGTTTTTACCCCGAAATGAAAATATCGGACAGCGAGGTTAAAAGAGCCTCCGAGAGAAATACAAAGGCACTTGTGATAATCGGTCGTTCCGCAGGCGAGGACAGGGAAAACGTGCTTAAAAAGGGCAGTTATTACCTGACCGACGCCGAAACGAGGCTGCTCGATTCTGTCACAAGGCACTTTAAGAGCGTTACGCTTTTGCTCAATGTCGGAAGCTTGCTAGACTTTGAAAAAATCGCTTCGTATAAAGACCGCATTTCCTCAATTATGCTTGTTTGGCAGGGTGGTATGGAAAGCGGTAATTCCGTCTGCGATGTGCTTTCGGGCAAGACCTCTCCCTCGGGAAAGCTCACGGACACAATAGCTCTTCGATATGATGATTATCCCTCGGCGCACGACTTCGGCAACAGAGACGAAAACAAATACACCGAGGATATTTTTGTCGGTTACAGATATTTTGAGACCTTTTGTCCCGAAAAGGTGCTTTATGAGTTCGGCTTCGGGCTTTCTTACACCGAATTTTCACAAGAGATTATCAAAGCGGATTTTTCCGACGGCAAATTCACAGCCGAGGTTAAGATAAAAAATATCGGCAAGGTATCGGGCAGAGAGGTTGTTCAGTTATACGTTTGTGCACCTCTCGGGAAGCTACCGAAGCCAAAAAAGGTGCTCACGGCGTTCAAAAAGACCAAGCTTTTAGCACCTGATGAGGAAGAAATTGTCACGCTTTCCTGTGACGAATACTCTTTCGCTTCATTTGACGACGACGGCTCGACGGGGAACATAAATTGTTATGTTACAGAGGGCGGAAATTACGATTTTTATATCGGCAAAAGTGTCAAATCTTGTGTAAAGGCTTTTTCCTTTACGCAGGGCGAAACAAAGGTGTTCGAACAGCTTACCGAAGTCCTCGCAGTGCCTGATTCTATGCGGTTTAACAGACTTTCCTATAAAATTGAAAACGGCAAAATCACGCCCTGCCATTCCCCCGTTCCCTGCCGAACAACTAATCTTCACGATATAATTTTGAAAGAGCTTCCGAAAGGTCAAAAATACACGGGCGACCGCAACATAAAGCTTCGTGACGTGCGTGACGGCAAGGCAAAAATGTCGGATTTTATCGCTCAATTAAGTCCCGACGAATTGGAGCTTATCACTCGAGGCGAAGGGCCTATGAATTCCTCACTCGGCGCAAAGGGTAACGCAGGCGCTATCGGCGGCGTGAGTAAGTCCTTGCGTGAAAAAGGTATTCCGCCGATTATCACAACCGACGGCCCGTCGGGCATAAGGCTTCTGTCCTCCTGCTCGCTTATGCCGTGCGGTACGGCTCTTGCCTGCACTTGGGACCCCGAGCTTATCGAAAGCCTTTTTGACGAAATGGGCAAGGAAATGGTTGAAAAAGGGTCGGACGTGCTTTTAGCACCCGGAATGAACATACACCGCAACCCGTTGTGCGGACGAAATTTTGAATATTATTCCGAAGACCCCGTATTATCGGGCGAAATGGCGACGGCGACCGTATTGGGAATACAGAAAAACGGCGTCAGCGCCTGCCCGAAGCATTTTGCGTGCAACAATCAGGAATACAACCGAAATCACAACAATTCCGTTGTTTCGCAAAGGGCATTGAGGGAAATATACTTAAAGGGTTTTGAAATCTGCGTTAAAAAGGCAAAACCGTGGAACATAATGACAAGTTACAACAAGATAAACGGTGTTTGGAGTCATTACAACTACGGGCTTTGCACTTCAATTCTTCGCAACGAGTGGAATTATGACGGCGCAGTTATGACGGATTGGTGGATGCGCTATGCCTCCTCCCCCGAATTTCCTGAGCTCAACGGCAACGCATACAGGGTAAGAGCGCAGGTTGATGTGCTTATGCCGGGTGGCAAAACAGCTATTAGCAAGTCCTTTGAGCCTGACGGCACACTTCTTGAAACCTATCAAAAAGACGGCGGCATAACTCTCGGAGAACTGCAAAGATGCGCCGAAAATGTGCTTAATATGGCACTTAAAACAAGCAAAGGTAAAAATTTATAATAAACGGAGCAAGCTTATGGAAAAGTATCTTATCAATCCAAATCAGAAAATCAGCAAAATCAGCAAGGATATTTACGGCCATTTCAGTGAGCACCTCGGCAGATGTATCTATGACGGAATGTATGTCGGCGAAAACTCGGATATTCCGAACGTAAACGGTATGCGCTGCGACGTTGTAAACGCTCTAAAGGAGATGGGAATCCCCGTTTTGCGTTGGCCGGGCGGTTGCTTTGCGGACGAATATCATTGGAAGGACGGTATCGGCGAGAAATCCAAGAGAAAAAAGATGATAAACACCCATTGGGGCGGTGTGGTCGAGGACAATTCGTTCGGCACGCACGAGTTTTTTGAGCTTTGCCGTCAGCTCGGCTGTGACGCTTACATAAACGGAAATGTCGGCTCGGGTACTGTCGAGGAAATGAACGAATGGGTTGAATATATGACCTTTGACGGCGTGTCGCCTATGGCTGAATTGAGGGCTGAAAACGGTCACAAGGAGCCGTGGAAAATCAAATATTTCGGCGTAGGCAACGAGAGCTGGGGCTGCGGCGGAAATATGGACCCCGAATACTACGGCGACCTTTTCAAAAGATACAACACATATGTCAGAGATTATGATTCAGGCTATCACATAAACCGTATTGCCTGCGGTCCTAACGGCAACGACTATCACTGGACAAAGCAGGTTATGGACAAGGTAAAGCACCACGCAAACGGGCTTGCGCTTCACTATTACACCGTGCCGACGGGAAATTGGGATCACAAAGGCTCGGCTACCGAATTTGACGTAGCTGAATACGACTCTACAATTTCAAAAGCATATGAAATGGAGCTGCTTGTTAGCAATCATATCAAAATGATGGACAGCGTAAAGCCCGACCATAAGGTAAAGCTCATAATTGACGAGTGGGGCACTTGGTTTGACGTTGAGCCGGGCACGAATCCGGGCTTCCTCTATCAGCAAAGCACAATGAGAGACGCCGTTGTTGCAGGTCTTACTCTCAATATTTTCAATAAGCACGCCGACAGAATTATGATGGCTAACATTGCTCAGACGGTCAATGTTTTGCAGGCGGTTATCCTCACGGACGGCGACAAAATGGTGCTTACTCCGACCTATCACATTTTCAAAATGTATAAGGACCATCAAGAAAACACGCTTGTCGGCTCATTCCTCACAACAAAGGAGCTGACCTCGGAAATGAACAACAAAAAGTCATATCCGCAGCTGACAGAATCGGCTTCGATTGACGAAAACGGCGTTGTTTATTCGACAATTACCAACTGCTCGGCAAGTGAAGCGGTTAAAATCAAGTGTCAGATTGCCGACACAAGCGTTACAGAAATCAAGGCGGAAATCCTCACGGGCGATATTCACGATAAGAACGATTTTGAGAACGGCGAAAGGGTTACGGTAAAGGCTTTTGACGATTTCGAAACGACCGCCGACGGTTTTATTGCCACAATCCCCGCCTGCTCGATTGTGAAATTAATAATAAAATAATATGGAAAAATGCAAAAGATGTCTGCTTCGTGAAAGTGCCGAGGCTGACGTTTACGAGGATATTAAAAGCCGAATTGAAAGGCTGTCCGAAAGCGACAGGGCGGACGAACGTACCTACAATTCACGCATTGAAATTTGCAAAGCCTGCGAGCACTTGATTTCAGGCGTCTGTATGAAATGCGGCTGCTACGTCGAGTTCCGTGCGGCGTTCAAAAAGCAATCCTGCCCGATAAAACGGTGGTAAAGCCGTTGCGGAGTGCGGAGTGCGGAGTTAGTAATTGGTACTTCGCACAGATTAAACTGTATATCCAATAGTGTAGGGCAGGGGCTTGCTCCTGTCCGACAAAAGCTCCCTTGTAAAGGGAGCTGTCGTTTTTTTGGAACAAAAAAATGACTGAGGGATTTTATAAATTCATATAAAATCAATCTTATAATCCCTCCGAGTTGCCTACGGCAACCCACCTCCCTTTACAAGGGAGGCTAAATATGCGGTTGTGCAAAATCTGCAAAAGTTGGTGCTTCGCACAGATTAAATTATATATCCAATAGTGTAGGGCAGGGGCTTGCTCCTGCCGTTGATTGTTAATATAATATGTAATTCACGGCTAAAAATCATATTGAAATAAACGCACAGCCGTAGGGGCGACCTGCGGTCGCCCGTCAATTCATAGCAAATTAAAAACGGGCGAACACAGTTCGCCTCTACGATATAATATAAAGATATTTTTTTAACCGTTGATTTGATATGATTTAACGGCGGCAGCA
Organism: Candidatus Fimenecus sp.; assembly: GCA_052298855.1. Classification (GTDB taxonomy): domain Bacteria; phylum Bacillota; class Clostridia; order Oscillospirales; family Acutalibacteraceae; genus Fimenecus. Next base: position 107,036 of record DAVZXP010000007.1, on the reverse strand, counting down.
AGCCACCACCCTACCGTGTGCCATATGGACTATGAGTTCTATTCTCCGTTTTAATTTGTTATTATTTTTTATTTGTACTTCTGTTTTAATTTCAATATAAAACAAAAGAGCATCTAAAAGATGCTCTTTTTCTTGTTGATCCACCGGAGAATCAACAAGGCTCTGCCTTGCTCGTTGCTTCGCAACACCGTATTTTTTGTCCCTTTTGCTTCGCAAAAGATGGACTATGAGTTCGATTCTCCGTTTTAATTTGTTATTATTTTTTATTTGTACTTCTGTTTTAATTTCAATATAAAACAAAAGAGCATCTAAAAGATGCTCTTTTTCTTGTTGATCCACCGGAGAATCAACAAGGCTCTGCCTTGCTCGTTGCTTCGCAACACCGTATTTTTTGTCCCTTTTGCTTCGCAAAAGATGGACTATGAGTTCGATTCTCCGTTTTAATTTGTTCTGATTTTTAGCTTTGTTCTGAAAATTAAATTACATATAAAAATAAAAGAGTATCCTTGCGGATACTCTTTTCTGGTGATCCACCGGAGAATCGAACTCCGGACACCTTGATTAAAAGTCAAGTGCTCTGCCAGCTGAGCTAGTGGATCATATATATAAAGCGGAAAACCGCTTTATAATTTGCCTTATTTATCTTACAAACAAAAGTTATTTTACGAACAAGAGAACAATCCATGCAGCGAGAACAAGCACGAAGAAGAAAATTCCAAAATACTTTGTGAATTTTTCGAGCTTAGCCTCAATAGTTCTGCCCTTATTCTTACCGAAGAAGGTATCAGCCGCACCTGAAATAGCACCTGAAAGACCGGCTTCACGGCTCTGCTGCATAAGAACAACTACGATTACTACGATTGATGAAAGGATAACAATTGAGCCGAGAATAATTTCGATTGCTGACATACTAACTTCCTCCTTAACGACTTGCATTTTTTCAACGCCCGAGTATTCTATCATATACTAAGGTAAAAAGCAAGCGTTTTTTGAAAATTTATTATAAAATCTGATAATTTCTTTTTTTGTGCATATAATATTGACAGCAAAGGACAAGAAAAAAACAGCGTTTGCAGTCCCTTTGCTCCGTCTGTGAAGCTTTCGCAGGCGGTTTTTTAATTCAAAAATCCAATGATATAATTTGCAAAATTCACAACACTTGCACTCTGTGTGTTTGCCCCCGACTTTCCGAGAAAAAAGCAAACCGCACTTGCCAAAAGCATTATAATCGCAATAAGCATAAGCGTCACGGGCAAGCTGTTGTTGACAGGCAACGGCTCGTCGATAGGTCTGTAAATAATGGTAGGTGAAACTTCCCCGTCGTTCCCTACAACGACACGTTCCATTTTTGCATTGTCATCCGGTGCGTCTGCGTCGCCCATCATACCTATCAATTCAACTTGACACTCGGGGCACACTTCGACCGTATCGGGATAAATTTTTCTGCATTTGGGACAAATCATTGGGTTCACTCCGTTTCAGGCTTTTATTTTAACATTTTACCTGCATAAAGTCAATTTTTTTACTTGCATTTTTCGGCAAGAGTCAATATTTCAAGGAAAATCGACGGAATAAAGACCGCCGACAGCATTTCGCCCGCACATATCAAAAGCTCACTTTTCAAAATCAGCAGCGTGTCGAAATTGCCGATTTTGCCCATAATAACCGAGCAAAACGCCGCCGAAGCATACAGCGAAAATACGACTGCGCCGCCGTATTTTATCGAGAGCTTTGACAGCCTGTTCATCCCATTTACGCACTCGCAAAGGGATGTTATTATTCCTGCCATTTTATCACCTCTGCTTCCATAATAAGGGCTCGACGCCTCAAAATCAATTATCAAATAATGGAAGAAAGAGAAAAATCACGGCTTTAACGCTTTACATTGTGGAAAAACTTTGATATAATACAATATATAGGATTTAGAAAATTTTTAACTTGGATGTGATATATTTGAAGTGTCCTTTTTGCGCTTTTGAAGAAAGCAAGGTAATTGATTCCCGTCCCACAGACGAGGGAGAGCGTATCCGCCGCCGCCGTGAGTGTATCAAATGCGGCAAGAGATTTACTACATATGAGATTATCGAGAGCGTTCCGATTTTTGTCATTAAGAAAGACAAATCACGTGAGGCATTTGACCGCAACAAGCTTTTGGGCGGTATGATGAGGGCTTGTGAGAAGCGTCAGGTCACTATCGAAACTCTTGAAAAAGCAGTTGATGAAATTGAAGCTAATCTTCAGAACTCACTTGACAGAGAGGTTACCTCAATTCATATCGGCGAGCTGGCTATGGATAAGCTCAAGGATATTGACGAGGTTGCGTATGTTCGCTTTGCCTCGGTTTACAGACATTTCAAAGATATTAACGCATTTATGGATGAGCTTTCGACCTTGCTCAAGACAAAATAAGTAAGAAAGATTTATGGCACACCCGAACGAGTGTGCCGTATTTTTTATAACAGTCCGAAGCTTACGGACAATGCCTTGTTGATTTTATTCATTTCGCTGTCGGGAAGATTGCCCATACGCTCTTTAAGTCGCTGTTTATCAAGCGTTCTCACCTGTTCAAGAAGCACAACCGAGTCCTTTTGAAGTCCGCAGTTATCGGCATTTACGCTTATGTGTGTGGGCAGTCTGGTTTTATACTTCTGACTTGTGATGGCGGCGGCGATTACCGTCGGGCTGTACTTATTGCCCACGTCGTTTTGAACTATCAAAACAGGTCTCATTCCGCCTTGCTCGGAGCCTATAACAGGGCTTAAATCCGCATAGTAGATTTCTCCTCGCCTTACTGTCATTTTTATCACTCTCCAAAGGTAATTTATGTGTCCTTAAAACTATTTTTACCCGTAAATTACCTCTATAAACATTTTTTCGGGGAGCAATACATTATATTATTTTTGACGGACGCTTGTTAATGTTGCGTTTTTATGAAAATTGTGGTATATTTTTAATAGCATAAGTTAGGAAATTCGGAGGACTCTATGGCTTTGGAAAAACTTGTAAGCGTTTGTATGAATGCGTATAACGCAAGTAAAACAATCGCTCAATCGCTTGAAAGCGTGCTTAATCAAACCTATAAAAATTTACAGATTATCATTGTTGACGACTGTTCGACAGATAACACGGCGGAAATTGTCAAAAGCTATGACGACGACAGGATAGAGCTTTACACCCTGCCGAAAAATTTCAATATTTCAAACGCCAATAATGAAGCGCTGCACCGTGCAAAAGGCGAATATATTGCTCATATCGACTCCGACGATATTTGGGTTGAGGATAAAATCGAAAAGCAAATTAAATTCCTCGAGGAAAATCCGCAATACGGAGCTTGCTTTACCCATGCAACGCTCATAGACGAAAACAGCAAACCTTTTACAAGCGGTGAACTGCCCGAAGGATTCCTTAATTTATTCAATCATGAGAACATGTCACAAGCAGGCATTGTAAGAGAGTTTTACAACCGTTCAAACTTCCTAAACCACAGCAGTATGATTATGCGAAAGAGCGTTTATGAAAAGCTCGGCGACCACGATTTGACGCTCAACAAGCTTCACGACTATGACTATTGGATTCGTATGAATTTCATATGTCCGCTTTATATTTATCCCGAAAAACTTGTGCTTTACCGTATTTGGCACGCCAACAACAGTACACTCGGCAATGCGGAAACAATCGGTCACAACGAGGAATATGTGAGGATAGCCTACAAGCTTGTAAACAACTGCCCGAGGGAAATATTCTTAGAAGCGTTTGCCGATAAATTGAAATTAAAGACAGAGCATACAGACGAAGAGCTGGAGCTTGAAAAGGCTTTTGTTTTAGGCGGTGCGCTTCCGATGTACCCCGACAACAAAATTTTGGAAATGCAAAAGCTTGACGAGCTTTTCAAGGATAAAAAATATGCAGAGCTTGCCGAGGAAAAATTCGGCTTTACAATTAGAGATTTATATAATCTTCATAAAAACGAGATTTATTTTGACAAGCGGGAAGCCGACGGAATAAAGGAGAACTTAAATTCCTTCAAGAAGCTGTACGAATCGGAAAAGGAGAGCGCAAGGCTTGAGCGTGAAAAAAATGCCGAACTCTCAAGGCTCAACGCCGAATCAGAGCAGCGAATTCAAACACTCAACGCTCAATATGCCGAACTTTCGGGTCGGTACAGCCTTGTCGTAAACAGCAGGTCATACAGGCTTTTTTCACCGCTGAGGAAAATTAAGGCTTTTTTGAAGAGCTTGATTGCAAAATAATACTATGATAAAAAATCAGACCGAGTATCAAAAAATACTCGGTCATTTTATATGCTTCTGAAATTTGAAATTATAAGAGGCTTGCGGCAGCCTTGTCTATATAAACCTCAACGTCGTGGTGGAACTGCAAAATCGAAGCGGGGCAAACGGGTGTAACGTCGCCCGAAATCATTGCCGATATAGCGTCCGCCTTGTCAATTCCCGTTGCGATAAGCACGATTTTCTGCGCTTTCATAATTGAGCCTACACCCATTGTAAGAGCGTGAGTGGGCATCGGATTTTCGTCAAAATACTTTGAGTTTGCGGAAATTGTACTCTGTGTGAGTTTAACCTTAAAAGAGCCTTTTGAAAAGCGAATTGACGGCTCATTAAAGCCGATATGTCCGTTTCTGCCTATGCCGAGAAGCTGAATGTCAACCTTAGCTTCGTCGAGCATATCGTCGTAATTTTCACATTCCGCTTCGATATTTTCGGCATTGCCGTTGAGGAAATGAACATTCTCCTCTTTAATATCGGTGTGGTCAAACAGCTCTGCGTGCATAAATGAATAATAGCTGTTTTTATCCTCTTTGGGAAGATTAACATATTCGTCTAGGTTGTATGTCTTAACGTCCTTTAAGGAAACATTGCCCTTTTTGTATTCCTCTGCGATATACTTATATGTCGGAATTGGCGATGCGCCTGTTGCAAGTCCGAGTGTAATGTCGGGCTTTTTGTTAATTGCGTCAACAAAGAGCTTGCCGACCGCCTTTCCGATTTCCTGTGCGTTTTCCATTATGTATATATTCATACAATCACTTCTCTTCTTTCATTTTTCTTCGAAATATAATTGTATCATAAAACATAAAAAATTCAACAATTATTTATATTTTCATTTTATTTGTAATGAAATTTATGGTACAATTAGGAAGTAAGCCAAAGGATAGTATTTACGGAGGCAATTATGATAAAAAACGGTATTGATATTGTCGATATAAAGCGGATTGAGCATTCACTTAAAAGCGAGGGCTTTAAAGCCCACGTTTACGGTGCAGACGAACTTAAAGAGCTTGAAAACAAAAGGTCTGAAAGCTATGCGGGTGCTTTTTGTGCAAAGGAGGCTTTAGCAAAGGCTCTCGGTACGGGCGTTCGTGGATTTTCGCTCTGCGAAGTTCAAATTTTGCACGACGAATACGGTGCGCCGTATTTTTCTCTTTCGGGAAACGCCCAAAAAATCGCAACGGAAAAAGGACTTGAATTTTCACTTAGCATAACTCACACCGACACAATTGCAATGGCTTCGGTAATTGCTTACAGTAAGGAGGACCGAATATGATTAAAATACTTTCTTCACAGCAGATAAGAGAAGTTGAAAATATGGCTAACGAGGGTGGAATTACATTTCTTCGTCTTATGGAAAATGCAGGCTCTGCGTGTGCAAAGGTCATACGCAACAAGTTTGACGACACAGGGCTTCGTAAGGCTTTGATTGTTTGCGGTAAGGGTAAAAACGGCGGTGACGGTTATGTTATCGCACGCAAGCTCTCCGAAAACGGCTACAGGGTAACGGTGCTTTTGACTATGGGCGAGCCTGTTGCCGACACGGCGAGGGAAATGCTTGAGCGTATAAAAAACAGCGGCGTTCAAATTGAAAACTACTGTGATAATGATGAAAAATATGACCTCTTAATTCAAGACAGCGATATTATTGTCGATTGCGTTTTCGGAACGGGCTTTTCGGGTGTTCCCGACGAAAGACTGCAACGCCTTTTCAAGAAAATGTCCGATAGCAACGGCTACGTTGTGAGCATTGACCTGCCAAGCGGTATGTGTGCGGACTCGAGCGAGCTTTCAGCACCGTGCGTAAAGGCGGATATGACAATTTCGGTAATTGCGCTCAAATATTCTCTTGTATATTATCCCTCTGCGGAATTTGCAGGAGAAATCCAAGTAGCTTCAATCGGTATTCCCGAGGATATTTTACGCTCATTTTCGGGCGGCTACACGCTTAACATAAACGATATAAAATCGAAAATGCCGAAACGAAGCGAGCTTTCCAACAAGGGCGATTTCGGCAAGGCTTTGATTATAGCAGGAAGTTATGAAATGCCCGGTGCTGCGCTTCTTTCCTCACAGGCGGCGTCGGACTGCGGTGCGGGAATTGTAAAGCTCGCTTTTCCCGACAAAGCGTACCCCGTTATGATGAACACTTGTCTCGAAAAGGTGCTTATTCCCCTGCCCTCAAACAGATTCGGCAGAATTTCCGCACTTTGCGAGGCTCGAATTAAATCGGAACTTAAAAACTGCTCTGCCGTGCTTATAGGCTGCGGTCTCGGCAACGATTACGACACAAAGCAGGTTGTAACCTCTGTACTTGAAAATTCCGAAGTACCGATTGTTTTGGACGCCGACGGCATAAATTCAATGTGCGAGAACATAGATATAATAAAAAACGCAAAGGCGAAAGTTATAATAACTCCTCATCCGGGAGAGGCGGCAAGGCTGCTCGGCTGTTCGGTAAGGGAGGTACAGGCGGACAGGATAGGCGCTTGCAGAGACTTAGTAGAGTTCACGGGCGCAACCGTTGTGCTTAAAGGCTCACGCACGGTCGTTTCAAGCAACGGCGAGGATTTTTACATTAACACAACGGGAAATTCGGGACTTGCAACGGCAGGAAGCGGAGATGTACTTGCAGGCATAATTGTATCGCTGATTTGTCAGAAGATAAGCCCCGACCTTTCCGCAGTTATGGGAGCATTTATCCACGGCTATGCAGGTGACGTTGCAACCGAAAAATATTCAAAAATGGGTATGACGGCACAGAAGATAATAGCAGAGCTTCCGAAAACGCTTTCCGCCTTTGAAAAAGGGTGATAACAATTTATGAAAAAATTCCTGTTTGCAACAACTGCGTTAATTTTTCTGCTTACAGGATGTTCAAATGCAACAACAGGCAGGGCTCTTAATCTGCCCGAGGAAATTTCAGCCGATATTTTAATTGAGCACAATTCGTCGCAATCTTCGGCAAGGCTCACGAAAAGAGCAGACTATATAAATCTCTGCTATTCCTCGCCGAAATACATAAACGGTCTTACGCTCACAAAGGACGAAAACGGCTCTGCGGCAGAGCTTTCCGGCTTGAAAATTTCGTCTGTCGAGAATTATTTTTCCGACAATTCCGCAATTATTGTACTTAACAAAGTTCTGACAGCGGCTCAAAAAAGCGGCACGGTATTGTCGCAGACAAAATCAGGTGATTTTCTCGTTTTTTCGGGTGAATATGACAGCACGGGCTTTCAGCTCAAAACAAATTTACAGGGTACGAAAATCGTTGAAATTTCAGTCCCCGACAAAAATTTAATATTTACATTTAATTAAATAAAACTAAAAAACGACGGCTTACTTCCTGTGAAATAAGCCGTCATTTTTAATTTTTATATTTGCTTTTCTTCGGTTTTTCCTTTTCGGGCTCGTCGGTGTGCTTCATAATTACAAACTTGTTCATCGGGAAGATTATCGCCACTGCAACAAGCATTGAAACGAGCTTCGGTACCCAATCAATAAGAAGCTTTATGTCCGTTACGCCACGCATAACGGGCTGCAACGCACCTGCAATCCAAGTTTTAAGGCAAATTACGACAAGCACCATTGAAAAGTACATCAAGGCACTTTTTACAACGCTGTTGTTAGCATTAAATGTCGCTTTTCGGTTGATTGTAAATGATACGATTTCCGCAAGAATTGCCGAGACGAAGAACGCCACGAACATTCCCGTTGTATCATAGTGAAATACAAAGAAATCAAATTGGTTTGGCAGTTTCGCAGGCAAAAGATAGCTCATTATCAAAAATGAAATTGTTTCCGTAAGACCTGCAAGCATTGAAATAAGCGAAAACTTGATAAACTGAATTACGGTTTCGTGCTTTTCCTTAAATTTCTTAAAATCAGCCATATAAATACCCCCTAACCTTTATGATTATAAACTAACATTTATAAAGGGTGTTTGTCAATATATTTTTTTGTGAGTACCGTTATTTGTACTTAAATATTCTAAAGGTATTGACTTTATGAATGAATGTGGTATTATAAGTACGAACATTTGTTCGGAAAGGAGAGTGGAATATGTGTTTTACGCAGCTAAATTCTTAAAATGTTTCGGCGTGATTATTATGTAAAGGAGCAGTTGAATTAAATGAAAAACAGCACGCAAATTATAACTAAGGACCTTGCCGAGACTGACGAATTTGTAATTGTTCAATTTACGGAGGTTATTGACGGCAGGCTTTCTGTAAGCTTTGAAAAGGGCATTAAGGATGCCGACGGAGATATTATCCGCTTCGAAAAAATCTAAGGCTTACGAAAAATCTGCCTTTGTCCTGTCAATTTCAAGTATTTTTTTATTGAACACTTTTGCATTATATGGTATTATATAATACGACAATTTTGGAAGAGGTGTTTTATGGAAAGAGAAAAGTTCGGTTCAAGACTCGGTTTTATTCTCGTTTCGGCAGGCTGTGCGGTAGGTATCGGTAATGTTTGGAAATTCCCTTATATTTGCGGAATGTATGGCGGTGCGGCTTTTATAGTAATGTATTTGGCGTTTTTGGTTATACTTGGCTTCCCCATTCTCGTTTCGGAATTTGCGATAGGCAGAGCAAGTAGGTACGGTATGGGCAGGGCGTTTGAAGCGCTTGAACCCAAGGGCACTAAATGGCACAGGCTTAAATGGATAAGCATTGTAGGCTGTTTCCTTTTGATGTCATTCTACACAATGGTTGCAGGTTGGATGCTCTACTACACATACCTTGAGCTTACAGGCAAGCTTTCGGGACTTTCGGTTGACGGCGTTGCGAACGCATTTTCCGCTATGCTCGGTCAACCCTTGACAATGGGATTGTGGGCATTTGTCTCTATCGTTATATCGTTCGGCATCTGCGCTCTCGGTGTTAAAAACGGCGTTGAAAAGGTAACAAAGGTTATGATGACCTTGCTTATCGTTCTTATGGTTGCACTTGCGATAAACTCCGCAACACTTCCGAACGCAAGCGAGGGCTTCAAGTTCTATCTTGTTCCCGATTTCGCTTCGGTTAAGCAGTCGGGCTTCGGTACTGCGATTTTTGCGGCGATGAGCCACTCGTTCTTTACATTGAGTCTCGGTATCGGCGCTATGGAAATCTTCGGTAGCTATCTCGGTAAAGAAAAGCGTCTCGGCGGCGAGGCTATAAGCGTTATGATTTTGGATACGCTCGTTGCTTTGACGGCAGGATTTATCATTATCCCCGCTTGCTTCTCATTCGGTGTTGAGCCGGGTGCAGGTCCGTCTCTTTTGTTCATAACCTTGCCGAACCTCTTTAATCAGATGCCTCTTGGCAGACTTTGGGGCACGCTCTTCTTTATCTTTATGTCGTTTGCGGCTCTTTCAACAGTAGTCGCTGTATTCGAAAACTTGATTGCGGCATTTATGGATATGAAAAAATGGGAACGTAAAAAGTCGGTTGCGGTAAACTTTGTTATCGTAACTCTCATTTCAATTCCTGCGATTTTAGGCTTCAATGTTCTTTCAAAATTCCAGCCTCTCGGCAGCGGCACAGGCATTATGGACCTTGAGGACTTCATTGTTTCATACAACCTCTTGCCTCTCGGTAGCTTGCTGTTCGTTATGTTCTGCGTTAGGCGTAACGGCTGGGGCTTTGAAAATTTCCTCAAGGAAGCAAACGCAGGCGAGGGCGTAAAGTTCCCGAAATGGGTCAGAGCATATATGCAGTATGTTTTGCCGATTATCGTAATCGTCGTTTACCTCAAAGGATATTACGACACCTTTGCTTCACAGAGCAAGCCGGTGCTTATCGGTTGGATGACCTTTGCGCTTGTTCTTTTGGGCGTAATCTTCGGCGTGTCGCTCTTTACGGGCAGAAAAAAGAAAGCTAAATAATCAATATAACATATAAAATTAAGCCATAGGATGAATACCTATGGCTTTTGTTTTGGTTGCAGACAAAATCAAATTTGGTGTTCGATTACCCGCAAATTTAATTAAACGGCGTAGGGCGATGGCTTGCTGCCACCGAGGAAATTAACGAATATATTGCGGTTATCTGCTGTTATCAAATTGAAAATTTATATTGACCAGTAGAGACAACCCTTGCGGTTGTCTGTAAATTTGATTTAATATGTATTTTTTTACGGACAGGGGCAAGCCCTGTCCCTACGGTATAATATCGAATTCAATTTGTGCTTCCGCCCCATCTTTGAGGGGGCTGTCATTTTTCCACGAAAAATGACTGAGGGAGTTTATTCAAAGCCTGATGTAATCCGTTTTACTCCCTCAGTTTCGCTTCGCTCAACAGCTCCCACTAAGAGGGAGCGGAACTTCTTTGCTAATTGCTTATAAAACCTCGGCGACAGCAAGTCACCGACCTACCAATTTGCAGATATATGACGGCTAACGGATATTATTAAATTTGATAATTGATTAAAATTCAGCCTCTCTTTACGCAAGAGAGGCTGAAAATGCGGATTGAAATGCAATCACTCCGTTATTTCGATTTTTCCGTCAAGATATTCCTGCAATTCGTGCAGTCTTGATTTATCGAGTGCTTTTGTATTTTTCAACGGATTTTCAATTTTAAGCTCATCATACTTGAAAAATCCCATTGTGTGAAACGCCAAAAGCTCGTATTTCTCAAACTTGAACCGCTTTGAAAGCTCGGCATATTTATCCATATCCGCTTCGGTGTCGTTGATATCGGGAACAACAACTGTTCTAAGCCACAATCTGATATTTTTTTCGCTTGCGTACTCGCCGATTTTTATAAAGCGTTCAAATTCTCCGCCCGTGTATTTCTTATAGTCCTCGGCATTGTAAAACTTAACGTCGAGAATAACCATATCGGCATTGTCAATCGCCGTTTTTACCTCGTCGGTCAATTCAACGCTTCCCGAGGTATCAAGGCAATATCCGATATTTTCCGATTTTAACAGCGGAGCGATTTCATTTATAAATTTTGCATTGAGCAACGGCTCACCGCCCGAAAAGGTTACTCCGCCGCCGTTTTTGAAATAAGGCTTATAGCGTTTAACTTTTTTGAACAGCTCTTGTGCCGACATATCAATTTCGCCCTTATGGTGCCAAGTGTCCGGATTATGACAATATGCACAACGCAAAGGGCAGCCGCTGAAAAACACATCAAAGCGTATTCCCTCGCCGTCAACTGCGGCAAGACTTTCAAATGAATGTATATTCGCCATAGCTTATCTCCTTATCTAAAATTAACGGGCGGAAAATCCGCCCGTTTTGTTGTCCGAATTTTACATTGACTGATGGAATGTACGGGCAATAACCTCTTCCTGCTTATCACGAGTGAGCTTGTTGAAGTTTACCGCATATCCCGATACTCTGATTGTGAGTGAGGGATAGAGAGTCGGGTCGTTCATAGCCGCAATAAGCTTTTCTCGATTAAGAACGTTTACGTTAAGATGATGTGCGTCCTGCTCAAAATAACCGTCAAGCATTGTTGTAAGGTGCTCAATCTGCTGTTCTTTATCACTTCCGAGAGCGTCGGGTGTGATTGAGAATGTGTTTGAAATGCCGTCCTGACAGCAAGCATAGTTAAGCTTTGCAACCGAGTTAAGAGAAGCCAAAGCGCCCTCACAATCTCTGCCGTGCATGGGGTTAGCACCGGGAGCAAACGGTTCGCCTGCCTTACGTCCGTCGGGAGTAGAACCTGTCTTTCTGCCGTACATAACGTTTGATGTGATTGTAAGAATTGAAAGAGTATGTCTTGCACCTCTGTAGCAAGGAGTCTTGCAGAGTTCTTTGTAGAAATACTCGATAAGGTCTTTACCGATAAGGTCTGCTCTGTCATCATCGTTGCCGTATTTCGGGAACTTGCCCTCAATCTTAAAGTCAGTGATAAGACCTCTGTCGTCCTTTATAGGAGTAACCTTTGCATACTTGATTGCCGACAAAGAGTCGATAGCAACCGAGAAGCCCGATACGCCGAATGCCATCAAACGCTCAACGTCTGTGTCATGGAGAGACATCATAAGTCTTTCATAAGCGTATTTATCGTGCATATAGTGAATGATATTCATGGTGTTGACGTAAAGTCTTGCCATCCAAGAAAGATACTTCTTATATGCCGCATAAACCTCTTCAAATGTAAGAGTCTTTTCCTCAAAGATTTCGCCCTCGGGAGCTATCTGTACACCCTCGATTTCATCCTTACCGCCGTTAAGAGCCATAAGGAGAACCTTTGCAAGGTTACATCTTGCACCGAAGAACTGCATCTGCTTGCCCATCTTCATTGCCGATACACAGCAAGCGATTGCATAGTCGTCGCCGTACATTCTTCTCATAACGTCGTCGTTCTCATACTGAATTGAGTCCGTATCAATGGAAACCTGAGCGCAGAAGTCCTTAAATTTCTGGGGAAGTCTATCCGACCAAAGGACCGTAATGTTCGGCTCAGCCGATGAACCGAGGTTATAAAGTGTCTGTAATACACGGTACGAGGTCTTTGACACCATATGCTTACCCTCACAGGTTACACCTGCAAGAGCCATTGTAACCCAAACCGGATCGCCTGCGAAAAGGTCATTGTATTCGGGTGTACGCAAATGACGAACAAGACGAAGCTTGATAACAAGGTCATCGATAAGCTCCTGTGCGTGTACCTCGTCAAGAATACCCTCTTCAATATCTCTCTGAATGTAAACATCCATAAACTCGGCAATTCTGCCTATTGAGTTAGCGGCACCGTTCTGCTCCTTAATTGCGCCGAGGTAGCCGAAATAGAGCCACTGAACTGCCTCTTTTGCTGTTGAAGCGGGCTTTGAAATATCATAACCGTATGAAAGAGCAAGCCCCTTGAGCTGATTCATAAAGTCAAGCTGCTTTGAAAGATCCTCAAGAGTGTGGATTGTCTCCTCATCAAGAATTTCTTTCATACCGAGTCTGCGCTTGTCCTCTTTCTTCTGCTCAATAAGGTAATCCATACCGTAAAGAGCAATTCTGCGATAGTCGCCGATAATTCTTCCTCTTGCGTATGCGTCGGGAAGTCCTGTAAGAATACCTGCGTGACGGGCAGCCTTCATAGTGTCTGTGTATGCTCTGAAAACACCTGTATTGTGAGTTGTTCTGTAAGTAAACTCATCCTTGATTTTCTCCGAAAGCTCATAGCCGTATGCGTTACAAGCCTGAACTGCGTTTCTGAAGCCTGCGAACGGTGAAACTCCTCTTTTAAGCGGCTCGTCAGTCTGCAAGCCGACGATAACGTCCGTGTCCTTGTCAACAACATAACCCGGCTCGTGTGAAAGGATTGAAAGTACCCTTTCGGTATCGACGTCAAGCACACCGCCGTTGTCATTTTCCTTAATGAGCAACTCGTGTACTCTGTCCATTTCTCTCTTTGTTCTGTCAGTAGGTCCTTCAAGGAAAGAGCTGTCGCCGTCATAAGCTGTGTAGTTCAATTTGATAAAGTTTGATACATCAATTCTGTCGCACCATGCGCCCTTACTGAAACCTCTCCATGCTTCCATTTCTTTTACCTCCGTATTTACATTTATATTATTCGATTAGCCGCCCTTACCGAACACAAAATACTCTCACCGTGTCCGCAGTCCTTGCAGGCTGTTTTACCGCACTTACCGCAGCAGGTTGAGCTTCCTTTGCAAAGCTCTATATCTCCGCCGTGAATTACAAGCGACTTTCCGTAAATAATAGCGTCTGCCGTCTTTGCCCTTGCCGAATTGTAGATTGAAGCGACGGTTGAACGGGCAATATCCATTTGGATTGCACATTCCTCCTGAGAATACCCGAGAGTATCCATAAGCCTCATAACCTCGTACTCGTCAAAGGTAAGGTCAACAACCTCGGCGTAATCGCCGAACGGTCTGAATCCCATTACCTTGGGGTATGCGCAAATTCGTCTTAATTTTTTCGGTCTTGCCAAATTAACCCCTCCGATAACTGTTTTTTTCAACCTTATAAGCCTATTATATAGCATTTTTGACATATGTCAACAACGTTTTTATACGGTAAATTTTGGAAGTATAAAAATAGGCGTTTTTCTCGCTGTTTCAAGGCTTTCAAGCACTTAAAAAGCGTCTTTTTTGAGCAATAAAATATATAATTACAATAATATTTTGCGACACTTTTCACAGTTTTTGTATAGTTTTTATAAATATTTATTTTCCTTAAAAAATCGCAAAAAAATCCCCGAAATTCAAGCGAATTTCAGGGAATATTATATCAAATTATTCAGCGTGATGATGCTCGTAATTGCAACAGTCTTCTTTGAAAAGAGCCTTGTCATATTCAATGCCGTTCTTTTCATAGTAGTCCTTGATAGCGGCCTTTATAGCCTCCTCCGCAAGAACAGAGCAATGAATTTTAACTGCCGGAAGTCCGTCAAGAGCCTCAACAACAGCCTTGTTTGTAAGCTTGAGAGCCTCCGAAATGGGCTTGCCCTTAATCATGTCTGTCGCCATTGAAGAGGTTGCGATAGCAGAAGCACAGCCGTAGGTGTTGAACTTAACGTCTGTGATTACACCGTCGTTTACCTTGATATACATTTTCATTATATCTCCGCACTTAGCGTTACCGACCTCGCCTACACCGTCTGCGTCCTCGATTTTACCGACATTATGCGGACGAGCGAAATGCTCCATTACCTTCTCTGAATATTCCATTATAAATTACCTCTTTCTTTCTGCAATCTTTCCCAAAGCGGAGACATTGAACGAAGTCTTTCGATTATCTCGGGAACACAGTCAATAATATAATCAATTTCCTCTTGCGTATTGCTCTCACAAAGAGTGAGCCTCAACGAGCCGTGTGCAACCTCGTGAGGAAGTCCTATGCTCAAAAGAACATGGCTCGGGTCAAGTGAGCCTGAAGTACAAGCAGAACCCGAAGAAGCTGAAACACCTTTCATATCAAGATAGAGAAGAAGTGACTCGCCCTCTACACCCTCAAAGCTGATATTTACGTTACCGGGAAGTCTGTTTTCACGGTCGCCGTTGAGCCTGCTTGACGGAATTTTCAAAAGTCCGTCAATAAGTCTGTTACGCAAAGCGGTCACTTTTTCCATACTCTCGGCAAGATTATCGTTAGCCTCTTTAAGTGCTGCCGCCATACCTGCCATAGCGTAAACAGCCTCCGTGCCTGCTCTCTTGCCTCTCTCCTGTGCGCCGCCCTCGATAAGATTGGGAATTCTGATACCCTTTCTCATATAAAGAGCGCCGATACCCTTAGGTCCGTGGAATTTATGGCTCGACATTGAGAGCATATCAATATTTTGCGCCTTAACATCAATCGGAAGGTGACCGACAGCCTGCACAGCGTCGGTGTGGAAAATAACGCCCTTTTCATGGCAGAGCTTTCCGATTTCTGCTATCGGCTGAATTGTGCCTATCTCATTATTTGCGTACATTATTGTAACAAGTGCGGTGTCCTCACGAATAGCGTTTTTAACATCCTCAAGTTTAACAATACCGTTATCGTTAACGGGAAGATACGTAATTTCGCATCCAAACAGCTCTTCGCATCTCTTAACCGTATGAAGCACGGCATGGTGCTCAAAGGCGGTTGTGATGATATGCTTTTTGCCCTTTTTCGCCATAACCTCGGCAACACCCTTGATTGCCCAGTTATCAGCCTCGCTGCCGCCCGAAGTGAAATAAATCTCGTTGGTATCAGCATTGATTACCTTCGCAACAGTCTCCCTCGCATTTTGAACACCGTGGTGAGCCTGTTGACCTATGTCATAAAGGCTTGACGCATTACCGAATGTATCCGTAAGATACGGCATCATTGCATTAAGCGCCGTTTCTGATAATTTTGTTGTAGCCGCATTATCGGCATAAACCTTCATAAATACATCTCTTTTCCATCGAAAATATTCAATTCATACTTTTTTTGTCTGAAATCGCATATATCATACAACAATAGTATGATATTGTCAATAACATTTTATAACATAATTGTTCAGAAAAAAATTAAATTTCCGTGAACAGCCTTTCAGCATATCTGACAGAGCCCATTGCGTCCTTTGAATAGAAATCTGCACCAATTCTGTCGGCGTAATCCTGAGTCAAAACCGCACCGCCGACCATAACCTTGCACTCGGGATAAGCCTCATGCAGGCGCTTTATCGTAATTTCCATATTTGCGACCGTCGTTGTCATAAGAGCTGAAAGTCCGACGAGCTTTACCTGTTCCCTTTTTGCTGTTTCAACCACAAGCTCGGGGTCAACATCCTTGCCTAAGTCGATAACATCAAAACCATAATTTTCAAGCAAAACCTTGACGATATTCTTGCCTATATCGTGAATATCGCCCTTTACGGTTGCAATGACAATCTTGCCCTTTGGCTCCTGCTTTTCGCCGTCGGCTGTGAGCTTTAGCTTTATCTCGTCAAACGCAGCCTTTGCACAATCGGCACTCATCAAAAGCTGTGGCAAGAACATTTTACCCGTTTCAAATGCTTGTCCGACAACATCAAGAGCAGGGATTATATAGCCGTCAATAACTTTAAGCGGATCGGTATTTTCAAGCATAGCCTTTGCACAATCGGCGGACTGAGCTTTCATACCTTTAATGATAGCGGTTTTCAAATCAACCGTTTCTCCGCTTGCGACAGCCTCAACCTTTGCAATGTTATTTATATAGTTTTCGCAGTTATCGTCATAGCCTTTGAGAGCGCAATACGAATAATAAGCGTTCATCATCATATCGCTCAAGGGGTTTATGATACCTGCGGAAAGTCCCGAATGCATTGCCATTGTAAAGAAAGCCGTGTTTATTATCTCTCTCGACGGCAAGCCGAACGAAATATTTGAAACACCCAAGCAGGTGTTCACGCCGAGTGTATTTCTCACATAATCGAGTGTTTCAAGGGTTACTTTAGCATTGTCCTTGCCTGTGCTTACGGTCATTGCAAGTGCGTCGATAATAAGGTCGTCTTTTGACAGTCCATAGCTTTCCGCTGTTTTAATCATACGCTTTGCAATTTCAATCCTGCCTTGTGCGGTATCGGGTATGCCGTTTTCGTCAAGAGTTAAGCAAACCACAACGCCGCCGTACTTTTTAGCAAGCGGAAAGACCTTTTCCATACTTTCCTTTTTACCGTTAGCCGAATTTATAAGTGCCTTACCGTTATAGATGCGAAGTGCTTTTTCCATCGCCTCAAAATCAGAGGTATCAATCTGAAGCGGAATATTAAGCACGCCTTGAACGGTTTTTATCGCACTAACCAACATTTTCGGCTCGTCAATCTCGGGCAAACCGACATTGACGTCCAAAACATCAGCCTTTTTGTCAGCCTGCGCCACCGCCTCGGAGACAATATAATCCATATTGTTTTCAACAAGTGCGGCTTTCAGCTTTTTTTTGCCTGTGGGGTTTATTCTTTCGCCGACAATCACGGGCTTTTCCCCAATCAGCGTTGTTTTCGAGTAAGAAGTAACCACTGTAAAGTGCTTTTGCTTTACAGGAGAAACCGCTATTTTTTTGCATTTTTCGGCAGTCTTTTTTATGTGCTCGGGAGTTGTTCCGCAACAGCCGCCGACACAGTAAACGCCGAGTTTTGCAATTTTTTCCATATCGTCGGAAAATTCCTCTGCGCTGACTTTATAGCTCGTTACTCCGTTTACACATTCGGGCAAGCCTGCGTTTGGATTTACCAAAATCGGCGTACTCGAATACTTAACAGCCTCTTCTACGTGCTCAAGCATTTCCTTAGGTCCGAGTCCGCAGTTCAAGCCAATCATATCTACGCCGAGTCCCTCAAGCGTAAACACTGCGGTTTTCACATCCGCACCCGTCAATAGCTGTCCTTTTTCATTGAATATCATCGAAACAATCAGCGGAAGCTCTGTATTTTCCTTAACGGCAAGCGTTGCCGCCTTGATTTCGTAAAGGTCGCCCATAGTTTCAAGCAAAACAAGGTCTGCACCTGCTTTTTCTCCCGCTATAGCCTGTTGCTTAAAAATATCATAAGCCTCATCAAACGGCAAATCTCCGTACGGCTCAAGCAATTTACCCGTTGTGCTCATATCAAGCGCAACATACACATCACGGTCTGCCTGTTGTGTGGCTTTTTTTGCAATATTAACGCCATCGGTAATGATTTCCTCAACCAAATGACCTGTACCGTCAAGTTTTAAGCGATTCGCACCGAAAGTATTTGCGGAAATAATATCCGCACCTGCGTCTACATACTGCTTGTGTATTTTATAGAGAATCTCGGGATGCTCAATATTCCACATCTCGGGCAATTCCCCTGCTTTTAACCCGTTTTCGATAAGCAAGGTACCCATTGCACCGTCGCATATAAGCATTTCCTTACCAAGCTTTTCCTTAAACTTCATTCTTTCACGTCCTTCTGAATTCGCACTCTGTGTTACCGCAATTTTCACACGAATTTATATTACAGTCCTTATCCCTCGTCAAGCCGATAAACGCACTGACCGATTTTGTCGGTATCATAAGGCAGTTGTCCGAAAGATAAACGCCTATTCTTTTGGTGATGTCAAGCAGAGCAAAAAGTTCTCTTTGTGAGGTCAAATCAAGGTCTGCATACCCCGGAGAAAATCTCGGACGCAGATAGTAGCCGTTTTCAAGCTCTTTTTTTGCAATCTGCGAGCAAACCTCGTCGCAATAGCTCTCACAAGCCGCCGCAAGTGTAGCCTGCGCCAAGACAGCCTTTGCCGAATTTGACGAAATGTACTTACGAAGCATTATATCGCTCGGAGTACCGAGAGTCGCCGCAAAAATCAAAAGCCTGTCCGAATTTTTAAGGTGTGAAACAAGCTTTTTGCTGTGAAAAGTCATATTTTCAACGGTTATCGACTCTTCCGTCTTTGTAAACTCAACCTCTTTGTATATACTTTTAGGGTCAGAGCAAAGCTCTACCTCTTTTTTCAATTCTTCTATCATCTCTGCGGTTTTCGGGTCGGGAGAAGCACCCCTAAAGCCTGAATATCGCAAGATTTCCCGTGTATCGATTACCATTTTATCAGCCCTTGTTACAGCAGGTTCCCTTTGTTTTTTGCTTTTTCACAAGATATTCAAGCGTTATTGAATCGACAACCTCATTTATTGCGGCAAGCACATTTTGCCAAATTTCAATCGTCACGCAATCATCACAATGCTCACAGTGATTTTCCGAGTCGGCAAGGCAAGACACCGGCGCAAGACTGCCCTCTGTCACACGCAATATTTCACCGACGGTATATTCCTTCGGTTCTTTCAAAAGCTTATAGCCGCCCTGTGCACCCCTTGTGCTTTCGACAAGTCCGCTTTTCGACAGCATTTTTATAATCTGTTCAAGATATTTTTCAGATATTCCCTGTCTTTGCGATATTGTTTTTATCGATACATAACCCTCGTCATTGTGCATGGCAAGGTCAAGCATAAGCCTTAAAGCATATCTGCCTTTTGTTGATATTTTCATTTTTGTCACCTTAAAAAAATTCTAAAAATTCAGTAAATATATAATAATACAATTTTAGTAGGAATTCAATAAAAAATAAAAAAACTCGGAGACTTTGACAAAAGCTTCAGCCTCCGAAATAAATTATTTGTTACTTTCTTTTATTAGGCTTACGCCCTTAAAGCCTGTAAAAACGCAATAGACTATTATCCCAACCGTCATTGCCGTCTTAACCGCCGTTAATATATTTATGGTCTTGGTAAACGCCGATATTACTCTTAAATCATCTGAAAGTTCAAACATAGTTTTCTCCTTTACTTGTTATCAGGCTTTGATAAAAGCACTGCGTGCGCAATGGACGGTATGCTCTCGCCCTGCAATGACGAAGTCGGAGACATCAAAGCACCTGTAGCGACAAACAAAATTTTAGAAAACTCTCCGCTTTCAAGCCTGTTCATAAAATATGTGTTCAGCACAGAGCCTCCGCAGCCGCAACCCGAACCGCCTGCGTGAACATCCTGTTCTTCTCTGTAATACATCATCATTCCGCAATCGTTGTATTGAGCTGAAATATCAAGAGAATAATCTTTTTTCAAAAGTTCAAGCAAAAGCTCACTTCCCACAAAGCCGAGATCACCCGTGACAATCATATCCAAATCGTCGGGATTCATTCCCGTGTCCGAGAAAAAGTCAGAAATCGTCATTGCCGCCGCAGGTGCCATGGCAGCACCCATATTTGTTGAGTCCTTAATTCCCAAGTCAACGATTTTTCCGAAAGTAACAGCCTCAACGCAGGGCTTGTTCGCAATATGCTTTGCCACAACGCTTGCACCTGCTCCCGTAACCGTTCTCTGTGCTGTCGGCGTTCGCTGTCCGCCGTATTCAAGCGGTAAACGAAACTGCCTTTCGGCTGAACAAAAATGCGAGGAGGTTGCCGCAACAGCGAGCCTTGCCGCTTCGCAATTTACAAAAACACTTGCAATGCCCAATGAGAGAGCCATTGTCGAGCAAGCACCGAAAAGTCCGATAAGCGGTATACCGAACTCTCTCAACGAAAAAGTTGACGCCGTGCATTGATTGAGCAAATCGCCAGCAAAAATATATTCAACCTCTTCAATCGGTTTTTCAGATTTCATCATTGCTCGCAAAACCGCTTCTCTTTGTAAGCTGCTCTCGGCTTTCTCAAAGGACTCCTCGCCGAGCGTATCATCCTCAAATATATGATCAAATTCCTTCTTCAACGGCCCTTCGCCCTCGGTTTTTCCGACTACACCCGCACTTGCGATAATCGACGGCCTTTCGTTTAGCTTCAATGTATATTTTCCCAAACGCTCAATCATAAAATCACCTATCCTTTAATAAGATTTTTAACAATAACAGCGATTTTATGCAAAAATAAAATGCTTGAATTCAGTGGAATTTTATCGGTACTCCAAACCGCATTAACAAACATAGGCTCCCTCTGACGGGCAACATATGCGACCGCCGCCTGTGGCGGATAAAGGGAGTATCTGTTGGCGCAGCGGTCGATTTTGTGCGGCGCTCCAAGCCGCATAAACAAAATCGGGACACCGCAAGAGGGCAATAGGTGGCAGAGGAAGGCATAGTTCTGCGTACAATTAAGTTAGCAGAACAAATCCACACCCGTTTTCAAAGCTAATACCGCAAAAAAATAAGGACGGAAAAATCCGTCCTTAAAATTTGATGTTTAATTATTTCTGACCGTAATATGCATTCTTGCCGTGCTTGCGGTTATAGTGCTTTGTGAGTAAATAATCCTCAATTCCGACCTGCTTTTGCTCGACTGCGGCAATTTCTTCGGTTCTGAACGCCATCTTTGCCACTTCTTCAAGTATAAGCGCATTTTCAACCGCCTTAAAGCAGCTTTTGCCCCAACAAAACGGACCGTGTCTGTGAATAAGCACCGCAGGACAGTCATTCGGATTTATACCTTCGTTTTCAAAGCATTCGACTATGACCTTGCCGGTGTTGAGCTCGTATTCGCCCTCAACCTCTGCCTTAGTAAGACCTCTTGTGCAAGGTATATTGTGATTTGAAAAATCGGCGTGAGTTGTTCCGTAAGCCCTTATGCTTCTGCCCGCCTGTGCAAATGACGTCGCCCAAGTCGAATGGGTGTGCACAACCGAGCCGATACCCTCAAAGCTTCTGTAAAGCTCAAGGTGCGTCGGTGTGTCAGACGAGGGATTGAGCGTACCCTCAACCACATTGCCGTCTAAATCGACAACAACCATATCCTCGGCTTTCATTGTGTCATAGGGAACACCCGACGGCTTTATGACGACCAATCCGCTTTCCCTGTCGATTGCCGAAACGTTTCCCCAAGTGAGAACTACCAAACCGAATTCTTTAAGTTGCATATTCGCCCTGTAAACATCCTGCTTTAACTGTTCAAGCATTATTTGTTCCTCCAAATAACGTCGTTATATTCAAGCTCTTTTCTGAATTCGGGGATTTTTGTGTCCTTATTTATATACACAAATTCAATTCCCATAATCTCCGCAAAATCACGCATATGTTCTGCCGTAAGGTCATAAGAAAGAACAGAATGGTGCGAGCCGCCTGCATATATCCAAGCCGCCGCCGAGGTTTTGAAATCGGGAAGCGGTTTCCATAAAACACCTGCAACGGGAAGCTTCGGCATATCGTGCTCTTGCGTTTGACATTCAATGTCGTTTACAATCATTCTGAATCTGTCGCCCATATCAACAAGCGATACAACTATACCCGAGCCTTTTTTAGCCTTGAAAACAAGTCTTGCAGGGTCCTCTCTGTCGCCTATTCCAAGCGGATGAACTTGAATTTTCGGCTTTTCGCAAGCAACCGTCGGGCAAACCTCGAGCATATGAGCGCCGAGTATCATCTCATTGCCCTTTTCAAGATGAAGCGTGTAATCCTCCATAAAGGCAGTACCCTTGCCGATACCCTCTGCCATAGTCTTCATAATTCTCGTCATTGCCGCAACCTTCCAGTCGCCCTCTGCTCCGAAGCCGTAGCCCTGTCTCATAAGATCCTGCGCCGCAAGTCCGGGAAGCTGACGAAGTCCCTGCAAATCCTCAAAATTCGTATGGAAAGCCTTGAAATTTCCTCTGTCAAGGAATTTCTTTATAGCTACTTCCTCACGAGCCTGATAGCGAACAGCCTCTGTGTTATCAGTATCGAAAATATAATTATTTTCATAAGCGAGCATCTGCTCATCAATTTCTTCCTCGGTTACCTTTTCAACCTCCGAAATAATATCGCCTACGCCGTAATGGTCAACGCTCCAGCCGAGCTTAATCAAAGCCTCGACCTTGTCGCCCTCTGTAACGGCAACATTTCTCATATTGTCGGAAATACGAAGTACCCTGAGCTTTCTCGACTCTGCCGCACCGACAGCAGCTCTCATCCAAACGCCGATTTGCGAGGTAAAATCCTCGTCCTGCCAAAAGCCGACAACGACCTTTCTGTTCATACGAAGTCTTGCGGCAATATAGCCGTGCTCACGGTCGCCGTGTGCCGACTGATTAAGATTCATAAAGTCCATATCAATATCGTTCCACGGAATTTCACGGTTGAACTGCGTGTTGAGATGAAGATACGGCTTTCTCAACGCCATAAGTCCCTTAACCCACATTTTCGAGGGCGAAAAGGTATGCATCCAGGTTATAACGCCTGCACAATTTTCGTCATTGTTTGCCTCGTTCATTATGTTGTAGATTTCCTCGCTCGTCTTAACGCAAGGAAACCATTTTACCGTACACGGAATGTTTTTATCTGCGTTGAAGCCGTCAACCATTATTTTCGAATGCTTGTCAATTTCAACAAGGGTATCCTCGCCGTATAAAAACTGCGAGCCGACAACGAAATAGAAAACAGAATTTTTCATAATTTACCGCCTTTTTAATAAGATTCAAAAGTCGCTATCTGACTTTGTATGTCAAAAACATTATATTATATACTTTTTTCATTTTCAAGAAGCAGATTTAAAAATTTTTCATTAACAAAAAACGGTACTCAATTTTGAGCACCGTCAACGTAAATGTTATTGCGTATGTGCGCTGAAAAAGGCGAGCATTTCGTCTATCGTCTGCTTGCTTTCCTCAAGCTCGGGATATGCAACGCTCGTTATATGTCCCGAGGATTTGTTGACCGTCAAGCCCCAATCCCTGTAAACGTGGTCAATTCCGTACTCGATCAAAACCTTGTCAAAATGCTCTGCCGAGGAATGAAGAATATCCCTTGTACACGATACCGTGTAGCACGGCGGCAATTTGCCGAGGGGTATGACCTCCTCCGGCTGTAAGTAGGGATAATACGGCGAGTTCTTGTAGTCAATGCCGAAATAGCAGGATATAAGCGGTGCATTGAAGCCCGCTTTCATCTCATACATACCCGAAACAAGACCTAATGCGTCAATTTGCAGTCCCGATGGAGAAACCCCGTAAAGCTCTTGAAGCTGCGGACTTGTTTCAACAAGCGAGGTGTAATAAGCAAGATTTCCTCCTGCCGACTCGCCTGTTACATACACCCTTTCAAGGTCGATATTATAGCCGTCCGCATTATCATAAATCCACTTATAAGCCGCCATAACGTCCTGCACCTGCGAGGGATAGAGAACGTCGGGCGAAAGTCTGTAATTTATACAAACCACCGTATAGCCCTTTTTGGCAAGCACCGAGCAATACACTCTGTTATAGTCCTTATTGCCCATCATAAGACCGCCGCCGTGAATTTCGATTATCACGGGCAGTTTCTCATTTGTGCCGTCGGGATAATAAACGTCAAGCATATGCTCGTCTGTGCCATCGTCGATATACGGTATATCCTCAATACGGGTAACGCCCTTTTCCATTGTCTGCGACGATAGGCGGTTTTCGTCAAAGGCGTCCATAATATCCCAAACAATAGAAACCGCCTGCGTTACAAAGCCCTTGTTTGTAAGCTCGCCCATAGCGTTAGGGTCTGCCTTATTGAGCTTGGTATCAAGAATGAAAAGGCTGTTGAAAATGGCGCCAAGCTCTCTTCTTACTTCCTCTGATTGAAGGTCGCCGTCCGAGAGAATGAGCTTTTTCAAAAGCGAATAGAGCCGTGAAAAAACAGTCCTTACCTGCGCCTTGATTTCGGTGTCTCCGTTTGCCTCCGCAGCCTTGATAAGGCTTTTGATTTCATCGCTTCTGCTGTCGAATTCAAAATCAAGCTCGCTTGAAACTACAGCTTCATTATCGGCATCCGTCTTGTTCACACGGAGCAGGCTTGAAAGCTCGGCACTCTTTGCAAACAAATTTGTCTGCTGACATATCGGGATTGTTAAAACTATAACAAGTACAAGTGAAATTATCCTGTTCAAACGCATAAATCATATCCTTTATTTATTGAAAAAAGACGCAACGACAGACGCTATGAACATCATAACGTCTGCCGTTCTTGTATTTTTGAAAACCTCGACCATACGGTCCGCAAGTTCCTTAAAAGCTCTCATAAAGTCACCTTATTTTGCAACGATGTTTACAAGTCTGCCCTTAACATAAATTTCTTTGATTATATTCTTTCCTGCAAGCTCCTGTGCAACCTTTTCGTCTGCCTTTGCAGCCGCAATAGCCTCGTCGTTGGAAGCGTCGGCAGCAATTTCAATCTTTGCACGGATTTTGCCGTTTATCTGAACTGCAATCTCAACGGTGTCGTCAATGCACTTAGCCTCATCATATTCGGGCCATGTGCCGTCCTTTGCAAGCATCTCGCCATAGCCGAGTGTTGACCACATTTCTTCCGTGATATGCGGTGCAAACGGGTTTACAAGCAGGAGAAGCGTTTTAAGCTCTGCACGGTTGATTTTGCCGTTGTCATAAATCTGATTGAGGAGAGTCATCAACGCTGCGATTGCCGTGTTGTACTTCATACCCTCAATATCTTCGCTGACTTTCTTAATAGCCTTATGCATTGCGGAAGAAAGCTCCTTTGAATACTCGTCGCCGTCGGTAAGAATTTCCTGAAGCTTCCAAATACGGTCAACAAATCTCTTACAGCCCTTAACGCTCGACTCACTCCACGGAGCAGCCTGCTCATAGTCGCCCATAAACAATACGTAAGTTCTCAATACGTCTGCACCGTAAACATCGACAACCTCGTTCGGGTCGATAACATTACCCTTTGACTTACTCATTTTAACGCCGTCGGGTCCTAAGATAAGTCCCTGTGCTGTTCTCTTGAGGTAAGGCTCCTTGAACGGTACTGCGCCGATATCATAGAGGAAGCGATGCCAAAATCTTGAATAGATAAGGTGGCGTGTAACGTGCTCCATACCGCCGTTATACCAATCAACGGGACCCCAATATTTAAGCTTTTCGGGGGAAGCCAATGCCTTGTCGTTGTGGGGATCGATATAACGCAGGAAATACCAAGAAGAGCCTGCCCACTGCGGCATTGTATCGGTTTCCCTCTTTGCGTCTGCGCCGCACTTCGGGCACTTGCAATTTACGAAAGAATCAATCTTTGCAAGCGGGCTTTCGCCGTCCTGACCGGGCTCAAAATTCTCAACCTGCGGCAATTTAAGCGGAAGCTCGTCATAGGGAACGGGAACCATTCCGCATTTTGGACAATAAACAATCGGAATAGGCTCGCCCCAATAACGCTGACGGTTAAACGCCCAGTCCTTCATCTTATACTGAACGCCCTCTTCGCCGATGCCCATTTTTTCAAGGTGCTCAATCATCCTTGCGATTGAATCCTTTTTATTATCCATACCGTTGAGGAAATCGGAATTTACCATCTCGCCGTCGCCTGTATAAGCCTCAACCGAGATGTCGCCGCCCTTGATAACCTCAACTATATCAATGCCGAACTTCTTTGCAAAGTCATAGTCTCTCTGATCGTGAGCCGGAACAGCCATAATTGCACCTGTGCCGTAGCCCATCATAACATAGTCGGAAATATAAATCGGGATTTTCTTGCCATTGACAGGGTTTTTAGCTGTAAAGCCTTCAAGCTTTACACCTGTTTTCTCCTTAACAAGCTGTGTTCTCTCGAACTCGGTCTTTTTAGCACATTCCTGTCTGTATGCCTTGACCGCATCCATATTGCCGATAATGTCAGCGTACTTGTCGATTATCGGGTGTTCGGGTGCCATAACCATAAAGGTTACACCAAAAAGCGTGTCAGGACGGGTTGTGTAAATCTTGAAGCTCTCATCAACCTCATTTACCTTAAAGTTTACGAATGCGCCCTTTGACTTGCCGATCCAGTTTACCTGCTGAAGCTTGATATTCGGGAGATAATCAACCTCGTTGAGTCCCTCAAGGAGCTTGTCTGCATACTTTGTAATGCGAAGATACCAAACGTCCTTTGATTTCTGAACAACGTCGGAATGGCAAATATCACACTTACCGCCCTGCGAGTCCTCGTTTGAAAGTACAACCTTACAGGACGGACAGTAGTTTACCAATGTCTTATCTCTGAAAGCAAGTCCGTTTTCAAACATTTTAAGGAATATCCACTGTGTCCACTTGTAGTAGTCCTCTTGTGTTGTATCAATAACTCTTGTCCAATCAAAGGAGAAGCCTACCCTTTTAAGCTGACTTGTAAACTTTTCGATGTTCATATCGGTAACTTTTCTCGGGTGAATACCTGTTTTAATAGCATAGTTCTCCGTGGGAAGTCCGTAAGCGTCAAAGCCTATCGGAAAAAGCACATTGTAACCCTGAAGTCGTCTTTTCCTCGAAACAACCTCAAGTCCCGAATAAGCCTTTATGTGTCCTACATGCATACCTGCGCCCGAGGGATAAGGAAACTCTACAAGTCCGTAAAACTTGGGTTTATCCGAATTGTCAACGGCGTTGAAAACGCCCTCATCATCCCATTTTTTTTGCCATTTTTCTTCTGTCTGTCTAAAATTATAATCCATAATTGCACCTCTGTATCGGATGTGATTTTTATTCAATTATCCACTTTGAAACGTCAACCTCTTTTGCGTCCTGCCAGAGCTTTTCAAGGTTGAAATTCTCTCTGTCGGCAGGAGTGAAAATGTGGACAATAACTGTTCCGTAATCAAGCAAAATCCAGCCTGTCGATCTGCCCTCTACGTGATTTGGCTCTTTTCCGAGAGCCGTCAGCTTTTCCTCAAGCTCTTCGGCAAGCGCCTTTATATGCGTTGATGAAGTACCGCTTACGATTACGAAATAATCCGCAACCGAGCTCAAATCGGTAATTTCAAGTGCTTTAATGTCCTCCGCCTTTTTATTATCGAGAATTTTGACGGTGTTTTCAAGCAGTTCCTTTGTCTGCATTGCTTTCATCCTTTCTCGCTTTTTCCTTTTCGGAAATTGCGACTTCATTATATGCGAGAATGCTGTCGGGGTGAACGACTGCTCCCGCTTCAACATTTTCCTTTATTGTAAACTGCAAGCCGTATAGCATTGCTTCTTCAAGGCTTCTTTCAGCCTTTTCCCTGATTACGTCAACGTCGGGGTAATTGCGTTCTGCGGAAGTGTAATCGGCTATATACAAAACCTTTTCCAACAGCGACATATTATCCCTTGCCGTTGTGTGATACCTGACCGCAGAGAGTATATCCTCATCCTTGACGTTAAGCTCGTGCCTTAAAAACACTTCCCCACTCATTGCATGCCATATTTTCGGGTTTGCAAGCTCCGTGGGTGTCATTTTATGCGAATATTTTTCGATTAACTCCCTTTGAGTTTCGTAATCGGTATCTTTCATTATATCGTGAATAAGACCTGCCGTAAAGGCTTTATCCTCGTCGGCTCCGTATTTTTTTGCAAGCCTTTTTGCCTCGTCCGCAACGTTCAGCGAATGATAAAATCTGTACTCACTCAGTCTTTTTTTGATTTCCTCGACAAATTCTTCATTTCTTTGGGTATCCATAAAGTCCTCTGTCCTCGATATATTTTCTAACTTTGCTATCAAGATAGCAGTCGGTGTTTTCGCCTGCTTTAAGCAGCTTTCTAAGTTCTGTTGAACTTATCTCAAACGGTTCTACGGGGGAAATTATTATTCCCTTGCCCGAAAGTTTGTCAATCGGTATTTTAAGCTCGGTTTCGGAATATCGCCTTAACTCGTCAAGGCTTTCCTCCTCGCAACGAGAAGCAACGCACAATGTACACATATTGAGTATTTCACGGTATTCATACCACCTTGAAAACATCAAAAACATATCCGAGCCGATAATCAAATACAAATCATCATCGGGGTACATTTTCTTAAGCTCACGCAAGGTATAAACCGTGTAGCTGTCGGTATCTCGCTTAATTTCAATATCGCTGACTTGAAATCTTTTATCACAAAACGCAAGTCGGCACATATTGAGCCTGTCCGTGTCGGACTCCAAGCCGTCTGCCGATTTATGTACCGGAGCTTTATCGGGAATTATCAAAGCTTTGTCAAAACCGAGCTTTTCCGAAAATTCCGTAACAAGCCGTGTATGTCCCTTGTGCGGAGGGTTAAATGTTCCGCCGAAAACACCTATTCTCATATTATTTTCTCACTGTTTTTTTCTTTTCGTGAAGCTTCGGATTGTATCTGTATAAAATCATAACTCCGCCGATAACTCCGACAACCTCCGAATTTGTTTCAAGTGCCAATTTCTCGGCAATATCTCTCGGTGTGTCGGGGCAAGTTTCTCGCAAAACCTTTAATTTAATAAGCTCTCTTGCCGTGAGTGCGTCCTCCGTCTGCTTAATAAGCGTATCGGATATTCCGCCCTTTCCCACCTGAAAAAGCGCCTGAAGCGTATTTGCCTGTGATCTGAGAGCTGCTCTCTCTTTACTTGTCATAATTTCTCCTGTTTATGTTTTATTGTTTATTGCAATCTTTATATATTTTTATCTAATTATATATACTTCTTAACTTCCTCTGCAAAAAGACGAAGTGCGTTACCTCTGTGGCTCACCTTGTCTTTTTCTTCAGGTGTGTATTCCGCAAATGCTCTGCCGTCAATGTAGAAAAGCGGATCGTAGCCGAAGCCGTTAGTTCCTTTTCTCTCATAGCCTATTTTGCCGTGGCACTCACCTCTGACGGTAAATTCTCTGCCGTCGGGGAAAACACAGCAAACGCAAGCGACATACTTTGCCGTTCTCTTATCGTCGGGTACATCCTTTAAGCAATCGAGCAATTTATCATTGTTCTTTTCATCATTTCCGTGGTCGCCCGCAAACCTTGCCGAATAAACACCGGGAGCACCGTCAAGAGCGTCAACCATAAGTCCCGAATCGTCTGCAATACACGGCATACCGCTTTCCTTACAACCCGAATCAGCCTTGAGCTTTGCATTTTCTTCAAATGTTGTGCCTGTTTCCTCAACATCCGTAAGGTCAATTCCAAGCTCGTCTGCTGTTTTAACATTTATACCGAGCGGAGATAAAATTCTTTCAAGCTCGGCTCTTTTTTTCATATTATGAGTGGCGATTAAAAAGTCCAAAAAATCCCCTCTTTTCTTTTTTCTCTTTCTTTTCTTCCTGTTCTTCGGGTTCGTCTTTTTCCTCGGTTACTGCCTCTTCCGTCTGAGGAATTTCCGCATTTTCTTCTGCGCTTTCCTCGCTCGGCACAACCTCATCAAGCATTTCAACGGCAAGCTCGTCGATCATCTGCGCCGTCTGTTGTAATTGCGAAACTCCGATTTTATCTGTCTGAGAGAGGTTATTCTCTCCTGTTGTTTTTTCTTCCTGTGAGGATGAAACAGCTTCTTTACCGCTGTGTTTATCTTCATCTGCGCCGTCGCCGTGTCCATCGACACCAGATCGTATATCGCCCAAGATGTTTTCAGTAATCTTTTCGCTTTCATTTTCATCCTCCTCATATTCTATCTTTTGGAAAAGTCCGTCGGCAAATGCCTGCGGATTAAACGGCTGTAAATCGTCAATCTGCTCGCCGACGCCGATAAATTTAACGGGTATTCCCAATTCATTCTTTATCGCAAGCACAACACCGCCTCTTGCCGTGCCGTCAAGCTTTGTAAGAACAATTCCCGTAATCTCGGCAACTGCCTTAAACTCTCTCGCCTGATTCACCGCATTCTGTCCCGTTGTTGCGTCAAGCACCAAAAGCACTTCACGGTCGGAATAGGGGAGCTCACGGTCAATAACTCTGTATATCTTTGCAAGCTCCTCCATAAGATTTTTCTTATTGTGAAGTCTGCCTGCGGTATCGATTATTACAATGTCGGTATCTCTCGCCTTTGCGGCATTTACGGTATCGAAAACAACCGCCGCCGGATCTGCACCCTCTGCGTGCTTGACAATATCGACGCCCGAACGGTCAGCCCAAATTTGAAGCTGGTCAATAGCCGCTGCTCTGAAGGTGTCCGCCGCACCGAGCAAAACCTTTTTGCCCTGTGCTTTATACATTGCGGCAAGTTTACCGATAGTCGTTGTCTTGCCTACACCGTTTACGCCGATTACAAGGATAACGGACGGTTGTGTTATCAAGCCCATATCCTCACCGCCGTAAAGCAGCTCTGCAACAACATTTTTCATTTCCGCCTTGATTTTGTCGGGGGTTTTAAGCTTCTTTTCAGCTGCGTTCTTCTTGAGCGTTTCCGTAATCTGAACAGCCGTTACCATTCCGACATCCGCCATAACAAGAATTTCTTCAAGCTCGGCATAGAGGTCATCGGTAACCTCATCGACATTGTCAAAAAGGTCGTCGATTGCACCCGACATTTTATTTCTGGTCTTTGTAAGACCAAAATTGATTTTACTGAAAATTCCCATTGGTTTTTCCTTTCGGCATTATGCCAAACCGAGTTTTTTAGCCATTTCGGCAGTCTTTAATTCAAGCAGCTTTGATACGCCCTTTTCCTGCATTGTTACGCCGTAAAGGACATCTGCTTCTTCCATTGTGCCTCGTCTGTGAGAAATGAGAATGAACTGTGTGTTCTTCGTCATTCTTCTGACGTAGCTTGCATATCTTGAAACGTTTACGTCGTCAAGAGCCGCTTCGACCTCGTCAAAAATACAGAACGGAGCAGGTGTAACCTTGAGTATCGCAAACAAAAGTGCGATAGCAGATATTGCCTTTTCACCGCCTGACAAAAGGTCGATATTTTTAACATTCTTTCCGGGCGGCTGAACCTTGATTTCAATATCACATTCAAGCAAATCAAGCTCGTTTTCAAGCCTTAATTCCGCCTTGCCTCCGCCGAAAAGCTCCGAGAAGGTTTCGCCGAAATGAGCGTTGATTTTGTTAAAGCTTTCTCTGAACTGTGATGCCATCTTGCCTGTCAAATCATAGATAAGCTTGTTAAGCTCGTTCTTTGACTTTTCGACATCGCCTATCTGCTTCGACATAAACTCGTACCTCTCGGAAACCTCCTTGTACTCGTCTATTGCGGAAACGTTTACAGAGCCTAACGCTTTAATCTGTGCTTTCAACTCTGAAAGACGCTTGCCCGCCTGCTGATAGTCGTCGATTTTAATATCAAGCGCCGCAGCCTCACGGCGTGTTAATTGATACTCGTCATAAAGCTTTGCGCTGAGCTCATCATACTCCTTACGCATTGCAACTTTTTTCTCTTCAAGTCTTGCAAGCTCATTACCGAGCTGCTCACGCTCAACGGTCTTTGAACGCTCCAAAAGTCGCAAATCGCTCTGCTGTTTCTCGTATCCGTCACGGCTTTCGATAAGAGCGTCGATTTCCTGCCTTGATGCACTTGAGCCCTTTTTGAGCTCCTCGATATTCAGCGAAAGATTTTCGATATTTTGAGTTAACTGCTCGTTTTTCTCGTTGATTCTTGCAATCTCCGAATCAAGCACCTCTGCCTTACCCGTGTGTCCCTGCTTACGAGCGTTCAAGTGAACAAGGGTGTCGGTGTTTGTTTCAATGTCTTTATTGAGTGACATTATTTTAAGACTTAATCCCGAAGCCTTTTCGGAAAGCTCCTCACGCATAGCGATAATGTTTTCTCTGTCGCCTGTGAGTTTTTCAAGTTCACTCTCTTTTTTGGCAATAAGCTCGTTCAATTCCTTAACACGAACAACCGCATTTGCTGCGTTTTCGGTTATAGTATCAATTCTCTTTTGAAGCGTCTGCTTTTCCTCTGCAAGTTCGCCGACGCCTCCCGATACGGTATCAAGCTGTTCCTTGGCAAGCTTTAAGTCGCCCTGAAGTCTGATTTTCTCCTCGTTCTTACGAAGCAAATCGCCCTGCGCACCCTCTAAATCCGCAAGTGCCGCCGCCTTATCCTCACTCAACTGCTTGAAGTCCGACTGCAACGAAGCCATTTCATTCTTCATCGCTTCAAGTCCCTTTGTGAGCTTTTCAATCTCGTTGCCACGGCTCAAAATACCGGCGTTCTGCGTTCTTGAACCGCCCGTCATACTGCCGCCTGCATTGATAACCTGTCCGTCAAGGGTAACTATCTTAAATCTGTAAGTGTATTTTTTAGCAATTGCAACCGCACAGTCAAGGTCATCACAGACAACCGTCCTGCCAAGAAGTGATTTAATAATCTCACGGTATTTCGAGTCGGTTTCGACAAGCTCAGACGCCATATTGACATATCCGAACTCATCATCAAGACCCTTTTCCGTAAGCGTTCTGCCCTTAATTGCGGAAATCGGCAAGAATGTCGCTCTGCCCGAGTGTGAGATTTTAAGGAAATTGATAGCACGCTTTGCATCGCTTTCCGTCTCGGTTACGATATTCTGCACCGCCGCACCCAAAGCCGTTTCGATAGCGGTAGAATATTTATCCCTTACCGTGATAAGCTGTGAAAGAGGTCCGTGGATACCACGAAGCGCACCCCTTTGCTGTTCACGGATAACCGCCTTAATAGCGCCGGAATAACCCTCCATACTCTTTTCAAGGTCAGACAAAATTCTTATTCTGTCCTCGGTCTTGTGAAGTTCTCTCTCTTTTTCAAAAAGCAACGCTTCACAGTCCGACGCCTTTTTACCTCTCGACTCCAAACGCAAGGTGTAGCCGTCGATTGAGTTGTTTATGGAATTTATTTCATCCTCGCAGCTTTTGAGCGCTTCCTGTGCCTGCTCGTGCGATTTCTTGTATTTTAAGTAAACCTCTTGCCTGCCGCCGAGTGTGCTGTCAATTGCGGAAATACGGTTTTTGATTTCCTCAATAGAAGAATTTGCCGTTTCGCTCAACACTCTGCAATCCGCAAGTTCAACCGAAAGTGCCGAAGTTTCCGCCGACAGCTTTTGTGCCATATCGGAGAATGTTGCGTTATCACTCTTAAAACTTTCTTCCCTTGCGGTAAGTTCGGACATCTCGTTTTCAAGAGCCGTAACTTCCGCCTTTGCTTGCTCGATAGCCTGCTCGGCAGCTCTTATTCTCTCGTCAAGATGCTGTTCCGTTTCGTTTTCGTCCGACTTATCCTTTTTAAGCCTTTCGATTGTTTCGTTATTATGTAAAATCGAGTTTTCCTCAACTTTAAGTTGAGTTTCAAGAGCCGAGATTTGCTCGTCCGATACCGACGACTGCGCTCTTATCTCCTCAATTTTTATATTGATATTTTTAATTTCCTGTGCCGCAGAATCGATTTTTTCCTCGATAGCCACAAGCTCGTCCTCTGCCTGCTTGTAGTTCACCTCGGAGGTTGAAATTTTATGATCCTGCTCACGAAGTCTGTCATTAGTGCGGTCAATGGTGTTAAGCCAAATACCGATTTCAAGGTCCTTGCGTTCCTCGGCAAGCACAATAAACTTCTGTGCTTTTTCGCTTTGAGCTTTAAGCGGTCCTACTCTCGTTTCAAGCTCCGTTAAAATATCACGAAGTCTGACAAGATTTTCCTCCGCCTGCTTGAGCCTTTTAGTAGCGTCTGCACGCCTATAACGGAAATGGGAAATTCCCGCAGCCTCCTCAAGCATTTCTCGTCTGTCGCCCGTCTTTGAAGAAACCATATCGGCAATTCTGCCCTGTCCGACAATAGAATAACCGTCACGACCGAGACCTGTGTCCATAAACAACTCGTTTATATCACGAAGCCTTGAGGACTCGCCGTTTATGAGATATTCGCTCTCGCCCGAACGGAAATAACGTCTTGTGACAGAAACCTCGTCATTGTCGTTTTGAAGCGTTCTGTCCTTATTATCAAGACGGAGAGTTACTTCGGCAAAGCCCTTTGCCTTTCTGATATCCGTACCGTCAAAAATAACGTCCTCCATCTTCGAGCCACGCAAATTTTTAGTTGACTGCTCGCCTAAAACCCATCGCACAGCGTCCGAAATGTTACTTTTTCCGCTTCCGTTAGGTCCTACTACGGCTGTTACGCCTTTATTAAATTCAAGTACCGTTTTATCGGGGAAAGACTTAAATCCCTGCATTTCCAGTGCTTTAAGAAACATATCATTTTTCCTTCACAATAATATCAAAATCTTCTAAAAAATCATTTCCCTTTATTGTACAATAAAATCCTTGATTTTTCAATGCTTTTTCATTTCTTTTTAACTGTCCTTTTGCCTTTGAAAGCGACTTTTCGGGAACTTCGATTACATATTCGTTTTCACGGCTTTTTTGTGAGAGCTTCGAGAGCATTTTTTCAAGATAAATCTCGCCCTCGCACAGCTCACGAAATGCCGGATGATACGCACCTGCAAGGTATCCGTCCTCGACATTTCCGCCTGAATGAAGTCCGAGCCTTATAACCTTTATGCCGTTTTCACGAAACATCACGAGGAGTTTTGCACACAATTTTACCGCTTCGTCAAGGGTTTGAGGAATATACTCACCGCTTTTCATACAGTCGGCAAGCGGAGTATTTTCAAGCACGATTGTCGGATAAATTCTAACAGTATCGGGCTTTAATTCAATCAATTTTTCGGCAGTTTTTATGTCCTTTTCAAAATCAGAACCCATAAGTCCCGTCATCATCTGAAGTCCTAATTCAAAGCCGTTTTCACGAATGAGCATACTCGCATTTTCAATATCCTTTGCGGTGTGTCCTCGCCTGTTAATACGCAAAACCTCGTCATCTGTGCTCTGTGCTCCCAATTCAATGGAGGTTACACCGTATTTTTTCAAAATTTCAAGCTTATGCTCATTTATACAATCAGGGCGTGTGGAAATCCGCACACCCTTGAAATAATTTTCGTCTATATATTTTTTTGCCACCGAAAGCAAAGAAATCATATATTCCTCGTCAATAGCCGTAAAACTACCGCCGAAAAATGCAATTTCAGAACTTTCCGGAGAGGTGTTTCCGCTTTTTATCGCAATTTCACAAGCCGTTTTCACATCTTCTGTCGAAAGCGCCTTAACAGAACCTGAAATTGTCTTTTGATTGCAAAAACTGCATTGATGCGGACAGCCTGCGTGTGGCACAAACAAAGCTACATTTGCGTGCTTTTTCAAATTCCCATCAACTCCAAAGCCTGCTGAGCCGCCGCCTGCTCGGCTTTTTTCTTGCTTCCCGCGACACCCTTACCGATAACATTTGAATTGAGATGCACCTCAACCTCAAAAGTCTTATCGTGATCGGGTCCCGACTCGCTTACAAGCACATATTTAAGCTCTTCGCCGTGGTTTCTCTGCACAAGCTCCTGCAAAATGGTCTTGTAGTCCTTAAAGCTCGGCTTTTTCTCAACATAGGGAGCCACGAAACGCAAAACAAACTTTTTCGCTTCGTCGATTCCTCCGTCAAGATATATAGCCGCTATAACAGCCTCAAACGCATCCGACAAAACCGACGGTCTGTTCCTGCCGCCCGTCATATCCTCGCCGTGTGAAAGCTTGATATAATCTCCGAGTCCGATTGTCTTTGCAAATTCGAAAAGCGACTTTTCGCAGACAGCGTAGGAGCGAAGCTTTGAAAGTTCGCCCTCGTGGAAATCCTCATGACGTGAGAAAAGATACTCGGCTGTTATAAATCCCAACACCGAGTCTCCCAAAAACTCAAGTCTTTCGTTGTCCTTATATTCTCTTAAAACTTCGTTTGCATAAGAGGAATGTGTCAACGCCCTGTCGAGCAAACTCTTATCTTTAAATTGATAGCCTATTGCTTTTTCTAATTCAGTCACTATTTTCACCGTCTTTCATTGACTGAGAAACAATATCTATAAAACCGCTGTCGATATATCTGATAGCCTGTCCTATTGCATTTTTCAATGCGTAAGCGTCCGACGAGCCGTGAGCCTTTATAACAGGCTTTTTAACACCGATAAGCGGTGCACCGCCGTATTTTTTATAGTTCATCTTTTCCTTAAACTCGTCCATTCCCGACTTTATGCCGAGATATGAGAGCTTGGAAAGCAGGTTTTTCATAAATATTGCTTTAATCTGATTTGTAATTGATTTTGCAACGCCCTCGTACATTTTTACGATAACGTTACCCGTAAAGCCGTCTGCTACAACGACATCCGCC
Organism: Candidatus Fimenecus sp.; assembly: GCA_052298855.1. GTDB lineage: Bacteria > Bacillota > Clostridia > Oscillospirales > Acutalibacteraceae > Fimenecus. The sequence continues at coordinate 70,047 of DAVZXP010000007.1, read as the reverse complement.
TCTCCGAAGGCTATGTTTCGCACTTCGATATTTCCTGTAAAGTTTATTGAACGCAAAGCCTTTAATTTCTTATAGGTTTCTACCAACATCGGAGTACCCTTTGTCTCCTCTGCACCTATGTTTGCAAGTGCGACACGGGGAGAAGATATACCCATTATCTTTTCCATATAAAGACTTCCGAGCTTTGCAAATTGGCAAAGCATATCGGGAGTACATTCAACATTTGCACCTGTATCAACAAGTATGAACGGACCTGCGCTCGTCGGCATAACAGCACCTAAAGCGGGACGCTTTACGCCCTTTATTCTCTTGACTATAAGCGTACCGCCTACCAAAATAGCACCCGTACTGCCTGCTGAAACGAAAGCGTCCCCCTCGCCCGAAGCCAATGCGTCAAGTCCCACGCCGAGTGAAGTACCTCTTTTTGATTTGAGTATTTCCGTTGGCGGAGTTGTCATTTCGAACACGGTGTCAGCCTGCTTTATTTCAAACGGAGAAATATCAAGAGAATTATCCTTTGCGCATTTTTCGATTTTATCCCTGTCGCCTGTAAGCATTACATCAACGCCGTATTCTTTTTTAGCCTCGATACAGCCCTTAATTATTTCAAGCGGTGCATTATCTCCGCCGAAAGCGTCAACAATTATCTTCATATACCGTTCTCTCCTTTGAACGACTCCAAGTCGCCCATTGCCCTTTTAGCCAAAGCCATATATCTTTCGCTTTTATCTCTTATCTTATCGGGAAGCGGCGGCAAAACGCCGAAATTCGCACCCATCGGCTGAAAGCTCTTAACCGTTTCGTCGCTTATATATCGTGAAAGTGCGCCTATCATAGTGGTTTCGGGTAAAGTGAGAGTTTCCTTTCCCGAAAGTCTGCGAGCACAGTTAAGTCCTGCCATAATTCCCGAAGCCGCCGACTCCATATAACCCTCGACGCCTGTTATCTGACCTGCAAAGAAAATATACGGATTTCCACGTAAACTGAAATCGGAAGAAAGATATTCCGGTGAATTTATAAATGTATTCCTGTGCATTACGCCGTAACGCAAAAATTCAGCATTATGAAGCGCAGGAAACATTGAAAACACCCTTTTTTGTTCGGGAAATTTAAGATTTGTCTGAAAGCCGACAAGATTATACATAGTACCCTGCTTATTTTCTTTTCTAAGCTGGAGATTTGCCCACGGTCTGTGACCTGTCCTCGGGTCAACAAGACCTACGGGTTTCAACGGTCCGTAACGCATTGTGTCCTTGCCACGGGAAGCTAAAACCTCAATAGGCATACAACCCTCATACACATCTTTTCTTTTATCAAAAGAATGAAGCTCTGCACTCTCTGCCGAAATAATCGCCTCATAAAAAGCTTCATACTGCTCTTTGTTCATAGGACAATTTATATAGTCGTCCTCTCCGCCCCTGTCATATCTTGACTGAGTAAAGGCGAAGTTCATATCCACGCTGTCGGCCGATACAATCGGAGCCGCCGCATCATAGAACGAAAGTCCGTTTTGACATAGGGAATGTATCGTTCCCGAAATACCGTCGCTCGCCAAAGGCCCTGCCGCAATGATAACAGCATCAGCCTCGGGCAATTCCGTTACCTCTTTGTTTATGATTTTTATATTTTTGCATGCCTTGATTTTCTCTGTTACAGCCTTTGAAAAAAGTTCTCTGTCAACAGCCAAAGCGCCGCCTGCGGGAACAGCCGTTTCAAGTGCCGTTTCAACGCAAACGGAAGAGAAAGTACGCATTTCCTCTTTCAAAAGACCTGCCGCCGAATTAAGTCTTTGTGCTTTCAAGGAATTTGAGCATACAAGCTCTGCGAATAAATCGGTTTTATGTGCAGGGGAATGTTTTTCGGGCTTCATCTCATAAAGCTCTGTTTCAATCCCCGCCATATTCAGTTGCCACGCCGCCTCGCACCCTGCAAGACCTGCTCCGATAACAGCTGCTTTCATTTATTCTTCCTCTTTTTTAGTTCTTTTCTTGCGCTCTGCCTTTTTTTCAAAACCGCATTTCTCGTCAAGGCACACGAGCAATCCGCCCTTGTGCTTGAACAAAGATTTTCCGCACTGCGGGCAAACCTCGTCGGTAGGCTTATCCCACGTCATAAACGTACATTCGGGATAATTGTCACAGCCGTAAAAAGCATAGCCTCTCTTTGATTTCTTTTCAATTACATTACCGCCGCAAATCGGGCATTTTGCATTTGTCTGAACAACATACGGCTTTGTGTTCTTGCACTCGGGATAACCCGGACAAGCAAGGAATTTTCCGAATCTGCCGACCTTAACGACCATCATTCTTCCACATTTTTCACACGGAATATCGGTAACGTCCTCTTTGAGCTGAATTTTAACGCCCGACATCTCCTCTTTAGCCTTTTCGAGAGTTTTCTCAAATCCGTCATAGAAGGTGTGGAGCATTTTTATATAGTCAACCTCACCGCTTTCAACCTTATCGAGATCGGACTCCATATTTGCGGTAAACTTGACATTTACTATATTCGGGAACTGCTGTTTGAGCAAATTAACAACCGCTTCGCCGAGTTCCGTGGGTTTTAACTGCTTTTGTTCTCTAACAACATATTCTCTTGAAAGAATCGTCGAAACGATAGAAACGTAGGTACTCGGTCTGCCGACGCCCGTTTCCTCAAGAGCCTTGATAAGAGCCGCTTCGGTATATCTTGCAGGCGGCTGTGTAAAGTGCTGATTGCCGTCAAGTGATTTGAGTTTGAGAATATCATTTTCCTTTATCGGAGGAAGAACGCTCTCGCCATCCTCGTCATCATCTGTTGAAACCTCATAAAGCTTTGTGTAACCGTCAAACTTAACAGTATAGCCCGAAGCCGAGAACTCGCAGAATTTGCCTTCAGCCGAATCCTTTTCGGTCGCTGCCTTAATTCCTACCTTTACGGTATCCTGTATGCAGGCAGCCATAAGGCTTGCCATAAAACGCTTCCAAATAAGCGAATAGAGCTTGAACTGCTCAACGGTAAGGCTGTCCTTTACCTTATCGGGGGAAAGCGACGGTGTAGTAGGTCTTATAGCCTCATGTCCGTCCTGCGCATTTGCCTTTGTCTTGAAATATCTCGGCTTGTCGGGAAGATAATTCTTTCCGTAAGTTTCTGTGATATACTCATTAGCAGCCGCACGAGCCTCCTCGGAGATACGAAGCGAGTCGGTTCTCATATAGGTTATAAGACCCATTGTGCCAACGCCCTTGATTTCCATACCTTCGTAAAGCTCCTGTGCTATCTTCATAGTCTTTCTGCCTTGATAGCCGAGTTTTCTCGAAGCGTCCTGCTGAAGCGTGGAGGTTGTAAACGGAGGTGCGGGCTGACGTCTTCTTGTTCCCTCTTTAACGGAAGCAACCGTGTACTGTGCGCCGTCAAGTCTGTTCAAATATGCGTCTGCCTGAGCCTTATCCGCAATTTTAACCTTGCCTGTTTCATCTCCTATAAATGAAGCGGCAAAAGACTTTCTTGAGCCGGGTGCCGTGAGTTTTGCATCAAGAGTCCAATACTCCTCGGGTACGAAAGCACGGATTTCTTCTTCTCTGTCAACGATAAGACGAACGGCAACAGACTGAACTCTGCCTGCCGAAAGTCCTTTTCTGATTTTCTGTGAAACAAACGGGCTTAATTTATAGCCGACAAGTCTGTCAAGTATTCTTCTTGCCTGCTGTGCATCAACAAGGTCAAGGTCAATTTTTTCGGGATGCTCTATACCCTTTACAACGCTTGTCTTGTTAATTTCATTGAATTTAACTCTGTTTTTGTCATCTGTATCAAGTCCCAAAACGGTTGCAAGATGCCAAGAAATAGCCTCTCCCTCACGGTCGGGGTCGGTTGCGAGATATACGCCGTCCGATTCCTTTACCATTTCCTTAAGCTCTTTTACAAGCTTTTCCTTGCCCTTAACTATCGCATATTTAGGCGCAAAGTCATTTTTAACGTCAACGCTGAGCCTTGACGAAGGCAAATCTCTGATATGACCTACGGAAGCGGTAACCTTATAGTCCTTGCCGAGGTATTTCTGAATTGTCTTTGCCTTTGACGGTGACTCAACTATTACTAATTTCGACATATTAAAATCATCCTATACTATCACTAAATTTTTTTATATTTTCTGCCGGGAAGAACTTCAATAACACCTTGCATTTCAAGTTCGGTAATTCCCGAAAGCACTTTTACAACATTAAGTCCCGATTTTTCGACGATAGTGTCAAATTCCGTATCGCCGTCCAAAGCGGCATAGATTTTCTTTGCGGTTTCGCTCGCCGTATCGGGTAACGGCTTCGGCTCTGCTTTTACAGGCTCTGTATCGGCTTTCGATACCCTGCTCTGCGTCTTTTCGGCTCTTTTGTTATAAGTATGATTGACATTGCCCGAAAAGTCCTCGGCATTTCTCGAAAGCATAATCGCAAACGGCTCGTCCGCAAGCGAAAGGTCAAATCTTTCAGGGAATTCGTCCATAAAATCCTCAACAATTTCTCTTGCATTGAAAAGCGGCTTTGCGCCGTTGTTTATGATTTCGGAAGTGCCCGAATAAGCCGAAGAAAACAAATCTCCGGGTACGGCATAAAGCCGTCTGCCTTGAGATAAAGCATTTTTAGCGGTTATAAGTGAGCCGCTTCTCTCGCCTGCTTCAACGACAACCGTCGCAAGCGACATACCCGAAATAATCCTGTTTCGCTTCGGGAATGAAATCCTTGACGCCTGCGAAAACGGCGGAAATTCCGTTATAAGAACTCCGTTTTTCTTTATCCTGTTACGCAAATCCTCATTTGTTTTAAGGTAATTTGTGCCGAGTCCGCAGCCGAGCACCGCAACGGTTTTCTTATCCACGCTCAATGCTCCCTCGTGCGAAGCGGCATCAATTCCGAGCGCACCGCCCGAAACTATTGTCATGCCCGCAAGCGAAAGCCTTTGTGCGATTGCACCTGCGACTTTTATTCCCTGTACTGATGCGTTTCTCGTTCCGACCATAGCGATATTTGACTCTGTCATAAGCGTTTCAATATCTCCGTCGGCATAGAGAACAGCCGGTAAATCCGAAATCTGCGTAAGTAAAAACGGATACTGTTCATCCTGCGGAGTTATTATCTCCCATCCGTTTTCCTCACACGCTCGCATTATACTGCCCGACTCAGATGGGCTATGTTGAAGAAGTCTGTCAACGTGCTTTTGGTCAATAATGCCCGAAATTCGCCATTCAAAACTTCCCGCCTCATACAGCTCTCTTGCAGAGCCGAAATATTCGATTATGGGTTTTATTTTAGCCCCTGTGCCATAGGCGTTTTGAAGCCAAATCCAATACTCGCAGTCTCTCATCTCATTATTTCCCACATTGTGATAACGGCGGCAACAGATGCGTTAAGCGACTCTGCCTCGCCTTTCATTTTGATTGTAATTCTTTCCCTTGCGGTGCTTTTAACAGCCTCGGTAACACCGTTACCCTCGTTTCCGATAACAGCTATTACACCTGCGGAAAAATCTGTTTTGGTAATGTCACGGGCATTTTCATCGGGAACGGTTGCGGCAGTAAGCATACCTTCGGAATTCGCCCTTTCAAGCGTTTCCGCAAGGTCGTCAACTGCGATAATCGGTATGCGCAAAAGACTGCCCATTGACGCACGCAACGCCTTTGGATTATACATATCACAGCCGCCGCATACAATTATTCCGTCAATGCCCAAAGCCTCGGCGCTCCTTGCGACAGAGCCGAGATTTTGCGGATTTTGCACATTTTCAAGCGCAATATACTTCTTTGTACTCTCGATTTCAAACGCTGTTTGGCGTTTCATTTCGACAACGCAAAAAATCCCCTGCGAATTGACTGTATCTGAAATTTTTTCCGAAACTTCATCAGTTATCAAATAAACGTTTTTTGCACAATCGGCAATTACGTCCGTGTAATCGGAAAACTTCGTAACAGCATCTTGGGTAAAATATGCCTCTTTTATCACATATCCGCTTTTAGCCGCATCAAAACAAAGCCTTGCGCCCTCCAAAACAAAAAGCGAGGTACTTTTTCGTTCCTTTGAACTCGAGACTAGCTTTGCGACTGATTTGATTTTTTCATTATTTCTTGAAGTAATTTCAGTATAATTCATAACGCAAAAATTAACCACGCCCCGAAAACAAGGCGTGGTTCCAGCTTATTTAAGTGCTGCTTTTGCCTGCTCTGTAAGAGCTGTGAAAGCTGCGGGATCTGAAATAGCGATTTCAGAAAGCATTTTACGGTTTAATGAAACGCCTGCCTTATTAAGACCGTTGATGAATGTTGAGTAATTCATACCGTTCATTTTGCAAGCTGCAGAAATTCTTGTAATCCAGAGCTTTCTGAACTCTCTCTTCTTCTGCTTTCTGCCGATATATGCATACTGACCTGACTTCATAACTGCCTGCTTAGCAGTCTTGAAAAGTCTTGACTTTGAGCCATAGTAGCCTTTTGCGAGCTTTAATGTTTTATTTCTTCTTTTGCGAGTCATCATCGCACCTTTAATACGTGCCATTTGTTATTCTACCTCCGAAAATTTGTGAAAACGGTCGAAAACCGCATTTAATTTATTGATTATTTGTAAGGAACAAGACGCTTGATCTGCTTCTGATTCGTTACGTCTGCAACTGCGGTCTTGCGAAGATTTCTTTTTCTCTTTGTAGACTTCTTGTTGAGAATGTGAGACTTGTAAGCGTGTGCTCTGATCGGCTTACCGTTCTTTGATAATTTGAAGCGTTTTTTAGCTCCCGAATGTGTTTTAATTTTAGGCATTTCTATTTCCTCCTGAATGATTTGTTTACTTATTTGGTTTTAGCGCTCAACGGTGCTAAGAACATAAGCATCTGTCTGCCCTCAAGCTTTGCGGGTTTTTCTACTGATGAAAACTCCGAGCAAACCTCGGCAAACTTCTTCATTGTTTCCTCGCCGATTTGCGGATGAGCCATCTCGCGTCCTCTGAAACGAATCGAAACCTTGACCTTATGACCGGTCTTTAAGAATTTCATCGCCTGATTAGCCTTCGTATCGAAATCGTGCGTGTCGATGTTGAGAGAAAGTCTGATTTCCTTAGTCTCGATTATACGCTGGTTTTTCTTTGACTCCTTCTCTTTCTTCGTCTGCTCAAATCTGTACTTGCCGTAGTCCATAATCTTGCACACGGGAGGCTGAGCCTGAGGCGCAATTTTAACGAGGTCAAGGTTTTTCTCCTCAGCCTTTTTAAGGGCTTCCTTAGCGGACATAATACCTAACTGTTCTCCGTCCGCAGAGATAACTCTGACTTCCTTATCACGGATTTCTTCATTGAGTTGCATTTCTTTGACAGCGATGGATAATCACTCCTAAACAATAAATTAAAGCGTGAACAAAAACCGTTCACGCTCAATACACACAATAAGACCGTAGCCTTAAAAGTATTGACCTGTTTCATTAAAAATCACAGGTGAGAACGGGCGTTCTTCTTTGTTGTGCAGATATTATACTAAAACGCAAGCCGTTTGTCAAGCGTTTATTTCAAAAGTGTTCCGAGAAACGCAAACCACTCTCTGACAATAGATGTAAAGAGTGAAAACGGCTTTGATTTTGAACTTATGTTATACGGTTCTATGCCGTTTCTTTTTGCAAGCAAAGTTGAACGGAACTGATGAAATTCGGAAGTTATTATAACCGCTTCGTTTCCCAAATTATTTTCGTTCATTATTCTTTTTGAAAAGAGCATATTTTCCGCCGTCGAGGTCGATTTGTCCTCAAGGATTATCCGCTCTGATGAAATACCTTTTTCAATCAGAGAATTTCTTATAGCCTCGGCTTCGGATATGTTTTCATCGTCGCCCTTGCCGCCCGAAGCTATTACAACGGCATTTTCATTTTTCAGAAGATAATCATAAGCCGACACAATCCGTTTTTCAAGCATTTCACTCGGTGTTTCGTCATTTACCTTACATCCTAAAATGATTGCGGGCGTGTTTTCGGGTATGTTCTTCGGTTCTGCTGTGAAAGACAAAATTTTGACCGTAACCGCAGTACAGTAAACCACAAAAATTATTAAAATTACTAAAAGAAATTTAAGCAATACTTTACCGCCTTTTTGCTTTTATTTCGGATAAAATTCCGAACGGCATACCTATTATATTATCGAAATTCAATATAAATGTCACAGTTTCACACATTGACAGACAATTATAACAGCTTTTCAACGTCCTTTGTGTTAATTCGCTTTGATACGATAAAGGTCTTACGCTTGAGTTTACCTTTATCGGTTGAATATGTACCGCTTTCCTTTTCCTCTGTTGAGAAAATACCGTAAGACGAGGTAACTGCCGTACCGTCGGGCAAAATAACATTTCCGCAGTATCCCGTATCGGCATTTGTTGTAATGCAAGGCTCTTTCTGGTCGGGAAGATATGTGTGCGCAACCTTTATTCTGTAATCGCCCTCTCTGCCGTTTTTGAGGTCGTCATATGTGCCTACCCACGCAATCCAACCCTCGGAATACCAGCCTCTGAATTTCTTTTCGCTGTACATTTTGTTTTTCTTTTTATCTCTCTCGATTGAACGGAAGGTTATAAACAATCTGCCGTCGGGAAGATAATCCGCCTTATGTCTTTCACCGTTTATCGAACTCGGTGCAAAAACAGGCTCCGACCAAGTTTCACCCTCGTCAGTTGAGAATGACAAAAGCGAATTGACCCTCTTTGAATTGCTTCTCGTTATAAGCATAAGCTCGTCGCCGTTTCCTGCGTCGCTTCTCACACATTCAACCTCGCACATCTGCGATTTTCTCTCGATTTTTCTATGCGCCGAGAAATACGGTACGGGCTTTGTCCAATTCATTTTGCCGTTATCATCAAAGGTCAAGAATGTCTTGTAATTGACAAAATGCTTGTCGTGGAAAAGTCCCATCCATTTATCAATGAACTTGCCGTCTTTTTTAAGCCTTGTCAACGAGCTCATTGCGACAATCGGATAAATTTCACCCTTGAAGAAAAGCTCAAACTCCGAAAAGCTCTCGCCCTCATCATCGGAAACAGAGCAGTTAAAACCGCCGACAGAAGATTTTTCGTCCCACCACTTTGGGTTTCCGCAAATAAGAATGAGTTTATCGTTCCAATCTCTCTCGCTGAAAGTGAGTCTGTAAACCGTGGGAGTTTCCTTTGAAAGTGCCCAATTTTCAGGCGGATTTTTAACACCGTCGCCGTCGAGATAGCTTTTTCCGCCGTCAATGCTTCTCTTTGAAAGCACCTTCCCTCTGCCGTGTCCCTCGGGGAAAAATGTCAAAATATCCCCATTCTTTAGCAATATGCTGTCGGGATGTCCCAAATAGCCATTGCCCTCGTCAACTATCGAATATTCAAAAAGATAGTCAAGACTCTTGTCCGTGTTGCCCGGTTTCTTAGAAAGGTCAATCTGCTTTATCGAATAATTCTGTCCCTTATTTCTCATAATTCTTCTCCATTAAAAAAAAGACCGCCGAGAAATCTCGGCAGTCTTGTGACTTTACTTGTGACTTTAATTATTTTGCTTCGTCGTCCCAGCCGAAGTGATATTCCATACGATCCGTGCAATTGAAGGTCAAATCTTGTTTTCCGAGATAATCAAGATCTCCGACTCCGTTCACAACTGTCGAAACGCTCATATTTTTATCATAGGTTGCGGACAATATGTTGTCCGTAACGGCATTAAATGTTGCTGTAATCGTACAGCCGTCGAACTCAACCGAATAATCATCAACCGTGAAATACGAAGAAGCCTTTTTCATTTCGTCAAGGATTGCCTTTTTGTCATGCATTGAATATGCCTTGAGAACGGAAGCCGCATCATCTTTAAGAACTATTGTGATAATTCTTGTAATTCCCGTAACGACCTTAACCTCTTTTTCCTCTTGCTTACCCTTTTCGTTCGTTACCTTTTCTGTATAAGTCTGAGTTTCATAAGCAAGTGAGCTCACAGCCGAAACAACGTCGTCCGCCGTAAGCGAGCAAGCCTTATCCGAGCCCTTTAGATACATAATATCTGTAAGGTCTGCGCCCTTTTCGGTTGTTGCATCGGGGAGTAATTTACCTGCGCCCTTTACGGTAAAATAATCAAAGAATTTCGCCGCAGTCTTAACCTTGCCGTCGGTATCGTTTCCGTCCTGCGTGAATTTGATTGTATTTTCGTCTGTCCAAAAGCTTTCTTTGTACTGCGTAATAGGCTTTTCGCTTTTTGCGCCGTTTACCTTGTCGACAAAGTACTTCACAACATTCGCTTCATTAGCCTTAATAGAGTCCTTTTCCTCCTGCGAAAGAAGGTCAAGTACCTTTTCCCACAAGCCGTCCTCGCTGAATCTTGTGATTATTTCATTATAGCTCAATTCGATTGTTATATCGTCTGAAAGCTTGTCATATTCTTCAAAAAGAGTACCGAGCTTATCCGCCGGAAGAACTGTTTTAAGCTCGCCGTAAGTAAAAGTAAAGCTCGAATCTTTAAGATCAACCTTTGCGGTAACAGCCTTCGGCACTTCCGTTTCTCCGCCAAGAACGTCCTCAGCCGTGCAGGAAGCAAAAATCATTGCTGTCATAACAATACAGAGTATAACGGAAATTGCTTTTTTTAACGAAAAATTCATACAATCAAATCCCCTTTTGCGTTATGAGATAATAATAACACAATTTATACTTATTTAACAATAGGAAATTTTATTTTTTTAATAAGTGTCCTTCAAGCCCTCGCTGTCATACAAGAATGCCGTTTCAAGAAGAACATTGATACCCGCTTCAACTGTTTTCGGCTCAAGAATATCGGGTTTGTCGTCTCTTGTATGATAATAGCTTGCGGGAGTCGGGTCCATAGCCGCAAGAGCAGAGGCCTTGAGTCCGCCCTGCTGCATAGCCGCAGCATCGGAGGAGCCGAAGAAAACCTTTGCATAGGGAAGATTTAATCCTGCATTTTCGCTTGCCTTTTTAACCATAGCGGAAACCTGACTGTCAAGCGTTACGGTACCGCTCATATCCTTATTATATACTCCCATAAAGTCGTAATCCTTGAGAGTGTCAACCGCAATCGCAACCGTTTCAATTCCGTCGTTTGCGTGCTTTTTAGCATAAGCTCTCGCCCCTCTCAGACCACATTCCTCGCAGCCTGTCGAAATTGCAACAACATCTGTATTTTCGAAGCGAATATCATTTGCTTCCATATAGCGAATAACAGCCATTGAAGCAAAAACGCCCGTAAGGTTATCGTTTGCACCGGGGACTACAAGCTTCCAGTTTACAAAGATTGAAGCAAGGGCTACCGGTACAGCCGTAACAAACGCAAGCACGATAATTACAATGTTGAGCCAATTCGGAACATTAAAGAATGACACAATGTCAAGCACCAAATTTATTCCGATTGAAACTATCGCAGCTGCAATCATTTTAACAAGAAGCTTACCGCCGCCGAGATGCGTATAATACCATTCGTAAGCAGAGTCGATATGACCTGCAAAAACAATTCTCTTTTTTGTTTCGCCCGAAGCCTTGCGAGTACAAACAACATTACAAGATTGCCTTTTCGGGAAGAACGGATCAAGCATTTCCTTATAGAAAAGGAACTCGCCGACCATAAACGCTATCGACAAAACGGTACATACCGTTGCGGCAATTCCAAGACCTGTATTAGCCGCCTCAATCGCATTAAACTGCTTTAACAAAAGGCAGATAATCGATATAAGCATAAGCACAACGTCAATAACAACCCAGCTCATAAACGCCTTGGGATGAACTTCAAAATCCTCTATTTCAACGCTGTCGCAAACATTTTTCATTGATTCCGCAACATAAGATTGAGCCTTCCTCTCGCTCTCCTCTCCGGATTCACGAGGACCTATCTCGTTGCAAACTTTTTTAACCTCACGCACCGCATAGTTTGTCATTTCACGGAGACGTGACGGATAATTTGAATTACTTTCACTTGCTTTCATTAAGCTACACTCCTGTCTTAAAAAATAAACCAATATATTTTATCACATTTTTTTACATTTGTCGATAATAAATCAATATACTATTATATTTGAATTGACAACGGCAGATAAATTGAATAAAATATATTCATTCACTTGTGAAAGGCAAAGGACATGGAAAACAATAATAAAAAAGGTATATCTAAAAGAACGTTACGCACAAAAATTATATTGCTTGTTATTCTTGCGGTAATTATGGTACCGCTTATCATTTTATATAAATCCGTCGGAGACACCACTCCGAAGATTAAACTTTATGACCGCAATCAAACCGAAAGTCCATCGGAAAGTCAAGAAGAACAAACCAAAGATCCTCAACCTCAACCTGAACCTCAACCCGAGCCTGTTAACGAAGAGCCTCAAGCAGTTCCCGAAACAAAGGCTGCCGAAAAGAAGCCTGCTACGGTAATTCCGATAACAGATGCGGAAAAGTGGAATCTTGCGATAATAAACACAAAATATCCGCTTCCCGACTCTTACGCTCCGACTCTTTCAAATGCGATAAGCGGCAGTAATATACAGCTTGATTCAAGAGTCAGCGAGCGTTATGGCGAAATGTATGCGGCGGCAAAGCTTTCGGGCTGCGTGCTCACTCCCTATTCGGGCTATCATTCCTATGCACTTCAAGAAACAACTTACAACAGAAAAGTTAATTTCTATGTAAATCAAGGAATATCGGCAGAGGAAGCAAATCAAAAAGCAAGTGCACAGGTGCTTCCGGCAGGTTGCAGCGAGCACAACGCAGGTCTTGCAATGGATATTGTCAGCGCAAGCTCGGATTTTATCAACACAAAAGAGTACAAGTGGCTTTGCGAAAACGCACACAATTACGGCTTTATTCTTCGCTATCCGGAGGATAAAACGGCTATAACCGGTATGAATTTTGAGCCGTGGCATTGGCGATATGTCGGAACACAAGCCGCAAAAGAAATGAAAGAAAACAATCAATGCCTTGAAGAATATCTCGGCTTGGCGTAAATATAAAGTTTAATAACAAAATTGACCCCCGAATATATCTTTATCGGATATACTCGGGGGTTATGTTATATTTTTTTTATTCCTGACTCTCTATAAATCTTTTCCATTATTTCAATATCTTTTGAGTCGGCGTTTTTAATTCTTGCAAATTTCTCTCTTGCGGTTTTATTAAACACTCGTTCAACAAGTCGCACAATCCAAAAAATCGGCAAGAGAACAGGTGCCTTTTTCAGTACAGGGAAAAGCAATTTCATATGTTTGAGCGACGGAAATAATGACTTAAAAATATTCTGTGCCTTTGAACGCTTTTTGCCGTCTAAATTCGCAACGCCCGTGTTTTTAACGGGTGGACCCAACACTATGAAATTCTCCGTGATTTCAAGTGATTGGTCTTTCTTGCACTCTGAAAACATCTGCTTTGACACCGCTTCGATTTTCTTTGCAAAATCCTCAAGCGAGAGCTTTTGAAACTCTTTTTCTATATATGAAAAGTCAAGCGTCTCCGACATTTTTTCACACATTAAATAAATATCCATAGTCGGTCTGAAACACGCACCGCCTGTGGTAAAATGCTCGGCAAGATGTGCCATTGTGTAGATATACATATCGCTGTCTGTCATTACGTATTCGTGTTCGCTGATTTTCTTTGCCTTATCCCAAACCGAAAGGAAATAGTCATACATATAATATTCTTCCACAAACAGCGTATTATGAAGTTCAACCGTCAAAAACGGCTTTTTGGTAAGCACAATGTCTTTTCCGTTATCCATTTTTTGTTCAAAGCCGTGCGAGAGCAATATTTCCTTTGCCCTTTCAACATCGCTCAACCGAACAAGCACGTCCATATCCGCCATAAATCGCAGTTCGGGTAAAGGATACAGCTTTTTCAAATGAGAACCCTTGAGGAACATAAAATCAATGCCGTTTTCAGAAAACTCTTTCCTGATTCTATCCGCTTCAGCCTGTTGGCTCATTTCACGGGCAACGACTGTTCGATATGACTTTTCAAGCCTGTCATTATATTTGAATTCCTGCTTTGCAAAGGCAATATAGCCGATAGCCTGCAAGGAATTTTTAACAACAAGCTCTATAAGCAAATCTTGGTTAATATCCTCGGGAATTCTCGGTATTTCCCTTGAATTTATAACAGCTCCGACCGCTTTCAAAAGGTATTCTTTTGTAGCAATAAGTTCCGACATATTTTCTCCTGTTATACAAGTTTATACAAGTGTAAATTCCGCAAGCAACGGGAAGTGGTCGCTCGGATAAACGCCGTCAAAGGTGTCTGTTACGACCTTATAGCTTTTGACATTTATGCCTGTTTTTGAAATCATAAAGTAGTCGATACGGTTTCTGTCAAGCTCCTTGCCGAAATTCTGATAAGTGCAGGAGTCAACTGTGTTGTCAACCTGATACCTTGCGTCAAGGAAATCCTTTGTAACATTTTCATAGGTTACGCTTCCCTCTTCGGCGTTGAAATCGCCCATAATCATACTCGGCAGCGAACCGAACTGTGAAATTTTGTCGAGCACAACGCCTATGCCGTTTATTCTTGCCTCGTCACTGACATGGTCAAGATGTGTGTTGAAAACGACAAATTCCTTTTCGGTTGATTTTTCTTTGAGAATGACATAGCTGCAAATTCTGTAACATTTTGAGTTCCAGTCCTTGCTCATTACCTCGGGAGTTTCCGAAAGCCAGAAAGAGCCCTTGTCCACAAGGTCGTACATATCCGTACGGTAGAAAATCGGGCAGCCCTCGGAAAATGTTGACTCGTCACGGTATGTAATAACCGAATCGAAGTCCGTGAGGCAATCCTTGAGATATGCGTACTGCCACTTTGTAGCCTCCTGGAAGCCGATTATCGACGGCTTGTTGTTCTCAATGTTTTTAATTATAAGATCGGCACGGTAGAACCAGCTTTTCTTACCCGTATCGAGCGGATTTATGCAGCGCAGATTTGCGCTCATAACCCTGATAGGTTCGTCAACTTCCTTGATGTCCGTAAACTGTGCGGGCTTCTTTTCAGCTTTGTAATGCGGATAATATCTTAAAAGCAAAAACGCCGTTATCGCCGCCGCAACAAGTATCAGCACCAAAACGATTATAAAAATCTTAACCCCTTTTTTCATAATTACCCTCCGTTAAATAATTCGTTGAGAAAAGCGAGAATGTTATTTTCGCTTATCAATGCATTGAAACAGCACTCATCGGTCAAAAGGTCAATGTTTTCCTCGGAATATTCGACCTGCTTTGACAAATAGCGGGTGTTGAACGGCAAATCCCAGTTCACACAGTCAATGAGAATTTCAAATACCGTCATCATAACCGCAAATTTGAAATGAGCCGATATATCTCCGTCAAAGCACGCCTTTATAAAGTACCTGAAAACGAAATACGAAAGAGATTTTTCATACCGCATTTGTTCTTTAGACGAAATTTTACTAAAGCGCTTTTTTATGTCATCAAATGCCAGTGCTTCAAGTGCTTCGGTATAACCGTCCCACAATTCGTCAAAGGGCGACATCTCTTTCATTATTACGACACATTCTCCGTAGAATGCGTCCGTACCGCTCTGCGTTCCGACGTCTTTAACGCCTGTTTCGCCGAAGCATTTTTTCACCCTTTCGGTAAAGGGCAAATCCCGTCGGTTGATAACGGAAAACAGCCTTTGCCGAAGTGCAAATATCTCTTCGCATACTTCCTCGGGTGTGTCGTCGTCCGTCGCCTCTTCGGTTTCAACGCTCTCATATTCGAGTACGCCGTCGCCCTCGAACAAAAGCCTTACCGCTTCTTCACAACAAAGTCCGACTCCTGCGTCCTTATACTCGCCATACCACTCGTAAAACCTCGGATGCTCACGGCATATATCGCAAAGCATATCCTCCGAATGTTCGAGAATGATTTTACAAAGTCCGTCCTTTTGGAGAAACGGGCAACGCTCATCCTGTGTTAAAACAAAATGCGCCACACCGTCGCATACGGCAATATTTTTTTGAAAACTTTCTGGCATAAGCCTATATTTATCGTATGCAGCCGAGTCAATATCAATCTCCCAGCCGATACAACAGCTGTCCGTACAACGATTTGCTATACATTTGAAATCTCGGTAAAATGTGGGGAATGTAAGTATCATATTACTCCGATTTGTGCGCTTCCACTTTATTGAGCGTACATTTAACTCTGTATGAGTCAATTCTGATTTTGATTTTCTTCGTCTTTTTAGGTCTTTTGAAAGTGATAATTTTCTTATATCCGATTACAGTTTTCTTGGAAATTTTTCTCCAAGTGCCAAACTGCTCGATATAAACCGAAAACTTCTCTATCTGCTGACCCGTTGCGATATTTTCCTGCAACACAAGTGCGTCAAACTCCGTCTTTTCGGGGAATTCAAATACAATTTCGGGCTTTTCGTCCTTTTCGTCAGCCTGCCAGAAAAGAGTATCGTCGGAAGAAATTATATTCTTTGCATTTTCGCTGTTTGAAGAAGCTGTTACCTTTGCGTTTTTCAAAAGGTCATTCGGGAAGCGTCTTTTAAGCGTGCGTCTGAAGCTGTCGAGCAAAAGCACATCTGTTTCATAGATTTTACCCGTCTTATCGGGCGGAATATTCAAAAGTAAAGTCGAGTTGTTTCCGACAGAACTCAAATAAATTTTCATCAGCTTTTTAAGTGATTTTTGTTTGTAATTTTCGCTCTCGTGGAAAAACCAGCCCGGTCTTATCGAAACGTCAACCTCGGACGGATACCAAATAAGCTCGTCCGCATCCGCTATCGCCTTTCTCGAGCCCATATCCATAATCATTTGGCTGTGGCTCTTGCGGAATTTTTTGTTATCTTCTTTTTGAGAGTTTTCAGCGGTAAATTCGTTAATAGAATAGTAAGACGGAACAACGCTCCATTCGCTCTCTCTGCCGACACCTGCCTCGTTGCCTACCCAACGAACATCGGGACCGCAAACATTGATTGTAGCATTCGGTTGAAGCTCACGCATAACCTTATAATAGCCGGGCCAATCGTATTCCTGAACCTTGCCGTTTTTACCCTCTCCGCACGCACCGTCAAGCCAAATGCAGAAAATGTCACCATAGTTTGAAAGAAGCTCTCTCAACTGATTTTTATAGTATTCGTTATATTCTTCGCCCTTACCGTAACTTGCTTCGTGTCTGTCCCACGGAGAGAGATAAATGCCGAATTTCAAGCCGTATTTTCTGCAAGCATCGGAAACCTCTTTTACAACATCGCCGTTACCGTTCTTAAACGGGCTTGCTTTTACGCTGTAATCGGTATATGCACTCGGCCAAAGGCAGAAACCGTCGTGGTGCTTACAGGTCAAAATCATAGCGCTCATTCCGCCGTTTTTGATAGCTTTTGCCCACTGCTCGGCATCAAAATCGATAGGATTAAACAGCTCGGGAGAAGCCGTACCGTCGCCCCACTCGTTACCTGTAAATGTATTCATACCGAAATGACAAAACGCATAAAATTCAAGCTTTTGCCAATTCAGTTGGCGTTCCGAGGGAACGACCTGCGCCGCACGCTTATAAGCCTCGACCATAGTAACACCTGCTTTTCATAATATTCTATTAAAGTATATCATATATGAATACCCTTTTCAATCAAATGTTTGCAACAAAAAGCCGCCCATATAGGACGGCTTACATTTTGTTATATTGTAGCAATTCTTATTGTGTTTGTGTTGCCCGTGGTGTCGGAGGTACCTCCGGTTATAAGTATTCTGTCGCCTGTTTTCAAGTTCAAGGTCTTTTTCGCCATCTGCTTTGCCGTATAGAAAAGCACCTCAATAGACGGATAAACCTCGCACATTACGGGGGTAACGCCCCAAGACATTGAAAGCTGATGATAAGTCTTTTTGTTTACCGAAAGACCAATAATATCGACGGGCGGGCGGAATCTCGATACCATTCGAGCCGTCATACCCGAAATCGAGCATACAACAATCGCCTTTGCGCCTATATCCATTGCCATACCGCAAACGGAGTGTGAAATAGCGTCCATCTCGTTGCGAATACGAAACTCCGTGTTTGCAAAACGCTTTTTGTAACGGATATTCTGCTCTGTGTTTTCGGCAATTCTCGACATCGCTTCAACCGTCTGCACGGGATATTTACCTGCCGCCGTTTCACCTGAAAGCATAACGGCACTCGTTCCGTCGTAAACCGCATTAGCAACGTCGGAAATCTCTGCCCTTGTAGGTCTCGGATTGGTAATCATCGACTCAAGCATTTCCGTTGCCGTAATAACCCTTTTACCAAGCATACGGCACTTCGTGATAAGCTCTTTTTGAATTGCGGGCAGCTCCTCATAGGGAATTTCAACGCCCATATCTCCCCTGCCTATCATAATACCGTCGCAGACGGAGCATATATCCTCAATATTGTCAATTCCGGCTCTGTTCTCGATTTTAGCAATAAGGCTTATTGCCTTTGCACCGTTTTCATCAAGAAACGCTTTTATATCCTCAATATCCTGCTTACAGGATACAAAAGAACAAGCGATATAATCAATATCGTTCTTTATTCCGAAAAGCAAATCCGCCTTGTCATAATCGCTCAAATATTTTTGCTTCAACACTTTTCCGGGGAAGCTCATACTTTTTCTGTTTGAGATAACTCCGCCTGCATCCGTTCTGCAAACAACATTTTTTCCGTCAATTTTTGTGACGGTAAAAATCAACAATCCGTTATTTACAAGGATTTTATCGCCAACCGACATTTCCTTTGCAAGCTCCTTATAGCTTACGGATACTCTGTTCTCGTCGCCCATAACATCCTCGGCGGTAAAGGTAAATGTGTCGCCCTCTTTAAGTGTACATTGCCCGTCTTTGAAAAGTCCGACACGGTATTCAGGACCTTTTGTATCAAGCATAAGAGCAAGCGGTTTATTAGCCTTTTCACGTACCGATTTCAAAAGGTTGATTCTTTTCTGCTGTTCCTCGTGTGTGCCGTGCGAAAAATTAAGTCTCGCTACATTCATTCCCGCCTCAAGCATTTTTTGCAAGGTTTCTTCGTTTTCGCAAGCAGGACCTACGGTACAGACAATCTTCGTTTTTCTCATAGTCAATCCTCTTCTTTCTTTAATGAGGGCCTATCAAAAAAGGGACAAAACCGCAGTTCTGTCCCCTATCATATAAAATGACAACAGCATAAATAAGTCGATTTCGACCTATGACAGACTCCACCACATATACTGCACAATTATTTTAACACGGCATATAATCGGTTGTCAATTTATATTATTGTCGAAAATCAAAGCATGTATTCCGCCGATTTTATATAATATAACCTCCGTCAGCAATACTTCTTTATTTCAAGCACAAGTCTGCCTTTTTTAGTTGTCTTGACCTCTTCCGAAACGATAAATCTTCCATATCCTCGGACGGTTATAATGTCATTGTCGCTAACTGTTTTAGAAGCGGAAAGTGTCAAAACAGAATTTATAAATACCCGTTCCGAAGCAATGAGCTTTGACGACTCACTTCTTGATAAATTGTAAACCGCACCTATAACAACATCAAGCCTTTTTGACGACGCAAAGACAGTTATCGTTTCAAAGCTTTCCGCCGTATTTTCGGGGATTAAAGACCGTTTCGCTTCAACGCTCGTGTGCCGTACTCTCGTCAGATTTTCGCAGATATAATCCGCAATATTTTCAATGCAAATAACATATCCACATTTACCGTCAACGATTATATCGCCAACGGTTTCACGCTTAATTCCGAGATTCATAATCGAGCCTAAAAAATCCCTGTGCGTAAGACAGTCGGCAAATTTCTCGTTAAGAGGCTCTATTTTAACGCAGGTTATAGGGAAATCGTCATTTTCGACATTCTCGCCGAAGCCTGCCACAACCCTTTGAGCGTCATCATATCCGCCAAATAGAACGCACGGCAGATACATTTTTTTAAGCTCGCTTATTTCGGGCAAGGTCAAAAACGGAGAAAAGGTGTTGTATCCTCGCTCATAAGCCCTGTTATAAAGTTCTTCAAATCTTTTTTCAAGCATAATATCACTGTTCATTTCAAATTTCAAATGAATAATAACATAAAGCTGTGTAGTTTTCAAGGGAAATGTTTGTTACTTGTAGTACCATTTGTTTTTACTATGGTATGATATTAAAATATTCGCACACCCGTAGGGACAGGGCTTGCCCCTGTCCGAACAAACCGCAAAAGTTGGTAGCTATACGCTGCAAACGACGACGTGGTAGGGCGGTGGCTTGCTGCCGCCGTTAGATTGTCGCTGATAAATGATAATTCACGGCTGAAAGCAATATATAAATCCGCAAAAGTTGGTAGCGACAGTGAGCCGTCGAGAGGGCGTTTACAACCGAACAGGCGAGCCGAGCGTGATTTTTGCGGAAAAGGAGGAGTTGCATAGCGAGTGAGAGACAGCCAAAGGCTGTTGCGAACGATACGGTGCAAACGACGACGTATCGTAGGGGCGAACTGTGTTCGCCCGTTTTTAATTTGCTATGAATTAGCAGGCGACCGCAGGTCGCCCCTACGGTCGCATATATTTTCAGTTTTTATAAAACATAGGCTCCCTCTGACGAGGGAGCTGTTGAGCGAAGCGAAACTGAGGGAGAGAAAGCAATAAACAGCAAATTTTCGTTATCTCTCCCTCAGTCATTTTTCTTCGAAAAACGACAGCTCCCTCGTCAGAGGGAGCCTGCGTTTGTGCTAAATTTTCAATTTATTATATACTTTATTATATACTGAAAGCTATTATAAATACGCTGATTTCCTCAGCGGCAGCAAGCCACCGTCCTGCCGTGAAAAATACACAAAAAATACGCTCCCAATTTCTTGAGAGCGTATATAATCCGAAATAATCTTTTATCTATTTGAGAACTGAGGAGCACGACGGACCTTGTTGCTTCGCAACGGTCCGAAATTTTATTATCCGTTCGCTCTGCTTCGCATACCGCTCACGATGATATAGCACTCGTCGTTCCAAAAAGGAAAAAGGCACTCCGTAAGGAATGCCTTGTATAGATAATCTTTTATCTCTTTGAGAACTGAGGTGCACGACGAGCGCCCTTGAGTCCGTATTTCTTTCTTTCCTTCATTCTCGGGTCACGAGTGAGGAAGCCTGCCTTCTTGAGTGCGGAACGAAGATTTTCGTCGTACTGAAGAAGAGCTCTTGAAAGACCGTGGCGGATTGCGCCTGCCTGTCCTGTTACGCCGCCGCCTGCTACTGTGCAAACGATGTCGAACTTCTCTGTCAAGCCTGTAAGTGCGAGAGGCTGACGAACAACGAGCTTCAATGTTTCAAGACCGAAATAATCATCGATATCTCTGTTGTTGATTGTGATTTTACCTGTACCTGCATATACACGAACACGTGCTACTGATTTCTTTCTTCTGCCTGTACCGTAAAAATAAGGTGTTGAATCGTACATTTATTTTTGCCTCCCTTTCTTAAAATTCTCTTACAGTCGGCTGCTGTGCTGCATGAGGATGCTCAGCGCCCTGATAGATGTGAAGTCTTGTAAGAGATTTTGCTCCGATTGTGTTAGCGGGAAGCATTCCCTTAACTGCCTTTTTAAGTACGAACTCGGGCTTCTCAGCCATAAGAGTCTTGTACTGAACCTTTTTCATATTACCGATATAACCTGTGTGGTGGTAATACATTTTCTTCTCAAGCTTGTTGCCTGTAAGAACCATTTTTTCAACATTTACAACGATTACGAAATCACCGCAGTCTGCGTGAGGTGCAAATGTGGGCTTGTGCTTACCACGAAGAAGATGAGCAGCTTCAGCAGCGATGCTACCGAGTGTTTTACCTTCAGCGTCAAGTACATACCAGCTACGAGTGATGTCGCCTGCTTTAGGCATATAAGTTGACATAACTTTTTCCTCCGAATATTATTTTTCTTTATTGCTCGGATATGATACCACCTAAAAGCGATTTCGTCAAGACATTTTTTCATATTTTTTAACGGACAAGGGGGTTATCTCTTGTTTTCGCCGTTTTTCTTATTATTTTATAGTGTTTGCTCGTTTATTATTTTTGAAAAATTCGCAAAAAAATCGCAGTTCCAAGCATCTGCCCAAAACTGCGATTGTAAAATCTTCAATTATCTTTCGTCCAACGGAAGATATATCTGTGATTCGCCGACGCTCTTATATGCCGGGCGGATAATCTTATCGGTATTGATAAGCTCCTCAATCCTGTGAGCCGACCAGCCTACAATTCTTGCAATTGCAAAAATAGGCGTGAACAATTCAACCGGAATACCGAGCATACTGTAAACAAAGCCGCTGTAAAAGTCGACGTTTACGCTGACACCCTTGTATATCTTACGCTTTGCGCCGATAACATCCTTGCCGATTTTCTCAACTGCGTTATAAAGTGCGTAATCGTCCTCTCTGCCCTTTTCAACAGCAAGAGCCTTTACAAACTCCTTAAACACCTGCGCTCTCGGGTCGGAAACGGAATAAATAGCGTGTCCCATACCGTAGATGAGTCCCTTATTGTCAAACGCCTGCTTATCGACAAGCTTTTCAAGGTAATGCTTGACCTGCTCCTCATCCTTTGTATCGGTAACATTTTCCTTCAAGTCGTTCATCATCTGAACAACCTTTATGTTAGCTCCGCCGTGCTTCGGTCCTTTAAGAGAAGAAAGAGCCGCCGCCATAGTCGAATATGTGTCAGAGCCTGACGAGGTTACAACGTGGGTTGTAAACGACGAGTTATTACCGCCGCCGTGCTCCATATGCAAAATCAAAGCCGTGTCAAGAACTCTTGCCTCAAGCTCCGTAAACTCCTTGTTGGGACGAAGCATACGAAGTATGTTTTCCGATATAGACATATCGGGGTCGGGGCGGTGAATATAAAGGCTGTCATTGCACTCGATATGATTATATGCGTGATATGCGTAAACCGAAATTGCAGGGAAACAGCTGATAAGACGCAAGCACTGATTTAATACATTTTCAACGCTTATATCAGAAGCATTTTCATCATACGCCGCAAGAGCCAACACACTCCTTGTAAGGCTGTTCATTATATCCTTAGTGGGAGCCTTCATAATTATATCTCTTGTGAAATTAGTCGGAAGTGAGCGCATACACGCAAGCACCTGCGTAAATTCATCAAGTTCAGCCTTTGTCGGAAGCTTTCCGAAAAGAAGAAGATATGTAGCCTCTTCAAATCCGAAGCGATTATCTCCTCTGCCGCTGATAAGGTCAATTACATTTATTCCTCTGTAAGAAAGCTTGCCTGCGCAAGGTATTCTCTCGCCGTCAACCTCTTTAAATGCAATTATCTCGGAAATTGTGGTAAGACCTGCAAGTACGCCTTTACCGTTTTTGTCCCGAAGTCCTCTTTTCACGCCGTATTCATCATAAAGACCAACGTCGATATATCCGTTGTCTCGGCACATCTGGGCATGAATTTTATTGTAGTTTTCAATATCCTGTTTTGTCAAATCCATGTCATTTCTCCTTTCGGGTTAATATATCATTCAAATTATACACTATTATACCACATAATTGGTTAAAATATTGTTAATTTTTGTAAAAAAACAGGCAAGAGCGATATGAAAAACCACTCTTGCCGTAAATACATATCTTTATAAATCAGATTTTTGCCAAAGCCTGCTCAATATCGGCGATAATATCCTTGACATTTTCAATTCCGACAGAAAATCTTACAAGATCGGGTGTTACGCCGCACTCGATAAGCTCTTTATCGGAGAGCTGACGGTGAGTTGAAGAAGCAGGATGCAAAACACAGGTGCGTGCGTCTGCAACGTGAGTAACGATCGCCGCAAGACGGAGGTTGTTCATAAACTCCTCTGCTTTTTCTCTTCCGCCCTTAACGCCGAATGAAATTACACCGCAAGTGCCGTTTGGCATATATTTCTGTGCAAGGTCATAATCCTTGCTTGATTTAAGTCCCGGATAATTGACCCAAGCGATTTTATCGTTGTTTTCAAGGTATTCGGCAACCTTTTGAGCGTTTTCACAATGTCTTTCAACACGGACTGCAAGGCTTTCAAGACCTATGTTGAGCAAGAAAGAATTGAACGGCGACGGTGTCGAGCCATAATCTCTCAAAAGCTGAGCTACAATCTTTGTGATATAGCCTGCCTTACCGAAATCCTTTGCATAGGTAGCGCCGTGATAACTCTCGTCAGGCTCTGTCATACAAGGATATTTGTCATTCTGATACCAGTCAAAATTACCGCTGTCAACAACACAGCCGCCGATAGTCGAAGCGTGTCCCTCCATATACTTTGTGGTTGAATGAGTGACAATATCCGCACCCCACTCAAAAGGACGGCAGTTTATCGGTGTCGGGAAAGTGTTATCAATAACAAGCGGAACACCGTTTTTATGTGCTACATGGGCAAATTTTTCAATATCAAGAACATCAAGCGACGGGTTTGCGACAGTTTCGCCGAAAACAGCCTTTGTGTTGGGCTTAAATGCCTTTTGAAGCTCCTCCTCGGGCAAGGTCGGGTCAACAAAGGTCACATCTATGCCGATTTTTCTCATTGTAACATTGAGAAGATTAAATGTACCGCCGT
The DNA here is from genome assembly GCA_052298855.1 of Candidatus Fimenecus sp. GTDB lineage: Bacteria > Bacillota > Clostridia > Oscillospirales > Acutalibacteraceae > Fimenecus. Next base: position 45,528 of record DAVZXP010000007.1, on the reverse strand, counting down.
AAATTGTAGCTGAGCTTACAATATGGTCGCCTGCGCCTAAAATATTTATAAGTGCAAAGAAGTTTGCCGCCTGACCCGAAGAAGTCAATACAGCCGCAACACCGCCCTCAAGCTCTGTGATTTTTGAAGCCACCGCATCATTTGTAGGGTTTCCGAGTCTTGTATACATATAACCGGGCTGTAAATCAAAAAGTTTCGCCATATCAGCCGAAGTATCATATTTAAATGTTGTGCTTTCGTAAATCGGCAGAACTCTCGGCTCGCCACTTTTGGGCTGCCAGCCTGCCTGAACGCATTTTGTTTCGATTGAACAATCGGGTGTGTATCCCATTTTATCTACCTCTCTTATTATAAATTAGCCTTGATAGCCGTTAAAAGTTCATCATAAGTTTCATAAGCGGGGAGCTCGGGATAATCGGCTTTGATTTTATCCGTGCTCTTGAAGAGGAAGCCTGCCTTGCTCGCCTTAATCATTCCCAAATCGTTATAGCTGTCTCCGCTTGCAATCGTCTCGAAGCCGATTGACTGAAGCGCCTTAACGGTTGTAAGCTTGGAGTTTTCAACTCTCATTCTGAAGCCGGTAATCTCACCGTTATCCGCAACCTCAAGAGTGTTGCAGAAAATTGTCGGCATACCGAGTTTTTTCATCAAAGGACCTGCAAACTGAGTGAAAGTATCACTTAAAATGATAACCTGTGTAAGACTGCGAAGCTCGTCAAGAAATTCCTTTGCACCGTCCATAGGCTCGATTTTAGAAATCGTTTCCTGAACCTCTTTAAGTCCCAAACCGTGCTGTTTGAGAATATCAAGACGGTATCTCATAAGCTTGTCGTAATCGGGCTCATCTCTCGTCGTCTTTTTAAGCTCGGGAATACCGCTTTCCTCTGCGAAAGCAATCCAAATTTCCGGTACCAATACGCCTTCCATATCAAGGCATACAATGTTCATATCACTCATAATTTTACTCCATTCTTAAAGTTATGACTTGCAAATAAATTATATATCATTCATAAAGAGATTTCAACAGTTGATTACCAACCGTCAATCTCTCCCCTTTGCAATGCTCCGACAATTTTTTTCCGAAGCTGCGGATAGTCCTTTTCAAGCGAAAGCAAAAGCTCATTGACTGTCTGCCTCTGCGTAACCTTATCGGCAGGACATTTGCTTTTTACTATCGGCAGTTCAAGTCGTTTTGATGCTCGTTCAACATCTTTTTCGTAACAGAAAACCATAGGGCGTATCAAATACAAATCCTTATTCGATAAATATGAAACAGGTGAAAAACAGCCTATTATTCCGCCGTTAAAAAGATTCATTATAACAGTCTGTGCCGCATCGTCCAAATGATGCCCGAGCGCTATTTTATTGCACCCTGCCTCTTTGGCTGTATCGTGCAGTATTCCCCTGCGCATTTTAGCACAAAGCGAACAGGGGTTTTTCTCTTTCCTATCGACAAAAATTACTTTATAAAGGTCTGTTTTCTTGACTATATACTCAACGCCCAATTTGTCGCAAAGCGTCTGAACAGAGCTGAAATCTCCGTCCTCAAGGTTAAAACGATAATCAAGCGTTATCGCCACGACCTCAAATTTTTTCGGATAAAACTCTTTAAGTCTTGCAAGAGCGTACAAAAGAGCAAGCGAATCCTTACCTCCTGAAACACCGACGGCAATTCTGTCTCCCTCGTCGATCATATTGTATTTGTCAACCGCCGCCCTCGTAAGGCTCAAAAGCTGTTTCATTAAATCACCGTAAAATATTTTACCGCATTTTGCGTTCAATGTAAATAAAAAACATATTTTGAAATATAAAAATCCCGTCCACACGTCAGTATGAACGGGATTAAATCACTTATTGATTTTTAATTTCAATCTTCTCTTTTACGTTTTTTAATGCAAACGGGAATGGCTATCGCCGCTGTGACAGCTACCGCAGCCGCACCGACAAGCGAATAGGTCTTAAAGCCTGTCTTTGCAATATTGGCCTTTTCAACCTTGTTTGCATTGTTCTGTGTGCCGTTGGTATCGCTTATGCTTCCGCCCTGATTTGCACCGCCTGTCGAGTTATCAACAGGCAAAGGACAGCGGCAAGCATACGTTTTGACACTTTCATTTTTCCACCTCTAAGCAATGTTTTTATCCATAATCTTACACAATAATAATACAAAATTTCAACAAAAAATAAAGAGTTATTTACCTTTTATCCAAAAAAAATAGGCAACCTGTATTAAAGGACTATTAACATTTTAGTTAAAAAGGCAAAAGAATAAAAGTCCATATAAAACATCTTTAAAATTACACAAAAAAGTCCCCCGAAATATGCTTTCGCATACTCGGGGAACTCAAACGCATTTATTGTGCTAAAAATGTAATTTTGAAGCAAAACTGCCTTATTAACACTCAGCCTTATGTTGTATGCTTATGCGTTTTCTTCCTTCATCTTCGCAAAGCATTCGCTGCAATAAACAGGTCTGTCGTCTCTGGGCTGGAAAGGAACTTTAGCCTCTCCGCCACAGCTTGCACAAGTTGCTGTGAACATCTGTCTCTCACCTTTTACCGCATTTTTTCTTGCGTCACGGCAAGCCTTACATCTCTGAGGCTCGTTTACAAAGCCTTTCTCAGCGTAAAACTCCTGCTCGCCTGCTGTGAATACGAACTCATTGCCGCAATCTTTGCAAATAAGGGTCTTGTCTTCGTACATTTTAGTAACCTCGCTAAAATAAAAAATATTTTTACCCCCAACGGACTTGCACCGTTACATAAATCAAAATGCTCTCCTTCGAGAAGGGCTTATTATTTGAATAATTTAAGTTTCTTCCTTGCTCTTTGAAGTGTTCCGTCAACAGCCTTAACGGTTGCGCCTGTCTTATCGGCTATTTTCTCATATGAAAGACCGCTTATAAACAGAAGCAACGTTTCACGTTCTTTCTTTGAAAGTTCGGAATCAATAAACTCAAAAATTCTTTTATATCCGTCCTCGCCGATAAGCTGTTCCTCAAGCGACTGTGAGGTCGCCATCTCCGAGTCATCGGTTGAAAGAGAAATTGCTTTATCGAAAAAGACGCTTTTCTCCGAACGCTTACGAATTACGGAAAGAAGCCTGTTTTTAACACAGATATTGAGATAGGTTTTGAAGCTTGCGCCTGCGTCCTTATTATATGTTCCGATAGCACAAAGAACGCCTATCATTCCCTCTTGAGAAAGGTCAGCGAATTCAAAGCCGTTGCCCGAGAAGCTTCTTGCCTGCGCCTCGACAATGGGCAAAGCCATATCAACAAGCTTTGAAACAGCGTCCTTATCGCCCTGCTGTGCAAGAGTGAGAAGCCCCGCAATTTTTTCCTCGGAAAAACTGTTAATACAATCAGACAACCCAATTACCTCACACAACAAACATATAAAGCAAAAGCATAAAACTTATCCACAATAGAATAATTATAACAGATTTCTAAATAAAGTCAAGTTTTTTGTACAACTTGTTGAATTGCATTAAAACAGACGGCTTATTTTGTGTAAACTCCACAAAAGCAAGCCGCCTAAAGCTTAAAGAATTACATTTAAGAGAATAGTCAGCACGCTCGCCGCCATAAGCACGGCAAGAAAAACACAAAGACCTTTAACAATTTTTCGATTATTGAACATATCTGTTTTCACCTTGCTTTCCGTTATTTAATACCCATAATCTTTTCCATATCGCAGGAAATTTCATTTGTAAACGCCTCAGCCGACGCCATATCCGAAGCCACAGCGGTAATATAAATCTTTATCTTCGGCTCTGTGCCCGACGGACGAACGATTACGCCGCTGCCCGAAGGAAGCTTATAAGCCAAAACATTTGATTTCGGAAGCTTGATTTCCTCAACCGCACCTGATTTAGTGTCCGTTCTTGTGCTGAGCTTATAGTCAGAAACCTCAACAACCTCTCTGCCTGCAATCGATTTCGGCGGATTATTACGAAGTTCGGTCATCATATCGCTCATCTTCTGCATACCTGCCGCACCCTCAAAGCCGAAGTTGAGAAGCGTGTTCAGGAACATACCGTATTCCTTGTATATGTTCTGCATTTGATTGTAAAGGCTTATACCTTTACTCTTATAATAAGCCGCCATTTCGCAGATAAGCATTGAAGCAACAACAGCATCCTTGTCTCTCGCGTGTGCGCCTCTCAAATATCCGTATGACTCCTCCATACCGAGGATAAAGCGATCTGTTTCATTCTTCTTTTCAAGCTTTGTCACAAGCTCGCCGATATACTTAAAGCCCGTGAGCAAATCCGCAGTTTCTGCACCGTATTTGCTTGCGATAACAGAAACGAGATGTGAGGTGACAATCGTTTTTACGACAATCGGATTTTTCGGAAGCTTATCCTGCTCTTTGAGTGAGGAAAGAATATACTCTGTGAGCATAATTCCGACCTCATTGCCCGTCATAAGCTTATATTCGCCGTTATCAAGCACCGCAATTCCCACTCTGTCGCAATCGGGGTCGGTAGCAAGAAGCAAGTCAGCCTTTCTCTCCTTTGTCATTTCAATTCCGCACTCGAAAACCTGCTTGATTTCGGGGTTCGGGAACGGACAAGTCGGGAAATTACCGTCGGGAAGCTCCTGCTCCTTGACAACTCTGACGTCCTTTATGCCTATTCTGTCAAGAATTGCACGGACATGCTTATTGCCTGTGCCGTTAAGCGGAGAGTAGATAACAGACAAGTTAGCTTTTTCGCAAACCTCGGGGTTAACCCTTGCTTTAAGAACTTCATTATAGAAACTCTCGACAACATCATTTGAGATATACTCGATTGTGCCGTCAGCCAAAGCCTTATCAAAATCGGCAAGCTTTGCACCCGAGAACATGTCGACATTTTGAATAAAGTCATAGGTTTTAGCAGCCGCTTCGTCGGTCATCTGATAACCGTTGGGGTCATAACACTTGTAACCGTTATATTTTGCGGGGTTATGGCTTGCGGTTATGATAATACCCGAACTGCACTTATAGTAACGAACGGCATATGAAAGCATAGGTGTCGGAACAAGCTCCGGATAGATATACACCTTAATTCCGTTACCTGCAAGTACCGAAGCCGCCGAGCGAGCAAACACATCTGACTTAATTCTTGAATCGTAGGCAATCGCAACCGACGGATTTTCAAATTCCGAGTTGAGATAGTCCGCAAGTCCCTGCGTTGCCTGATTTACGGTATATACATTCATTCTGTTTGTGCCTGCGCCGATTACGCCTCGAAGTCCTGCGGTACCGAATTCAAGGTTTTTATAGAAGCGGTCAAGGATTTCATCCTCGTTGCCGTTAATATTTTTAAGCTCATCAACAAGATCTGCATTGGCAGTTGCCTTTTCACTCCAAAGCTTATAAAGAGCGTTTATATCATTCATAGTCTTAACACCTCTTAAAAAAATTCATATATATTATACTCACTTTATATGTCAAAGTAAACAAAAACTTGTCAACGAGCCCACTCTCGGGAAAATTGATAAGCCGAAACCGATTTGAGTATCAAAAAGCGCCCCCGTTACGGGAGCGCTCCGTTTGTTTTATTTTTCGTTTAATTGCCTTGAGTAAACCTCGTTTCCGTCCGAATTATATCCCGTAACGGTATAAATTTTTGAATACTCATTTGACAAATCTATGCGCTTGACAAAACAGTTGCTCGGTTTAACCTCAAATTCTTCCGTCTTTTCAAGTCCTTTATAGGTATATGTACAACTTACCTTTGCGAGCTTTGCGGTATTAAGTGAATACAGATAAGCCGCCCGACCGTCCGTGCCGTCATCGCCCGTACATTCAATAAAGAACGTGCCGACCTCTTCTTTGGGATAGGAAGCGTTTGCATAATACGAATACCTGTTCTTTATATCAATACCGAAACACTTAGGATTACGGAAAACAAGCAACTCACTGCTTCCGTTTCCATCATCTACGGTTTTGGCAAAGACCTCGAATGTTGTGCCGGCGTGTTTGAGAGTATCAACCTTTTCAAACTTATCCGCACCGCCGTTTTCCGAAAGAATATCCGCCGCCGACTGTGAACCGCCCAAGCAATATGAAATATAGCCCGTCAAAGCAATTGCCAGCACCGCAACGACCGATAAAATCATAATTGGCTTTTTGCTATTTCGCATACAATCACTTCCAATATATTTTAATTATATTATATTATAATATATATAATTTGTCAATTTTTCAAAACACACAAGCAATTTACAAGCAAAAACAAAAGGCAGGACAAAATTGTCCTGCCTTTAAGAATTGATGTTATGCAAGCACCTTTGAAAGGAATTCCTTGAGTCTTTCATTCTTCGGACGGTTGAATATTTCGTCGGGCGTACCCTCCTCGACAATTCTACCGTCGTCCATAAACAAAACTCTGCTTCCGACTTCCTTTGCGAAGCCCATTTCGTGCGTAACGACAATCATTGTCATACCGCTGTCGGCAAGCTCCTTCATAAGGTCGAGCACCTCGCCTACCATTTCGGGGTCAAGTGCAGATGTCGGCTCATCAAAGAGGATAACGTCGGGATTCATCGCAAGAGTACGAACAATGGCAACCCTCTGCTTTTGTCCGCCCGAAAGCTGTGACGGATATGCGTCCGCCTTATCCTCAAGACCTATTCTTTTAAGCAATTCCATTGCCTGCTTTTGAGCCTCAGCCTTGATTTCCTTTGTGCTTTTAATTTTTTCGTTCTCGGGATTATTGCGGCGGAGCTTTTTCATTCTCTTTTTCTCGACATAGACGGGAGCGAGCATAATATTCTCAATAACCGTTTTATTGTTGAAAAGATTGAAATGTTGAAATACCATTCCCATTTTCTGACGGTGAATGTTAATATCAACCTTCATATCGGCAATATCAACGCCGTTGAAGATAATACTGCCCGAGGTGGGGTCCTCCATACAGTTAAGGCAACGAAGGAATGTCGATTTGCCCGAGCCGGACGGGCCTATAACAACTACCTTTTCGCCCTTTTCAATGTTAATGTTAATATCGTGGAGGACGCTGACATCGCCAAACGATTTGTTAAGGTTAACGACTTCTATCACTCTTACTCAAGCTCCTTTCCATCAATTTGATAAGACCGCTTATTATAAGAACAAGCGCAATATAAATCAACGCCATAACTATATAGGGCACCATAAACTCATATGTGTTCGTACCGATTTTTCTGAACGCGACATACAAGTCAAGCGCACCTACGAAGCTGACTATCGAAGTTTCCTTTATCAATGCGATAAACTCATTGCCGAGTGTGGGAAGAATATTCTTTACCGCCTGCGGAATAACAATCTTAGTCATTGTTGTAGCGAAGCTCAATCCGATAGCACGACCGCCCTCCATCTGACCGGGGTCAACCGACTGAATACCGCTACGCATTATTTCTGAAATATATGCGCCCGAGTTCATACCGAACACGATTATAGCAACCGTAACCGACGGAAGATTTATACCTAAAAGGGGTAAGAATACATAATATGAAAGCAAAAGCTGTACCACCATAGGCGTACCTCTGAAGAAATTTACATAAAAACTGCAAATTCCGTTAAGCACCCTCGGAAGCACCTTATATTTTGGAGAAACACGGACTATCGCAATCAGCGTACCGATAATTATACCGATAATCAAGCCCATTACAGCGATTTTAACGGTGTTGGAAAGACCGGTTAAAATTTCAGACCTGTATGAAGCGGCGTTAGCCCCTTGAAACAGAGAAATAAATTTCTCAACCTTGTACTGAAAATCACTCATAAATACATTCCTTAAATTACTGAATATTTTATCTTAACAACGCAATAGCCTCACCGATTTGGTGAGGTTATCACATTCTTTATAACTGCATATTATTTTGTGCCGTTAATTGATGCTGTAATCGAAGCTGCGGGTGCTGCGTCAACGATTACATAATCAAGGTTACCGTTGATCATATCCTGTACAGCAAGAACCGCACTCTGATAAGGCTTAGTTGAAAGCTTGAGACCGTTGCTCTCATAATCGCCCTTGTTTTCCGAATACTGCTGACCTGTTGTACCGGTCTGGAAGCCGATTGTTGTCTTGCTGTCAAATGTCTTGAGAACATTGAGAACATCATCTGCTGTTTTGCACTCGTCAAACTTGGTGTCGTCGCTGCGAACGATAAGCTTCTGAGAAGCCTGATAGTAAGAGTTGGAGAACGTAACATTTTCCTCACGCTTGGGGTCTACTGTAAGACCTGCCATTGCGATATCGCACTTCTGCTGACCTACTGAAAGGCAAACAGCGTCAAAGTCCATATTTTTGATTACAAGCTCTTTACCGAGATAATCTGCAAGAAGCTTTGCAATTTCCATATCAACGCCCAAATACTTCTCGCCCTCTGTGTATTCAAAAGGCGGGAACTCGGCATTTGTAGCAACTACAAGCTGATCCTTTGATGAATCTTCAACAGCCGAAGTGATTGCAACCGGTGTGCCGTCACCGAAATTGTGGTTGAAGATTTCATCCATTTTTCCGTTTGCTTTAATTTCTGCAATGAATGCGTTTACCTTTTCGAGAAGCTCGGGCTGAGTCTTGTCAACGCCGAAAGCGTATTTCTCTTCGGTCAACTCGATGTCGATAACCTTTGCGTTAACCTTTTCCTTTGTGGTATTTCCGCAAGCTGCAAAGCAACCGGCAACCATTAAGATTGCAAGAACAACTGACATAATTTTAACTACTTTTTTCATTATGTATTCCTCCTGAATGTTTTTGATGTTTCGTATTATACACTATCCTGTAATAAAATGCAAGTAAAATGTATAAAAATTCATAAAATTATTTATTTTTTTTATTTTTGAACACGATAAGCTTTGAAAATACGTAGTTCAAAACCACAACCACGACCGACACAATTACCTTTGCAAGCGCACCGTCAACGCCGAAAATCCTTTGATTTAAGCCGATTTTAACGAGTAACGGCACTCCGAATATCTCGATAACTCCGGTAACGGCTCTCGCCGTAACAAAGGAAATGAATTCTTTTATGCATATATTCATTTCAAAGCTTTTACTTTCAAAAACCCATATTTTATTCGTAATAAATGCAAAAATAACGCCTGCAACCCAAGCGACCGCATTGCTGACGGTTATTTTTACACCCTCCTGTATGCTGTCGGGCAGAGCGAAAACCAAAGCGGTATACACAGCCCAATTTACTAAAGTCGTAAGCACGCCGAAAATAAAATAGGTTATTAACTCTTTGTATTTAATTACAAGTTCTTTAATTTTATTCATATAATATTCCTTTTATTTTGTAAGCTCTGTAAACATTTCTAAAAACTCACGCTTTGTATCGGCAATCGGCTTTATGCTGTTTTTCAAATCCACACTGATAGGCGTTGCTTCAACATTTATTTCCTCGCCGTTAAAAAGCATAAACTCATAATAAAGCATTGAGTCGTCGATACCTCTCGTAAGCCTTATTTCTTCATCTGTAAGCTCTCCGATATATTTTGAAAAAATAATTTTCTGATATTCTCTTTCAATTTCCGAGAAATACGGAATTTGCTGCTTCAACGGTCTTGTCATATCGCCGATATATGCCTCTGCGCTGTCATGAAGCAAGCATAAAAGCTGAACCTTTTTACCGTATCCCCTGCTTCCTGCCTCCAAGGCGCAGTTTATGCTGTGCCTTGCAACGGAAAAGAATGTATTAAAATGACCGTTGGCTCTTGTAAGCATAGAAAGAGCGTGCGCAATATCAATAATATCGATGCTCTCCTCCGTCGGCATTGTCGGGTTAAGCCTTATGTGGCTTATTGTCGTTATATAATTTTTATTAACCATAATAGCTCCTGAAAATATATGTCATTATTATCATACCATTTCCTTCGCCTCTTTTCAAGTTAGCAAAAGGAGTGTATAATAGCAGTGAGGTGATTTGATGGGTGAATACTACCGCACCTTTAACGATGAGATGACGGAAATGTTTTCACAAAAGGTTTATAAGCTCTCGCTTGACGGTGGTATGACCTGCCCAAACAGAGACGGCAGCATCGGCACGGGCGGCTGTATATTCTGCTCTGCCGGCGGAAGCGGAGATTTTTTGCAAAAGCGTTGTGAAAGCATTGACCTGCAAATCGAAAGGGCTAAAAGTCAGGTTTCAAAAAAATATAAGGGCGACAAATATATCGCTTATTTTCAAAGCTATACCAACACTTATGCAAGCACAGAATACCTCGAGAGCATTTTTTATCCCGCAATCAACAATCCGTGTATCGTAGCCTTGTCAATCGGCACACGCCCCGACTGTCTTGGAAAAGATGTACTTACCTTGCTCAAAAAGCTGAATGATATAAAGCCAGTATATGTCGAGCTGGGGCTTCAGACCTCAAACGAGCAGACGGCAAAGCTTATCAACAGAGGCTACACGCTTGATGTTTTCGACAAGGCGATGTCCGGCCTTCGAGAAATCGGCGTTAAAACGGTCGTGCATATAATTTTAGGCTTACCGCACGAGACAAAGCAGGATATGGCCGCTTCTGTAAGCCATGCCGTAAAAAGCGGCGCCGACGGAATAAAGCTCCAATTATTGCACGTTCTCAAAGGCACCAAGCTTGAAAGAATGTATCTGAATAAAGAGTTTGAAACATTCGGCTTTGACGACTATATAAACACGGTTTGCGATATGATAAGCCTTGTGCCTAAAAATGTAACAATTCACAGAATAACAGGCGACGCACCGAAAAAACTGCTTGTCGCTCCGCTGTGGTCGGCGGATAAAAAGAAAGTTCTCAATGCAATTAACAGAGAACTGAAAAATCGAAAAGAAAGCTCATAAAAAAGAGACGGAAACCTGATTTAAGGCTTCCGTCATTTTTATTAAAGAACGTAAATTATAACGTCTCTTGCTCCCCACTGTCTGCACTGTGCGGTTGTGTTCATAAACAAATCAACCGTGAATTTGCCCTTCTTGACAAATCCGCCCGTATCTGCCGCTATGCAATAGCCGTAAACTATGCCGTCGGTTGATACGATATATAATTCGGTGCCGTACGGGAACTGATTGGGGTCAACCGCAATGTATCCCGGTTTTACCGTTCTGCCGCTTGCGGTTTTAGCGCCTGCCGAAGCAGAATAAGCCGCAGCCTTGCCCGTTACAACTCTCTTGTATGAAGTCGGTACTCCGTTTTCAAGAGTAAGGCTTGAGGGAGGTGTAAGCTCCGAGATAGGTGTTCCGCCGTTTTTAAGAGCAGCTACGGTAACCGCAGGCTTCTCCTTTGTGCCGACCGTCTTAATCTGCGGTACAGCCTCCTTTGTTACGGTTTCGCTGACAACGCTTGAGGATGCGCGCTTGCCGTCAACAATTTTGTCCGAATAAACAACTGTCTTTGAACCGTTCACGCCATTTTGAGTAATTTTTGAGTTTCCGAGGAAAAGCTCATCTGATTTTACGGTCTGAGTTGTGTATTTGATTGTTTCCTGAGCAGTTCTCTCAACATACTCCACACGGTAAACGGTAATCTGTATTCCGTCATAAAGCTCTGTTTCCAAAGACGGTGATACCTCATCATTCTCGCCGAGTGTAACGCCTGCCTTAGCAACTGCATCCGAAACCGTTCCGTCGCCTGTTTTCAATTCGGTTGTTGCTCCGTCCGCCGTAAGCGAAACATTATACGCAGTCTGAAGCTTAACATTCATTGAATTTTGAAGCACAGTCTTTTCGGGGAGATTTACAAGAATATCCTCGCTGAGCACAACGCCCTTAGCCGAAAGGAAATCCGCAACAGTACCTGCAAATTTTTCATTTGTAACATTTCCCTGAAGATCCGTAAAAGTAATATCCGCTGCACGGTAAAGAACGATTATACTATCCTGTCCTGCCGTAAAGCCGTCAAGCTTGAGAACGTCATAATTTGTAGTAACGATTCCTGCTTGATCGACAATATCCTGCGGATTTGATTTGAAGGTCGTAACCCTTGTAATTTCCGAGCCGTCATAAATATCAACATTATATGTGCTCGGGGAGGCAGCAAATGCGGTACACGCACACATAACCGCAAGAATGATTATAAGTGCTGTTGCTCTCGAAAGAGCCGCACGTGTTGCGTTTGCATAGCCTTTTAATTCTTTTATCATCATTTTGCTCCTTTAACTCATACCTCTTCGTTTTGAAATTTGCCTGAAGAAGCTGTTGGACGTCTCCGTAAATTTCCGTGAATTTCAGCCTGTCGGCTAAGAGAAATAAACGAATTTTTGACGCCTCTGTTATTCTCGCGCTTTGACTTTTGTCATTATATTTACTAATTTGTGAATTGTCAAATTTTTTGAAATGCGTTTTTTGTGCAAATTGCACAATGAGAAATGTCAAAATATGTCAATTCACGGTTTTTTAGGCTAAAAAAAATTCAGCACACTAAAGCGTTTTCGGTGAATATTTGTGTAATTGTTAAAAAATTATGCTTTGTGGCGAACGCACCCCCGTTTTTCGCTTGAAATCGCTCTCAAAGCACCTGATTTTTGCCAAATATTCTATATATAGTATATTAAATTGTGGTGATTTAATTCATTTTAATGGGATATTTTTGAAAAATATGGCTGTTTTTTCATTCAATCCACCTCTGAGGGTATAAAATCACCTAAAAATTGACATATTTTATGGGAATTTACATTTTTCTTTAATTTTAATAGAATTACTATTATATTTATGATAAAATAATCAAGTATAAAAACACGGTCACAAGAGGTTAAAACAATGAAAAGCTTTACGATAAAAAGCAATGATTCAGAGCAAAGGCTCGACAAATTTATAAAAAAAAGCGTTCCGAATTTACCGCAATCCTTGATGTATAAATACATTCGCACAAAGCGTATAAAGGTAAACTCAAAGCGTGCGGAAATCTCTACGAGGCTTCACGTCGGAGATACAGTCGATATGTATATCAACGACGAATTTTTTGCCCCGAGTGAGAAGCACTATGATTTTATGAAAGCGTCAAAAAGCCTTGACATTATATACGAAGACGAAAACATACTTTTGTTAAATAAAAAGCAGGGAGTCCTCTGCCATCCCGACGACAGAGAGTACATTGACACGCTCATAGGTAGGGTTAAACGCTATTTATATGAAAAGGGCGAATATGATCCCGATACGGAGAATTCATTTGTGCCGTCGCTTGTCAACAGAATAGACAGAAACACGGGCGGAATTGTAATTGCGGCAAAAAATGCGGAGAGTCTACGCATACTCAACGAAAAAATGAAGCTTCGTGAGCTGCACAAGTATTATCTTTGCGTTACCGTGGGCACTCCGAAAGAAAAAAGTGCAATCCTCGGCGGTTATCTTGTAAAGGACGAAAAAAGCAACACGGTCACGGTGTCGAAAAAAGCCTCCGAAGGTGCAAAGAGCATTAAAACAAAATACAGAGTGCTTGAGAGCATCGACGGCTTGAGCCTTGTGGAAATTGAGCTTCTCACAGGCAGAACTCATCAGATTAGAGCGCATATGGCGTCAATCGGCTGTCCGCTTTTGGGCGACGGCAAGTACGGCAGAAACCGTGACAATAAAAAATTCGGCGGATACAAAAAGCAAATGCTTTATTCCTATAAATTGAAATTTGATTTTACAACAGACGCAGGTAAGCTTGCCTACCTCAATCAAAAGGAATTTGAGGTTCAGGATGTATGGTTCAAAGAGGAATTTTACGCAGGAAATTTAGTGTAATTTTCTATACTATTATATATAGGTAATTTTTAAGCGGTTTTTAATCGGATAATTTTAGCACATAATTGCAATATTCGCTTTTATGTGCTATTATTCTTTTAGTTTGAATTTTTGGGGTGAAATAATGTTTTCAAGAGTTGCAAGCGTCGGACTTTTCGGATTGGAATCATATCTTGTTGAGGTTGAAGCAAATCTCGGTGCAGGACTTCCGAGGTTTGACATTGTCGGACTTCCCGATACCGCAGTCAGCGAATCACGAGAAAGAGTAAGGGCGGCAGTTCACAACAACGAATATGACTTTCCCGTATCAAGAATTACCATTAACTTAGCACCTGCCGACAAGAAAAAAGAAGGCCCTGTTTACGACCTTCCGATACTTGTGGCAATTCTGAAATCAACAGGTCAATTAAGAGCTAATACGGATAACTGTGCTTTTGTCGGCGAGCTTTCGTTAAACGGCGAGGTGCAGAAAATCAACGGTGTTTTGCCTATGGTTATCAGGGCGCAGCGTGAAAAGGTCGAAAACATTTTCGTTCCGTACAACAACAGGCACGAGGGTGCAGTTGTAAAAGGTATAAACGTCTATCCCGTTAAAAATGTTCGTGAGCTTCTCGATCATCTCAACGGAATTAAGCTTATAGAGCCTGTGTCCGAGGACGATTATCAAGAGCTCGGTGTTGCGCTTGACCTCCCCGACTTTGCGGATGTCAAGGGTCAGTATCAGCCGAAAAGAGCTTTGGAAGTTGCGGCGGTAGGCGGACACAATATAATGATGATCGGCCCTCCCGGTTCGGGTAAAAGTATGCTCGCAAAGAGAATACCGTCAATTCTGCCCGATATGACCTTTGAGGAATCGCTTGAAACAACAAACATTTACTCTGTTTCGGGTAAACTTCCGAGTGGTGTTTCGCTTGTAAAAGCAAGACCGTTTCGCTCTCCGCATCATACTATTTCTCCCGCAGGACTTTCGGGCGGCGGAACGGTCCCGAGGCCGGGTGAAATCTCGCTTGCCCACAACGGAGTGCTTTTCCTTGATGAATTGCCCGAATTTTCACGCAGTTCTATGGAAATTCTCCGCCAACCGATTGAAGACGGCAAAATTACAATCGCAAGGGTTGCGGCGACATATTCCTATCCCTGCTCCGTGATGCTTGTTTGTGCAATGAACCCCTGCCCGTGCGGAAATTTCGGACATCCGACAAAGCCCTGCACCTGTGCTAAGGGTGCACCCGCAAGATATTTGTCAAAAGTAAGCGGTCCTTTGCTTGACCGACTTGATATACATATTGAAGTGCCTGCCGTTGAGTATGACGAGTTGTCCTCAAATGAAAAGGCGGAGTGCTCGGCGGACATCAAAAAGAGAGTTGACGCCGCAAGGAAAATTCAGCAGGAGCGACTTCGTGGCTCGCACATTTCCTGCAACGCAAAGATGACTTCGGCAATGACAAGAGAGTTTTGTCAAATTACCGACGATGCAGCAAAGCTGCTTAAAGCCTCTTTTGAGCAACTCGGACTTTCAGCAAGAGCATATGACAAGATTTTAAGAGTGGCAAGGACTATTGCCGACCTTGATAATTCCGAAATCATAAATTCCGACCATATTCTTGAGGCGGTACAGTACAGAAGTCTTGACAGAAAGTTCTGGAAAAATTAAAAATTATAGCAATATATAAGAAAACGGCTGTAAAGGTTAATTCCTTTACAGCCGTTGCTTTTATGCCGCTTAGCCCTTGATATTCTTATATTCGGGCTTTATTACTTTATCGGTCACACCCCTGCCGATTGTAAATTCCGGAGTTCCCATTGAACCCGGCGCTACTTCATACTTGTCAAAGACGATAACAAGTTCGCCTTTCTTATTCCAATAGAAATTGCAATCCGCTTCGAGCTTTTCAAAGTTCTGACCGAAATCTTCGTTATCCACCCAATAAACCGCATTGGAATCCTTTTCCATTCTACGCTTCATTTGGCGTTTAATTTCCGCTTCGACAGTGCTATAAAAATCATCATTCGCCGCTATATCGCTGAGCTTCACAATTTCACCCTTTGTCTTGTCGATATGATAATATTTATAATAAGTGTTACTGCTTCCTGCCGCCTCGTGAACGGTGATTTTAAGAGTAAACCATTTATCCGTATTTGTCACAACATCATAATCAACATAAATAGCACTGTGTCCCTCGTTGCCTATTTCTTTAAGCTCCTCGTTAAATCTGTCCGCAAGGATTTTAGTTAATTCCTCGACATCCTTATTTATATAATCCGCCGCACCGCTTTCATCCTCGATTTTAGGAACATTGATATCCATTTCGTGATAATCGTCTGAATAAAAATAATTTCTTATTGTAACAACCTTGACTATCCTGCCGATAACAGGCACGTCGGCAAGTGATTTTGCATAAGCCTTACTGAAATTCGGCATAAGCACCAAGAAAAAGAATACCACGCAAGCCGCTGTGGAAAGAATTTTCGGGAAAATCTTGATTTTACTTGCCGATTTATTCGTTTCGGGCAAAGAAGCAAGTGCATTTTCAACCGCCTTACTTACATTTTCGGGTACTTCTATGCTTTCTTCCTTTGCTTTTTCTTTTATATAATCGTCAAATTTATTCATTCTTGAAATCCTCCTTTAAGAGTTCTCTGAGCATTTTTCTTGCACGGGAGAGCTGTTGTTTAACCGCAATAGCCGTAGAATTTGTAACCTCAGCGATTTGACCTACCGAAAGATTTTCATAATAATACAGCACAACAACCGTTCTGTACGGCTGCTTTAAGCTCTCTACCGCAGAGCGCAGAGCAATAGAGGTATCGTCCCTTACGGGTACTGCTTGTGAGGCTTCGACCTCTTGAATGGGAATTACCTTGGAGTCTTTTCGTACAAGCTCGACCGCCGTGTTATGCACAATTCGTAAAATCCACGGCTTAAACGCCTTAACGCTTTTAAGCGTATCCAAATTCTTATATGCCCTGTATATTGATTCGCTGAGCACCTCTGCGGCGTCGGCATCATTTTTCACAACAGAAAACGCAAGTGAATACATAGCTTTTTCATTTTCTGTTATTTTCTCACAAAAGGCGTCTTTGTCAATCAAGCTCACTCCCCCTTAATTATTTCGGATGTTTTACGGCAAATCCACTCACCCCACTGCTTATAATATTTAGCATACAGATGAGCGTTGTCTTGAGTTTTATCAGCCGATAAATTTCCGTCGGCATCATCAAAAACGGGATTTGCGTCTATATAAAATACTTTCTTACCGTCGGCAAGTTTTGAAAGCTCGGAATTAAGCCTGTTGATAGCGGTGTTATTAATTACCTTGTCGGAGTCCGAACGGCTCTTTGATACGTGCAGATTTGCTTGAACAAAGATTGTAGCATTCGGCTGTTTCTCTTTTATAAAGCTGATAAGCTCTCCGTATTTAGATGTGATGCTGTCAAAACTGTATCCAAGCTCGTTAATGCCGAGCATTACATATATTTTATCGTATTTTTTATTAGACAGCAACTCATTTAATGTAACTTTTCCGACCTTTGGCACGGAAATTCTGTCTTTTTGAGCATTGAACACGCTCATACCGACAGTCGCAAAGAAATCTGCGTTATCAAGTCCCGCATATTCCCTAAGTCCGACCGTTCTTGAATCGCCGATGAACAACGCCTTTGACAAAGCGTCGGGATTTACAGGCTGTTGCGACGGCTCGGGGGTGCTCGGTGCCGTAGTAGGCTCTGCGGTAGTGCCTTCGGTCTGTGATGCGGTTACGGGTTGAGTGTCGGGAGTTGTAATATCTTCTTTTTTACCCGAACAGCCGTGAAGCGAGAACACAGCGGTTACGGTAACGGCTAAAATCAAAAGTGCAAGCGTTATAAAATTCGATTTTCTCATTTTGCAGTCTCCTTAAAATCTAAAATACAAAAACGGGTCGTCAAAGCCCTTATACATACAGTAAATACTTGCGGAAAATATCGCAATCAACAATATCGGAACAAGCACGCTGTTCCTTATGCGTTCGAGAAGCTTATACGGAAGCCTTGTCGAAAACAAAACAGAAATGATAAAGAACGGATAGTATTCCTTCAAATATTTAAGATAATCATACTTAAATATCGACAACGCACCTGTGCCGAAGAACGGGAAAAGCCTTGTAAACAAAACTCCGAGCTCTCTCATATCCGACACCGCAAACACCGCCCACATAAGCGGAATAATTAAAATCATATAAATATGACCGATTGCGGGGTGGGAATTGAGAAATTTCCCCGTCAAGTATTTTTCCGTCGCTATCAATAAAAATAATATAAATCCCCACAGCAGGAAATTATAACCTGCACCGTGCCATATTCCAGTTAAGAGCCAAACAAACAACAGGTTAAACAGATTTCTCGCCTTTGAGCATCTGTTTCCGCCAAGCGGAATGTAAACATATTCTCTAAACCACGAGCCGAGAGTTATGTGCCACCGTCTCCAAAATTCCGTTACGGTAAGGCTCATATACGGATGGTCAAAATTTTTAGGTAATTTAAAGCCTAACATTTTTCCGAGTCCGACCGCCATAAGCGAATATCCGAAAAAGTCAAAATATATTTGAAACGAATACGCAAACAAAGCCATCCACGCAAGCGGTGTCGATACGCTCTCAAAGCCGATTGCAAGCGTTTGCGACCAAAGCTTTCCGATTGGATTTGCAAGTAAAACCTTTAAGCCCAAGCCGAACACGAACATTCCCAAACCGCAAAGCACGGCAGAAGCGTTTATTTTTCTGCTTTTAAGCGATCCCTTAACACGAGAATATGTGACGATAGGCCCTGCTATTAACTGCTCAAACATTGCGATATAAACGGCATATCGCAAAACGCTTTTTTCAGCCTTTGTTTTTCCTCTGTAAACGTCCGCTATATATGATATGCCCTGAAATGTGTAAAATGATATTCCTATCGGAAGCCCCAATGACGGTATTTGCGAGAGCTTCGGAATAAACGGTGCAAGCTGAGAAAATACAAAGTCCGAATACTTGAACGCACTTAACGCTATTAAATGGAACAATATGCCCGACACAAGTATTGCTTTTTTGTGCTTTTGATATTTTTCAATTCCGACTCCGACCTCAAAATCAACTATTATACTCAAGACAAACAATGCAAAATGATAAGGTGTTTTGAGCGTTCCGACAAGGTAAAAGCTAAGGCTGCCGATAAGCAACACGGCATTTTTCCACTTGTCGGGGACGATATAATAGCAAGCGAAAAACACCGGCATAAATATTAAAACAAATTTTAGACTGCTGAAAACCATAGCTTTTTACCTCTCTGATATAAAGACGATTGAAAGTCAGAAAAGGTGACAAAAAAAATTCGGTGCAATCAAAAAAGATTACACCGAATCGGATTGTTGATTATTTATTCGTCAATTTTCATTTTCTTGCCGTACTTAATTTGGTTTACAATAAAGCCGATAAGAAGCAGCAACGCCAACGGAATTAACAGTATAATAAGAAGTAATACCGAAATTATAATTATCGGCAAACCCTTTTTACTTTTAATTGTATGCTCGGGTTTTATTTCTTGCTTAACTTCTCCCTGCTCGCCCTCATCATAGAACGGCATAATCGGAAGTTCTGTTTCATAAGCGTTTATTCCTCTGTTATGAATAAGCGGCTCGGCAAAATCATAAAGTGAGTCAACCTTTAACAGCTTTTTGAGGTCGATATGTAAAACCGACAAAATCGAATCGAATATGCTTATAAGTCCCATTGCGATTTTATACTGCGGTTGATCGGGATTATAGAGATTTTCTCCGCCGTAAAGATTTAATACCATATCGATTATAAAATCAACTACGCTGTCATTCTTTATGTCGGCATAATCTTCCTTTTTAAGTCCCGTTTCTTTTTTAGTCCATTTGGCAACCGTACCGATTGTAAGCTTATTGAGAAACTTTGCGACAGGCTTTATAAGCCAACCGAATTTATAAACGACCTTTTTCTTAATGCTCATCGAGGTAACCATATTGGCAAAGGTTTCCGTGTCGCCTGCGGCGGCCTTAACCATATCCTTTACCATACCGGCAAGCTGATTTTTGAGATACTCCTGCATATCGCCCTGCATTTCAAAATCAGGTTCTTCGGTTATGAAATCCGTCGTCGTCTTAACGCTTTTGCCGTCGTCATCAACGGTAACCGTTCTGATTGTACCCGGATAGCCTATCGGAGAAGCCGTTGCGATAGTATAAAAGGTGTTTCCTCTTTTCGAGGTTATTTTATCTATGCTGTGAATATGGGTGTGACCCGTGAGCATAAACTGCATACCGAGGTCGGCAAACTGCTCACGTCTTACGTCAAAATCGCCGAACATATCGTTCTTTCCGATAAGTCCGTAAATCGGAGACGGCGCTATTAACGGGTGGTGCGTCATAGCAAGCACAAACTCGCCGTTTGCCCTCGCCTTTTCAACCTCTGACCTTATCCACTCAAAACAATCGTCGGAAACGCCACTTTTACCCGATAAATTATTATCGTCATTTATCGCAAGCAATCTGTATCCGTCTTGAAGCTTTACGGAATACGACATACTCTGTCTATGCACGCTATCCGCCTGATCGGGTCCGAACTCACGGTACATATCGTACAAGTCCTCACGCCTTGCGGCAGGAATATCGACCTTTTCATCATTTCTGTAAGCATAGGTCTTTCCGTCGTCCTGAAAATCGTGTGTCGCCGTTAAAACGAAAACTCTTTTGCCCGATTTTTTAAGGTCACGGAGCATCTCTATAAATTCCTTATGCGAGTCAAAGTCGCCGTTGGACGTCGTGTCACCCGAAAGCAACACGATGTCCGTGCGATTGTCTTTTTTTATCTGCTCAAAGGCAGCTTTAAGCACTTCCTCCGCCCTTTCAAGCAAAAGCTGGCTTTTTGAGTTGCCCTTTTCGTAAGCCTTGCCGTCTGTTCCGAGCTTCTTCGAGTAATAATGCGTATCGGTAATAACCGTAACCGTCAAAGGTTGTTTTGCCATATATCTACCACTCTTTCAATATCAGTTTATAGCCTTAGTTGCGATTTCTTCATTGAGCCTTGCGATAATATCGGAAAGAGCCATCGAGCCGATGTCGCCCTCGCCTCTTTTTCTGACCGAAACCGTCTTTTCTTCGACTTCCTTGTCACCGACAACGAACATATAGTTGATTTTCTGAAGCTGTGCCTCACGGATTTTATAGCCTATCTTTTCGCTTCTGTCGTCAACCTCAACTCTCATACCGTACTTTTCAAGCTCCGACTTAATCTCATATGCTCTCTCGTGATGACGGTCTGCAATGGGAAGAATTTTAACCTGAACGGGAGAGAGCCAAAGCGGGAACGCACCTGCATATTTTTCAATAAGAAGCGCAAGAGTTCTCTCATAGCAGCCGATTGACGTTCTGTGAATGATATAGGGAATTTTCTTTGTGCCGTCGGCGTCAGTATATTCCATACCGAACTTCTCTGCGAGCATCTGGTCAATCTGAATTGTGATAAGAGTATCCTCTTTGCCGTGAACGTTCTTAATCTGAATATCAAGCTTCGGGCCGTAGAAAGCCGCTTCGCCTATACCGATTTTATAGGGGATTTCAAGGTGGTTAAGAATTTTCTCCATAACGCCCTGTGCTTCATCCCACTGTTCCTGAGTGCCGATATACTTTTCCTTGTCATTCGGGTCCCACTGTGAAAATCTGTATGAAACATCATCATAAAGGCCGAGTGTTTTAAGCATATATATCGCAAGCTCAAGGCAGCCCTTGAACTCACTTTCAAGCTGGTCGGGACGGCACATAAGGTGTCCCTCTGAAATTGTGAACTGACGAACACGGATAAGTCCGTGCATCTCGCCCGAAGCCTCGTTTCTGAAAAGCGTAGAAGTCTCATTGTAACGAAGCGGTAAATCACGATAGCTTCTTGCCCTGTTAAGATATGCCTGATACTGGAACGGACAAGTCATAGGACGAAGTGCAAAGCACTCTTTTGTATCGTCTGTCGGATCGCCCAAAACAAACATACCGTCAAGATAGTGATCCCAGTGTCCCGAGATTTTATAAAGGTCGCTCTTTGCCATAAACGGTGTTTTGGTAAGAAGCCAGCCTCTCTTCTGTTCCTCATCCTCAACAAAACGCTGAAGAAGCTGAATAATTCTTGCACCCTTCGGAAGCATAATCGGAAGTCCCTGACCGATAACGTCGCTTGTTGTGAACAGCTCAAGCTCTCTGCCGAGCTTGTTATGGTCTCTCTTTTTAGCTTCTTCGATACGAGCCAAATGCTCTTCAAGTTCGGCAGCCTTCGGGAAAGCAACGCCGTAGATACGCTGAAGCATCTTGTTCTTCTCGTCGCCTCTCCAATAAGCGCCCGTGCATGAGGTAAGCTTAAACGCCTTAACGCTGCCTGTTGACATAATATGCGGACCTGCGCAAAGCTCGTTGAATTCGCCCTGCTTATAGAAGGTTATATTCTCGCCCTTTGCTGCGTGTTCTTTGATAAGTTCAACCTTGTAAATCTCGCCGTTGTCCTCAAAGTATTTGAGAGCCTCATCGGGAGTCATCTCGTACCTTTCAAGCGGCAAATTTTCTTTTACGATTTTCTTCATTTCAGCTTCGATTTTCTCAAGAATTTCAGGTGTGAAATTAACCTCGGAGTCAAAATCATAATAGAAACCGTTGTCAATAGCCGGACCTATTGCAAGCTTTGTATTGGGATAAAGGCGTTTAACAGCCTGTGCAAGAATGTGCGAAGCTGTGTGCCAAAATGTTTTTTTACCGTCTAAATCGTCGCCGAAGGTAACGATTTCAAGCTCGCAATCCTCCGTTACGGGAGTTCGCAAGTCACAATATTCTCCGTTAATTCTGCCGCCGAGAGCCGCCTTGTAGAGTCCCATACCGATACTCTTTGCGATTTCAGCAACAGTGATGCCGCTTTCAAATTCCTTGACATCGTCTCTTAAAGTTACTTTAATCATACTTATTTCTCCTTTCAAAAGAAAAAGCACCTCATCCCAAAATTATGGGATGAAATGCTCATAAATAACATTCCACGGTTCCACCCGTATTGCAAGGCAAACGCCTTACCGCTCTGTGCGACCTTAACGCAGTCATACGGAACGGCTTAATCAATGCTTTCGCCGTTCGCTCTGGAGTGGTATCCGACCGTGCCGTCCGATTTCGTTCCAGCCGTGCGAAACCTCTCTTTGCTCGGGCATCGGTTTTCATTCTCCGTCAACGCTTTGCTTTTATTACATTATATTATACATTTTATGCATTGCTTGTCAAGAAATATTTTCATTATTTTTTTCAATTTATTTCAAAATCAGAAAGCAAGTCATTCGGCTGTACATTTAAGCACTTACATAAACAAGCTAACTCATAATCTGTAACTTGCCTTTTATTCTTTTCTATTTTGCTTATCATCTGTTGGTCAATATTAACATTCATAACCTGCATTTTTGCAGCAAGCTCTGTTTGAGAAATATTCAATTCAATACGTCTTTTCTTAACTTTTTCGGAAATGATATTCTTATTCCCAAAATACTGTATCTGTTTCATTTTTATCACCTTTACGTTAATATAACGTATTGACTTTATCATAAATTCGTGCTACAATTACGCTACATTAACGTAACGGCGGCTGATATAATGCAAAAAAATAATAAAACATACAAAATAATTATTACTTTGCTTGTGTTAGTAATATTTGTTTTAACTTTTATTTTATGTTTCAAATCATGTTCGGATAAAAATGATATTATCGCTCCTGAATGTTCTGTTACCGAAGATTTTAGCGAGAGCACTGCACCTGAATATGGCAACGAAGCTACTGAAAGTACCACTTCAAAATCCTCAAACGCCACAAAGAAGCCTATGTCCGGCGCAAACGGTACGCAGGGTGCGAACGACAAAACACCCAATTTCCCTGCCGCTTTGGAAAGCTTACCGGGCGGCGAAGAAAACGGCTCTGACATTACTAATCGCAATACGGCAATTCCGGGATATGAAGAATTAAATCTTAAAGCAAACCGAAAGCAGCAAAATATAGCTTTAAGCAATCCGTCAAAGAATAACTGCTATTTCAAAATTACACTTATGTTAGATGACGGAACTATACTTTGGGTATCAAATTACATAAAACCCGGAGAAAATTCGGAAGCAATTTGCTTAAATAAAGAGCTTGAAAAAGGCAGCTATAACGCTGTCTTAAAATATGACTGCTTCTCTTTTGACGGAGAAATGAACCGTCTCAACGGCGCTCAAACGAAATTATCCCTTAGGGTTAATTAAATATTTTATTTAAGGAGAAATTTTATGAAAAAAGCAATGGCAATCTTATTGGCAATGTTAATGGTGATTCCGTTTGCTACCATAGCGTTTGCGGCAAACACAACCACATTAACCACAACAGTCCCGGGAGCAGCGTACACGCTTAACATTCCCTCCGACCAAGAAATAGCGTACGCAGCTACCTATACAGAAATTGATACCCCGACAGTTACAAATTCTTCCGGATTTGCTGAGGGTAAGAACCTTTATATTACAGCAACATACAATGTGTTCTCATCTTCAACCACTGATACAACTATCCCATTTATATTAAAAATCAAAAACACCACACTTTTAGTTGACTGGACAAGCGGAGTTAAACCGGTGTTTCTCGGTCAAAAAAACGGCACTGTCGACACCAATCTCACTTTTACTAATGGTTACGCCGATCCTTGCCACGCAGAAAATTGTTATATATTTATCGATTCAACCGACTGGGGTAAAGCTGCTCCCGGAAATTACACCGCAACAATCACGTTTACAACAGAAGTTGCAAACGCATAAATGTAAGGAATTTAATATGATAGCTGATGAAAAAATACAAAAAATCATTGATGATATAAGGCTTAAAGCAAATAACAATTCAGAACGACAAGCCTATATTAGCATAAAAGAATATGGCATTACGGCGAATTCAGAAAACACAGAATACGTCCTAAATCAATTATTCGAAAAAGGCATAATCTCAAAAGGGAAAACAATTGGTAAAGGACTTCTGTCTTGTATTGTTTCCAAATAATAACATTTAATCTATGACAGAGACGGTATTTTCCGTCTCTGTTTTTTTCAATTCAAAAACGCTTAACAAATTATTTACAAATTTTTACGCATAAATCATTGACAAATGAGGAAAATAACGTTAAAATTAACACTGTTAGCACTCAGAGATAAAGAGTGCTAATGAGTGCCAAAGCAATCAGCGGTCAGGTGGTGAGATAAAATGGAAATGACCGATAGAAAAGAAAAAATACTTGCGGCGGTTGTCGAGAAGTACATTCAGACTGGTGAGCCGATTGGCTCAAAAGCTCTTGTCGATTCACTCGGACTTTCCGTTTCATCAGCAACCGTAAGGAATGAGATGTCTGACCTGAGCGATATGGGTTATCTCGAACAGCCTCACACTTCGGCAGGTCGTATCCCGTCCAATCAGGGTTACAGGTACTATGTTGAGCATCTTATGACAACCTGCGATATGTCCCCGAGCGAAAAAAGCATCATAAGCTCCAAGCTTCGTGAGTCCTCGGGCGAGCCGCAGGCGGTGCTTGAAAAGGCAAATAACATTCTTGCCGATTTAACGCATTGCACAGCGGTTTCAACAACTCCGTCGGAAGCGCAGGCGGTTGTCAAGAGAATTGAGCTTGTCCCGATCGGAACAAGAACGGCTATGGTGGTTATGCTCACCACAACAGGAATGTTGAAAACAAGAGTTTGCCGTACAGACAAGGAAATTACTATTGATATTGCCGAGAATTTCTACAATATCGCAAAGCAGTATTTCATCGGAAAGCCCGCATCGGACATTACAATTCCTAAAATACAGACTTTAGCATTGTCCCTCGGCGAAAAAGCTCTTACAATGACTCCCCTGCTTGTTGCGTTGTGCGACTTAGCAGAGATGTCGGAGAGGACGGAGCTTCTTTTGGAGGGACAGTCAAATCTTCTCGGGCACAAAGAATTTGAAACAAATGCTTTTGAGCTTATGGAATTTTTGAGAAGAGCCGAGCCGCTTAACAGGATTTTTTCACAGAGAACGTCAAACGACAGTCCGAGCGTACTCATAGGTAAAGAAAATCTTTTCAGAGAGCTTCAAAATTCGACTATGATTTTTTCAAAATATTCGATAGGCGGTCACGAAAGCGGAACGCTTGGAATTATCGGCCCTACAAGAGTTGATTATGCACGGCTTATACCGAGCATCAAATATTTAACAGATGTTGTCGGAATAATTCTTTCAGACAATATGGAGGATTAACATAATGGCAAAAAAAGACACAAAGAAGCAGGACCAAGTGCTTGACGAAGGCATAGAGGTTGAGGTTGAAAATAATAAAGAGCCAAGTGAAACGGAAGCTCTTCAAGCTCAGCTTAACGAAGCCAACGAAAAGTTCTTACGTACCCTTGCGGAGTATGACAATTACCGTAAACGCTCAATAAAAGAAAAAGAGCAGGCTTACGGCGACAGCAAGGCGGCTGTTTTGACAGAGCTTCTCCCCGTGCTTGACAACTTTGAAAGGGCGGCAAGCAATAAGGAGGCTTCGCTTGAGGATTATCAAAAGGGAATTGATATGATTTTCAATCAGTTCAACGATATTCTCAAAAAAGCAGGCGTTGAAGCGTTCGGAGAAAAGGGCGATGAGTTTGACCCGAACATTCACTCGGCGGTTATGCACATAGACGACGAGAACGAAAAGGAAAATGTTATAGTCGACGTTTTCTCAAAGGGCTATAAGCTCGGTGACAGAGTTCTCCGTGCAGCAGTAGTTAAGGTAGCAAATTAAATTTACTATATAATAAAAAACAAGTATTTGGAGGTATATATCATGGGAAAAGTTATAGGTATTGACTTAGGTACAACAAATTCATGCGTAGCTGTTATCGAAGGCGGCGAGCCGGTAGTTATCGCTAACGCAGAGGGTGCAAGAACGACTCCGTCAGTTGTTGCGTTCTCAAAAACAGGCGAAAGAATGGTAGGTCAGGTTGCAAAGCGCCAGGCTATCACAAACCCCGACAGAACCGTTTCTTCAATCAAGAGACATATGGGCTCTGATTACAAGGTACAGATCGACGACAAGGCTTACACACCGCAGGAAATCTCGGCTATGATTCTTGCAAAGCTTAAATCAGATGCAGAAAGCTATCTCGGCGGCAAGGTTACAGAGGCTGTTATCACAGTTCCCGCATACTTTACCGACGCACAGCGTCAGGCTACAAAGGACGCAGGTAAAATCGCAGGTCTTGAGGTAAAGAGAATTATCAACGAGCCGACAGCAGCTGCTTTGGCTTACGGCATCGATAAGGAAGATGACCAAAAGGTTATGGTTTATGACCTCGGCGGCGGTACATTCGATGTATCGATTATCGAAATGGGCGACGGTGTTCAGGAGGTTCTTGCAACAGCAGGTAACAACCATCTCGGCGGCGACGACTTCGACCAGAGAATTATCGATTGGCTCGCAGACGAGTTCAAGAAGGAACAGGGCATCGACCTTCGTTCAGACAAGATGGCTATGCAGAGATTAAAAGAAGCTGCTGAGAAAGCTAAGATTGAGCTTTCGGGCGTTACAACCTCAAACATCTCACTTCCGTTCATCACAGCAGACGCAACAGGTCCTAAGCACCTTGAAACAACTCTTACAAGAGCTAAGTTCAACGAAATGACAGCTGACCTTGTAGAAGCTACAATGGGACCGGTTCGTCAGGCTCTTTCAGACTCAGGTCTTAAGGCTTCCGATCTTCATAAAATTCTTATGGTCGGCGGTTCTTCAAGAATCCCTGCTGTTCAGGAAGCAATCAAATCATTCACAGGTAAAGAGCCATTCAAGGGCATCAACCCCGACGAGTGCGTTGCAGTAGGCGCATCAATCCAGGGCGGTGTTCTCGGCGGCGATGTTGAGGGCATCCTTCTTCTTGACGTTACTCCCCTTTCACTCGGTATCGAGACAATGGGCGGCGTAAACACCAAGATTATTGAAAGAAATACTACTATCCCCACAAAGAAGAGCCAGATTTTCTCAACTGCGGCTGACAATCAGACCTCTGTTGAGGTTCATGTTCTTCAGGGCGAGAGAGAATTTGCAAAGGACAACAAGACTCTCGGCGTATTCCATCTTGACGGAATTATGCCTGCACCCCGTGGCGTTCCTCAGATCGAGGTTACATTCGATATAGACGCAAACGGTATCGTTCACGTATCGGCAAAAGACCTCGGCACACAGAAGGAGCAGTCAATTTCAATCACTTCTTCGACAAACATGTCAAAGGAGGATATTGAAAAGGCTGTCAAGGAAGCAGAGCAGTTTGCAGAGCAGGATAAGAAACAGAAAGAGGCTGTTGACACAAGAAACGAAGCAGAACAGCTTGTTTATCAGAGTGAGAAGATTATTTCCGAAAACGGCGATAAATTCTCCGAAGCTGATAAAAATGACGTTCAGCAGAAGGTTGACGCTTTGAAGGAAGCTCTCAAGGGCGAGGATATCGAAGCTATCAAATCCAAGAAGGAAGAGCTTACACAGTCCTTCTATAAGGTTTCGGAGGAGCTTTACAAGCAGGCTGCGGCTCAGGCACAGGCTCAGCAGGGTGCTGACGGCGCACAGGGCGCAAACAACGCTCAGGGCGGCGCTAACAAGGGCGACGACGGCTACTATGAAGCTGATTACACCGACGTTGAGGACGGCAATAAATAATTAAAATAAAAAGCGGGAGAAGCGTACACTTCTCCCGTATCCCCATTATTTCGGAGATAGAATATGGCTGATAAAAGAGATTATTACGAAGTCCTCGGCGTTGACAGAAACGCTACGGAGGACGAAATTAAAAAAGCATACAGACAGACTGCCAAGAAGTACCACCCCGACCTTCATCCCGGCGACAAGGAAGCCGAGGAGAAGTTCAAGGAGGCTAACGAGGCGTATGAGGTTCTCTCTGATGCCGACAAAAAAGCCCGTTATGACCAATTCGGTCACGCAGGCGTTGACCCCAACTATGGCGCAGGTCAAGGCGGCTACGGCGGAGGCTTTAACGGCATGGACTTCGACCTCGGAGATATTCTCGGAAGTATGTTCGGAGGCGGCTTTGGCGGCTTCGGCGGAGGTCGAGCAAACCCAAATGCTCCTCAAAGAGGTTCTGATACGCAAGCAAGCGTTACCATTTCGTTTGAAGAGGCTGCAAAGGGCTGTAAGCGTACCGTCGATACTATGAAAATTGATGTCTGTGATGAATGTCACGGAAGCGGTGCCGCACCCGGAACTTCTCCAAAAACCTGCCCCGAATGTCACGGCAAAGGTCAAGTTACCTCGCAGCAGAGAACTCCTTTCGGTGTTATTCAAACTCAAAAAGCTTGCTCTCGCTGTAACGGTAAGGGAACTGTTATTGACAATCCCTGTAAAAAATGTCACGGTGCAGGCAGGATAAGAAAACCGTCAACGATTGAAATCAGTATCCCGGCAGGCATTGACGACCGTCAAGTCATCAATGCAAGAGGACAGGGCAACAAAGGCATAAACGGAGGACCGGCAGGCGACCTTAGAGTTGTTGTCAATGTTCGTCCGCACCCGATTTTCGAGCGTGAGGGTTACAACGTTTGGGTTGAAATGCACATAACATATCCCGAGGCAGCTCTCGGCTGTGAGCTTGAAGTTCCTACGCTTGAGGGCAAGGTTAAATATCATGTACCGGCAGGAACTCAGTCGGGCGACGTCTTTAAGCTTCGCAACAAGGGTATTCAGACCCTTAACGGCAGAGGCAAGGGCGACGAGCTTGTCAGAGTTATCGTTGATGTTCCGAAAGACCTTAACGAAAAGCAAAGAGAACTTCTCAAACAGCTTCAAAATGAACTTAACGGAAATTCAAGCAGAATATCCGAGGAGAAAAAAGGTTTCTTCGGAAAGAAAAAGAAATAATATAAAAAAGCAGATGGGAAATCATCTGCTTTTATTTTTGTGAAAAATGTGATAGAATAAGAAAAAATCAGCAAAAGGAACAACGCTATGTACGGACTTTTAGGCGAAAAATTAGGGCACAGTTTTTCCCCCGAAATTCACTCTATGCTCGGAAATTACGAGTACAGGCTTTTCGAGGTGGAGAAAAATGAACTTGAAAACTTCATAAAGCACGGTGATTGGGACGGTATAAATGTTACCATTCCATATAAAAAAGAGGTTATGCCGTTTCTTGATGAGATTTCCGAAAACGCACAAAAAATCGGAAGCGTAAACACAGTCGTTCGCAGAAGCGACGGCACGCTTTTCGGCGACAACACCGACTACTACGGCTTTTTGTACACGGTCAAGCGTAGCGGAATAAATTTCGACGGCAAAAAGGTTTTGGCACTCGGCACGGGCGGTGCTTCGCTTGCGATAAAGGCGGTTATTTCAGACCTCGGAGCTCGGAAAATCATAAGCATTTCACGAAACGGAGAAAACAACTATCAAAACATCAAAAATCATGCTGACGCAGATATAATCGTCAACACCACGCCCGTCGGAATGTACCCGAAAAACCTTGTTTCTCCTGTAAAAGTTTCTGACTTTACACATCTTTCGGCAGTGTTTGACATAATCTACAATCCGCAAAAAACGCAGCTTATTTTAGATGCTGAAAAGCTTGATATACCTGCATTTTCAGGACTTTCAATGCTTGTTGCTCAGGCTAAGAGGGCAAGCGAAATATTCTTCGATAAAGAGATTGACGACAGCGTTACGGAGAAAATTCTTAAAAAGGTCTCAACCGATATGAAAAGCATTGTTTTAATCGGTATGCCGGGCTCGGGTAAGTCCTCAACAGGCACTTTTTTGGCAGAAAAAACAGGCAGAGAATTTTTAGACACCGACGAAGAAGCAGAAAAAATCGCAGGGCTTTCCCCTGCCGAAATTATAAAAACTCAAGGTGAAAAAAGCTTTAGAAAAATAGAAAATGACGCTGTAAAAAGCATTTGCAAATTAAGCGGTAAAATTATCGCAACGGGCGGCGGAGTTGTCACGAACGAGGATAATTTTGATGCTATAAGACAAAACTCAACAGTATTTTTTATAAACCGTGATATTTCCGCTTTGCCGACAAATAACCGTCCGCTTTCACAGAAAAATTCGCTTGACGATATGTTCAAAATCCGTTTACCGCTTTACAGAAAATTCTGCGATTTTGAAATCGACGGCAACGGCACAATAGAAGAAGTTGCACAAAGAATACTTGAAAGGATTGATGAAGAATGAGAAAAATTCTTGTAATCAACGGGCCGAATATAAATATGCTCGGCATCAGAGAGCCGAAAATTTACGGTAATCAAAACTATCAAACGCTCATAAGCAGCATAAACGCTTGGGCAAATGAGCTCGGCTGTGAGGTCGAGTGCTTCCAGTCAAACCACGAGGGCGACATAGTTGACCGTATCCAAAAGGCGTATTCCGACGGCACTTATGGCATTGTGATAAATCCCGCCGCATACACGCACACAAGCGTTGCCATACTTGACGCTCTTAAAGCCGTAGGATTGCCTGCGGTGGAGATACACATTTCAGACATAAACGAGCGTGAAGCGTTCCGCCATATTTCATACGCAGGGCTTGCCTGCGAGGAGCACTATATCGGACTCGGCTTTGAGGGATATAAAAAAGGTATGGAATACCTTGTGAATAGAGATTAAAAAATGTAACACCCCGTAGGAACAGCCCTTGCGGCTGTTCGACATAGGCTCCCTTGTAAAGGGAGCTGTCATTTTTTTGGGAACAAAAAAATGACTGAGGGATTAAAAAACACATCGCAAAAGCGGTAATGATATACAATGCTCCGCATTGATTATGGCAATAGGGCGTGGGCTTGCTCCCGCCGAGGAAATTAACGGATATATGACGGTTATCGGCTGTTATCAAATTGAAAAACAGACGAAACTTAAGGTTCCCTCTGACGAGGGAGCCTGTGTTTCATCAAATTTGAAAATTTATGCGACCGTAGGGACAGGGCTTGCCCCTGTCCGCAAACCGCAAAAGTTGGTAGCGACAGTGAGCCGTCGTGAGGGCGTTTACAACCGAACAGGCGAGCCGAGCGTGATTTTTGCGGAAAAGGAGGAGTTGCATAGTGAGTGAGAGACAGCCAAAGGCTGTTGCGAACGATACGCTGCAAACGACGACGCAGTAGGGCGGTGGGCTTGCTGCCGCCGTTAAATCACAACAAATCAACGGTTACAAAACAGTTACATTTTTATATTATATCGTAGGGGCGAACTGTGTTCGCCCGTTTTTAATTTGCTATGAATTGGCAGGCGACCGCAGGTCGCCCCTACGGTTGTGCGAAATTTTTCAACGCCATATTTGCCGTAAATTATCATGTATCAACAATCCGTATGGACAGGGCTCGCCCCTGTCCGCATTCTAAATCCAATTCATTCAAAACCCCGAACATAAAACAAAAGCAGGTTTTCCCTTGGGAGAAAGCCTGCTTTTTTACTGAATTTAATGCGTTTATTTAATGAACAAAATGCTTGTGGCAAGGAGCACCTGCGCAAGATAATAGGTTACGATATAAAAAACCTTGAGAGACTTGCTTTTAACCTCTCCGCCGAACATAAATATTGCAAGCGACGAATCGGAGAAAACGAACAGCAATGCGCCGAGCATAAGCGTAATCACAATCGCAGGGATGTTAGCCGACGGCTGTGAGCAAAGGTGTATGCCGAGCCTTGTTGCGGTTATGAGCATAAGAGATATTGCTGTTGCGTATAAAAATACGGGGAACGCAAGCTTGCCGAGCTTTAATTTTCTGAGCTTTGCGAAAATGCAGACGCAAACGAGTATTACCGCTACGATTATAAACGTCTGTGCGCTGAACACATTGAAATCGGGACTTGCCTGCGAGAATGCCGCAATGAACATAACGTGTCCGAAGAAGAACGATACACCGCCGAGTATGTTCACATATACGGGTGCGATAAGATGAATCAGCAGGTCGCCCAAAACGCCCAGCACCAGGCCGACAAACAACAGCTTCATATACATTGAGTTGTTGCCCGAATAATGAATACAGCAAACGGCACAGATTATAAACAGCGCCGAGCATATCATTTTCATTTGCAAGGATCGAACTGTTCGCTCCGGCCATGAATGCTTCAGGAACAGAGGAACGAAGACAAATTCCAATGCAACCGCAATTGAGTAGATAATAATTTCCGCCATAAAAACCCTCCTTAATATAATGATATCATATTAGTATTTTGACAAAAAGTCAACAAAAACCCTACCAAAGATTTTTCTTTGGTAGGGTTTATTGTTTATTTTATTGACTAATTAAATCAGTCTTCTTTGGGAGCATAGAGGTCTTTAAGGCGAAGAAGATGGTCATATCTTGCCTTAGCGTTAGCCTCAGCCTGTGTGAAGAGCTTTTCTGCTCTCTCGGGGAAGGAACGTGTAAGTGATGAGTAACGAGCCTCGTTCATGATGAAGTCACGGTAGCTCTCTGCGCCTTCCTTAGAGTCAATGGTAAAGGGATTCTTGCCCTCTGCCTTGAGCATGGGGTTGTAACGGAACATATTCCAGTAACCGCAGTCAACAGCTTTCTTCATTTCAGCCTGACAGTTTGTCATACCGCCCTTAATTGAGTGCATTTCGCAGGGTGCGTATGCAATAACGATTGACGGACCGTGATAAGCCTCAGCCTCTGTAAGAGCCTTGATTGTCTGGTTCTGATCAGCACCCATAGCAATCTGAGCAACATATACATAGCCGTAGCTCATTGCGATTTCAGCAAGGCTCTTCTTAGCAACAGCCTTACCTGCAGCAGCGAACTGTGCAACCTGACCGATGTTAGAAGCCTTAGAAGCCTGTCCGCCTGTGTTTGAGTAAACCTCGGTATCGAATACCATAATGTTTACATCTTCGCCCGAAGCGAGAACGTGGTCAACACCGCCGAAGCCAATGTCGTAAGCCCAACCGTCGCCGCCGAAGATCCAAACTGACTTCTTCGAGAGATACTCTTTATTTTCAAGGATGTCTTTTCTTGTTTCGCAATCGCAATCAAGACCTTCAAGAACAGCAACGAGCTTGTCTGTTGCAGCTGCGTTTGCGGCGCTGTCGTTTACTGTGTCAAGGTATTCCTTGCAAGCAGCCTTAGCTTCCTCGGGAGCAGCTTCTGCGTTTGCAATGCTCTCAACCTTTTCGATAAGGCGATTTCTGATAGCGTTCTGACCGAGATACATACCGTAACCGTGCTCTGCGTTATCCTCGAACAAGGAGTTAGCCCAAGCAGGACCGTGACCTGCCTTATTAACGGTGTAGGGAGATGTAGCAGCGGGACCGCCCCAAATTGACGAACAGCCTGTTGCGTTTGAAATATACATTCTGTCACCGAAGAGCTGTGTGATAAGTCTTGCATAAGAAGTCTCTGCACAGCCTGCGCAAGAACCTGAGAACTCAAGAAGCGGAGTCTTGTACTGGCTACCCATAACTGTGTTGTTAGCAAGGTCTTCCTTAACGGAAACATTTGCTACCATATAGTCGAATGCAGCCTGCTTACTGTTCTGTGATTCTCTTGAAACCATTTTAAGTGAGTTTGTCGGACATACGCCT
The DNA here is from genome assembly GCA_052298855.1 of Candidatus Fimenecus sp. GTDB lineage: Bacteria > Bacillota > Clostridia > Oscillospirales > Acutalibacteraceae > Fimenecus. The sequence goes on along the minus strand of DAVZXP010000007.1, from coordinate 11,246 downwards.
ATGCAGACGCCGCATCCCATACAATCAAGCGGAGAAACTGCCATAGTATACTTGTATGTATCCTTGCCCTTACCCTTCTTGTCAACGATAGTAGCACATTCGGGAGCGTTTGCAGCTTCCTCTGCGTTAAGAGCGTAAGGACGGATTGTAGCGTGAGGACAAACATATGCGCACTTGTTACACTGAGCACAAGTAGCACCGTCCCACTCGGGTACCATAACTGCAACGCCACGCTTCTCATAAGCGGAAGCGCCCTGGCAGAATGTACCGTCAACATAATCTGTAAATGCGGAAACGGGGAGAGCGTCGCCGTCCATCTTGCCGACGGGCTTCATGATGGAATCAACCATCTTAACGAGCTTTGCGTCGCCCTCGCTCTTAACAACTTCGTCATTGTCAACAGCGTTAGCCCAATCAGCGGGAACATTGATCTGAACATAAGCTGTTGCACCTGCGTCAATAGCCTTTTCGTTCATTTCAACGATTTCTTTACCCTTCTTCATGAACTTCTGAGCTTTTTCCTTCATATAGCCGATAGCCTCTTCCTCGGGAAGAACCTTTGAAAGTGAGAAGAATGCAGACTGAAGAACTGTGTTAGTTCTCTTGCCGAGACCGATCTTTGCGGCAAGGTCAATAGCATTAACAGTGTAAAGTTTAATGTTGTTCTGTGCAATGTAACGCTTTGTTTCAGCATTGAGTTTCTCGGCAAGCTCTGCTTCGTCCCACTGACAGTTGATAAGGAATACACCGCCGGGCTTAACATCCTGAACCATCTTGTAGCCTTTTTCGATATAAGACGGGTTGTGGCATGCAACGAAGTCAGCCTTGTTTATATAGTAAGAGCTCTTAATGGGCTTATCGCCGAAACGAAGGTGGGAGATTGTAATACCGCCTGTCTTCTTTGAGTCATACTGGAAGTATGCCTGAACATATTTATCTGTGTGGTCACCGATAATCTTGATTGAGTCCTTGTTAGCACCGACAGTACCGTCACCGCCGAGTCCCCAGAACTTGCACTCGATTGTGCCTTCTGCCGCTGTGATGGGAGCAGGCTTTTCTTCAAGTGAAAGATGAGTAACGTCATCGTTGATACCGATTGTGAATGCTCTTGAGGGAGTTTCAGCGTTGAGGTGCTCATATACTGCGAAGATGCTTGCGGGAGGTGTGTCCTTTGAACCGAGACCGTATCTGCCGCCGCAAACCTTAATGCCGTCTCTGCCCTGTTCGTTAAGAGCTGCGATAACATCGAGGAAAAGAGGCTCACCGATTGAACCGGGTTCTTTTGTTCTGTCAAGAACAGCGATTTTCTTAGCTGTTGCGGGGATAGCGTCAACGAAAGCCTTTGTTGAGAAAGGTCTGTAAAGACGAACCTTAACAAGACCAACCTTTTCACCCTTTGCAAGAAGATAGTCGATAACTTCTTCGGCAACGTCGCAAACAGAACCCATAGCAACGATAACTCTTTCAGCGTCGGGTGCACCGTAGTAGTTGAAGAGCTTGTAGTCTGTGCCGAGCTTTGCGTTAACCTTGTCCATATATTCCTCAACGATAGCCGGAACAGCCTCATAGTAGCTGTTGCAAGCCTCTCTGTGCTGGAAGAATATATCGCCGTTTTCGTGAGAGCCTCTCATTACAGGTCTCTCGGGATTAAGTGCACGCTTACGGAATGCTTCAACAGCGTCCATATCGCACATTTCTTTAAGGTCTTCGTAATCCCAAACTTTGATTTTCTGAATCTCGTGAGAAGTACGGAAACCGTCAAAGAAGTTGATGAAAGGAACTCTGCCCTTGATTGCTGCAAGGTGAGCAACAGCGGAAAGGTCCATAACTTCCTGACAGTTAGTTTCTGCAAGCATTGCAAAACCTGTCTGACGGCAAGCGTAAACGTCTGAATGATCGCCGAAAATATTAAGTGCGTGTGAAGCTACGCAACGAGCCGAAACATGGAAAACAGCGGGAAGCAATTCACCTGCGATTTTGTACATATTCGGAATCATAAGAAGAAGTCCCTGAGATGCCGTGTATGTTGTGGTAAGAGCACCTGCTGCAAGTGAGCCGTGAACTGTACCGGAAGCACCTGCTTCGGACTGCATTTCAGCAACCTTAACTGTTGTGCCGAAAATGTTTTTCTGTCCCTGCGCCGACCACTGGTCAACATAGTCTGCCATGGGGCTTGAGGGAGTGATGGGATAAATACCCGCTACTTCCGTGAACGCATAAGACACGTGAGCAGCTGCGGTATTACCGTCCATAGTCTTTGAAGATCTGACGACGGTAGCCTTGGATTCTGCCATTTTTATTTCCTCCTTAAAAAGGTGTACCGCAAAACAGGGGGAGAAGCGGTTTGAAAACACCGTTTTTCCGAGTGCGTTACGATAATAATTAACTGTATTCGCATACATAAAATATTTTAACACTTTTACTATGGTATGTAAACAACAATTTCTTGAAAAAGTGACAAAAAATTCAAGTGAAAACCGTCTGTAAATCATATATAAATCCCATATTTGAATAATCTTGATGATTATGATACAATATTGCGTGAAATATAATTTGAAAAAGGACAAAAATATGCAAAAGGAAGATATACTTCGTTCTCAATTTATTGCGAGGCTTGAGGATGCGCTTGACGTGAATTTCGGTGTGTCGGAAATTGAAATTGACACCCTTGAAAAATTTAATGCGGAATTGTATGTTCCGTTTTTGCAGGGCAGCGACGTTGTATACAGGGGCGAGAGAATACACTCTCAACAGCGCAGGCTCATACCCACTCTTTTAAGGCAAAAGGCATCGGAATTAAAAGAGCTTGAAATTGAAAAATCCTTGAACATCAACGGACGATACCTGTTTGATATGTATGTCGCAAAAGAGAGGTTTTACGAGGTTTATAACCTACTTTACGGCGATACGGACAGATATAAAATGTACAATATGACGGCTCTTGCGCAGCACTATCTTGATTTGAGCCCGTTTATTGATTTCACAAAAAGCCTGTATGTTTCCCTGTCGTTTGCGATAAAGGGCAGAGAGTCGGCTGAAGAGGATTTTGTGATTTACACGGTAAGGGACTTCTCGGGCAAAAACAGCTCTTCCGATATTGAGCAGGCTAACGAGTGGCTTGATGGCTACAATGTAAATGTCATAAACATAATTCCTTCAAATCACATAAAAAAACGCAATCAAATTCGCAAGTCCTTTGACCTTAAAAGCGCAGGTGAGTTTATTGAGGAGCTTAAAAGCAGGGATATAGCAAGCGAGTTCAAGCGTTATGAGGAAAGCGCTTTGTCTCTTTCTCCGAGCGCAAAGCTGATTGATATTCCGACAAATGATTTGATGAAATTTCAGCAGGGCGTGTTCCTGCTCTTAGACGGCTTTAACCTGATAGATTCAAGGTATCTCACAAAGGATATAAGAGAGGACTTTGAGATAAAAAAGTATATCGTCAATAAGGATTTAATTCCCGAGCTCAATAAAATCATAGAAAGCGAAGCACCGCAATACATATATGACCGATTGCTGAATATTTCGGCGGCAGTACAATAGAATGGTGTTCGGTACTTGACTATATGACGGTTTTAATATACAATATATAGAATATATTTTATTTTTTAAGGAGAGTATTTTTTTATGGATTCGGACCCTGCGGGCATTATACTGAAAATTGTTTTGTTATTTTTGCTTATTTTACTTAACGCATTTTTTGCAATGAGTGAAATTGCAATCATTTCCCTCAACGACAGCAAAATGGAAAAAATGGCTGAGGACGGGGATAAAAAGGCAAAACAGGTATTGAAACTTACAGAGAATTCGAGCAATTTCCTTTCGACAATTCAAATCGGCGTTACACTTGCCGGATTTTTGACGAGTGCCACGGCATCACAGAGCTTTGCGGTTATGCTGGCGGATAAGCTTGCCTCGACCTCAATTGTAAATGTTATTCCGGTAGGCGTTATAAATGCGGTATCGACCGTGCTTATTACGGTTATTATGTCGTATTTTTCACTTGTTCTCGGCGAGCTTGCACCGAAGAAAATAGCAATGCAGAAGCCGGAAAAGGTTTCGTTTACGGTTGTTCCCGTGCTTCTTTTTGTCAATAAACTTACAAAGCCCTTTGTAAAGCTTCTTTCGGCTTCCACAAATACCGTTGTGCGTATTTTCGGCATTGACCCGAATGCGGACGAAGAGGTTGTTACAGAGGAAGAAATAAGAATGATGGTCGATGTCGGTCAGGAAAAGGGTGTTATCGAGAACGTCCAAAAAGAGATGATCAACAACATTTTTGAGTTTGACGATATGGACGTCGGCGATATTATGACACACCGTACCGATATGGACTGCGTAAATGTCGAAGAGCCTCTTTGTGAAATTTCAAAAATGGCTATCGAATGCGGTCATTCGAGAATCCCTGTTTTTGAAGAGGATCAGGACAATATTATCGGCATTATCTATGTGAAAGACTTGCTTAAATATGTGGGAACGAATTTGCCCAAGTCAAAGACCATTAAAGACTTTATGCGTGAGGCGTATTATGTTCCCGAAACAAAGCATTGCAGTGAGCTACTCAACGAAATGCTTGAAAGACATATTCAAATGGCTGTTGTTGTCGATGAATACGGCGGAACGGCAGGTATAGTTACATTTGAGGACGTTATCGAATCCATTGTCGGAAACGTTCAGGATGAATACGACAACGAGGATGAGGAAATTTCTCAGATTAACGAAACAACCTTTACTGTTGACGGTATAACCGACATAGACGAGGTTGAGGAAAAATTGAAAATCAAATTTCCCGAGGGCGATTATGATACTCTCGGCGGATTTATCATCAGCCGTTTGGGCTATCTTCCGAAGGAGTCCGACGAAAAGAATAAGGACGATAAAGAGGACGTTGTCGAGTACGAGAATTTCAAATTTACCGTTCTCAACGTCGAGGAACGCAGAATAGGTAAGGTTAAGGTTGAAATTTTGCCGCAGCCCGAGCCTGAAGAAACGGAAGAATAATTTATCGGAGATGTAAAAATGGAAAATCAGGAAAAAAAGAAGATAGTTTTAAGCGCAATTCAGCCTACGGGTACGCCGACTCTCGGCAACTACCTCGGTGCGCTCAAGAATTGGAAAACAATGGCGGACGACTATAACTGCCTTTATGCGGTTGCCGATCTCCATTCGATAACAGTTCGTCCCGAGCCTGCCGATTTGAGAAGAAGAACGCTTGAAATGTACGCTCTTTTGATTGCACTCGGTCTTGATCCCGAGAAAAATACGATATTTATTCAGAGTATGGTGCCCGAGCACGCTCAGCTTGCGTGGATTCTTGACTGCTATACGCAGTTCGGCGAGGCTTCGAGGATGACGCAGTTTAAGGACAAGAGCGAAAAGCATCCCGATAATGTCAATGTCGGACTTTTTGCATATCCCGTGCTTATGGCAGCGGATATATTGCTCTATCAGACAGACTTTGTTCCGATCGGCGCAGACCAAAAGCAGCACCTTGAAATAACAAGGGATATCGCAGAACGCTTTAACGGACTTTACGGCAATACCTTTAAGCTTCCCGAGCCGTTTATCGGTAAGGCGGGTGCAAGGGTTATGTCGCTTCAGGAGCCGACAAAGAAAATGTCAAAATCAGACACAAATGTTAAGGGATTTATTTCTGTTCTCGATGATGACAATGCAATTATGAAAAAAATCAAATCCGCCGTTACCGACAGTGAGGCAAAGGTTTATTACGGCGAGGGCAAGGACGGAGTTAATAACCTTATGGGTATTTATTCCTGTTGCACAGGCAAGTCCTTTGACGAGATTGAAAAGGAATTTGACGGCAAGGGCTACGGCGACTTTAAGACGGCAGTCGGCGAGGCTGTAATTGAGGAGCTTCGTCCTCTCAAGGAAGAATATGCAAGGCTCATCAACGATAAGGCATATCTTTATGATTGTGCAAAGCTCGGAGCTGAAAAGGCAAGCTGTTTTGCTTCAAGAACTCTTAAAAAGGCAATGAAAAAGGTCGGCTTTATTCAGATTGACAAATAATTTAATATCAAAAGCAAAAGCACCCGAGCTCTTCATTTTTGAAAAGCTCGGGTGCTTTGTTTTTCGGATTTTTAATACAATCCGTTATTCGATAAGTCCGCTTTCTTTTAAGAGAAGCTCAACATCCGTGCCCTTGACTTTTTTAAGGAGGACCTTAAGCATTTCTCTTTCCTTGAAGGACAGCTTAACTTCACTGATAGGTTTCTTGTCGATAGCATAGTAGCAAGCACGCAAGAGCTCTCTAACATCGTACTTACTGCCCCATACCTCGGGAACGCCTCTGTCAATATCAAGAAGCGTATAAACAGATTCCATACCTGTACGCATTGAATATTCAATGGTGAAAATTGTGTCTCTCGGAGTTTCCGTGAACTGACCGAGGAAAGCGAAGTTTACCGCACCGTCGGGAACAACATGAGGACGATCCTCATTTTTTCTCGGCTGGAAGAATGCGTTGATATACGGCATAAAGCATGTTGTGGTGTTACACGCTTCCTTTGCAAGAGAGTCAATTTCGTTTGTGGGAATACCGATATGGTAGAGCCACTCACGGCAGACCTCCTCGCCCGTACAGTCACGCATTGCTTTCTTAACATAGTTGCCCTCTTTGTTTGTGTTGAGAGCATAGAGCCATACGAGAACGGCGTTTTTATCCTGTGATTTGAACTGAGGCTGACGGTTTATAGTCCAAGACAGATACCAATTTTCCGTGCTGTCCTTGACCGTTACGATACCGCCGGTTGTAACCTTGCCCTCACGGGGATCACGCTTGCAGACGTTGATTATATGCTGAATAACCTCTTCGTTTGAGGTTTCAACCGTTGCACTCATCCAGTTTGTAGCTTCAATGTTGTTACAGAATGCGTCTGGGTTGCCGAACTCTCCGTGAGTTGCCTGAGCAGCAATTGCTTTCCACATATCCCACGAGTCCCCCTTGCCGTTTTTAAGACCTGAAAGGTCGGGCGCATGTGTTTGGTCGCCGTAGCAGGTTGAGTCGGTGCAGCAGCCGTTTGTGATGAAAACAAGGTCATCCTCGATAAGGTCAATTGTCTGCTGTTTGCCGTCCTTTACATAAACTATCTGCTTTGCAACCTTTTTATCGCCTACGGTTTCGATTATGACGTTCTTGACGTCCATACCGTATTCAATTCTTACGCCGTGAGCCTCAAGGTACTTTACAAGCGGTAAAATAAGGCTTTCGTACTGATTGTACTTTGTAAATCTCAATGCGCTGAAATCGGGCAAGCCGTCAATGTGATGAACATATCTGCAAAGGTAACGCTTCATCTCAAGTGCACTCGACCAACGCTGGAAAGCGAACATTGTCTGCCAATAAAGCCAGAAGTTTGTGTGCCAAAATGTGTCAGGAAGAATATCTGAAATTTTCTTTCCCTCAAGGTCTTTTTCGGGAGTAATGAACAGCTGTGAAAGTGCAAGAGCCGAGTCTTTATCAAGATTGAATTTCTTGTCCGTGTGTGCATCCTTGCCACAGTTTACTGAAGCTCTGCACAAGGAATAGTTCGGGTCATGTTTGTTGAGCCAATAGTATTCATCGAGTACGGAAATACCGGGAGTTTCAAGTGACGGTACATCACGGAACATATCCCACATTACTTCAAAATGGTTATCCATTTCACGTCCGCCCCTCATAAAGAAGCCTTTTGTAATGTCCTTTCGTCCGTCGCAGCTGCCGCCTGCCAGTTCAAGTTTTTCCAAAAGATGAATGTGCTCGCCTTTCATTTGTCCGTCTCTGACAAGATAGAAAGCTGCGGTAAGTCCCGCAAGTCCTGTGCCGATAATGTATGCCGATTTTTTATCGACGTCCTTCGGTTTCTCGGGATGAGCAAATGATTCGTAAGTGCCTGCTGAATAATACATACAAAAACCTCCTGTTGTTTTGTTATGTCTTTAGTATATTCATTTTTCGGCTGCTTACAATAAACAGAAAAAAGTCTGTGATAAAGTTTTTATCACAGACTTTATAAGTGTATAAATTTTTATCAAATTCAGGTTGTTGATAAAATTATTTCTTGAAACGGGCAAGAGCGTCGCCGAAGGAATTTTTCATAAGCAGGGCAAGCTTATCGACAATAACCTGCGGCTCCTCTTTCATATCGTCCTTTATCCAATCGAGCATAATGCCGATAAATACATAGGAATATGCCTTTGAGATGAAATCCTTGTCCTCGCTTCTGACGGTCATACCTGCCGACTCTTCCTCGATAACTCCCATAAGAAGATTATCTACCAGCGGGCTCAAATACTTTTCAACCTGACCTCTGTCAACACAGCGATAAACATTTATAATAAAAGGCTTGTTTTCACGCACAGCCTCGAACAACTGCAAAAGACCTTGCTCCCAGGTGTCATGTGTTTTCTTTTCTTCGATTGCTTTTTTAGCGTCCTCAAGGCACGCCCATTCAACAAGGTCATAAATATCCTTGAAATGATAATAAAAGGTCATACGGTTAATTCCGCAGTCCTCCGCTATATCGTTTATAGTGATTTTGGTCAAGGGCTTTTTCAGCAAAAGATTTTTAAGCGATTGCTCTAATGCTCGTTTGGTAACCTGTGACATAGCAATTTCCTTTCAAGATATTATATTATACATATAATAACATAATTCAAGCCGAAATTTCAATAAAATTATGATTGACATACAACAAAATTGTGCTATCATAATTGCTTGAAAAAGGAAGTATGACTAATGAGTAAGGATAAAAAACAACTTGATATGCTTCACGGCTCGTTGTGGAGCAAGGTGCCTGTTTTTGTTTTACCCGTTGCGGCAACGGCAATACTCGAACAGCTTTTTAATGCTTCGGATGTGGCAGTAGTCGGAAATTTCACGGGCGAGCAGAGTACGGCGGCGGTAGCGGCTGTCGGTGCTAACAGTCCGATAATCAGCCTTATTGTCAACCTGTTTATCGGCGTTGCACTCGGAGCAAATGTTGTAATTGCACACGCAGTCGGCAGGGGAGATAAAAATACCGTTCAAAAAGCCGTGCATACATCTATGACCGTGGCGGTAATCGGCGGAATTATAATTGCGATTGTGGGCGAGCTTATAGCAGTACAGCTTTTGAGCGTGCTAAATGTTCCCGAGGATGTTTTTTCACTTGCACTGCTGTATCTTAGAATATATCTTATAGGTATGCCCGTGATTCTTTTATATAACTTCGAGGCGGCGATATTCAGAAGCGTGGGCGAGACGAAAATGCCGCTTATAGCACTTGCGATTTCAGGCGTTTTGAATGTAATATTAAACCTTTTCTTTGTGGCGGTTCTGCATATGACCGTAAACGGAGTTGCGATAGCCACGGTTATTTCAAACGCAATAAGCTCGGTAATTCTTTACTGTAAATTGCGTAAGACGACACAGGTTATTCACGTTGAGCCGAAATCCTTCGGAATTGATATGACAAGCCTCAAGCATATTTTAAGAATAGGTCTGCCGGCAGGCATACAAAGTGCGGTTTTCTCGGTTTCAAACATAGTCGTTCAGTCTGCTATCAACAGTCTCGGAACAGTCGTAATGGCAGCTTCGAGTGCGGCGTTCAATATCGAGGTTATAACCTATGATATACTCAACGCCTTCAGTCAGGCGTGTACGACCTTTGTCGGTCAGAATTACGGTGCAGGCGAGATAAAGCGTTGTAAAAAAACACTTGCCGTGTGTCTTATTGAGGGCGGAATTACACTCGGCACGGCGGCGGTGCTTGTGCTTGTGTTCGGTAAAAGCTTGCTTGCGATTTTCAACAAAGACCCCGAGGTTATCGAGATAGGCTACATAAGGCTTATGCTTATTCAGCTTTCGCATCTTTTGAGCCTGCTTTATGAGGTTATGTCTGGTTATATGCGAGGCTTCGGCATATCGGTTGCGCCTGCGGTTTTGACAATGCTCGGCGTATGCGGTGTAAGGCTTTGCTGGATACATTGGGTGTTCCCGATAAATCCGACCTTTAAGACGATAATGATTGTTTACCCCGTGAGCCTTGCAACAACGGCGGTGCTGATATTTATTTCTTTGTTGTGTGCCCATCCTGCACGAAAACGGCTCAAAAAACAGGCTTCGCAGTGGGAACAAACGGCATAAAATATTGTGATATTATCAAAACAAGACCTCCGATTTTCGGAGGTCTTATTTTAGCATAAATATAATTTTCCCTACCCTATACTGTGAGATGTTCAATTCAATTCATACGCTGTGAAATGGAAAAATACAAAACTCAAACGTCCTTTGAATTTGCATAAATCTCGTGCATTCTCTCGTCGGTATAATGCTCATCAAGGAAAACCTCGACCTTATTTCTTGCCGGTATATTTTCCTGACGTTTATCCATTCTTGCTGCGGCGGAAGCGGATACTATGCAATCAAAAACGAAGAAAACCGTAAATGCGATACAGATATATTTTGTAACATCTTTCGGAATTACATCAATCATATGACTTAAAAACGGGTAAATCCCCTTTATCCACGCAAGACCGAGAACGCCCCAAAACAGCGAATACAACAAGCAAATTCTGCCGTTTATGTTAAGCGGTACATTGCTGTAATCCCAAGCTACCGAGCCGAAAAGAAGCTCCTGACCGAGCGATGCTATGTATTCAGCCGCCGAGCAGACTACAAACGCCGTTAAAAATATCGTGTACCATTTTGAATCTTTGATTTTATAGAGCGATACCGTCAACAAAACCGCACCCATACCGTAAAGCACGGACAGCGGACCGTAAATCAGGGAGTGCCTCGACTCAAAATAACCGTGTCTTATAAAGCACCATATTTCCTCAACGGCATAGCCGACAAGACAAGCCACAAGGAATATCATTATCAACTTTTCAACCGTCAGTTCGTCCTTAACCTCTGTGTTTTTTGTTTTCGATGCTTTTACTTGTGTCATTATATCCACCTTCCGAGTTTTTCATTTATCTTACAAGATAGATTATAGACTTTTGTGTGGATAATGCAATATTTTCTAATAAAATTAAAAATTATTTAACAAATTCTTATTATTTTCGTATTATTTCAACCGTAAATCAATATATAACTGCTAACCAACGAAAACAAAAATATTATTGGGTGCTATCAAATTTGAAAATCTATGCGACCGTATGGACTACCCTTGCGGTTGTCCGTAAATGTGAATTTACATCCAATAGTGTAGGGCGGGGGCTTGCTCCCGCCGAGGAAACTGACAGATATATATAAACTATTG
>DAVZXP010000006.1:0-168253 GCA_052298855.1 Candidatus Fimenecus sp. | reverse complement strand
GCCTTTCAGGCAACAATATTTTATTAAATAATCACCGATTTTACCTGCGTTGCCTAACAGGCGTGACGGTGATTTTTTACACTAATACCTCACATAGAAAAATAAGGCTTTCCGAAAGAAAATATTAACCTTTCAAAAAGCCTGTAAAACAAAATTTAATTATCCAGGTTCTAAAAATCAATGCCTTGAATGCAGACATTAACCTTACCGACAACCTTGCCGGTCATACTCTGAACAGAGTTCTTTATCGCACGCTGAATTGCGGCGGAAACGGTTTGAACGTTATATCCGTCCTTGACATTTATATAAACTTGAATTCTTATATCGTTATCAAGGCTCAAAACCTTAACCGCTTTCTGCGGTACGGTATGACTTTTGAAATCAGGTGCTTTGTGTGAAAACGAGCCGAAGCCGTCAACCTCTTCAACTGCACTTGCGGCAATTTTTGCGATTACATCATCGGAAATTACAAGCTCGCTCTGCGATGTTCGGTTAAAAAGTCTCATCAAATAACCACCTTTCATCGCTTATTATACCACAAATTGAAAAATAAACAACTATTTTGCCTCTATAATCGTAATTTTTTCTAAAGGAATTTCCGTTTTGTTATTTATTATATCCTTTATTTGCACGCACACTTCGCTGTTGAGCGTTCCTTTTTGCAAAACAATCTCTGCGGACTCGCCGAGCGACACAAAAACATTACCGCCTGTTTTGGCTTTTATAAGGCTTTCGATTTCACTTTCAAGAGCTATGCTTTGGCTTAGCTTCTCAAGTGCTTCATTGGCGGTTTTCTTGCTTTCCTCATCTGCTTGCGAGCTTTCGATAACCGTCATCAATGTCTGCTTAGACTCCTCCTGCGCCTTTGCTCTGTTTAGCTGTGCCTGCGAAAAATACTCATCGGTAACCCCCGAAGCATTGACATAATGAGCGTCGCCCAAATTAGCCGAATGCTGCGTGCTTGAGGTAAGCTCCGGTTCGTTTTCAGCCGATGCCACCGGTCTTGTATAATACCAATTAACAAACATTGCCGCCGCAAGCGCAACGGCAAGCGAAGCTGCAACTATTTGTTTTCTCTTTATTGTTAAGCTCATATTAACCCTCCGAATTTTTCATTTTCAATACAGAAATATGATTTACATTTATGCCGAGCAAAGCACTGACGGCATTTGTCACATCATTTTTGACCTTACTGTTATCACCTCCGTCGCAAACAACTACAACGCCCTGAATTTTCGGCGACTCCGTTCTTAAAACAACGCATGAGTCTCCGCTTGAGCTGTCGATAACAACATAATCATTGCTGCTTTTCGAATTGGATTTCCCGTCGGAAATTTGATTTTCCGAAGAAGAATTAACGGCGTACTTGCTTTCCTCACTCGATTTCAAAGTGATCATAACCTGTGCCCTGCCTGCGCCGTCAACCGAGGCAACAATTTTTTCAAGACGCTTTTCAAGCTCCTTTTCATAAGTCTCCTGTGTAACCGTCTTTATATCAGCCTTACCGCTTTCGTCATTTTTCGGCTTCGCTTCAATTTCTGAAATTGCCAACAGCATAACGCCTATTACACCGATTACAAGAAGAACGGCAAGTTTTTTATCATTTTTTATCGTCTCTTTTAATTTAGATAGTTTCATTTAATCACCTGCCAAAATAATGCCTCTTTCTATTTTCAGCTCTTCCGATAAAAGTGCTGTCGCCTGCTGTTCGTCCTCGGCGTTTTTAAGATAGACAATCACATTTTCAAGTATGTACTCGTCATTTTCCGTCCTTGATTTTATTTCAACTCGGGTATAACCGATTTTATTTTTATCAAGAATAGTCATAACCGCACTTTTTATTGACTCGTCATAAGCAAGCGCATAATCGATTTTTTCGGAAAACAAGCTGTCAAATTTATTGTTTAATATAGAAGCATCAATATTTTTCATTTCAAAAAGCGGTAAGCAAAACACAGCGAGAATTATGAGTGAAAAGGCCGTTTCGCATATTTTCTTTACCTTGCCCTTTGGCATAAGATAATTTATAACAGCTGTTACTAAAAGAATTGCGCACAGATTTACAGCCCAAGCTTTAATATCGTTCATTTTAACTCCTTAAGCTCAACACAGTACCTGTTGTCAGAATAAACACGGTAGCTACAAAAATCAAAAAAGTGTTGATAATTGAAATCATTGAGCACACAGTATCGAGCACTCTTGCACATACACCGTTATCAAATGATGAGCAAACAGCCGACGCAAAGCTCAAAAAGAAAAACCACAGTAAAAGCTCAATAATGCTCGGCAAAACAGTAACCGCAACAGCAATAATTCCAAAGACGCCAAAAACACTTTTTATCAATGAAAACGATCCGAGCACCGCACCGAGAGCATCGCCAATCGCTCCGCCGATTATCGGTATAACGCTTCCCGAAGCCGCCTTGACGCCCTTTATCGCAAGACTGTCGGCAGAGGTAGCGAGATTGCCCTTTATGTTAATCAGCCCCACAAACACAGTCGCTGCTACTGATAATGCAACCGTTATCGTTTTCCTGACAGCCGATATAATTTTGGAAAGGTCAAGTCTGCCGTTCAAAGAAGAATAAACATTTAAGCAAGTCATTACGGAAATCAACGGAATGATAAAAGCGTCCGTCCCCTTTACCAAAATTTCGGCAAACGCAAGGACAACGGAGCTGTATGCAAATGAGGTTATAGGCTGACCGCTTGCGGAAATAATCCCCGTAAAAACAGGTATGTAAGCCAGCATAAAATCAGCAACGGTTTTGACGGCGGATACTGCCGAAGAAATTGCTTCGCTTAAGGGAACGGATATTACAGAAAGAGTAAACGCTGTTTCAAACAGAGAAAATATATCATTTTTTTCACTTAGGCTTTCGTTCATATTTTTCACTAAAGACGCAACAATAAATAAGCCAATTAGAGTTATAAAGGCAGTCAGAGGCTGCTTGTAGCTACCTTTTGCAATACCGATAATCGCTGTAAAGACCTTTTTAGGAGACAAGCTCAAAAGTTCTTCAAAATCAACGTCACTTATCCCCGACTCCTTCAAAAGCGCCTGCCCGTCCTCGTTTATTTTGTTGTAAATTTGCTTGTAGTCTTCCTCTTGTGCCGCAAAGCTGTCCACCGTCATCAAAAACAGTAACGACAGCATACACAGAAGCACGGCAAAAATCCTTTTAGTATTCATCTCAACATTCCTACGCTCAATTCAAGCAGCTTTTCCGCAATCGGAAAAACAAGAATAATCACAGCAATTCTTCCGACTGTTTCGGTAAGTGTGGACAAAGCGCTTTCTCCGCAATCCTTACAAATATCCGATACCGTTTGCGTAGCAAGGCTTATCCCTAAAATTTTCAGACAGATTTTCACATATTCGCTCAAATAGGCAAATTGAGAAAACCGATAACTGAGATTTTCGGACAGTACGGAAATACCGCTTATTAAAAAACCGAAAACCAAAGCAATCACGCAAAGTCTTAACAGATATGAAAATTCAGGCTCAATCTGTCTGAAATAGATAAGTAAAGCCAAGCAGCATATTACCAAAGCAAAGATTTTAAGCATATCAAAAATCAAACACCGATTTTACAGTTGATACAAGCGACGTCATTTGAGGAATAAGCATCAGTATTGCAACAATTATCCCTGCGATAACCGTAAGCATTGCATAATCATCACGTCCCGTTTTTACAAGAACTTGATTCAGTACGGCTACGATTATTCCTATTCCCGCAATTTTTAAAATAAATCCTATTTCCATAATTACTCCTAAATAAAGAAAATGATTATAAACGCCGCCAAAAACAGACTTAATGTATTTATAATTTTCACAGCTTTATCGGTTGATTTTTTCAGATTGCAAATGCTTTGCTTTAATATTTCCGAATACGCCTCGCAATTTCTGATTTGTCCGCCGATATCGCTCGAACCGAGTGAATTTGAAAACTCCTTTATCGTTCTGCAATCTTGATTTGTCAGCGGAGAAGCTCTCGAAAACGTGTCAACGGAGCTTTTCCAAGCGTTTGAAAGCTCCAAACCGTTTTTGATATTTGCAAGGCACATCTTCAAAAATCCGCAATCATTAAATTCGTTCGATTCAACAGCTTGTTCAAATATTCTTTCAAGCGGCTGCTGTGAAAACTCGATTTGAGTGCGTAAATAGCCTATAAACGTTAAAAAACATTCAAGTATTTTCACTCTTTTGACCTTGAGCGACGAAAAATAATTACCCGTAATGCAAATTACGATTGCAATCAAAGCTATTCCCGAAATTCTCATTTTTTTCACCGCCCGTTCTGATAATCTCACGCACCTTTCCGACGTTTTCTCCCCTGTCAAGAATGACCGCCGCATCAAACAAGCCACTCTCTAAAAGTGCTTTAGACACTTTTCGTCTATTCAATTCTTCACTGCAGGAGCAATGCATACTGACGGCAAATTTCACACCGCACATAATTGCGTTTAATATGATTTCCGCCTCCTCCCCGCTCGCTATTTCATCACAGAAAATAATATCGGGAGAAAAAGAACGCACCGCAAGCTCAATCCCTGTCCTTTTTGGATAAGAGGTGAAAACATCCGTGTTGCTTCCTACGTTACATTGCGTTTTCAGAGAGCTCGCACCGGCAATCTCCTGTCGTTCGTCAATAAGTACACATTTATAATATTCGCCTGCGTTACCGTCGGAAATTTGCCTTACCAAATCCCTTAAAACTGTTGTTTTTCCCGACATTGGCGGACCTGCTATTATTATATTTGAAAGCCTTGAGTTGAAAAGCGAGGTCATTATCTCATTCGCACAGCCTATTCTTTCGCTTGCGACCCTGAAATTTATGCAGTTAATGTCACGTACACTTATGATTTTCCCGTGTTCCGTAACCGCATTTCCGCACAAGCCGACTCTGTGACCGCCCGAAAGAGTTATAAAGCTCTGATTTATTTCCTCTTGATGAGAATAGACTGAGTATTCGCACACCCTTTTTACCGTTTCCGTAAGCTCATCACAGGTGATTTTAACGAGCGAGTCGGAAATAATATATGACAGCTTCCCATTACCTGTTAAAAAGGAGCTTCCCCTCTCGGTCACAATAACCACGGGCTTATCAGCCCTCAATCTGATTTCTTTGATTGAACACTTGTTAGTATCGCTCAATTTATATACTAAATCCTTAATTCTCAACGGCAAATAAAACAGAATATCGTTAATTCCTTTGTTATTTAAGTAATTCATTTTTTCACCTCGATAATATATATGCGACTTGTCCTGAAATATGAACATATATTGTTTACAATTTTAACCGTGTGTGATATTGAAAGATTATCTCAAATATGGTAAAATTATTTATATATTTTTTTGTTAGGAGTCAAGCAATGTTAAAAGCAAAAAAAGAAAAAGCACCGACAAGGCTGTCGGCGTTTTATCAAAATAATAAATTTGTATTTCTTTCGGCACTCGTGTCGCTGTTGATTTTTCTGCTCATAGCTTTCTGCTATGACCTTGTACCGTTCGGCGATATGACCATTTTGAGAATGGATTTATATCATCAATACGGTCCGTTGTTTGCGGAGCTTTATGACAGACTTACAAGCGGAGAATCGTTGATTTATTCGTGGAATTCGGGACTCGGTTCTTCATTTCTCGGCAATTTCTTTAACTATCTTTCAAGCCCGTTGACAATTATAATATTGCTTTTCGGTCATAAAAACATCACCGAAGCCATTTCATGCCTGATAATGCTCAAGGCTGTGCTTTCCGCAGCCTCATTCACCTATTATCTAAAGGCTTCGCAAAAGCAGCACAGTTATGCAACTGCGGCTTTCGGTGTTTTATATGCGTTCTGCGGATATTTCGTCGCTTACTATTGGAATCTTATGTGGCTTGACGCAATGGTAATTTTCCCGATTATCATTCTCGGAATTGAGCGTATTATCAATAAGGGTAAGCCTGCTCTTTACTGCTTGAGCCTTACTCTTATGATTTTTGCAAACTATTATATGGCGTATATGGTTTGCATTTTCTCCGTCCTCTATTTCCTGACCTACTATGCCGCAAACTATCCGTTTTCAAAAAAATTCAGCGAAATATACTATGATACGCCCTTAGGCAGAATTAAAAACTCGCTCTTTATTTCAAGCGGACTCAAATTTGCATTTTCTTCAATCGTAGCGGTATTGCTCGCTTCGGCGGCTGTTTTCCCGCTTATAGCAATGCTCTCCCAAAGCTCTGCAACCTCGGGCTCATCCCCCACAGGCTTTACAAAATACTTTACCGCCTTTGATTTCCTTGCAAATCATCTCGCAAGCACCGACGCTACAATCAGAAGCAGCGGAAATGATGTTCTTCCCAATGTATATTGCGGTGTTTTAACGCTTTTGCTCGTCCCGTTATATCTTTTCTCAAAAAAGATTTCTACAAGAGAAAAAATTTCTTATGTCAGCCTGCTTGCAGTCCTCTATTTCAGCTTTAATATCAATTATCTCAACTTCGTTTGGCACGGTCTTCATTTTCCGAATGATTTGCCGTACAGATTTTCATTTATGTACTCCTTTGTTTTGCTAATACTCGCTTTCAAGGCATTTACAAACATCAAAGAGTACTCGGGCAGGCAGTTACTCGGAGTCGGCGTTGGTCTTATAGCGTTTATTATCCTTGTTGAAAAAACAACCTCAAAGAATATCGACGACGTTTCGCTCATAATAAGCCTTGTTTTCGCTGTCGGATATGTTGTAATTCTTCACTTCTTCAAAGACAAGCACTTCCAAAGCTCGTCACTCTCCTTGCTTCTTTTGTGCTGTGTTGTTTCAGAGGTCGCTTTGGGCAATACGGACAATTATTCAATGAATCAATCCAAAACAAATTATGTTGCCGAGTACGACCAATTCCAAGACATAAAAGCAAAAATTGACGAATATGACAACAACGGCTTCTATCGTATGGAACTTACAAAATTAAAAACAAGAATGGACCCTTGCTGGCTTGACTACAACGGTGTCTCGGTATTCTCCTCTATGGCATATGAAACCGTTGCAAACCTTCAGCAAAACCTCGGAATGTACGGCAACTATATTAACAGCTATACCTACAATCCGCAAACACCTGTTTACAATGCAATGTTCGGTATAAAATATATCGCCGACAATCAGAAAATGGATATAAATCCCAATCTTTATGAAGACCTGTTTGCAAACGACAAGTTCACGGCATATAAGAACAAATACGACTTGTCTGTTGCATTTGCCGCAGACAGCCTTGTGAAATATTACGACTCTTCGATATACGGTAATCCATTTGAAGCACAGCAACAGCTGTTTAATATGGCTACGGGCGTTGACAATGTGTTTACGAAGCTTACCATTGACGACGCAGCATATTCAAATATAAATGATTTTTATCCAAATGAATTTGCAAGCGGAGAGTTTAAGTTTTCAAAATCGGTCAATGACGAAATGGGAAGCGTAAGCTTTGAGGTTACACCGCAAGAAACACAAAATGTTTACGTTTATATAAAATCGAACGCTGTTGACAGTGCTACCGTTTCAGGCAGCATATTCAACGAAACCTACAATTCGCTCGATGAAGCTTATATAATCGACCTCGGTATCATCAATGCAGGCGAAACCGTAAATGTTGACATTGCCATCAAGGACACCTCGAACAAAGGAACGCTCAACTTTTACGCTTACGGTCTTAACGAGGAAGCGTTTAAGGCAGGCTATGAGAAGCTCAAAAAAGGCAATTATAACATTACGGAATACTCGGACACAAAGCTTACGGGAACAATAACGGCAAGTGAAAATTCAGCTGTTTTCACATCAATCCCCTATGATATAAATTGGAATGTTTATATTGACGGAAGACGGCTTAAAAGCGACGAAATTTATAAAATTTCCAATGGCTTGCTGGGCTTTGATATTGAAGCCGGCGAACACACGGTAGTTTTCTCATATGTTTCGTCAGGTCTTTTGGCAGGCTCGTTTGTTTCGATTGTTACAATTCTTATTGCAACAATATCGATAATTGTCAATCGCAAAAAGAAGAAAAAAGCCGATAAATGGCTTATGCTAAACGAAGCGCCTGTATCAGTCTCCGTTCCTAATGAAAGCGACACCTTTGAAATTGACTTTGACGGTATCAATAAACTTCTTCAAGATGACGAAAACAAGAAAGAAATGCCAACCGCTGAAAATCAAAATGAAGAAGATAATCAATAAATAAACCCAAATAAAAAGCACTTTGTATCTTAAACGAATGATACAAAGTGCTTTATTTTATTATTTGAGCATCTTTTTAAGATATTGACCTGTATAGGATTTCTTGCATTTTGCAACCTCTTCGGGCGTACCGCAAACGACAATTTTACCGCCCTTGTCTCCGCCCTCGGGACCTAAGTCAATTATATGGTCGGACACTTTGATTACATCCAAATTGTGCTCAATTACAACAACGGTGTTTCCCTTATCAACAAGCCTTTGGAGAACATTGATAAGTCCGTGAACATCCGCAGTATGCAAGCCCGTTGTGGGCTCATCAAGGATATAAATTGTTCTGCCTGTGGCGATTTTTGAAAGCTCTGTCGAGAGCTTAACCCTCTGTGCTTCACCGCCCGAAAGTGTGGTTGCAGGCTGACCGATTTTAATATAACCCAATCCGACGTCATAAAGAGTTTTAAGTTTTCTATAAATCTTTGATTGATTTTTGAAAAACTCCATACCCTCTTCAACGGTCATTTCGAGAACATCGGAAATGGTTTTGCCTTTATAATGAACCTCAAGCGTTTCCCTGTTATATTTAGCACCTTTACAGACATCGCAAGGCACATAAACGTCGGGGAAAAAGTTCATTTCAATCTTGATTATGCCGTCTCCCTGACACGCTTCACAACGTCCGCCCTTGACATTAAAGGAAAATCTTGAAGCGGAATAGCCTCTGATTTTAGCGTCCTGTGTTGAAGCAAACAGCTCTCTTATATCATTAAACACCCCTGTATAAGTCGCAGGGTTTGAACGTGGTGTTCTGCCGATCGGAGATTGGTCAATATTTATCACCTTATCAAGATTTTCAATGCCGTCAATTCTATCAACCTTGCCGACCGCCTTTTTGGCGTTGTTAAGCTCATTTGCAAGCTTTTTATAGAGAATTTCATTGATAAGCGAAGATTTACCCGAACCGGAAACACCTGTTACGCATACAAATTCGCCAAGCGGAATTTCAACGTCAATACCTTTAAGGTTATTTTCGGAAGCGTTTTTGATTTCAAGACTGTTTCCGTTACCCTTTCGCCTTTCGCCAGGTACTTCGATTTTTTTCTTACCCGAAAGGTACTGTCCCGTAATTGATTTCTTGCATTTGAGCAAGCCCTCAACATTACCGCTGTAAACAACCTCTCCGCCGTGGACACCTGCGCCCGGACCTATATCCACAACATAATCCGCTGCTCTGATGGTATCCTCGTCGTGCTCAACAACGATAAGCGTATTTCCTATATCACGAAGCTCACGCAGCGTGCCTAAAAGCTTGTCATTATCTCTTTGGTGCAAGCCTATGCTCGGCTCATCAAGGATATAAAGCACACCCATAAGCGACGAGCCTATCTGTGTCGCAAGCCTGATTCGCTGACTTTCGCCGCCCGAAAGTGTGCCTGCCGAACGGGATAATGTCAAATAATCAAGACCGACGCTTGCAAGGAAAGAAAGCCTTTGCTTTATCTCCTTAATTATCATATCTGCTATCATATGCTGCTTTTCGGTAAGCTCAAGCGAGTCAATAAATTCAATTGCCTTGCTGATTGAAAGCTCGGTAAATTCAATAATATTCTTACCGCCGATTGTAACCGCAAGAGCCGATTTATTAAGCCTTTTACCGTTACATTCGGGGCAGTTGCACTCGTCCATTACTTTGGTAATCTCTGCTCTTGAATACTCGCTTGTGGTTTCGTTATACCGCCTTTGCAGGTTATTTATTACACCCTCAAACTCGGTAAGGTAAGTTCCCGAGCCGTAAGCGTTTACCCTTGTCATTTTTATTTTCTTGCCGTTTGTTCCGTAAAGCACGACATTTAGCTGTTCCTCGGTCAAATCCTTAATCGGAGTATCAAGAGAAAAGCCGTATTCTTCGGCAAGTGCGGAATAATACATTTGCGCTATTGTTCCGCTGTCGGCGTTCGACCAACCCGAAGCTAAAATCGCACCTTGATTTATCGAAAGATTTTTATTCGGTATAACAAGGTCGGGGTTTATTCGCATAAAAGTACCAAGTCCCATACACCTCGGGCAAGAGCCGTAAGGATTGTTAAAAGAAAATGACCTCGGCGCCATTTCTTCTATGCAAGTGCCGTGTTCGGGACAGGCAAATTTCTGCGAAAATAAAAGTTCATCTTTTCCGACAACATCAACGATTACCGCACCGTCGGAAAGATTGCAGGCGGTATCTATTGAATCGGCAAGCCTGCTTCTGATACTGTCATTTATAACGAGTCGGTCAACTATAACCTCAATGCTGTGCTTGATATTCTTATCAAGCTTGATTTCTTCGGAAAGGTCATAAATGCTTCCGTCAACTCTTACTCTTACATATCCCGACTTTCTGGCAGAATCAAGCACCTTGACGTGTTCGCCCTTTTTGCCTCTGACAAGCGGTGCTAAAATCTGTATTTTTTCGCCCTCGGGAAGCTTTAACACCTTATCAACAATGCCGTCAACGGTTTCCATAGAAATTTCTCTGCCGCAAACAGGACAATGCGGAGTTCCTATTCTCGCATAAATAAGACGAAGATAATCATAAATTTCCGTAACGGTACCTACCGTTGACCGTGGATTTTTTGAGGTCGTTTTTTGGTCAATCGATATTGCGGGAGACAAGCCCTCAATGTATTCAACATCAGGCTTATCCATCTGACCTAAAAATTGCCTTGCATACGAAGAAAGCGATTCGATATATCGCCTCTGTCCCTCTGCGTAAATCGTATCAAACGCAAGCGAGGATTTTCCCGAGCCTGAAAGTCCCGTAAAAACAACAAGCTTATCACGGGGAATTTCAAGGTCAATATTTTTTAGATTATTGGCTTTTGCACCTTTTACAATGATTTTTTTATTCTGCAAGGCTTATTTACCTTCCTTTAATTTTGCGATTTTATCTCTTAACATAGCTGCGTGCTCAAATTCAAGTATCTTTGCCGCCGCTTTCATTTCATTTGTAAGCTCAATGATAAGCTTTTCTCTCTCCGCCCTGCTCAAGCGCTTACCGCTTTCGTCTTTATGAGCAGCAGAGATTTCGAGAATATCCCTAACGCCTTTTTTAATGGTTTTCGGAACAATATTATGCTCCTTATTGTATTCCATCTGTATCTCACGGCGACGGTAGGTCTCGCTTATTGCCTTTTCCATTGACGGTGTAACGCAATCCGCATACATAATAACCTGACCTTCGGCATTTCGAGCCGCCCTGCCTATTGTCTGAATAAGCGCAGTTTCGGAGCGCAAAAAACCTTCTTTATCAGCGTCAAGAATAGCCACAAGCGACACTTCGGGTATATCAAGTCCCTCACGCAAAAGGTTTATTCCGACAAGAACATCATACTCGCCCAAGCGCAAATCACGGATAAGCTCCATACGCTCGATAGTGTCAATATCATAGTGCATATACTTGACCTTTATGCCGTGCGTATCAAGAAATTCCGTAAGGCTCTCCGCCATTTTCTTTGTAAGAGTAGTAACCAAAACACGCTCATTACGTTCGGTTCTTGTATTTATTTCAGAAATAAGGTCCTCAATCTGACCGTCCGTCGGTCTTACCGATATTTCAGGGTCAAGCAATCCCGTGGGTCTTATCAGCTGTTCAACAATTTGTGAGCTTTTTTCCTTTTCAAGCTCGCCCGGTGTCGCACTGACAAACACCTTTTGCCCTACCCTTTCGTAAAACTCATCAAAAGTAAGCGGTCTGTTGTCAAATGCCGACGGAAGTCTAAAGCCATAATTTACAAGCGACTCTTTTCTTGAACGGTCGCCACCGTACATTCCTCTGACCTGAGGCAAAGTTACATGCGATTCATCAACAAACAGCACAAAATCATCAGGAAAATAATTGAGCAAGGTAAACGGCGCCGTGCCTGCTTCTCTTCCGGACATAACCCTTGAATAGTTCTCAATGCCTTTACAAAATCCTGTTTCCCTAAGCATTTCCATATCGTATTCGGTACGCTGTCTTATTCTTTGTGCCTCAAGAAGCTTTCCCTCTTTTTCAAATTTCTTGACCTGCTCTTCCATTTCCGCAAGTATCTCGGTAATGGCCTTTTCAAGCTTTTCGGGTGCAACGACATAGTGCGAAGCAGGATAAATCGCCACGTGAGACAATACATTTTTAACCTGTCCCGTAAGTGCGTTGATTTCGGAAATTCTGTCTATTTCGTCGCCGAAAAACTCAACTCTTATAGCGTTTTCGCTCGAATAAACAGGGAAAATCTCCACCGTATCGCCACGAACTCTGAACTTATTTCTTATAAAGTTGACATCATTTCGCTCATATTGAATACTGACAAGCTTTTTTATTAAATCATCCCTGCTTTTTTGCATCCCCTGCCTTAAAGAAATAACCATATTTCGATAATCAATCGGGTCGCCGAGGGTATAAATACAAGAAACACTCGAAACAATTATCACGTCTCGTCTTTCGGACAAAGCGGAGGTTGCCGAGTGTCTCAACTTATCGATTTCATCATTTATTGCCGAATCCTTTTCGATATAGGTATCGGTTGTCGGAATATATGCCTCGGGTTGATAATAGTCGTAATAAGATACGAAATATTCAACCGCATTTTCAGGAAAGAACTCCTTAAATTCCGAGCACAACTGCGCAGCAAGGGTTTTATTATGGGCAAGTACGAGTGTAGGACGATTGAGTTTTGCAATAACATTCGCCATTGTAAAAGTTTTACCCGAACCTGTAACGCCGAGCAAGGTTTGTTCGTTATATCCCTTGTTAATTCCGTCAACAAGTTTTTCTATTGCGGCAGGCTGGTCGCCCGTCGGTTTATATTCGGAATGTAAAACAAACTTATCCATAAAATCCCCCTTTCTGTCAGTATAAAAATTTAATATCAGCCTTCACTCGGAACAAAGGTATCCATATATTTAAGCTTGAACAGATTTTTAACGTGCTTTTCGTCAATTATCGCCTTTTTTTCAAGGTCGGCAATCTCGCCCGTTCTGATGTATTTATCAAGCTCAGCATATGTAAAGCCGAGGTTTTCTTCGTCCGTCTTGCCGCAAAGTCCGTCAATCGGAACCTTGTTAACAAGCACATCGGGAAGTCCGAGGATTTTTCCTATCTGTTTCATTTCTGTAACGGTAATATTTGCACAGGGGCTGAAATCACCTGCCGCATCGCCGTATCTCGTTGAATAACCGACCCAATCCTCCGACAAATTACAGGTGTTTGCAACTCGTCCGTTACAGCTTTGCGCAACCGCATACAAAACCGTCATTCTTACTCTCGGAGGAATATTGGTTGTTGATTGAACTGATAATTCAAGCGGTATGCTCGACTTCACACCGTCAACGGCAGCTTTTACATTTACAACGTAATGCTTAATGTCAAGGTGCTTTACAAGCAGCTCAGCCATATCAATATCGTGTTGAACACCGCAAGGCATAAGCACACCGATAACCCTGTCCTTACCCAAAGCTTCGACGCAAAGGGCCGCAACAATAGAACTGTCCTTGCCGCCTGAAACACCTATTACAGCATTACAGTCTTTACCGTTCTTGTCAAAAAAATCACGTATCCACTCAACACATTCATTTTTTGTTTTCATTGCATCAAACATAGTTTTTCCTCCGTTTATTTTTTTATTTTATTTATTATTTTTTCTTATCAATAATCAAATAAGTATGCGAATTTGCTGTGATTTGCCATTGAATATGCGCTGTCGTCAGAAATGATTACGCTATCCAAAAGCGTTAAATCAAGCGGCTTGAATATCTTTTTAATAACTCTGACCGCCTCAATATCAGCTCCTGACGGTGCGGCAACACCCTGCGGATGATTATGTGCAATAATAACCGAGGTTGCGTTTAGATTCATTGCGGTTGCCGCAATTTTTCTTATGTTGACATCCGTACTGCTCTGACCGCCCTCCGAAACAATAATTGTCTTCTTATGTCGGCACTGATTATCAACAAAAGCCGCCATCATAACCTCATGCTGATAGCCTATGAATTTTGAAGCGAAATATTTTGTAACAGCCTCAGGCTCACTCAAAACAAGCTTTCTGTTAATGTTTTTACTGTCGAGATACTTTGAATAAATCTCCGGTACCATTTTGATAAGAGTCGCCGAGCTTTTGCCCATACCTTTTACCGCCTCAAGCGACTCCAACGGTGCGTCAAACACACCTGCAAGCGAGCCGAATTCGTTGATAAGCATATGAGCTAAATCATTTGTATCACGTTGAGGTATTGCGTAAAACAAAAGCATTTCAAGTACCTGATGGTCCTGAAAATCACGCATACCGCTTTTAGCAAACTGTTCCTTAACTCTGCTCCTATGTCCCGAATGTAAATGTTCTCTCTTTGTCTCCTCCACAACAAGAGCCTCCTTTCGCCCCAAAAAAATAAAATATGACAACTATTCTATCACAAAAATTACGTTTTGAAAAGAGAACAGACGCATTTAGCGTCTGTCAAAACTTAAATATTCTTCTAAAGGTCTTTCTCCATTTAATCAAATACAGTCTTATAAGGTTTGTCATTGCAAAATCATAAAGTAAAAAGATTACGTTTCCTGCCGCAAGCAAGCCCCATGCCGCAATAGCTCCGTATTTTTCCATTTCCTCAAAGGGCACTAAAAAAACATAGGTTGAAATAAAAAATGCCGCCACGGCACCTACATTAAACACCGCAAATTTAAGCACCCACAACAACACCGAATGAAAATGCTTTTCAAAAATCGCTTTGACAATCGGATAGTAGCCGAAAAACATTATATACATAACCGCAGCTTCTTTATCGGCAATAAGCAAAACGGATAAAAGGCTTACGGCAACATAAACACCGAGTGCCCATTTTTTATCTATTTCAATTACAATCAAGGTTATCAAAAAGCCTGCCGCCGCAGGAAGGGCATATGTTAACGTCGGAATTACCGAGGTCAAAAACATAAGCACTATCGAAAGTGCGGTTATTACGCCGCCGACAGCGGTCTTTGATGATTTTTTTGAATTTTGTGTCATATCAGCAACAGGGAATCAAGTCTCCGCCCAATGATTCGCAACAGCAATCTGCGCAAATCAAGCCTGAGCAAATATCACACGACGAGCAGCCGCTTGTCGAGCCTTGATGTGTCTGCCTGTATCCTCCGTTTGAATTGTTATTAAGTGCATTAAAGGCGTTTGAATATTCAACATTATCAGGCTCCATTCTGCAAGCCGTTGAATAATTCCTGTAAGCCTCATCAAACCAGCCGCGTCGCTGTTGAATTTGACCCTTGCAATAGTACCATTCAGCATTTCTCATATCCTTAGGAATACCGTCAAGTATCATTTCCGCATCATCGATTCTGCCGCAATTTATCTTCTCTCTGACATCTGCGAATTGCGAATTTCCGTAATATGCTCCGCTATTCTGCTGCGAATATGAACGATTTGAAGAATAACCGCCGCTTCTCTGAGCCATTATCTCGTCATATGCCATATCAAGCTCCTGCATTTTCTTAACTGCAACGTCGGAAAGCGGACTGTCGGCATAATTGGCTGACTGATATTTCCTTGCAAGACTTCTGTAAGCATTTTTAATTTCATCATCACTTGCATTGGCGTTTACGCCCAAAACATCATATGGGTTATTCAATCAAATCACCTCTCTTTTTCTTTATTATTTTCAAAAGCTCTGCTTCCATACCGTCAAAAACAATATTTTCTATTAACGGCTTATAGCAGTTTTTGTCGAGCAATTCAAGCGCAAGCCCTGTTTCGTTTGCGGTAAGACGGATAGATTTGATTATATCGTCCTCAATCGCCTTATTATCGCCCGTTAAAAATGATTTATCAAGCTTATATTTCAGAGCAAACGGGTTGTAAGCCCCTGCTTTAATATCGTTTTCAAGGTCGTCAAACGCATCCATAAGATATACCCACCGTCCGAGACAATAGCCTATTCTCTCAACAATGCGTTTCTGTGTTTCGTCTTTAATTCCGTTGGAAAATATCTTTTGCAATGAAACAGCCGTAGGATGAGCCGCTATATCTATGCTGTCCGTTTTTTCGTTTTCAATCCTCGCCTGCTCATCTGTTGACGCTTTAATTATATCATTATATTTTGAATATTTTTTTACGGCTTTGTTAAACTTTATTTTAATATATGGATAAACAAGCCGTGACGCCAATCTTTTCAACAGCTTCCCGTCGTTTATATTATCAAGCACCTTATAATAAAACATAATCACCGTCAATGCGGCGGCGTCCTTAAGATAGCTGTCCGTATCTATATAATTGCACTTTTTAAGAGGGTTAAATCTGCACACGCCCTTATATGCGCAATCGGGCTTTGTTTGAAGCACAGATTTTTTTAGCAGAGCATAAAAAGCTGCGTCATAGGTCAATAAGAACCTTGCAAGCAAGCCGTATTCCTTGCCCAAGGTTCTGCAAAGAGAGCAATAAATTGCCTTATAAGTTTCGTAGTCCTTTATTTTAAGCTCAGGCTTATCAGGCTTTACATAGCCAAACAAGAAATCACCTCTTAAAGAATTGAAGAAAGGTTGTTCATTATAGCCCCTGCAACCTCGGGCTTGTTCATGGTGTAAATATGAATTCCGTTTACGCCGTTAGCAATCAAATCAATTATCTGCTCGGTAGCATAGGCAATTCCTGCCTGCCGAAGCGAAACGGGATCATCTGAAAACTTATCAAGCATAATCTTAAATCTTGACGGAAGAGTTGCACCTGAAAGCGCACAGCTTCTTTTAATCTGATTAGGATTCATAACGGGCATAATACCCGCAATAACAGGCACGTCAATTCCAACCTTTAACGCTCTGTATAAAAAGCTGTACAAAGCGGAATTGTCAAAGAACATCTGTGTTACAAGATATTGCGCACCGCAGTCAACCTTTTCTTTAAGGTGAATTAAATCCTCGTGTGCATTTTTTGACTCAACGTGACCCTCGGGATAGCAAGCCGCACCGACCGAAAATCCGCCGAAATCCAAAATCCTCTCAACAAGCTGAGATGCATATCTGTAATAATTGCTGTCGTCGGGATTGTAATTCTCAGGCAAATCGCCTCTTAAAGCGAGAATGTTGTCAACACCTATATCTCTAAGTTGAGAAAGGATAGCATCAATCTCCTCCTTTGTAGAAGAAGCACATGTAAGATGCGCCATTGACGGAGTGTGAAGCTCGTTTTGAATATATGAAGCAATTTTAGGTGTATTTTGTGAGGTACCGCCGCCTGCGCCGTAGGTTACGCTTATAAAATCAGGCTTCAAAAGTGAAAGCTTTTCTACCGATTTCAAAACAGGCTCAAACGGAGCGTTATTTTTCGGAGGAAAAACCTCAAAAGACGTTGTTATTCCTCCGCTTTCCAGAATTTCATTTATAAACATATTTGCACCTCGCAAACAAAACCGACTTTTGAATACAGTATATAATACCACAAACTATCCTAAAAAAACAATATTTGATATGTTAATAAACGCAAACTTTACATATTGTTTACAAATTAAGGCGGCACAGAAGCTGTACCGCCTTAAAAACTTTTATTAAACGTCGCCCATTTTACAGGTATAGACAAATTCAACCTTGTCTCCGTCCTTCAAAGGATAGCTCTTTGTTGAAACCGAAGGCAACACACCGTTTACCTTATACATCCAACCGCTATATGCTCCGCAGTCAAATTCAGAAAGGCCGCCTATCATTCTTACATATCCGCTTGAAGATATGCTGAAATTTATACGGTTTTCTTTAAGAATTTTTTTAAGCGCAGACATAACGCTTTCGCCGTCTTTTACGGTTATTGCAGAGGTTGAAAGTATAATTCCGTCAGCAGGTAAAACCTGAGCAAATGAGCCTTGTGATAAAATTCCGTAGTTTATCGCATTACGACAATCAACCGAAAATGTAACGGTTACTTTTTCATTTTCCTTGCCGTTTTCCTGTGGCGGTGCAGTCGGTGCTGCCGTTATCGCAGAGCCATCGGAAGCATTTGCAGAGCCTTCTAAGGCTTTTTTCGTTTCGGGGGACGGTAAAGCCCGTGTTTCGCTCTGTTTATTTTCCGATATTTCTGAGGCGCTTCCGCCTGAAGTGTCTCCAGAAGCCGCTTTCGTATCAGACGATGCTTCGGTTGAATATTCACTGTTTGCCGATACCTCTTGATTTGCCGCATCTTCGGAAGCGTTACCTTTTCCGCAAGCGGTTAAAACAAGAAGTATAGAAAGCAAAAGTGCAATAATTTTAGTCTTCATCTTTTTTTCTGAGAACAAGTGAAGCTGCGCCTGTTGCAAGCGCAAGACCTACAAATACCGATACTGCGGTATTGCCGCCTGTTCTCGGAATATCAACCTTATTACTCTTTGCCGTTGTCGGCGCAACCGTTGCTTCGGTTGAGCTCTCCGAAGCTGTCGTGTCAACCTCGGTAGTGGTGTCTGCGGGAACGGGAGCAACATATTTATAAACGCCTTTACCGCCCTCTGCACGGTCCTTAACGTCAAGGAGAGCAAGCAAGGTCTGATATGTGGTCATTGTGTTATCAGCACCCGTGTAATCCTTTCCTGCGCCCGTTTCAGGATTTATAAAGCCTTTAAGAGCAGTGACAGAGTCATCACAAGGCTTGCCGAGACAATTCTTCGCAATTATAGCCTGTGCGGTTGACTCAGCTGATTTAGACGACCATGCTACATATCCGTAAGAACCGTCATCGAACTTCTGGGTTTCAAGATAAGCAAGTGCCTTTTCGATAGCTGTTGCCACTTCGGGAACAGACTTAAAATCAGCAAGTGCCTGAAGCACAAATGAGGTTGTATCCGGATCCGATGTAATACCGTATCCCGTATCTACCGAGCAATACGGAAAGCCGCCGTCAGACTGCTGTGCCGAAAGGATTGTATCAACAATAGCTTTCCTCACTCCGCTGTATTCAGGGGTCTCTTTATAATCAAGAGCTATAAGCGGAAAATAAAGACTGCTGAGATAGGTTTGAGTTGTGTAGTCAACACCTTTAAGAGAAGCGAGCATATCATGTCCGCCGATATTCTTTGTATCATTTCCCCTTGCAAGCTCGGCAAGATAAATCAAAGCAAAATTTGCAGGGTACAAAGACGCATACCGCGCCTCAACAACAGTATTGACATAATTTTCAAATTCGGGATATACCGTTTTGTTTCCTGCCTTTGCAAGTACAAGAACAGTCCACAAAACATCCGTGTCAAGAGCAGATGTATCGTTAAAATCAAAACCTGTTTTCTCGCTGTTTGCAAGCCAAGAAGCAAGTCCGTTGATTTCTTTGTCTACGCTTTGAGCAGAAACTTGAGTTGCAAGCAAGCAAAATACCATTGCAACTGCAAGGATACCCGAAAGTACTTTGTTGAATTTCTTTTTCATTTTTACCTCCAATGATGTTCTTTCAACAAAAAAGAGGCGGACGCACATAGTGGTCCGCTCAAAGTACAAATAAAGAAGGTTAAACTTTATATGCACATCCTACTTTCCCACCGAAAGAGATTTGCAGTTCTGTGGCAGGTCTCCTGACTCGGACATACACATTTACCGCCTTCCCATTTTCACAGTGGCATATCGGCAAATGCTGTTCCATACAGTAGCGGGGGCTGTTACGGCATTTAACCGTATTCCCTTTTAATTCGAGCACAAAAACCGCACTCGAAACCATAGAACATTTTCAGTTGTAATGCTCGCTTTCCCGATAAAGCAAGCAAATTACCATATAATTCTACCACAAAACAAAAATATTTCAACATTTCAGAAGCATATTATTATAAAAATATCGACACAGGGCACTTTTTGTCTTATAATAAACACGAGGTGATTAAATGGAAGCTTTCAAAACCGAGCTTCACGCTCACACGGCGGAAACAAGCAACTGCGGAGTTGCAACGGCAAAAGAGCTTGTTGAGGGATATATCGGCGCAGGCTATAAGACTGTTGTCATAACCGACCATTTAAGCACGCACACATATTTCAGATATGATTATGACAATATGACTTGGAACGACAAAATAGATGTATTTATGCTCGGATTTAACGCCGCAAAGGAAGCGGCGAACGGCAGACTAAATGTTTTACTCGGTATGGAGCTTCGTTTTGACAGCAAAAGCGAAAACGATTATCTTGTTTACGGCGTCACGGAAGAATTTTTAAGAGGCAACGGCGATTTAATAAATATGAATTTGAGTACATTTTCAAAAACCGCTAAGAGAAACGGCTTGCTCATAGTTCAGGCGCATCCGTACAGAAGCAATATTACAAGAGCTCCTATAAAATACCTTGACGGTATTGAGGTGCACAACGGCTGTGTGCGGCACAATTCAAGAAATGAAAAAGCAATGGCAAGAGCCGATAAATATAGGGTTATCAAGACCTCAGGCTCGGACTATCATCAAGTTGAAGACGTTGCACACGGCGGAATCATTACAACAACGGAAATCAAATCTAATACAGAGCTTTTACGGATACTAAAAAGCAGAAGCTATGAATTGATATTGTAACAGCGTTTCACACAAAACGACCCGAAAGAAATAACTTTCGGGTCGTTTTGTATGTGCATAAATTTTTATTTTTCTCTCTGTTCGCCGCAGAAGAAAAGAGCTACTGTGCCGGGACCTGTATGAGCACCGATAACCGTTCCTATGTCAAAGACCTCTATCTTGCCCTTGAGCTTCGGAAATCTCTTTTCAATTTCTGAAATAACAGCGTTTACATCATCCATACAAGCTGAATTTGAAATAAAGCACTTGCCGTCATAATCAGTTCCGTTTTCGGCATATTTTTCCATCTTATCAACGATAGCGGTAATAACCTTGTTTTTACCTCTGCATTTTTCAACGGGGATGAGTTTGCCTGCGTCATCAACTCTCAAAAGCGGACAAATGTGAAGAAGCGTTCCGAACCAGCCTGCCGCCGCAGAAATTCTTCCGCCTCTGATATAGCTTGTAAGGTCGGTCGAGAAGAACCAATGATGAACATTGTGCTTATATTTTTCGATAAATTCGATTGTTTCCTCATAGGACTTACCCTTTGCACGCATATCGGCAGCAAGAGTTACCAAAAGTCCATAGCCCGAGGAAGCAGAAATCGAATCGACAACCGTAAGCTTTGCATCAGGATATTTTTCAAGAATTTCCTGCTTTGCTATCAAAGCTGAATTGTAAGAGCCGGAAATACCCGATGAAAGAGAAATATGGAGAACTGCTTTTCCCTCTTTAATGAATTTCTCAAAAAACTCAGTATACTGACCGACGCTGACCTGTGAGGTTGTAGGTTCAGCACCCTCACTCATCTTTTTATAGAACTCCGAAATCGGCATTGTTTCGCCTAAATCGTCAAGATAGTCCTTGCCGTCAATATTATAGTGAAAGCAGGTATATTCAATATTGTTTTCTTTCAAAAATTCTCTTGAAAGATCTGCCGTAGAACAGCAGGAAATGATAAAATCGTTCATTCTAATCACCATAGCCTTTCAGGCAACAAATAGTTTATTAAATAATCACCGTTCAACCTGCGTTGCCTGAACAGGCGTGATGGTGATTTCTGCCATCTCAAAATTATGCCAAAGGCAAATTTTGAGGGCATTATAATTATGTGAATAGTGTGATTTTCACACTATTCTCCTTTAATCAGTTGTCTTTTTCGGCTTTTTGCTTACGCTCCACGCAATATTTGTAGCATGGTCGGCGACACGCTCAAAGTCGGTAATTGTGTTAATAAAGAGCATTCCAGCCCTTGTATTACATTTGTGAGCATTAAGTCTTTCGATATGGGATTGCTCGAAATTAGTCTGCATATCGTCAACAGAGGCTTCGTATTCACTCAGCTGTTCTGCTTTTTCGTTATCCAAAATTTGTGATGTAAACGCTTCAATTGAACCGTCGATAAGCTTTAGGGTAGTTTCATACATCTCTCGAAGCTCTCTTTCGCCCTCGGCTGAAATTTCAATGCCCTCGTCAACTCTTGATTTTGCTGCCTCTTCCAAGTTTTGTGCATGGTCGCCGATACGCTCAATATCGTTTATAACGTGAAAAACCCGTCCGATATATTTAGCGTCGGAATAGCTCAAATCAAGGGAATTTATTTTAACAAGAATTGGCGTAATATTATGATTTAAGAAGTTAATAACCTCTTCCGTGTGCTGCACCTCGTCAAAGTGGTCACAGGATTTATTAAGCAAATCCTCTGCCGCAATGCTGAAATTCTGCCTTGCGAGACCTGCCATTCTGTGAACTTCTTTTGAAACCTGAGCCACCGCAAACGGCGGAGTGTTAATCATAAGATTGTCAACAAACTTAAGCTTGAAGTCGTCCTCTGAAGAGTCCTTTTTATCAGGCACGATAAGGCAAGCAAGCTTAACAAGTACCTTATCCGCAAACGGGAACATAATCAAGGTCGAAACAACGTTAAATATGATATGAACAAGCGACAGCTGCATCATTGTATTGTCCGTAAGGGATTCGATCCAATCCGTAAACGGCAAAAGTTTTGTAAGAATAATGAATATTACAGTACCGAACACGTTAAACAGAACGTGCATAACCGCTGTTCTTTTGGAGTTTTTCTTTGTTCCGATTGAGGAAATAAGCGCAGTAATACAAGTACCGATATTCTGACCGTAAATTACATAAACGGCAAAATGAAGCGGTATAAGTCCTTGAGCCGCCAAAGCCTGCAAAATACCGATACTCGCCGCCGAGCTTTGAATTACTGCGGTAATTACAGTACCGATAAGTATTGCCACAAACGGATTGTTTGCATTCATTAACCATTCGGAGAATACGGGAGAGTTTGCAAGCGGCTCCATAGCGTCCTTCATCAGCGTCATACCGAGGAAAAGCATACCGAAGCCCGTAATTGCAAGACCAATGTGTTTCTTGGTGGTTTTCTTGGTGAGCATTGACAAAAATACGCCTATACCGATTGCAATCGGTGCATATTTTCCGATGTCAAGAGAAACCAAGATGCTCGTTGTTGTAGTACCGATATTGGCACCCATAATTACGCCGATAGCCTGCGTAAGATTCATTATGCCCGTATTTACAAAGCCGACTACCATAACGGTTGTTGTCGAAGAGCTTTGAATAAGCGTTGTTATAACGAAGCCCACAAGCACCGCAGCAAACCTGTTGCTCGTCATTTTTTCAAGCAAAACCTTTAACTTTGCACCTGCGGCGAGCTCAAGTCCCTCACCGAGAATTTTTATTCCGTAAAGTAAAAGTCCTAATCCACTTAAAAGCGTTGCAATATTTCCAAATCCCATTTATTAAACCTCAAATATTTTATTCGGCGTTTTTAAGTTTTTCACTCTTTGCATACTCTTTTCCGTCCGAGCCGAGATGGTATGCACATTTCGGGTCAAGATTTATTTGATTGTTATATACTCTTGAATAGTTAATATTTCTCTTTTTCATATAAACCTTAAACCATTCAAGACGCTTTAAGAAGTCCTTGTATCTTCTGTTTTCAAGGTTAGTCCATGCAACCTCTGCGAAAGCAACGGTTCTCGGGAAAACAGCGAAATCAAGAGCCTCTTTTGAGTCTATCCACTCTGTCCAAAGTTCACATTCAATACCCGTTGATTTCTGCTCGGGTCTTGTAAATCCAACCTTAACCTTATTGAACTTATAAACCTTTCGAAGAGAAACAAAGGAATATTTATTGTCAAAATAAAAATATGTGGTCGGAGAAATTATGATATTTCTCTCGGTTGCGATTTTTCTGACCTTACCGATTGCATTCGGTCTCCAAAGCTGACACTCAATACTCTTATCAAGTGCATCTCCCATACAGTCATCCCAAGCAACAGCAGTCTTGCCGTACTTTTTAAGGATTTCCGCAACTCTGTTCATAAACCATATTTGAAGTGCCTTACTGTCTTTAAGTTCAAGCTTTGCTTTCAAATCCTTACACTTCTCACAATTATCCCAAACCTTATAGCCCTTAAACGCCTCGTCGCCGCCTATATGGAATTTCTTTGACGGGAAAAGAGCCGTAATTTCTCCCAAAAGATTATCCAAGAACTCAAAAGTTTTTTCATTTCCTGCACAAAGTATGCCGTCACTTACGCCGTTAGTTATCATAACTTCAACGGGGTCTGATTTACAAGAAAGCTCAGGAATAGAAGCAAGAATAGCCGTTGTATGACCGGGAATGTCAATCTCTGGAATTACCTCAACTCCGAGTCTGTCGGCAAAAGCAACAATATCCTTAATTTCTTCCTGCGTATAATATCGAGCCTCCTCAACATTGTCGTTTTCAAGATTGTAGCCTTTAAGATGCTTTGAGGTACGCTTTGCACCAATTGCGGTGAGCTCGGGATAAAGCTTGCTTTCAATTCTGAAGCCCTGGTCATCGGAAAGATGCCAATGGAACTTATTGAGCTTCAAGAAAGCCATATTTTCAATTAAGTCTTTAATTTCGTCAACCGTAAAATAATGTCTGCTGACATCAAGCATTAAGCCTCGATATTCATTTTCCGGATTATCCTTAATGATAAGAGTTTTGACGATCGCTTTGCCGTCCCTCTTTTCAGCCTGCATAAGTATCATTTTAAGCGTAACAGCACCGTAAAACGCACCTGAATATGTGCTCGCTTTGATTATAATGCCATCATTTGTAATATGAAGCTCATACTCGTCATGAGAAAGCTCCGGAGTCTTTTTAATCTTAATCTCGCCCTCGTTTTCAACAGGCTTTGTTTTAAGATACTCTGTAAGATACTTTCCTACTCCGACAAATTCTTCCGGGCAAAGAACCGCCGTGCCCGAAGATACGGTGTATTCACTGTTGCCGCAGGTGTAATGATTAGGCTTAGGAATGATGTTATACTTTGTCATAGCTTTCACCAAAAAAATTCCTTTGTACATAATGATAAATCAATTATATCAAATACAAAGGAATAAAGGAAGTCATTTTTTTAATTATTTTTTATGAATTTTTCGTACCATTCAATTATCTTAAATCTCGGCTCAAATTTAGGATTACTTTTTACTATTTCATATTCATCCTGTGAAAGCACCTCATCAAGCTCGACATCGCTCTCGGCAGCAGGCAAGCACATCGGCGGAAACATAACACACCACCAATTATGCCCGTTACCGCTTCCGATAATTACATTTACCGCTTCATACTCCCCCGCAGGCAAAGTAACCTCGCCGTCATAGGTCTTTGTCGGGAAATATGCGTTACCAATGTTTATTTTCACATCATAATCATAGCCATTATCTTCAATCGTCTTTTTAGCAACCGCTTCAAGCTCGTCCTTTACCGAAACAAGCTTTTTTTCAGCCTCTGCGGCACTCTCGCTGTTGTCAAAATATTCCTTACCCGCTTCAAGCACCGCATCTCTGACCTTTAGCTTTAAGGTCTGATCCTCGGCAGAGTCTGAATTTGCGATAACGTGCATTCTCAGAACGCTGCTTCTGATATCCTTGCAAGCGGAAGCAAAAGACATTGTACTTAAAACACAAGCGATAATAAACGCTGTCAAAACAGCAAGCTCAACTGCCAAAATCTTATTTTTTGTTTTCATATTATGTTCATTCCTTTCAGTAACGAAAGTATTGGAAAGAACATAAATATTTAATCATCTTTTTTCAATTTCCTCTATTTCGGCACTTGTGAGGTATCTTGCACAGCCCTCGTCAAGCGAACTGTCCAAGAAAACATTTCCCATTTTAATACGCTTCAATGTAACAACCGTACTGCCAACCGCCTTGAACATTCTTTTAATCTGATGATATTTTCCCTCAAATATAGTAATTTTAATATTTGACTTATCGCCGTCTATAAATTCAAGCTCGGCAGGTCGAAACACAGTACCGTCTTTTAATTCGATACCGCTTTCAAGAATACCCTTTTTACTCTCGTCAATCGGCTTGTCCAAAGCTGCGATATACGTTTTTTTAATATGATTTTTCGGAGATAATATGCGGTGTGCAAAATCTCCGTCATCCGTAACAAGCACGAAGCCCGTGGTATCTTTATCAAGTCTGCCGGCAGGAAAAAGATTTTTTCTTTTCATATCGTCGGGAAGAATATCAACAACCGTAACGTCGCCCCTGCCCTCGCTTGCGGAAACAACGCCCTGCGGTTTGTTGAGCATAATATACACGTGCTCTGCCGTATCAATTCGCTCTCCCGATACGGTAATTATACAATTTTCCGTATCTGCCTTTACCGAAACGTCCTTTACCGCCTCACCGTTAAGAGTGATTTCGCCGTTTCGGGCAAGACGCTTTACTTCACTTCGTGTGAATTTTCCGCTTTTAGATATTATTTTGTCAAGCCTTTCAACTGCCATAGCTTTCTCCGTTAATTATTTTAATTCTTTACAAATCCGTGCATAAAACCGTCAAGTTCAACCGAACACACATCACCGCCGATAACCTTGCCGTCAAAAACCAAGAGCGTTGCCCTTATACAGTCGCTACCCTCGTAATTCGGATAATTAGTTACCTTGTAGGTCCATTTTTTCACTCGCTTTGAACAGTACGCCGTAAGGTCGAAGCCTTGCTCCTTTTGGATAGCGTTATACTTTTCGTACACGTCGTCAAATTCGGCAGGAATAATAATTTCCTTAACCTCAAGCGGCTCTTCCTCCACACTCCAACCGTATTGAGAAAGAAAAGCTATTCGTTCTTCGGCGGTAGACGCTTTAAGGCTTAATTCGCCCGTCTTTGCCGCCGAAATGCTATCCTTTGTCAAAAAGGCAAGAATAATGCCCATAGCCAAAAGACACAGGATAACGCCCAAAAATTTCAACTGACGCCTGTTTACAGAATATACAAACATACAAATTCACCTCGTACACAATTATATGCGACGAGGTGAACTATAATGCTTATTATCAGTCTTCTTTTGACTGCTGTGCCGCACTTCTCAAAGACATTCTTGCTTTTCTGATCTCATTGACAGAATTTGTAAGAGCTTCGTCCGCTGTTGCGACAATATTTTCAACATATTCTCCTGCGCTTGTGCGAAGGTCTGTTGCCCACTTCTGCGCCTGCTCGGTCATATCGGAAGCGGTTGCTCTCGCCTGCTCAATAATTTCAGTTGCCTGTGTACGAGCCTGCTGAAGAATATCGGCTGCGTTTTCTTCCGCCTTCTTTGTGATTTCGTGCTCGGAAACGATAACCTTTGCCTTATCTCTTGCCTGAGCGATAATATCCTCAGAGGTTGCCTGTGCGGCGTCAAGGATATCCTTTCTCTCGGAAGCGATTTTTCTTGCCTTCATAAGCTCGTCGGGCATATTAAGTCTGATATCCTCAATGATTGTTTTTATTTCCTCTCCGTCAACAGAAATCTTTGAAGAAAAGGGAACATTTTTACTGTTTTCAAGAACATCCTCAATATTATCGAGTAAACTTTCTATACTCATTTCACATCTTCCTTTCGTATTCTTTCAATAATCACATCACATATTTCCGGCGGAACAAATGTTGAAATGTCGCCGCCTAAGCTGCATATATGCTTAACAACGCTTGAGCTGAGGTACATATTCTCCGCCCTCGTTGTAATGAAAACCGTTTCGACCTCATTATTCAGCTCTTTGTTAATCAAAGCCTGCTGAAATTCATATTCAAAGTCGGATACGGCTCTCAACCCCTTAACAATGGCAACCGCACCGATTTGCTTTGCATATTCCGCAAGCAAGCCGTCATAGCTGTCAACCTCAACGTTTTTGAGATTTTTTGTACATTCTCTTATCATCTCAACTCTTTCGTCGGATGTAAAAGAATAGCTGTTTTGCTTTTTGTAGTTTGTCATAACAAGGACAATTACCTTGTCAAATATCTTCGAGCTTCTTGTTATAATATCAAGATGTCCGAGTGTAACCGGATCAAAGCTTCCGGGGCAAATAACAGTTCTCAAAAAATCACCTGCTCATTTCTTACGCTTGTAAGTAGTAATCTTGGTCTTTGAGTATTTATATTCTCTGAACTTTTCAAAATCGCCTGCACCGTCGGGCAAAACCTCATTAAAATCGGTTTCACAAACGATAGTTGCGTTTTCATCACAACAACCGACAGCATTTTCGAGTATTTCGTTAATCAAGCCCTTATTGTAAGGAGGATCGAGAAAAATAATATCAAATTTATTTCTTGAATTCTTGACATAGCTTACGCTGTCGGCATTGAGAACAGTCGCCTTTTGAAAAAGTCCTGTTGTTTTCAGGTTGTCCTTGATAATTTCAACAGCCTGTGAGTCTCTGTCAACGAAAACAGCACTTTCGGCACCTCTGCTCAAAGCCTCGATACCGAGCTGACCTGAGCCTGCAAAAAGGTCGAGAACCCTCGCATCAGCCAAATCAAACTGAATTATGCTGAAAATTGCTTCTTTAACCCTATCGGTTGTAGGTCTGACAATTTCATCGCCCTCAAGCGTTTTCAGTTTTCTTCCTCTTGCTGAACCTGTAATTACTCTCATTTAACATACTCCAACTTTCATACACTGCTTTATTTTCCACGTTTTCGACACAAATGTCAATAGTTTTTATTAAAATAATAACATACTTTGCAATTCGGCGGCATTCTTCGCTGTCCTTTTAACGCCGATTTCACGCAACTGTTCCTCATTTCTGAAGCCCCAAAGAACTCCGATACAATCCATTTCGGCATTTTTAGCTGTTGCAATGTCAACCTCGCTGTCTCCGATAAATACAGCATCCTTTTTCTCGACGCCGAGCTTTTCAAGTGCAAGATAAAGCCCGTCCGGTGCAGGCTTGTTAGGTCTTACGCCGTCGCTTCCGATAACCGTTTTAACATAGTCGCCGAAAAGACCGCCGCAAAGCTCCTGTGCCGCAAAATCAATCTTGTTTGTAACAATAGCAAGCTTTACTCCGTTTTCGTAAAGATTTTTAAGCAAGTCATTTATACCGTCATAAGGCTTTGTTTTATTTGCCATATTGGTTTTATAATGCTCTGTAAAATCTGAATATGTTTTTTGAAATTGAGCCTCACTTGCTGTATCGGGAAGTGCTCTGTGAATAAGCTTTATGTTTCCGTTTCCGACAAATCTTCTTACCTCGTCAATTGTTCTTGTCGGGAAACCGTTCTTTTCAAGAGCAAAGTTTGTGCTGTCGGCAAGGTCGTCAAGAGTATTTAACAACGTGCCGTCCAAATCGAATATTACTGCTTTATACATTTTAATCACCTTTATCTATTATAGAACTTTACGACGTTTTCCGCAAGTTCTTTATTTATTCCTTTTACCTCGCAAAGCTCCTCAACGGTTGCTTTTTTTATTGCAGAAACCGTTTTGAAATGCTTTAACAAGGCTCTTGCCTTCGCCTCACCTATTCCGTTTATTTTGGTAAGAGACAAAGAAATTGTGCTTTTTGTATGCTTTTTATGATGATAGTCAATAGAGAAGCGATGCACCTCATTTTGAATATCGGAAATGAGCGTGAATACCTGACGCTTTGAGTTTATCTCAATTTCTCCGCCGTCAAAAGCAATCGCTCTTGTGTGGTGCTTATCGTCCTTGACCATACCGAAAACGGGAATTTCAAGTCCGAATTCACGAAGCACTGGCATAACGGCGTTAACCTGTCCCTCGCCGCCGTCCAGAAGAATCAAATCGGGCAATTTTCCGAATCCTTCTGTATCGTTTTTATTCTTATTGAGAACATACTCGTTAAATCGACGTGTGAGCACCTCGTTCATTGAGCCGTAATCATCATTTGCAAATGATTTAATCGCAAACCGTCTGTATGCCTTTTTATAAGGCTTGCCGTCCTTGAAAACTATCATACCGCCTACCGAATCTGAGCCTGCGGTATGTGAAATATCATATGATTCAATATAATCCGGAGTTGTTTTAAGCCCGAGAAGATTTTGAAGCTCCTCGAGAACAGCAACGGTTTTTCCGCTTTTTCCTTTATACAGAGCAAGCTTTTCAACGGCATTTTCCTTACACATTTTGACGACCTCGACCTGCGTTCCTCTTGCAGGCACAAAGATAGTAACCTTTTTGCCTTTTTTATCAGAAAGCCATTTTTCAAGAAGCTCTCTGTCCTCAACCTCGCCTTCAACGGTAATACGTCTCGGAATATTGCTTCTCATATTGTAAAAAGAGGTTATAAACTCTGCTCTCTGTGTTTCGGGAGAGTCCTCCGAGCTGTCAAAAAAGAAGTGCTCGCTGTCATATAGCTTACTGTCGGAAAATCGCAAAACAGCCAGACAGGTTGTTCCGTCATTTTCTGCACAAGAAAAAACGTCCTGCTCCTCAATATTATTATACACAACCTTTTGCTTGTCTTTCATTTTATTTATAGCGGTTATTTTATCTCTGTATTTCGCCGCAGACTCAAACTCAAGGTTTTCAGACGCTTCAAGCATTTTTTCGTTCAATTCATTGATAACAGACTGTGTATCGCCCTTTAAGAACCGCAAAGCCTGATTGAAATTTTCGTTATATTCTTTTTCGGAAACCTTGCCCGTGCAAACACCGCAACACTGTGAAATATAATAATTTAAGCATGGTCGGGTTTTGCGAAAATCCCTTGGGAAAGACTTGTTGCATTGATAAAGCTTAAATATTTTATTTGCCGTATCAACGCTTTGCTTAACCGCAAACGAGCTTGTGTAAGGACCTATATATTCAGCGCTGGGATTATCACCCTTTTGCAAAACCGCTGAAATCTTCTTATATTTGTCGCCGCTTATTTCAATGTAGCTGTAACCTTTATCGTCCTTTAAGAGAATATTATATTTCGGCATATGCTGTTTAATAAGGCTGCATTCAAGTACCAACGCCTCAAACTCACTGTCCGTCACGATATAATCAAAATGGTCAACATTTTCAACCATTTTAAGCACCTTTACCGAATGTCTGTTCTGTGAGCCGAAGTATTGGCTGACTCTGTTTTTCAATTTTTTTGCCTTACCGATATATATAATTTCATCCTTACGGTTTTTCATTATATATACACCCGGCAATAGCGGCAAGCTCATTGCTTTCTTTCGAAGCTCGGGCATTTTAGCGTTCATATTCTCTCCTAAATAAAAAGGCACACCGAAAAAACCGATGTGCCTAAAATCGTTTGAAATTAAGATTATTCCTCAGCAAAGCCTGATTCAACAAGCTTAACAAGCTCTTCAACAGCCTGTTCCTCATCGGGACCGCCTGCAATAATGCGAATTTCTGTTCCGCCCATAATTCCGAGTGAAAGAACACCGAGAAGGCTCTTTGCGTTAACTCTTCTCTCTTCCTTCTCTACCCAAATCGATGACTTGAATTCATTAGCCTTCTGGATGAAGAATGTTGCGGGTCTTGCGTGGAGACCTACCTGATTTTGAACGAGCACATCTTTTGAATACATAATAATTCTCCCCATATCATATTAAACTAAGTAAATTTCTTTTATCGTTATCATATTATAGCACAAAACTTGTCCTCGTCAACAACTTTAGCACGATATATGGTGGTTTTTGGAATAATTCGGATGGATTTCCAAACCAATGAGTTTTAAAAAGTTAATGTTTGTGCAAAATGACAATTGTGGTATAAAAGAAATATGTAATGTGTACAAAATCAGTTATTTACCTTATGATGAACGGGCGGCGTATCGGCAGTTATTGTGCTAAATGTATAACCGCAGCTTTGATAATACTCTATAATTTCTGGCAACGCTTCAACGGTTGTGCCCTTGACCTCGGTATCGTGAAGCAAAACAATTACATTTTTAGCTGCCGGCACTCTTTTACAGTTTGCAACAATCGTATCCTTAGGCACAGTATTTTTCATAGCGTCGCCCGAGGAACAATTCCAATCATAATAAATATATCCCCTCTCAGCTACACCCTGTGTAAGCCTCGTCATTATTCCGGGACTGTATTTTTTACTGACGGTATTGCTTCCGCCGCCGGGAAATCGCATAATATTGCTTCGTACTCCGGTCTGCAAATAAACCAAATCGGAAATATTTTGCAAATCTTGGTAAAATGCCTCATCGGAAGAATAAATCGTTTTATAATCATGTGTATACGAATGTAAAGCTATGACATTTCCGTTATTAACAATATCTTTCATATAGTCATTATAAGAAGTATTCTTTACAAAAAAAGTCGCCTTTATTCCGTAAGAATTAAGAATTGAAATAATTCTCGGAGTGTTAGGCGACGGACCGTCATCAAATGTTAGGTAAATTGTTTTACCTCCGCTTTCGGGAGACGGATTAGGCAAAGCGGCTGCCGCACTTTGCGCTCTCTTTAAAGATATCTGCCTGTTCAAATCCGAAATTTTACGGTTGAGCTCTTCCTTTTCGCTTTCGTGAATTGAATTTTGCTCACTTATTTCATCGTTCTTTTGTGAAAGCTCATTTTGAATGTTGGAAAAAGAGTTCATTATATCGGCATCATTTGCTTTAATTTCCTTGAAATGAAAGGCAAAAACGACAAGCAAAACGGTTAAAACAACAACCGCCACAGAAAGTATGGTAATTATAATATTTTTCCTGTTTGCCTTCATAAGAACTCACCCCTGTTATTTTATTATACTTCGAACGGTATATAGAAGTCAATATAAAAAATAAAAAGCTTATTGACTGACTTTTCTCAAAAAATCCGTCAATAAGCTCAGTAGCTATACTCCCAAAATCAAGCCCGCTGTCTTGAAATAAATAATGAGTGAAATTGCGTCAACAATCGTTGTAATAAACGGGCTTGCCATAACGGCAGGGTCAAAGCCGATTTTCTTTGCCAAAATAGGTAGCGTTGCGCCGACAAACTTCGCAAACACTATCGTAAACAGCATTGTTAAGCAAACAGTCAAGGATACGAGAACTCCGACTCTGTCGAAAAGCATAAGCTTTCCGAAATTGACGATTGCAAGCGTAACACCGCAAAGCAACGCAACTCTGAATTCCTTCCAAATAACCTTGAAAATATCGCCGAAACGCACATCGCCCAACGAAAGCGCACGAATAATCGTAACAGATGACTGACCGCCGCAGTTACCGCCCGTATCCATAAGCATAGGAATAAACGAGGTCAAAACAATCTGTGCTTGCAATGCATCCTCAAAGCTTGTGATTATTTTACCTGTAAATGTTGCGGAAACCATCAGCAAAAGAAGCCACGGTACACGCTTTTTCCATGTTTCGACAATTCCCATTTTAAGATAAGGCTTATCGGTAGGCGTAATAGCCGCCATCTTTTCGATATCCTCTGTGTTTTCATCCTGCAAGACGTCCATAGCATCGTCGAATGTGACAATACCTACAAGACGTTCTTCCTGGTCAACGACGGGAATAGCCATAAGGTCGTATTTTTGAAATTTATCGGCAACTATTTCCTTATCCTCAAGGGTTGTAACGGAGATAACGTTTGTTTCCATTATCTCAAACATTTTCTTGCTCTTATCAGACAAAAGAAGGTCTTTAACCGTTACAAGTCC
The DNA here is from genome assembly GCA_052298855.1 of Candidatus Fimenecus sp. GTDB lineage: Bacteria > Bacillota > Clostridia > Oscillospirales > Acutalibacteraceae > Fimenecus. The sequence goes on along the minus strand of DAVZXP010000006.1, from coordinate 134,640 downwards.
CAAAAGCTTTCTGTTATCATCCGTAACATAACAGATATAAATAGTCTCTTTATCAACGCCGGTACGCCTGATTCTTGTAAAAGCATCGTCAACCGTCATATACTTTTTCAAATCGACGTACTCGATTGTCATAATGCTTCCTGCGGTATCCTCGGGATATTTCAATATCTCGTTTATGCTCTTACGAACAACGGGATCGGTGTGCATAAGGATACGCTTTACAACGTTTGCGGGCATTTCTTCGATTATGTCAACCGCATCATCGACATAAAGCTCATCAAGCACCTCACGAAGCTCTGTATCGCTGAAAGCCTTGATAAGAAACTCCTGTGCGTCGGACTCCATATTAACGAAAACGTCCGCCGCAAGCTCTTTGGGTAAAATTCTGTAAACCAACGGAAGAGTTTCCTGCGGTAATTCCATAAGAACGGACGCAATATCCGCCTCATTCATATCGGCAAGCATACTCTTCAATTCGTGATATTTTTTTTGCTCTAATAATTCAATTACTTTCTCGTACATAATGTTCCCTCCGAAAATCAAAAAATAAATAGGAAACAAAGTACATATCTTTTATTCCGAAAACCCGAACGCATAAGCAGTACGGATTTTCAAGCTACTTCGTGGAATAGGATCTGTACTTCTAACGCCTCCTGCGTCCATTGTTTTCACCTCACAAATAAAAAAATCTCATGCCGACGCAAAAATTCGGCATGAGAAATAATAGCATTATTTTTCCGTTCAAGCTTTAGCATCAAAGGGCAATGAAACTGCGTTAAATTACACCTTGAATTCGATGTAACCTGTTGACCTGCTTACAGTGTCTCCACTTTTCACGGCAGCAGTCCGTATCCATTATATCTGCAAAAAACATAACTGCAAATTGCGGATAACCTATCCCTTTGGTAGCCTTACCTACCGATTTTTGTTCTGCCTATATATTATGGATATTTAATCGCCATTTGTCAACACTAAATCGGAAATTTATTTAATTTTTTAATTGTTATTTTTTATTGCCTTACTCTGCTTTTTTGTCTCGCTTCCTTGTCCTGCATAATCACAAGCTTGGTGCACTCCTCAATTACTGTAAACATACCGACAAAGGTTGTGCGGAAAAGCTCCTTTGCAGGCTCGTCAATCGAGCTCCAGGAATCTATTGCACCCTTGAGCGAGGAAATGAGATTTTTTGAGAAATTTGTAATATTGACCTGACCCATTCCTGCAATAACGGCGGAAAGCACAGCTTCAAAATTATTGGTTTTCTCCTCGTCCATATTATAAAGCACTTTTTTAAGAACAAGGTCCGTAACTCTTGCAACAAAGGTTAAATCATCCCTTGTTAACAGCTGTGTGCCTTTAATTTTCCATGTCGCCAAATCATGCTGAAGCATACCCAAAAGTCTTGTGCTTTTAACGGGAATGTAATCGTCGTCGTGAACAAGCAACATTCCGACAAACGAGCAATCGGGAACAAAATGGCGATATTTGTTTATTATTTCGTTATAAGGCTTTGACTCTATGTAGTTGTAGCTGTAAAAGCCCGGTCCGTCGTTATTGTAAACTCTCTCAATCCTGTTACGAACGCTTTCATCACAATAAAGTGCGCTGTGAAGTGCAACATGACCGCCTTTGGAATGTCCGCAGATTATTATATCGCCGTCGGGAAAATCCTTTGCAACCCTTTCAAGATAATCAACGCAAAGCTTGTGCGACGGAATACCCTTTTTCGTATAAATATCAAGGTCCTCTTTCCAGCCAACCCAAGTGTCGTCCGTGCCCCTGTAAACAACAACCTTTGTATCGTCGGGAAGAATAAAGGTCATAGCTGCAAACTGAACGGCAGGCTCCGTTCCGAAAACACTCTCACAAGCGTACACCTTAACATCCTTATATCTTACAGTCTCGGCAAGAGCCATCATTTTCTGACTGATATAGTTATTCATTAAAAAGCCTGGAGAAATATGCTTGTAGCCGTTATAAGCAAAAACTTTCTTGCAAGCGTCGGAAAAGAGAACAGGCTTATCGTTAAAGCCCTTGTAAAGCACCTTTTCAAAAGGCATATAGAAAATTTCGCACAAAAGCAAATTGTCAACATCGGTAAACGGAAGCTCGCTAAACGTCTTGTCCCCGTATTTCTTGATAAAATCTTTAGAGGTTGCCATATCATCCACGTACCTTTCAAAAAAATTATTCTTGGTAACATTTTACCACTTAATGGAAAAAAGGTCAATTTATTTTACAACTTCACTCATCGTTGAACAAATCAGAATTATATGATAGAATTATAAAAAAATAAAAAGTGAGGTTTGGTATATGAAACAGAACAAAATATGGCTTGATTGGGCTATCGAACTGCAAAGTCTTGCGCAGGCAGGTCTCACCTATGGAAAAGATGTTTACGACAAAGAGCGTTATGAAAGAATAAGAGAAATTTCGGCTGAAATATTGTCACATATGTCGGAAATACCGATTGAAAAGGTTAAGGACATTTTCTGCAACGAAACAGGCTATCAGACGCCGAAAATCGACACGAGGGCAGCTATTTTCAAAGAGAATAAAATACTTTTAGTACGTGAAAACAACGGCGCATGGTCGCTCCCCGGCGGTTGGTGCGACGTAAATGTTTCCGTAGGCGAAAACACCGTTAAGGAAGTCAAAGAGGAATCGGGTTTGGATGTTGAAGTTGAAAGGCTTATTGCGATACAGGACCGTGCAAAGCACAACAAACCACTCTATGCCTACGGCGTATGCAAAATTTTCTCGCTTTGCCGTGTTATCGGCGGAGAGTTCAAAGAAAACATTGAAACCACGGGCTTTGAATATTTTGCAGAGGACAACTTGCCGCTTCTCGCAGGCGAAAAGAGCAACGAAGAGCAGATTAAAATGTGCTTTGACTGCTACAGGCAGGCTGACAAGTGGGAAGTAGTTTTTGAATAACAAAAGTCATAAAAAACGCTTTGTACCGTGTGATACAAAGCGTTTTTGTTTATAAAGCAAACTTTTCTATTGCCTTGCCGACGCCGTTATTTTCGTTTGAATCGGTTATATAATCGGCTATCTCAAGCACAGGGCGCTGTGCATTTTTCATTGCAACGCCAATTCCTGCGCTCTTGACAAGTGCAACGTCGTTATATCCGTCTCCGCAAGCCATAATTTCGGATTTATCAAGCTTGAGATATTTGCCAAGCTCAAGCAAAGCTACACCCTTGTCCATATTTTTAGGCGTAATCTCCAAAAAGAACGGCTCTGAACGGAAAACCGTTACATCCTTCAGCCTTTCGCTCATTTCCTTTTCGGCTTTTTCGAGAGCTCCGGGTTCGCCCGTAATCAAAAATTTCGGAACGGGATATTTAATTTCTTCGAGCAAATTATCCGTTCTTTTAACCTCAAGCTTATTTATACTCACTTCAAGCTCAAAGTATTTGTCATTTGCTTTTTGTGTAACGGCAATATCGTCCTTATAGGTAGTTAACGGAACGCCGAGACTGTCTGCAATATCAATTATTTCCTTGACCTGCTCAACCTCAATATTCTTCTGATACACAACTTTTCCCGTTCTCAAATCGGTTATTCTTGACCCGTTATAGGAAATTATATATCCTCCCCTGTTGCACAAATCAAGCTCGTTTATATATCTTTCTATACCCTTGTTCGGTCTGCCCGAAGCAATGGCGAAAGCTCCGCCTTTTTCAATAAATCTGTCTATTGCGTTCTTAGTTTGCGGCAAAAGCTCTTTTTTAGAATTAACAAGAGTGCCGTCAATATCGCTTACAACAAGCTTTATACTCATAAAATCACCGTAGAATATTTTATCATTTACCGTATTTTTTTCAATTCGACATTAGCACGATATTTTTGAATAAATCAACAATTTTTTATTACCTTTGACAAAATTTAACGTTTTCTCTCGTATTCAAGCAGCTCATCTAATTTCCTATGAAGGTTTTCAAGTATAATTTCACATTTCAAATTGATCTTGAAATCGTCTTCCGCCCGTTCTCTGTCCTTTTGCTCCTGCCGTTTTTGGCTCATCATTATAAGCGGAGCCTGTATCGCCGCAACGCAGGACAAAACAAGATTAAGCATTATAAACGGATACGGGTCAAACGGATTTTTCAGAAAATAGACGTTTATTAAAACCCATATAAGCAAAAACAGCGTAAACGCTATTATAAAAAACCAGCTGCCTGCAAACTCTGCCAATTTATCCGAAGCCCTTTGACCAAAGGTAATTTTCTTATTATCCGAAACGGATATTTTGTTTTCAAGCAAAAGCTCCGTAAGCTCGTCGTCAGACATATCTTCACGTACATCCTTGAGAATTTTTCCCAAAAGCTGATAATGAGTCATTACTCTCCCCCTGTTCTTTCATATTTATTATAAATTAAACTGATAGAATTATACAAAAAAGGCATCAGCCGAAGCCAATGCCTTAAATGTAAATATTAAGTTATCTTTCCTCACGGAAGTAAGAAAGTCCGAGACTCTGAGGAGGCTGATTTTCTTTCTTCTGACGAATACTGATAAGAATAAGAACGATAATCGTAACAAGATACGGAAGCATCTTGATAAGTTCCTTTGCCGCAGGAGAAAGTCCGGGGATATATACGCAAATGATATAAAGTCCGCCGAAAAGGAATGAACTTAAAATTGCCGATTTCGGTTTCCAAATAGCGAAGATAACGATTGCAACTGCGAGCCAGCCTCTGTCGCCGAAACCGTTATTTGTCCAAGCACCGCCTGTGTAGTCCATTACGAAATAAAGACCGCCCAAGCCTGCAATAGCACCACCGATGCAGGTTGCAAGATATTTGTACTTAATGACATCAATTCCGGCAGCGTCTGCGGTTGCGGGGTTTTCTCCGACTGCTCTGAGGTTAAGACCTACCCTTGTTTTGTTGATTACAAAAGACGCAATCAAAGCGATTATAATTGCAAGATAAGCCAAGAAGCCGAAAGAAAGGAATGTTTCGCCAAAAAGTCCTAACTTGCTTGCAAACGGAAGTGACGCCTTATAGCAAAGACCTGTTTTAATAAGAGAAATTGAGCCCGTCTCTCCGAAAAGGCTCAAAAGAGAGCCGCCGAAGAAGTTACCAATACCTACACCGAAGGTTGTTAACGCAAGTCCCGTAACGTTCTGATTTGCTCTTAATGTAATTGTAAGGAAGCTGTAAATAAGAGCGAGCAAAGCTGAGCCGATAAGCGAAGAAAGCAACGGAATTATAACCAAAAGGAAGGTGTTGGGGTTATCCGTTGAATGCTCGTAAATATATCCGCCGATAATGCCCGAGATACCGCCGACATACATAATTCCGGGGATACCGAGGTTTAAGTTACCGCTTTTTTCGGTGATAATTTCGCCAACCGAGCCATAAAGGAGAGGTATACTCTGAATAATCGTAGCACTTATAAAAGTTAAAATCGTAGTGAGCATTATTTAACCTCCTTATGCTTTGATCTAAAGTTAATCTTATAGTTAATGAAGAACTCGCTGCCAATGATAAAGAAGATAATAATACCTGTCAAAATGTCGGCAATGCTCTCATTCAAACGGCAATAAGTTGCAATTTCGCCTGCACCCTTTTGAAGGAAAACTATAAGGAACGAGGTAAGCACCATAATTGCGGGATTGAACTTTGCAAGCCATGAAACCATAACCGCCGTAAAGCCCATACCGCCTGCAGTTTCCTTTGTGATTGTGTGGTTTGTACCCGAAACAAGCAAGAAGCCAGCCAAGCCGCACATAGCACCCGAAAGCACCATAGTACGAATTATAACCTTTTTAACATTGATACCGATATATCTTGCGGTGTTTTCACTCTCACCGACAACGGTAATTTCATATCCCTGCTTGCTGTATTTAAGGTAAACATACATAACAACGGTAAGTAATACAACAATAAGAATATTTATGAGATACTTTTGACCGAAGAGATTCGGCAACCAGCCTGCCTGTGATTTCATATTGATAACGCCCATAACAGCCGAGCCGCTCGGTACCCAATACATAATACAGAACGATACGAGCTGAATTGCAACATAGTTCATCATAAGTGTAAAGAGCGTTTCGTTTGCATTCCATTTCGCTTTGAAAACAGCAGGAATAACACCCCAAATAATGCCCGCCAAAACGCTTGTAACAAGCATAATAAGAATGAGCACTGCGTTCGGTAAAGCGTCCTTTATATAGAACATACAAGCTGCCGAAGCAAGACCGCCTACAAGCACCTGTCCCTCTGCGCCTAAGTTCCAAAACTTCATCTTAAACGCCGGTGTAACTGCAAGTGAAATACACAAAAGCATTGCAAGGTTTTGAAAAAGTGATCTAACCTTTGTAAGCGAACCGAAGTTACCCGTTACCATTGCCTTAAAGACCTGAATAGGATTGTAATGAGTCAGAAGTACAATCACTACCGAGCAAACAAGCAATGAAATTACGATTGATAATATACGAATACCCCAAGCCTTACCCTCGGAAACGTTTCCTCTTTTGGTAATGTGGATTAAAGGCTCGTGATTATGCTTTGTACCCTTACTCATTCTCGGCACCTCCGTTCGTCTGTGTCATCAAATAACCGATTTCTTCCTTCTTTGCAGTTCTGCCGTCAACAATTCCCGTGATTTTACCGGAGCCGATGACAAGTATTCTGTCACAGAGCTCAATAAGAACGTCAAGATCCTCGCCGACAAAAACAACTGCGACGCCGTGTTCCTTTTGCTGATTCAAAAGGTTGTATATTGTGTATGATGAGTTAATATCAAGTCCTCTTACGGGATAAGCCGCCATCAAAACGGTGGGAGCAGCCGCAATTTCACGTCCGACAAGTACCTTTTGAACATTACCGCCCGAAAGTCGTCTGACGGGAGTGTTTGCGCTCGGAGTAACGACCTCAAGCTGATCGATAATCTCGTCTGCAAGATTTTTCGGCTCTTTTCTCTGCAAGAAGAATGATTTACCCTTGCTATAGCTTCTCAAAAGCATATTATCGACAATATCCATATTGCCGACAAGTCCCATACCGAGTCTGTCCTCGGGAACGAAAGAAAGACGAACACCGAGAGAACGAATTTGAAGCGGAGTTTTATCACGGAGATTTTCCACCGTATCGGAATCCGGAACATTGTAAAGAATCTCGCCCTGCTCAACATTTTGAAGTCCCGCAATAGCCTCAAGCAACTCACGCTGACCCGAGCCTGCGATACCCGCAATACCGAGAATTTCGCCCGAACGAGCTGTAAACGATACATCGTCAAGCACCTTTACGCCCTCACGGTTTACACAGTTCAAGTGCTTTACAACAAGTCTGTCTTTCGGATTTTTCGGCTCACTTCTGTTAATGTTAAGGCTGATTTTCTTGCCTACCATCATTTCGGTAAGTTCGCTTTCATTCGTCTCGGCAGTAATTACAGTGCCGACATATTCGCCCTTTCTCAAAACAGAAACTCTGTCCGAGAGAGCCAAAACCTCATGGAGCTTGTGCGTGATGATTATAATTGTTTTTCCGTCTGCCTTCATATTGCGAAGAACGGAAAAAAGCTTTGTTGTTTCCTGCGGAGTCAAAACAGCCGTCGGCTCGTCAAGGATAAGAATATCAGCGCCTCTGTAAAGCACCTTGATGATTTCAACTGTCTGTTTTTCAGAAACCGACATCTCGTGTATTTTTTTGTTCGGATCAATATCAAAGCCGTACTTTTCGGCAATTTCAGCAACTCTCTGTGTTGCCTTTTTGATATTGTAACCGCCCTTTTCATTGAGTCCGAGAACAACATTTTCTGCTGCGGTAAACACATCTACAAGTTTAAAATGCTGATGTATCATACCTATTTTATAGTCGAATGCGTCTCTCGGAGAACTGATAACCGCTTCCTCACCGTTTATGAAAATCTGACCCTCATCGGGATAATAAATGCCCGAAATCATATTCATAAGCGTAGTTTTACCGCTTCCGTTCTCACCGAGTAGTGAAAGAATTTCGCCCTTATATGCGCACAAATTAACATTGTTATTTGCGACAACAGAGCCAAATCTTTTCGTGATGCCTTTTAGTTCCAAAGCAACTTTACTCATTGATTCTTTCCTTTCTTCCCTGCGTTATTTATGACAGCTGTCAATTACGCTAAACTTAATCTTGAAAACAAAAAAGCCGTAATTTATGCGGCTGTACTCTTTTCAAAACTAACTATGATATTTTAATAAATAAACAACAAATTCGGGCGGAGCGTAAACTCCGCCCGAAAATAAATTATTTTTTGATTGATGCAGTATCTTCGGTGATGCCGTCGATAACAAGATCAAAGTAAGGAGCTGAACGGAACTTAGACTCCTGGAATACGCCGTTTGCAACAACTTCTGTATCCGGTGTAAACTTGTCGTCCGAGTCAACGTCAGCCATATAGCTTTTAAGAGTTTCGCCCTTAACTGTGAACTTAGAAGTATCAAATACATTCAAAGTACCTGCTTCGAACTGAGCCTTAACTTCATCAAGTTTAGCCTGTGTGCCTTCAGCGGCAACAGCGGTGTTGAGCTCTGTGAGCTGAACCATACCGTCCTTGATAGAACCTGTGTAGTCAGTAGGAACAGCAGTGCCGTTAACAGCAGCTTCGTACATCATCTTGAAGTAGGGAGCCCAATAAATCTTTGAAGAAATAATAGCTGTGTTCGGTCCCATTGAAATTGTGTTTACGTTGTAAGCAACGTTCGGAACACCCTTCTCTTCGCAAGCCTTCGGAGCACCCTCAGAGTCAGCGTGCTGAGAAATAAGAACACAACCGTCGTTGATAAGCTTGAGAGCAGCTTCACGCTCAAGAGCGATATCAAACCAAGAGTTTGTGTATGTAACCTTCATTGTTGCACTCGGGCAAACTGAACGAGCGCCGAGATAGAATGAAGTGTAACCTGATTTAACCTCTGCGTACGGGAAAGCACCAACATAGCCGATAACAGCCTTGTCAGCTGTGATTTTGCCTGAAGCGATCATTTCATTGAGCTTCAAGCCTGCAGCAACACCTGCAAGATAACGGCCTTCGTAAATGCTTGCGAAAGCATTGTGGAAGTTGTCAAGCTTTTCTGTGTGAGCCATTGTACCTGTTGCATGATAGAACTGAACGTTTGTGAATTCCTTAGCAGCCTGAAGAACATAAGTCTCGTGACCGAAGGAGTCAGCAAAGATTGCAGTACAGCCTGCCTCAACAAGCTCAGAAGCTGCGGTGTAGCAAGCATCGTTTTCGGGGATGTTTGTCTTTATAAGAACCTGATCGTCTGTAAGACCGAGCTCCTTCTGAACATCCTTGAGAGCGTTGATGAAGTTTGCATCGTAAGTTGAGTTTTCATCGTGAAGACAGATAAGACCGATTTTAACAGCCTTTTTGTCGTCTTTGGTACCGCCGCAAGCAGCAAATGAGAAAATCATTGCAACAACGAGAGCAAGTGCCAAAATTTTGGTGAACTTTTTCATTTTTTGACCTCCAAAAAATATTTTAACGGGCCTCCCCGTTTATTAACAAATCAATGTCTAAAGACGATTTCCCCTGTTTCGTCATTCATTGACTCAACGATAGCGAGCGATTCAACACGCACACCCTGTTTTCTGAGGTTTTCCCCTCCGGGCTGAAAGCCCTTTTCGATTACAATTCCCGCACCGACAACCGTTGCGCCTGCCTGATTGATTATTTTGATAAGACCCTCAAGAGCCTTACCGTTGGCAAGAAAGTCGTCGATTATAAGAATTCTGTCCTCCGGCTTAATGTAGCTTTTGGAAACTACTATTTCATATTCTCTGCCGTGAGTAAAAGAAACAACCTTGCTTGAATAAACATCGTCCGAAAGGTTAGTTGTTTTATTTTTCTTTGCAAAAACAACGGGTATATTATTAAAAGACTGCGCAGTTACACACGCTATACCAATGCCCGAAGCCTCTATGGTAAGTATTTTAGTAACATCGCAATCTTTATATAGTCTTGCAAATTCTGCACCTATTTCAGAGTAAAGCTCTATATCTATCTGATGATTAAGGAAGCTGTCAACCTTAAGGACATTGCCTTTTTTAACAACGCCGTCTTTAATAATTCTCTGCTCAAGTAATTCCATTTTTCCCTGCTCCCAAAGCTTCAAAAATAATATATTAGTATATTACTATATTCGACATAATTTTGCAAGTGTAAAATAGCACAAATTAAAACAAACAGGCGGTCAAAAATTTGACCGCCTTTGCAATTATATTCCGATTGTCAATATTTCAAACGGCTTGTACTCGATTTTATCGCTCTCATAAAGGACGTCCTCAAGCATATTCATAACCCTAACAGACTTCGGGAATTTGAGCGTTCCCCTCTTACCGTCCTGCTCCGAAAGTCTTACAACAATGTGTTTCCCATCCTCAGAACGCTTCATTGCCTGCAGGAACAAGCCTGAAAACTTGTTAGCGCATGATACATCCGCCTTTGTAAGCGGAACGTTATATTCAAATGCCTTGTTATTTATTTGAGCGTCAACGAAAGAGCCTGAATGAGGCATAAGCATATAGCAAAAATCGTGTTTACCCATATCGCTTTCAATATCGGGGCGAACCGTTCCTCTCAAAAGGCTTAATGACATTGAGTTTTCACAAAGTCCTACGCCGTATTTGCCCTCGTTTATGAGCGCAACGCCGCCGCCCTGCTCTGCAAGGTCAACCCATTTATGACAGCAAACCTCAAAGCGTGCTTTCTGCCAAGAAGTGTTTGAGTGAGTTTCCCGCTTAATATAGCCTGCACTTGTGTCGCAAACAGCCTCTCTTGTAAGGACATTACAATCATACTGTGCTTTTACAAGCCTACGGCGTTCTTTCCAATCGACAATGTTTTCGATTTCTATTCCTCTCGAACGGCGGAAAAGTCGAATAATTCGTTTCCATTTGCTTTCGCCGATTTTAACGGTAACGGTAAATTCCGCACTCTCACTGTCTTTATTGAGTAAGCAAAGTTCTTTTGTGAGTTCGGGAATAATCTCTTTGTCTTTATAATTCGGAAGAATATCCCAAGCGTCATACACACCGGGGTTATCTTCGTAGACCTTGAGCTTATTGAACTCGCCGTCAACCCATTCTCTGTCGTTTTCCTTATCAAAAAGGCTTGCCATACTGCCGTCGGGATTGAATTTAATCCTATAAAAAGGCGTTTCGACAAAATCCCCGAGCGTTATCCAATCCGATTCGTCGGTTGTTTCGTCGATTATATCTCCGTTTGACAAAGCGGACAATTTCGGAATTGCCCAAAATCCGTTTTTTCCGTGTCTTATTGTTCTACCGTTTTCATCTTCGATAAAGGTCAGGGAATTTCTGTCAAAGTTCAAGGAGTTAAAGTATTTTTCGCCTGAATTTATAATCAAATCAAGCTGTTTGTCAACCCACTCATAATCGGCAATCGCATCCTTATATACGGGATTTATATGACTGCCAGGTAAAATATCGTGAAATTGATTTATAAGAAGCTTTTTATAGCATTCTTCAAGTGTTTTTGACGGATATTCAGCACCCGAAGCCGAACGCAAAACAGAAATAATTTCCGCTTCACGTATTTTATATTCAAGTCTGCGGTTATACTGCTTGAGCACGGATTTTGTAGTAAATGTGCCTCTGTGCATTTCAAGGTAAAGCTCGCCGTCCCACTTTTCAAGCTTATCGTTGTTTTTGAAATTCTTTTCAAGAAAGTCCTTGCCTGAAATATGCTCGGTTTTCGGCATAGCGGAAATTTTATCAAAACGCTTCATCATTTCAAGCATTTCCTCGGTTACACCGCTGCCGCCGTCTCCGTAGCCAAACATAGACATAGTTTGACCGCCCGTGTTCTTGTCTTGATACGCTTCCCAATTCTCCTGAATTTGCGAGGGCATATTCCATGTTATAAAATGAGTCGGCGGAACGCAAGCGTATACCTCGCTCGCATCGATGCCCTTCCAAATAAAGTTGTTATGCGGAAATCTGTTTGTGTCATTCCAAGTTGACATCTTATTTGAAACGAAATAATCAATTTCGCTTTTTTTAAGTATCTGCGGTAAAATCCAGCTGTTTCCGAACACGTCGGGAAGCCAACAGTTATTGACAGTTATACCAAATTTCTCTCTGAAATACTTTTGTCCGTAAAGGCATTGTCTTATAAGGCTTTCAGCCGCAGGAATATTGCAGTCAGGCTCAACATACATACCGCCGACAGGCTCAAACTGACCGTTTCGAATTTTCTCTTTAAGCTCTTCAAAGACATCGGGATAATACTTTTCGAGCGTTTCATAGGTGTATGCCTGCGTGTGAGTATATTTGAACTCGGGATACCTATCCATCAAGCGCAGCTGTATGAGTATTGTACGCAGGTTTTTCTGCACGGTGTGTATTCTTCGCCAATAATACGCAAGGTCAAGATGGGAATGTGCGACAAGTGCCACATCGCCGTTTCCCTTGTAATCTGTGTTTGCATAAATTACATTTTCAATATACTCTTTCGCTTCTTTAACGCCTGTAAGGCTTTCTTCGTCGTCAAAGCATATACAATTCATTGCATTGTTAAGCTCACGGTTAAGAAAAGCCCTGTAATCCTCATTGAAATAATCGCTTTCGGCAATATCCAAAAGCACCTCAAAATCGTAGACCAAATCAAGCACATCATGGTCAACAGTAGCAAGGTAAGCACTCTCAAAAATCTGACGGCAACCCCTTACCGATAAAGATTCCGGATTTCTCTCGTCATCGGGCTTTGAACGGTTATAACCCTGCATTTCAATATGTAGTTCATCGCTGTCAACATAGCCTGAAAGCAGCACTCTGTCTCTGTTAGGGTCAACACCGCCGACATATTTGCCGTTGACCTTTATTATAATTTCAGCAGCGGTTTTAAGAGTGAGCCAAAGCTCTTTTCCCCTTAAAGCCTCTGGCACTTTAATGTCTCCCTTTATAAAAGCCGTACCGTCGGGAGTGAAATACATATCGCCCTTTTTCAGCGGTCTGTATTCATCGGAATAGTATTCGTAGTTCATTTCCGAAACCTGCCTTGCGTCTCTGATCTGCAGGGTGTCGATTTCGTATTTATCACGCACTATATATCTTTTAAGCCAACCGAAACGAAGCTGCGTCCACTCCTCGGGGCGCATACTTCTTCTGACTACCTTTATGTGTGCCATAGCTTTTCTCCTTACTTATCCCAAAAATACGGCTTTTTTCTTACAGCCTTAATTTCAACTTCAATTCCTTGATCTTTTTTTATTTCGCTTTCAATCCAAGCAACACATCGCTCAAGTATCAAGCATTTTGAGCACTCGCCCTTGAATATAAGTTCAAGCGTTTCGCCGTCAAAGGACGAAAACTCAACCCAGCCTCCGTCCCCCTGAATTTTAGGGCTTATAACATTAAGTATGTAATCTCTCATTTTATCCTCCGACAACGCTCGTCAGCTTATCTCTAAGTGCTTTGAGCGTATTTTCCGCTTCGTTTCTGTCCGATTCACAAACCGAATAATATATTTTCAATTTTGGCTCTGTGCCCGAGGGCCTTATCGCAAACCAAGTGCCGCCGTTAAAGACAAACTTCAAAACATTCTCTTTCGGTAAAGCTCCTACGCCCTTTGAATAATCGATAACCTCACTTATTCCGCCAAACATTGCTTTTCCGTCTGCTCTAAAGGTATCCATAAGCTCTTTGATACGCTTTATACCGTCAATTCCCTTTAACACAAAAGAATCAAGACTGTCTATGAAATAACCGTATTTTGCATATAGGTTTTCAAGTGCGTCAACAAGCGTTCTGCCGTTGTTTTTATGATAAGCCGCCATTTCACAAATTAGCATAGAAGCGACAACCGCATCCTTATCTCTTGCGTGCGTACCTACAAGGTAGCCGTAGCTCTCTTCATAGCCTATCACAAATTCATTTTCCTTTGATTTTTCGTAAGCGTTTATTCTGTCGCCTATATACTTAAAGCCCGTAAGCGTTTCCACAATATTCAAGCCGTAGCTTCTTGCTATATTTGCTCCGAGGTCATTCGTTACAATCGTTTTTACAAGAGTTGATTTGCTGTTAAGGCTGTCCTTTTTATGCGAAAGCACAAAATCAACAATCATTGCGCCCATCTGATTACCCGAAATGAGCCTATATTCTCCGTTATGTAGAACAGCCGTACCTACTCTGTCGCAATCGGGATCTGTTCCGAGTACAATATCTGCGTTTTCTCTTTTTGCCTGTTCAATTCCGAGTGTGAGCGCATCCTTTTCCTCGGGATTCGGAGAACGCACCGTAGAGAAATTTCCGTCGGGAAGCTCCTGCTCCTTTACCACCGAAACATTAAAATCACGCAAGACCGTTCTTACAGGGATATTTCCCGTTCCGTGAAGCGGAGTATATACAATTTTAAGGCTTGATTTTTCACGATAGAGCGATTGCGTTTCAACGGCACTTATAAATGCGTCAATAATATCCTTTCCGACATATTCAAAAAGTCCGTCCGCTTCTGATTTTGAAAGCTCTGTATGCTCGACGTTTCTAATATCCGAAACAGCGTTTACATAGGAAATGACCTTATTTGCAAGCTGCGGTACAAGTTGACAACCGTTTTCGTCATATATTTTATACCCGTTATATTCCTTTGGATTGTGACTCGCCGTTATAACGATACCTGCAGTACAATCAAGATACTTAACAGCAAATGACAACACGGGAGTCGGCATAAGCGTATCAAAGAGATAGACTTTGATTTTGTTATAAGTCAACACCTCTGCCGCATAGAGAGAAAACTGTTTTGAATTATTTCTTGAGTCATAAGCGATAACGACGCTTTTATCCCCTTGAAATTCATTGTTGAGATAATCGGCAAGTCCTTTTGTCGCCTTACTGACGGTGTATTTGTTCATTCTGTTTGCGCCTGCGCCCATTATTCCACGCAGTCCGCCTGTTCCGAATTCAAGGCTTTTATAGAATCTGTCCTCAAGCTCTTTTTCATCGGTTATTTTTTCAAGCTCCGCACGGATTTCCACGTCGAACGAAAGCCATTTTTCGTATTCTTTTTTCCACTCCATAGTTTTCTCCGCCTTTCAATGAAAATTTTATCATAATGATTTTTCACAGTCAATAAAACAGTTGCTTTAATTTCAAAAATTGATATAATAAAAGAAAGGTTAGGAGGCTTTTTATGGAAAAGTTCAAATTAAATATTGAGTACAAGGCGGGCAACACCGTTTACAAGACAAATCTTTTTGAAACACCCGATTTCAAAATCAATTATAAGGCGTCAACACAGCGCATAAGGCTTGACCTTAAAACAAAGGTGCCGATTGAAATTCTCAATCTCACAGTTACGGTGCCTTATGTTTTTGACGTTGACGACAGGGTTTTCCCCAACGGCTATCAATCTTGGACCGACTGCCGTGAGATGTTCGTAAACGAAGTTCCTCAGCACACGGTTTTACCGACAACTCTTGTGTTCCGTCACACTCTTTTAGGCGCTTCGGGCTCTTATAATTTCACAGAGAATATTAAGAAGTCCGGTGTATTCACCGCATTTTCTTATCTCTATGTCAGAAACGGCTCCGAATACGATTTATTTGCTTCTTTGAGCGAAAGAAACGGCTACACAATCATCAGAACAGATTGTGAAAAGGGCGAAATCAACATTATTAAAGACCTTGAGGGCGTTGTCTATAACGGCGAATACAATATCTTTGACGTTGTACACTTAACCGGCGAAGAGGACGAGGTTTTCGACAAATGGTTTGCTCTTATGAATATCGAGAAGCCTACCGCAAAGGTTAAAAACGGCTACACAACCTGGTACAATTACTACTCAAATATCAATGAAAAGATTGTCACAGACGACCTTGAAGCACTTTCAAAAATTGATGCCGATGTTGATATTTTCCAAATTGATGACGGCTATCAGACAGCGACGGGAGATTGGCTTTCGATTGATTTCAAAAAATTCCCTCACGGAATGAAAGCGGAAGCGGACACCATTCACAAAAAAGGTATGCTTGCAGGTCTGTGGCTTGCTCCGTTCGGTGCGCAGTTTACCTCGAATATTCTCAAAACTCATCCCGAATGGTTTATAAAGGACCAAAATGGCAAGCTTGTGAAATGCGGTCCTAATTGGGGCGGCTTCTGTGCGCTTGACATTGAAATCCCCGAGGTTCGTGATTATATCAAGCACTTCTTTGACGTTGTTCTCAACGATTGGGGCTTCGACCTTGTAAAGCTCGACTTTTTGTATGCGGCTTGCCAAATTCCGAATCACAACAAAACAAGAGGTCAGCTTATGTGTGAGGCTATGGACTTCTTGAGAGAATGTGTCGGCGACAAACAGATTTTAGGCTGCGGCGTTCCGCTTATGCCCTCATTCGGCAAGGTTGACTATTGCAGAATCGGTGCGGATATGGATCTTAAATGGGACAGCCGAACCTTTACTCACAGAGAATTTGTTTCAACCAAAAACACTCTCGGAAACTCAATTTTCCGCCGTCAGTTAAACGGCAGAGCGTTCTTGAACGATCCCGATGTTTTCCTGCTCCGTGATAACAATATGCAATGCACGTTTGAGCAGAGAAAAATCATTTCTACCGTAAACAAGCTTTTCGGAAGCGTGCTTTTCACATCCGATAATGTCGGCGATTACAGGCAGGAACAGCTTGACGAGCTTCTCAAGGTATTCTCAAAGGACGATATTAAAATTCTCCGTGCTGAATTTATGTACGACAACAGACGGGTAATTGATATTGACTATATCATCAACGAAAAATTTGAGAATTTCCGCTTTGACCTCGAAAACGGCAAAATCTTATAAACAACGCAATAATTTAACGGCTTGAGAATTCAAGCCGTTATTTTTTACCTATTTAATTTTCAGCGTTTTAAGATATGCCTTTTGTTCATCTGTTATTCGGTAGCTTTCAATCGCTTTTTGAATTGCCTTGTTATGACTCCAACGGTCAAGCAGGTTATTTTCAATCACTTTAACAGAGCTTTCCCATTGCTTTGCAAGTGCGGTCGCAAAAAACCACGCTTTCATCATATTCAAATAATAATCTTCGCTTCTGATCGTGTATATCTTTTCAAGATATTCCTCTTTGAAAGCTTCGTCGAGAAAATGAGCCATAAGCATACCCATTGCAAAGCGTTTTGTATAGGTCTTGTCGCTTTCAAGCCAACGGTCAATATCGTTTATAAGCCTGTCCTTATTTTTTGGAAAAGCCTTCGGTTTCAGTAAATCGCAGGTCGCCCAATTATCAACATAAGGCAAAAAATCATCAAGATATTTGACTGTTTTATCATAATCGGAAAATCCGCAAATAATAAAGCCGTGAACATTGCTTTCCTCATAGAATTTATGCGGAAGCTCAAACAAAAACTCGTCAATATCCTCTCTTTTTGAAAAAGCCCTCGCTATGCTTCTGACTTGCGGAGAACGCACGCCGATTATATTATTTTTATTGTAATCAGGCATTAGTTTTGAATGAAAATCACGGTATTTTAAGTCTTGACAATTAAAAAGTTCTGCTCTTATTTCATCAATAATCATACTATCACCTTAAAGGCTTTCAAAAGTGTATCTCGGCTTTTTCGCACTCTTTTTGCCGTATTCGACAGCTTCGGTCGGGCAATAGCTTATGCAAGCCATACAGTGAGTGCAATTACCGTTCCATACAGGCTTATTATTTTCAAGCTTTATGTTGTTAAGCGGACAAAGACTGACGCATTTACCGCAACCGATACATTTATCACTTACATAAAACGCTTTATCCTTTACGCACAAGGGATAAAAAATCGGGTTTACAACGCTGCTCATAAACTTATCGTACAAATTATTTCTCGGTGTGGCAAGCTCTTTGCCGTCAGCTATGCAATCGAGCATTTTTACAATATCATTTTCCGAATTTGCAACGATTTTCCTCGCCTCATCCTTTTCGGGTACGCCGAACAACGCAATATAATTTTCGGGCATAACAATCTGTGCAGTTCCCATATATTGCAAATTCTTTTCCCCTGCCAAAGCCGAATTATATTTTGCGGAATTGCCTATTTCCCCTCCGCATGTCATAACAAACCATATTTTTTCAGCACCGACAAGTTTTACTTTTTTAAGGAAATCGCTCACAACCGTAGGTATTCTCCAAGCATAGGTCGGGGTTACCAAAACAACGTTTTCTCCTGTTGTGATATTAGAGAAGTCCTCCGCCTTTATTCTGTCATTAAGGCAAAGCAAAGCTTGATTTGTTCTTTCCGATATTCTGTTTGCGACATAACGGCTGTTTCCCGTTCCTGAAAAATATAAAATCATAAGTTCATTTCCTTTATCAAGCTAAAATTTGCTTTATTTCATCAAGATTTTCAACGAAATAAATACCCTCTTGCCTTTCCGTTGTTGAAAGTCCCATATCAATCATATGTGAAAGCAAGACTTTAAGACCATCATAATATCCGTTGAGATTATATAAAATACAAGGTGCGTCAAGGTGTCCGAGTGATACCTTTGACATAATTTCCGCAATTTCCTCAAGCGTTCCCGTGCCGCCCGGGAAAGCGATAAAAGCGTCGCCCAATTCAATCATTTTATTTTTTCGCTCTGACATATCTTTCGTTACGATAAGCTCTGTCAGCCCGTCATATTGGAGCTCTGCGTCAATAAAAAACTGAGGCTCAACGCCCGTTACCTTACCGCCTGACGAAAGAACGCTGCTTGCGATAACTCCCATAAGACCCGAATCAGAGCCGCCGTAAACCAAATCGTTACCGCTTTCTCCTATCCATTTACCGAGCTCAATAACCGCATCTTTTAACGCTTTATCATTACCCTCAAGTGCACCGAGATATACTGTTATATTCACAAAATCCGCCTCACAATTATAAACTAACAGTATTTTATCTTTTTAACGGATTAAAGTCAATAATAAGTAACATTACAAGCAAAAGCCAAGCGGACAATTCAAAAGAACTGTCCGCCTTATTTTAATTATTTGTTAAGCTTAAAGGTCATATATACGGGGTTATGATCAGAATACTTAAACTGAAGGTCATAAACGTCACTGTTTGTAACGGTAACATTGTCGGAAACTATAAAGCCGTCAACAGTAAGTACAAACTGCTTGTCGTGATACGGCCCGTCGGCATTTCTGCACGAAGGAATCGGATTTTCTTCATTGTAAGGAGCAACAAGTTTGAGATTTGTTCCGTCAAACAATTTTGAGTCAACAGGCTGTGCCCAAGTGTAATCTGCGCCGTCAATTCCGAAAATCTTGCCCGAATCGCCAAGCAAGTCCTTGTTGAAGTCGCCGCCTGCTATACAATAATTACCCTTTTCATATTCCGCCTGCATATCGCTTATAAGCATTTTGAGCTGATCGGTTGCGATTGTTCCGTCGGAGGTGTATGCCGAGAGATGAAGTGTATAAAGCACAAGCTCTTTGCCGTTTTCAACGGTAATTCTTGAAACGGAATAGCAACGGTCAAGGTCAACGAATTTCATAAAGCCGTTTTCAATCGGCAAGCTGCGTCTTAAACCGCTTTCGATATTGAACTTAGACAAAGTCAACATACCGGCATAGGATTTGCCGTGAGGCTCGGTAATCGGATAGAAAAGATACGGACTGTCGAAGTTTACCGTGAACATTGAATCATATCCGTCAAGCTTATTTCGAAGTGCTTCCTCTTGGTCATAATGATAACTGCGAGTTGCTTTTTTGTCTACCTCCTCGACAAGAAGAATATCGGGGTTTTCGGATTTAAGAAAATCGCCAATTCCGTCAATTACGCTCTTAACAGACTCCTCGGAATTCGCACGGCTCTTTGTACCGCCGTCCATAAAGAAGCCGAAGTCGGGAGTATAAGCCGCAAAACCGATATTGTACGAAATGACCTTATACTCTTTATCGACAAGAGCCGCTTCATTTGTAACGTCGTTAATTTGCAACGCTTGCTTGTCCTCGATTCTGTGGTAGTCAATCATAACATAAGCGACATATCCGCCTACAATCAAAACCGCCACAAGAAGAATAATCAAAATGATTTTTAGTACCTTTTTTGCCTTTACTGACACATAACCACCCTTTTTCTTGTTATTTTGTAAAAAAATCATCGATGAGATGGTTAGAATTATAGCACTATTTCATATATTATTCAAGTCAAAAAGCAAAACTGTAAATAAATTCTTTTTATTCCGCTTATTTAATTTCATTCAGACAATTTGCAATTAAAACCTCAATCTTATTGCGCTTAGAGTATATGAAGTTTTGGATTTATCTTGTAGTTTGCGAATATCCGTAAAATCAAAAAAGCCCTTTGAGAAAAGGATTTCTCCTCTCTCAAAGGGAAAATAGACAAATTGATTATATTATTTACTAACCATCTATTGAAAAATACTGCAATTTTTCAAAAGCATCGTCCATAAATTCAAACTCAAATATATGACAATCATCAAATGACTGTTCGCAATAAGTCACTTTCCCATTATCATAATCGACAATAGGTCTGCCAAGATTTCTCTTTACATCTTCAACAGTAACTTGTCCGTATATTTCTTTAATATCAGGTAGCATAAAATCAATTATTCCGTCCAAATGCTTAAAATAATTATTAGCCAAAGTTTTTACAGTATCCTGAATATCTTCTTCTGGTTCTTCATCCCAAGCAAAAATCAGTCCCTCATACTCAAAAACATACTGTCCTATATCTTCTCTAAATTCCATTATACCTTCTCCTTTCAATTATTGAATTTGCTTTTCATTTTAGAAAATGGGCAATCTCGATTGGAATTGCCCACTCGCTATACTTGCTATTTTAACATAACATTCAGTATCGCACAACCCTTTGAGAAAAGATTTCTCCTCTCTCAAAGGGCAGGTTGATAAACCGGAATTTGTGAATTACTTAAATAAAGCATATATAATAACGAATACAATGCCAAGAATTATGGAACTTATACCCGAAACAAGTGGCATTATCAAATTTTTCTTGCTGTTAACAATAGCTTTATCCGGCTTATCTTCATATACTCTTAGTTCCACAACATCATTAACCTTATATGTGCAATTAGGTGTAAACGATGAAATTCTGTGTTCAACTCTAAATGTTTTATTATTGTATTGATATTCAAAGATAGGAGTATAGGTAAATCCATTCCCTACCCCGAGACTTTTGACGACTTCGATTACTTTTCCTTGAACAACTATATATCTTTTTGTTTTTTCTTTACGAAAAGTAACCAAAAAGCAAATCCCAAATATTACAAGCGCCATTCCCACCATAAATAAATATTTCATAATATATACCTCGCATAAAATTCAGCTTCGTATTCCATTCATTTTAGAAAATGGGCAACTCCGACTGGAATTGCCCACTCGCTTTACTTGCTATCTTAACATAACATTCAGTATCGCACAACCTTTTGAGAAAAGATTTCTCCTCTCTCAAAGGGCAGGTTGACAAACTTGAAGTTGGCGATTGCTTACTTCCTTATCGTATTAAGAACATTTAAGGCTTGTTCACCTTCATCTCTGTTGGTACTCCATACGCTGATAGACAATAATTCACCCGCAGAATAATACCCTACATAAACAACATAAATAGTGTTGCTATCTTCCGTTAATACATCGTCGTATATCTTTGCTTCAAATCCGCTTGGAATGTAGAAATCTAAATTTCGCTGTCTTGCAGATACTGGCACTGTTCTGATATAAGCATCTTCCATTACTTCTCTTGGTGCAAGTATACCATCCCTTTCTGCGTGGAACGGTGTTATACGAATTGTCAAATCACTATTGTCAGGATAAAAAATGTACTGACCACTCTCTTTATCGTATTCGCCTTGCCAGTTATCTGGCATAGAAATTTGCCAATCAAAAAGTAATTTATAAGAATTCATGTTGCCTCTCCAAATCCCGATTTGCATTTCCGTTCATTTTAGAAAATGGGCAACTCCGACTGGAATTGCCCACTCGCTTTACTTACTATCTTAACATAACATTCAGTATCGCACAACCTTTTGAGAAAAAAATTTCTCCTCTCTAAAAGGGCAAGTTGACACACTAAAATTTTATTTATTCATACGTCTTACAATCCAATCACTTGTAACACTTTCTGCTTCCGCACATTCACCATAATCCAATTCTGCTAAATTGCCCATTGTTTCATCAATACTTAAAATGGATTCTAATGAAACCACTCTTGCATCTTCTTCTTTATGGTTTCCACCACACAGGAACTGCCAATATCCATCTTCATCATGAGAAACATATAATATAGGTTTATTTTCCTCTAATACATGACAGCAAGTAAAGCACGCTGTATTAGGAGCATCTGAAAATGGAAATTTTTTACTTTTCATTCATAACACCTACAACATTCTATTTGTATTTCTATTTGTTTTAAAAATGGGCAATTCCAATCGGGATTGCCCACTCGCTATACTTACTATCTTAACATAACATTCAGTATCGCACAACCTTTTGAGAAAATGATTTCTCTTCTCTCAAAGGGCAAGTTATTATTTTGGTTGCCAAATCATTACATATTCCTTTTCTCCGGTAGCTTCGTCTAAATCTTCGCACCGAATTTCAAATTCTTCTCTTTGATAAAAAGATATTGCTCGACTATTCTTCTGATACACACTTAAAGATAATTTAACCCTATTGCTTTTTATATAATTCAATAACCGTGCACCTATACCTTGAGATTGATATTCGTCAGAAACAAAAATGCCCTCAATATATTCGCCGTTAAGTCCTATAAAGCCTTGTATTTCCAGATTTTCCTCATAGACATAGACTTCAGCCTGTAACAGCAGTTCTTTTACCAATTCAAAATTGTCTTTCCAATATTGAGCAGGGATAAAAGAATGTGCCTTTATATTTGTATCAAGCCATATATCTGCGACTTTGTTTATATCCGCTTTTTGTAATTCTCTAATCATAACGGTATTTACCGACCCTTATTTCAATTCCTATTCGTTTTAGAAAATGTGCAAAACCGATTGGAATTGCCCACTCGCCATACTTGCTATCTTAACATAACATTCAGTATCGCACAACCCTTTGAGAAAAGATTTCTCCTCTCTCAAAGGGCAAGTTGGCAAACCGGAAGTTATAAACTCAAGTTCGTTACCAGTAATGAATATCTTTTTGTCTTATTTTTAATATCTTCCTCAGTAACACCGTAATAACTGTATAAATCTCCGGATATTTTCTTAAATTTTTTCATTACCGCCTTATTTCCTGAATAAGACATTCCAAATATATTCCAAGTATAATCTATCTTCATTTCAAGAAAATCATCATCAATTCTTATTTTATACAAATGAAAATCCATAGGAATTATACTATCTGGCATTTCAGCAATCATTTCACTTCGAGTCTTTATTTTATCCAAATACTCTTTGACGGATGCTTCATTAGAAAAATCCGGTACCGGAATATCCTTCATTTCACCCAAAAGTTCCGGTTTATACTGCAAAATCAAACTTTCTTTTAGACATTTTATTTGTTCAATATATTCTCTATCAGCGGGAGCAGTTTCGGTCAATTCGTATTTATCTTTTGCATACTGCACTGTTTCAGAAAGAGAATGCGGATTTGCAACTATTGTCTTCTCTACTTTTTTTCTCTTATATCTATATATGCTATTTTTGATTCTAATCTTTAACGGTTGCTTTTTTGAATGTCCTGCTATAAAAATGCTTGTAGGACCATCTGCACCACCTATGATTGAAATCGCATTTTTACTTTTTTGCTCCATTCGCCTTTTAATTCACCTTTTCCTAACAACTTTCGATTTGTATTTCTGTTTGTTTTAAAAATGGGCAACTCCGATTGAAATTGCCCGCCCGCTATACTTGCTATCTTAACATAACATTCAGTATCGCACAAACTTTTGAGAAAAGGATTTCTCCTCTCTCAAAGGGCAAGTTGGCAAACTGGAATTTTCAAATTAGTCTTTGCAAATAACCTTTGAATCTTCACCATCAATTACAATTCCCTGACGGTTGTTAATTGGGCATAGATTCAAATCCGAAAACTCAGTCATTATTTTCTCGGTAACTTTCTTAAATGGTGCTGTAAGATAATGCGGAAGAACATAGAAATCAATCAAATCAAGCCCTGCATCATCTTCTTGTGAGTAGTCCTCCGGCTTTTCATCCATTTGCTCGATATATTGGATGCTTGGAGCGCATATAATTGCGCCTGCCGACTCGCCGATCATCAATTTTCCATTTGCCAATTCCTTTTTCAGCAGCCCATCAGTTCCCGTTTTACGGAGCTGGTCCATAAGAAAGAAAGAATTTCCGCCGGTAAAATATATCACATCTGCTTCTTCAAAAACAGACTGTATCGTTGAATAAGCCTCCGTTGAAATATCAATTTCAGTTACGATTGCTCCCAACTTTTTGAATAATTTTCGAGCCGAGCCGACATAACCGGTGTAGCCTTCACGCAGCGAAGCTGTTGGAATAAATGCGACTTTCTTATTTTCAATTTCTTCCTTTATCAGACTTCCCACACTTGAAAAGTGCGAACATAAAAATAGTTTCATCAATATTCTCCTTTATAAATACCAATTTATCTTTTTCTTTCTGAAAATGGGCAATTCCGCAATGGAACTGCCCATATATCTTTAAAATATGCGATTTTTAAGGCTCTGCACCGTTTCAAGCACCATTTGGTGTAAATTTGGTGTATTTGTGTATTTTCAGAGCTTTTTCACAAATGAAGTACATCCCGTTTTATTGGGTAAAACGGTACTTCTTAATAGAGCTTTGCACCTGCCGGAATTCTGTCATTTACCATCAGAAGGTTCAGTCCTTCGTGACCGTCTTCCTCGTGTACTGCTGAAATCAGCATACCCTCGGAATCAATTCCCATCATATTTCTCGGTGGCAGGTTCACGATAGCGATTGCAGTCTTACCAACCAGTTCTTCCGGCTCGTAATACTCGTGAATACCGCTTAAAATCACACGGTCTTTGCGTTCACCGTCATCTAATGTAAACTTCAGAAGCTTCTTTGACTTCGATACTGCTTCGCAAGCCAAAATCTTAACTGCACGGAAATCAGATTTTGCAAATGTGTCGAAATCTACCATTTCTTCAAAAATTGGCTCAATCTTTACATTTGAGAAATCAATCTTTTCAACAGGTTTTTCTGCTGCTTCGGATACAGGTGCTTTGCTTGCTTTTTTGCCCGAATCAAGCGATTTCATCGTGGGGAAGAGCAAAACATCACGGATTGCGGGAGAATCGGTAAGAAGCATAACCATTCTGTCGATACCGAAGCCGATACCGCCTGTGGGAGGCATACCGAGTTCAAGTGCATAAAGGAAGTCCTCGTCGGTGTGGTTAGCCTCTTCGTCGCCCTGTGCAAGCAATTCTTCCTGTGCCTTAAAGCGTTCACGCTGGTCAATCGGATCATTAAGCTCCGAATAAGCGTTTGCCATTTCCCAACCGTTCATAAAGAACTCAAAACGCTCAACATAGTCGGGATTTTCGGGCTTTTTCTTTGTAAGCGGAGAAATCTCAATCGGGTGATCCATTACAAATGTCGGCTGAACAAGGTGCTCCTCGACAAATTCCTCAAAGAAGAGGTTGAGAATGTCGCCCTTCTTGTGTCTTTCTTCGTATTCAACATGATGCTCTTTTGCAACGGCTCTCGCCTGCTCAAGCGTTTCAATCTTGTTAAAGTCAACGCCCGAATACTTTTTAACGGCGTCAAGCATAGTTATTCTCTCAAACGGCTTGCCGAGATCCATTTCGATACCGTTATAAGTGATTTTCGTAGTACCGAGAACCTCTTGTGCTACAAATCTGTAAAGATTTTCTGTAAGGTCCATCATACCGTGATAATCGGTGTAAGCCTGATAAAGCTCCATAAGTGTAAACTCGGGATTGTGTCTTGTATCAAGTCCCTCATTACGGAAAACTCTGCCGATTTCGTAAACTCTCTCCATACCGCCGACAATAAGTCTTTTAAGGTAAAGCTCAAGTGAAATACGAAGCTTAACATCCTCGTCAAGAGCGTTGAAATGCGTTTCGAACGGTCTTGCAGCCGCACCGCCCGCATTGGGAACGAGCATGGGGGTTTCAACCTCCATAAAGCCCTGTGAATCAAGATAACGGCGAATAGTGCTGATTATCTTTGAACGGTTGATAAAGGTCTGTTTTGACTCAGCGTTCATAATAAGGTCAATATATCTCTGACGGTATCTTGTGTCTGTATTTGTAAGTCCGTGGAACTTCTCGGGCAAAATCTGAAGGCTCTTTGAGAGAAGCACAAGTTCAGAAGCGTGGAGAGAAATCTCGCCCGTTTTAGTCTTGAAAACTTCACCTTTAAGACCGACAATATCGCCGATATCCATTTTTTTAAATGCCTTATATTCCTCTTCGCCTATGCAATCTCTTGCTACATAAGACTGAATATTGCCCTTTAAGTCCTGAATATTGCAAAACGAAGCCTTACCCATTACACGCTTTGACATAAGTCTGCCTGCAACGGTAACGGTCTTGCCCTCAAGAGAGTCAAAATTTTCTTTAATATCTGTGCTGTGATGAGTAACATCGTACTTTGTAATAACAAAGGGATCGTTGCCCGCATCCTGCAATTCTTTTAATTTGTCAAATCTGATTTGACGAAGCTCATTAACATCCTGCTGAGCCGAATTGTTCTGATTGTTTGTCTGTGCCATATTTTCACTTCCGATTTACTAAAAAATATGGGCGGACTTGCCGCCCGAGTATTTTATTTTTATGAAATAGCCTTAACTGTAAAGCTACGAATACCGATAGGTGCTTCTACCTGAACGTCGTCGCCGACCTTTTTACCCAAAAGAGCCTTGCCGACTGGAGACTCGTCAGAAATCTTGCCTGCATCGGGATCAGCCTGTGCATAGCCGACAATCTTATATGAAAATTCATTTTTCTTGTCATCAACGATTACAACGTTTGAGCCAATGTGAATGACGTCCTTGCTCAATGAGGACTCGTCAAATACCTTAGCGTTTTTGAGCATATTTTCAAGCTCATTGATGCGTGCCTCAAGCTTTGCCTGATCGCTCATTGCCTCATCATACTCAGCGTTCTCTGAAAGGTCGCCGTAGCTTCTTGCAACCTTGATTTTTTCCGCAGCTTCTTTACGTCCGACGGTTTTTAAGTTTTCAAGCTCGTCCTGTAATTCTTTATAGCCCTCGGCATTAAGCAAAGTTTCCTGTAACATATTGTTAAAACTCCTTTCGGCTTTTGCCCATATACAAATGAATATTATACGGGAAATTTCATTTAATGTCAATAGAGCCGAACGGAAAAACATTTTCAAATGTTACATTCATTTTATCATATTTGAGCTCGGAAAGACTTTTGAGTGCACAAGCCTCATAAAGCGCCGAGGCAAAGGTAAGCTTATCGACGCCGACAGGCAACAGGCTTTCGGGATATTTCGGCAAGGTTATCCCTTCTCCCTTCAATATGTTATATCCGTTTTCGCCGCACTTTTCAAGAATACAGTTGTTGAAATATCGGTTAAAAACATTTTCGGGCGAAATTATCATATCGCACCTTGAAAGTCCTTGCTCATTGCTTATAACAATCACCGACAAGCCGTATTTTTCATATATTTTTTGGCATACGTTTTTGTAGGCAAATTCGTTTTTTGTAAACACACGTATTTCCCCTGCAAGATTTACGAATTTTTCAAGATACTGCGAAAAAGCGCCTTTTTCATCTCTTATCCCGAGCGTAAAACCAGCTTTATTATATTCTTTATTTTCAAGATTATTTTCCGCCGAATTTATTGTCATTATATTCGGTAAAACAGAAGGCTTGTATATTTTTAGTTTACCTGTCTTTGAAGCGTCCGTGCCGTCAGCCAAAATAACCGCCTTTGAGCATAAGCCGAGCATTCTTGCTACTTCACAACAGTCCTTTCCGCACTGCTTTTCATAGATTTCAAGTTTATAAAACGGTGCGGCACCCTTGACATTGACCCTTTCAAGTATCGGAGACGGCGGAGAGAAAAAGCACTTAATTCTCTTTAATAAGGATTTTTCTTCGGAAATTATTTTCAACACGGCAAACATAAAAACACCTCGCATACGAAATTGTATGCAAGGTGCTTTAATAAAATGTTAATTTTCGCCGACAAGAACGTCATAAGCCTTCTTATATTGGTCGTCGTCCTCTTGCGAGAGAATTGCAAGCTTCGCTTCCTTTTGCGAGTCAAGCTTGACCTCAAAGTCAGGAATCACGCCAACAGAATTATAAGATGCGCTGACATAAGGCTTAATCTCCGCAACGGTAAGGATAATTGCACCGCCGTCGCTCAACTGATATGCCTTTTGCATAGTTCCGTTTCCGTTAGTTGTAGTGCCGACCAGCTGAGCCTTTCCGAAGTCCCTCAAGTCACAGGCAAAAAGCTCCGCAGGCCCCGAGGTCTGATTGTTTACAAGCACCATCATCTGCATTGAAACGCTATCCGCATCCGTGGTAAATGTATCGGTAATATTACCGTCCTTATCGAGAGCCGTTGCTATCGCACCGCTGCCCTCACTCGCAACGGGAACCAAAACGTCAAGTGTTTTAGCCGCATATTCGATTGTTCCGTTTGAAGTGCCTCTTAAATCAAAGATAACGCTTGTAACATTCTGTTTTGAAAGCTCATTTATAGCTTTTTTAAGCTGTGAAGCCGTTGTCGAATAGAAGTCGGTAATTTTAACATATCCGACCGAACCGTTTGCACTGTAATAAACAGACTGTGCGCTGTAGCCCTTTACAACACCGACAGATTGCTCTACGCCGTCGTGCACAAAACGAACCGTAACGCTTGTGAGCTTTCCGCCCGTAAGCTTATCCATAAGCTCGTTATAGTTGTATGCGGTAACAGGCTCTTCGTCAATTTCGATTATCTTGTCGCCCTTTGAAATACCGCTTTGCGCAGCAGGTGAATTTTCGGAAACCTCCGCCGCATAAATAGCTGTTTCCGTTTCGTCATAATAAGCAATAATGCCTATTCCGACCTTTTCGCCGTTAAGCTCGTTCTTATACGTTTCATACTCGGCAGCGGTAAGGTATTTGCTGTACTTGTCGCCGAGTCCCGAAGCATATCCGCCTGAAAGCTCGGTATTCAAAAGCATTTCGTTTATTGAGCCGTAATAGTTTGTTCTTACTATATTGTCAATTTCCGAAATATACGAATACATCTGCGCCCTGTTTGGCAAGTCCTTAATGAGGCTGTTGTAGGTTCTCATTGATACGGACATTGTAACGG
Organism: Candidatus Fimenecus sp.; assembly: GCA_052298855.1. Lineage (GTDB taxonomy): Bacteria > Bacillota > Clostridia > Oscillospirales > Acutalibacteraceae > Fimenecus. The sequence goes on along the minus strand of DAVZXP010000006.1, from coordinate 105,396 downwards.
CAACGGTAATCGCAACCGCAACGAGCGTTATCGCAACAGATACGCCCACCGATATTTTTTTGTTCATTTACAACCACCTCAAGTTATTTTCTGTGTGCAACAGCAGGAACCCACGGTTCGGGATTCACACGCACGCCTTGTACAATAACCTCGAAATGCAAATGTGCGCCTGCGTGCGGGTTCTGTGGAGTAGGTGCCGGACGTACATTACCTGTATTACCCACATATGCGATAACATCACCTTGTTTAACATGCTGTCCGGCCGAAACAGCAAAACCACTACAATGAGCATATCTTGTAGCCACACCGTTTTCGTGGTCGATTAAAACATACTTACCGTAACTTCTCGCTGATCCCGTTCCTGTTTCTGCAAACTTAACCGTTCCGTCAGCAACAGCACGGATTTCTTTACCGTAAGTGTTACCCGTTGCACCTTGAGTTATGTAATCGAGTGCCTTATGACCGCTGTAGCTTCCCCACCAAGCGCTTAAAACAACATTCGGATATTGAAGCGGAGAAATCATTCCCTTTGAAGAAACGGTATATTTATGGTCGGCATCAGATTTATTAAGAGTACCATCACCTTTTGAAAGTGAACTGTTCTGTTGCTTATTGAATTCTTCTTCTTGTGCTTGAATTTTAGCGATTGCCAATCTCCATTCAGCAGACTCTTGATCGAGATTGCTGATATATGAATTGATATTGTTCATTTTTTTCTGTATATCATTCTGTTTTTTATCAACAGAATTCCTTACCGCTTGAACTTGCGCTCTCGAATCAACTCTTTTTGCCCTGTCCGCCTCAACAGTTGATTGCTTTTCAACCTGTTCCTGCTTTTGAGCATTAAGTTGTTCAACAAGCTTGTTTGCCTCCTCAATTTTACCTTTAAGGCCGGAAATCAATTCGTTGTCACGCTTTGCGACAGCACTCAAAAGCTCAAGTCTTGTAAGGAATGACTCAAAATCTGAGGAGTCAAGCAGAATTTCAAGCATTGAGGTTTCGCCTGCCATATATGAGGCTCTCATTCGCTCGGCAAGCAACTCTTGCGTATCGGCAATTTGAACATTAACCTTATCAATTTGAACACCGGTTTCGTTTATGCTTTCATCGAGCTTTGCTATATCGCTTTCATATTGAGCAATAATAGCATCATAGCTTGCGATTTGAGAGTTAAGGTCATTTATCTGTGCGTTATAAACATCAATTTGCTCCTGCAAGGTATCAATTTCCTCGTTGAGCTCATCAACTGTTTTTTGTTTATCGTCTTTTTTAGCATTATTGGCATCTATTTTAGATTCAAGTGCATCAATTTCCGCCTTAAAATCTCTTTCAGCATACACGCCGAAGGAAGCACTTGCAAGCGTCATAACAATACACAGAACAACCGATAAGAGCTTAAACAAAGGTGTAAATTTAATATTACTCATTTGTTACGACACTCCTTTCCTCCTTGAGATATTTGTTCATAGAAACCATACTTCCGAAGCTGCCTGTAATTATACCTATTGCAAGGAATGCTCCGAAGATGTACCAAACATATGAAAGGAACGGTACAAAGCTAAAGCCGAGCATTGTAATTACCGAGGAGAATGCGTAAATAACCAATTCATACAAGCCCCAAAGCAGTAACACCGAAACGCCTGCCGAAATAATTCCGAGCAACACACCCTCAATCATAAACGGCCATCTGATAAAGCTGTTTGTAGCACCTACGGCTTTCATAATGTTGATTTCAAGCTTTCGTGAGAACATTGTAATTCTGATTGTATTTGAAATAATAAACAGCGCAACAAGGAAAAGCATTGACACAAGTCCTGCACTGACAATTGTAACGGCACGCCGCACCGTCACAAGCTTTGTCGCAAGGTCGCTGTTTTCACGTACGTTATATACGCCGTCAAGCTTTTCAATCTCGCTGACCGTTTCCTTAAATCTTGAAAGGTCCTTAACGGTGACCTTAAAGGCATCGGGAAGCGGGCTTGTTTCAAAGCCTTCGAACAAAGCGGAGTCGCCGCCCATAAGCTCGACCTGATGCTGAAAAGCGTCCTCCTTCGGGACAAACTCACAGCTTGCAATGTTGTCCATATTTTCAAGCGAAAGCCTTAATTCCGAGGTTCTAACGTCGTCGGCTTCATCCGAAACATAAACCATTACAATATTCTGTGCCTCAACAATATCAAGAAGCGAGTTAATATTGAAATAAGCCATCGCACCTACGCCGATAATCAAAAGACAAGCCATAAGCACCGCAACGGAAGCGATTGACATCATCTTATTAACCCAAACGTTTCTGAATCCCTCACGGGTTAAATATCCGAGTGATGAGCCTTTCATTTATCTTCACCTCCTGCTTTTTCGGTAAGGTTGTCAAGATAAATCGAATAATCTATATCATCCTCCGCCGTATCGTCATCAACATCGACGCCGTAATTTGAAATAAAATCTTCAAGCTCACTGTCCGACATCGGCGGCGCATAATATGAGCTCAATTTGTTTTCATCAATCTTAATATCCTCGTTGACTATTTCTTCAACAATCTTTTTCTTTTCCTCGTCTGATGTTGACACGGAAGCAGGGCTTACAACCGACGGATGTGCAGCCTCATATTTCGAGTAATCGTCGGGAAGCTTGTCGGAATCGCTCGTGTCGGATACAACATAGCCCTGATCGATTGTAATTACTCTGTGATGGAAATGGCGGACAAGGTTATGCTCATGAGTAACCATAACGATTGTCGTGCCGCTTGCGTTTATGTGGTTTAACAAATCGACAATTTCATAGGACATCTCAGGGTCGATATTACCCGTCGGCTCGTCGGCAATGATAAGTCCCGCATTGTTTACAAGCGCTCTTGCAAGCGCAACTCTCTGCTGCTCGCCGCCCGAAAGCTGATTGGGCTTTTGACGTGCCTTTGAAGAAAGTCCCACAAGGCTTAAAATATAGGGTACTCTTTTTCGAATTTCCTTTTCCTTTGCGCCGATAACTCTCATTGCAAAGGCAACATTGTCATAAACAGTCATATTCGGTATAAGTCTAAAGTCCTGAAAGACAATGCCGAGTGTTCTTCTGAACATAGGAATTTGCTTTTTTTTCAACTTATTAAGGTTAAAACCGTTTATAATAACAGTACCCTTGTTAGGTACCTGTTCACGCATCATAATTTTGAGAAACGTACTCTTACCTGCGCCCGAGGAGCCGACAATAAAAACAAACTCGCCGTCCTCAATGCGAAGGCTGACGTTTTTTAACGCTTCCGTACCGTTTGCATAGGTTTTTGAAACGTTATCAAACTCTATCACATTAACGACCTCTCTTTCGTTATTCAAAAAAATAAAAGACAGTACCGAGCATAAGCTGCCCAATATACTGCCTTAAATTATACCATAAAATATAGCAAGATGTAACGTAATTAAATAAAATTTAACAATATTCGTAGATTTACACAAAAACGTATAAAATAAATATGCAAGATATACAATATATTGTCAAATCACGTCGTTCAAGTACATCTATTAGTATTTTATCGGGTTTGAATCAAGATATTTCTTAACCATCAACGCAACCTTAAATACAATTGCATCGTCAAATTCACGCAAGTCAAGTCCCGTGAGCTTTTTGATTTTTTCAAGACGGTAAACAAGAGTATTTCTGTGAACAAAAAGCTTTCTTGAGGTCTCGGAAACGTTAAGGTTGTTTTCAAAGAATTTTTGAATTGTGAAAAGCGTTTCCTGGTCAAGGCTTTCAATAGAGCCTCTCTTAAACACCTCACGCAGGAACATATCGCAAAGCGTTGTGGGAAGCTGATAAATAAGTCTTGCGATGCCGAGATTGTCATAGCTGACAATAGTCTTTTCGGTGTCAAATACCTTACCTACTTCAAGGGAAACCTGCGCTTCTCTGAATGAGCGTGCAAGGTCCTTAATGTTTTCAACAGTTGTGCCGATACCGACAAGAACGTGTGAATAGAACTCCGCACCGAGGCTGTCGATAACCGAGCGTGCAAGCTTTTCCAAGTCCTTTGTTTCAATCATCGGATTAACCTCTTTGATAAGAGCTATGTCCGTTTCGTTTACGTCGATAACAAAGTCCTTTGATTTATCGGGGAACAAACCCTGAATGACCTCAAATACAGAAACATCGATTTTGTCAACAATTCTGATAAGGAAAACAGCCCTTGAAGCCTCGCTGTTAAAACGAAGTTCACGTGCTTTAAGGTAAATATCGCCGGGAAGAATATTGTCAAGAATAACGTTCTTTATGAAATTTCCCCTGTCATATTTCTCGTCGTAATACTGCTTAACGCTCGAAAGAGAAATCGCAAGAAGCGAAGCATAGTTCTGAGCAAGCTGATCCTCGCCCGAAACAAAAACAGCATAATCTGCGTGCATATGCGTTCCGAAGGATTTGTATGTGAAGCCGTCAATTACAACGCTCTCCGAAACAGCCGAAAATATAACCGAAACCTCCGACGAAATAACCTCGCCGATTTTTCCAAGCTCACTACAGGAAATAACTGTTCCCGATTCATCCACAACTCCTATTACTCTGTCTATTGAATCTGTCATCTGATGAACGATACCCTGAAACAATCTATTTGACATAATTAGCCTCCGTATATGCAATTTAGCCAACTTATTTATTATATATTTTACACAATGTTACACAAAAAAGCAAGAGGATTTTTTTACATTTTTTTATTTTCGTTTGCATTTTCAACAAAAACCGACCGTTTTTTTGTTAAATTAGTTCATTCTTCCCACATATTAAATGCATTTTCAAAGGATATTTTATTGGTCAAAATGACTATAATTCAAGTCAGGCAAGGCATTTTGAACAGGATGTATAGCCTTTCAGGTAATATTCGTCGATATTATCACAGAAGATAACCTGTTTATTCTTGTCATCCATATTTTTGGCGTACTGACAATCGGGCTTGTGTATCTTCTTACTGCTTATGTTTAACACATACATATCCGCCTGCACCGTGACGTTCGGGGCGTCGGTTGCGGTTACGCATACAGTTTCGCCGCCGTCAACCCATGAAACAGATATGTCGGAATTATCGGGAGCGTTGCTTTCATTGATTTCTTTATAAATTTTCACCTGACGAAGCATAATAAAAACGCTCAAAAACGCAAGCACTACGCACATAACGGCAATAATTTTCCTGTTATCGATATTTTTCTTATCGCTCATTTTGTCACCTCTTATAGCATTTGCAGCGAGTACAGACGGTATAGCCCTTATCAAGATAAGCTTGAAGCTCGTCCGAAGAAATAACAGCCTTGTTTTCTTTCTTCATATTTTTCGAATAAGAACAGGTTGAGCTGTGTATTTTCTTTGAATTTTTATTTACTACAAGAACCGTATCGATTTCTGTAACGGCAACGGTTGTATCGGCAGTGGTATTGACCGTTGCTTTTTTGGTTGATTCAGCACTCCGAGCCTCACTTCGAGCAGCAGCTCTGACAGCTTTTGTTTCAGCGACTCTCTGAACATCGGTAGTCTCGGGAATTGAAGCCGTGTCGTTAATCTCCAGAGTTACATTATTTCTTGCAGAAAATGAATCGGTAGAAGAGTCCGCCGCCGCCTCAACCTCCGCCATAGTCGCAATTGCGATATGACGGTTGATTTCGATTTGCAGCTTCAATGTTATAACCATACTTATTGCAATAATAAAGAGGGCAACAAATATGCAGCAGTCATAAAAGCCGGACCTTTTCATATCTATCACACCTCCAAATCGTTTTAATAGATAAATTATAGCAATTTTTTCGATTTTGTAAACATTTTACTGTATATTTATAACATTTGCACCAAGTAAGACCGCATCCTCCGCTTCGTGTGTGATAATCAAAAAGTGTCTTTTTTCCTCTAAAATCAACGCTATCATTTTCTTTTTAAGCTCAATGTCAAGCCCCTTAAACGGCTCATCTAAAATTACAAGCTCGCTTTTATATGCCAATGCTCTTGCAAGGGCAACTCTGCGCTTCATACCGCCGCTGAGTTCGGATACAAGCGTATCCTTTTCCCCGCACAAAAGCACTCTTTCAAGGTAATAATCGGCAGCTTTGCCGTCGCTGACATATTCAACATTTCCCCTTGACGAAAGCCACGGCAAAAGTCTGTCCTCCTGAAACATAAACGAAACCGCTTCGGGAACTCCCGATATTTCGCCGAACTCCGATTTTTCAAGTCCCGCTATCATTCGTGCAAGCGTTGTTTTGCCCACACCCGACTCACCCATTAAGACAACAGGCTTATCAAATACTATTTCACGGTTAAAATTATCAAATACAATCCTGTCACCGTAGCTTTTCTTTATATTTTTCAGCTTAACGGTCATTTTATTTCACCGCCTTTATATCTGTTAAAAAGCTTTCCGAGTAAATAAACAGCCGCTTTTTCGAGCACGGCACTCATAATTATAATCACGGCAGTCCACGCAAACAAATCCGTTGTTTCAAGGTAGACCTTTGAATTATACAGTTCTGTACCTATCGAATTAAGCGGCGTGCTCAAGACCTCGGCGGCCACTCCCGATTTCCAGGCAAAGCCCAAGCCTGTCGTTACCGAATTATAAACCTCGGGCATTACAGACGGTGCATAGACCTTTGTGATAATTTTCCGCTTCGGAACTTTATAAGCCTTTGACATTTCGAGAATATCTTTATCGGTTGAATTTATGCCTGTCGATATATTTGACCAAACAATCGGCATAACCATTAAAAATGATGTGAACACAGGGACGCTTCTTTTGTTCATCCAAACAAGTGCAAGAATGATAAACGAAGCTACCGGTGTAGAGCGCACAACATTCATAAAGGGCTTAAATATTGAATATAAAAGCTCGCTTTTTGAGGTCATAACGGCAAGAGCCGTACCGACTGCGAGTGCCGATAAATACCCTTTTAATATCGCAAGCAGAGAATTTGCAACCTTTATATAAAGCTGCTTTTCTCCGACCATTTCAAAAAGCCTCATAAACACCTTTAAGGGAGACGCTATAAGCACCTCCCTGTCAACGGCAAAATATAATACTGTCCATACTCCGAGCCAAAACAGGGCGCATATTGCTCCCGTCAAAGCACGTTTGAAAGCCTTTTTATTTCGCATCGTACCAGAAATCATCCTTAGGAAGCTCTCCGCCTACCGACGAGGGATTGGCGTTAAAGAGAACTGTAAGATTTTCATTGGCAGTCTTTTTCATATCCTCACTCGAAAGATAGGATATATGGCAATTCGGTATTGCTTTCTTTGCGACTGCCGCCTTAGGAATTATTCCGTAAGCTTCGCAAAGAGAGGAAGCACCGTCTGTATCGTTTGCAACATACTCTATTGAATTCTTGTATTCATATAAAAATGCTTCAACGGCATTTTTGTTATTTTCAACAAAATCCTTTCTCGCTATTATGCAGCCCATAGCAAGAGAAACGCCCGAAGCATTTTCAAATTCCTTGCTCAAATCCACCGCAACCGCAAAGCTGTCGCTTTTAGAAAGAACTGCCGTTACATTGGGCTCGGGCAGAAGCACGGTATCCGCTTCGCCCGACAATGCAAGCGTTGCAACCTCTGCGTGCTCGGATTTGTATTCAACCGTAACCTTATCGGTAAGTCCGTTCTTTTCTAAAAGATAATTAAGGACATATTCGGGAGTTGCTCCCTGTCCTGCGGTAACTATCGTTTTGCCCTCAAGGTCAGCTAATTTTGTAATTGTCGGGTCTTTAGAAACGATATAAAGCGTGCCGAGTGTGTTTATGGCAAGCATTTGAACATTTCCGTTTGTCTTTTTATAAAGCACCGACGCAAGATTTAACGGACAAGCCGCAATATCTATACTGCCGTTTATAATTCCGCCCGAAATATCCGTAGGATCGGACGAAAGCGAAAAGGTATATTTGTTTAATGTGTTACCCGCATCGCTGTCGGACATCAGCTTGACCGCACCTATGCCCGTAGGGCCTTTAAGCATGGTGATATTTATCTGCGTGTTCGTCGCCTTTGGCGTTTTATCTCCCATTGTGCAAGAAGCAAAAGACAAAAGCATAATTACTGCGATGATTAAAGCTGAAATTTTTTTGATTTTCAAAATGATTACCTCCTGAATTTAATTTATAATAAACGGATTGTATTTCCGTCCTTTTCAATTTTTTTACTGTTGTAAAGCTCGTCTATGGCACGGTAAAGACTTGCCCTGCTTATATTAAGCTGTTTTGAAAGCTCGGTCATTTTTTCATTCAAAACAAAGCTCCCGTCAACCGCATTTTTCTTAAAATATGCAAGCAGCTTATCCCGAGCACTCGGTGCGGTGTATTCCTCGATTTTTTCGTTGAGAAAATAAACTCTTTGCGACAGATACTTGATATATTTTTTTGCAAACTCGGGACTTCTCGAAAGCAAGCTGTCAATCCCGTCTTTTGAAATAAAAATCACGGTGCATTCCGTCTGTGCGACAATGTCGTTTACAAACCTGTCGCAATCGTTGTAAAGCGTTACGGCACCGAAAATATCGCCTGTTTTCAAATGATTTATAACAACATGCTCTTTTTTTACGCTCGCCGTTCCGTCAGCTATTATTCCTATGCACTTTTCGCTCGTGTTCTTTGAAAAAACCGTTTTACCTTTTTGAAACGTCTTGTTTTGACAGTAATTCTTACAAATCGAAACAAGTTTTTCTTTACCGACCGAAGAAAACAAATCCGTTTTTAGTAAAGCGTCAACTCTGCCGACAATCGATTTTTTTATCATACGCCCTCCAAAAGTGTCTTATTTGATACACTTTATTTTAACAGCCATATAATCTTATGTCAATAAAAATAATTATTTTCACTAAATTTTTGATTGTAATGCCCGACGATATATGTTAAGATTAAATAAGTAGTATATCAGGAGGATTATCTCATGGAATATTCAATCAAAAACAACAATTACAGAGATTTCGATGTCTTTGAAATCAACAAATTAAGACCGAGAGCGTATGCAATTCCTTTCCGTTCGCTCAAAAAATTAAAAGCAACAGATTACCTTACGGAGAGATATCAAAGCGATACGGTAACCGTGCTTTCAGGCGAATGGGATTTCAAATATTATGATAAAATGAGCGTTATGCCCACTCACTTTGAGCCGGACAGAGTGCAATTTGACAAAATCCACATTCCGTCAACTTGGCAGAGAACGGGCTACCGTCCGCCTGTATATCTCAATACAAGATATGAGTTTTCTCTCTATCCGCCCGAACTTCCCGATGATTTTGCGGCGAGCGTGTACAGAAAGAAATTTAATATTAAGGACGCAGAAAAGATACATATTATTTCATTTCTCGGTGTTGCTTCGTGCCTTGATTTGTATGTAAACGGCGAATTTGTCGGATACAGCGAAGGCTCGCACAACTCTGCGGAGTTTGATATTTCCGACTTCCTTGTAAACGGTGAAAACGAACTTGTTGCGGTTGTTCGCAGATGGTCAACGGGAACATACCTTGAATGTCAGGATATGTTCAGAGAAAACGGAATTTTCCGTGATGTATTGCTTTATGAATACGACGGCTGTTATATAAACGATTACGAGATAAAGACGAAAAATGTCGGCGGTGCTAACTATGACCTCCACACCTGCGTTGATTTACACGGCGAATTGGATAACTGCACGGTAAAGCTTGAGCTTTACGATAAAGACAAGTGTATTTTATCGGAAGAAAAGCCTGCCGAGCACCACGTTTGCTTTGATTTTTCAAGCTTGAGCGTTAATGAATGGAGTGCCGAAATCCCCTACATATACGAAATGTATATCACTCTTAAAAGGGATAATAAAACTGTCAGCATTATAAGAAACTATACGGGCTTTAAGTCTGTTGAAATCATTGCAGACATTTTCAAATTCAATAAAAAGGCTATTAAGTTCAAGGGTGTAAACCACCACGACACGAACGAAAAGAACGGATATGTTATGTCCGCCGACGATATTAAGCTTGACCTTACGCTTATGAAGGAGTTTAATGTCAACGCAATCAGAACCTCGCACTATCCGCCCGACCCGATGCTTTTGACCCTTGCGGATATTATGGGCTTTTATATTGTTGACGAGGCTGATATTGAAACTCACGGCACGGGAAGCATCGGTCCCAACCACTTATACAAGCCTAATCTTATAAGTAACAATGTTAAATGGGCAAACAGATATATGGACAGGGTTTGCCGTATGTATTACAGAGACAGAAACCACCCGTCAATTACAATGTGGTCACTCGGAAACGAATCGGGCGGTTATAAATGTCAGGATATTTGTTATATGTTCTTAAACGGTATGTGCCCCGAAATTCCCGTTCACTATGAGGGCGCTGTCAGAACAAAGCGAGTTGGTTATGATGTTATATCCGAGATGTACACAAGCTCGCAAAACTGCGAAAAAACAGGTAAAAAGGAAAGAGGCAACAAGTATATCGGAAAGCCTTTGTTTCTTTGCGAATACTGCCACGCAATGGGCGTAGGTCCCGGTTGCCTTGAAGATTATTGGGAGATTTTCTACAAATACAACAACCTTATGGGCGGTTGCATTTGGGAGTGGGCAGACCACGCCGTATGGCATGATTTGTCAGACCCGAAGAACAAATACGCTTATGAATACACCTACGGCGGCGACCACGGCGAGAAAATGCACGACAACAATTTCTGTGTTGACGGTCTTATGTATCCCGACAGAACTCCGCACACGGGCGCATATGAAATGAAAACGGTTTACCGTCCGTTGAGACTTGAAATGCTCTCTCCGAACAGATTTAAGCTTTGGAACACAAATTCATTCAAAAGCTCGAGTTATATTAAAATCAATTGGGCACTTATGAAAAACGGTGTCGAATCGGAAAGCGGAACGCTTGAACACGATGTTCTTCCGTCAAGCTTTGAAATTGTTAAAATCCCCTATTCAAGACCGAACACTAACGACGATTATCAGCTCAACATTACATATACCGACGAAGCAGGCTTTGAAATAGCGAAAGAGCAGTTTATTCTTCAAGATATTGAAAAAGAATACAAAGTTCCCGAAGCAAAGAAGCTTACCGTTATGGAAACAGCTGACAGCGTAGGCATTTCCTTTGAAAACGGCAAGGTTGTGTTTAATAAAAAAACAGGCGAGCTTGCAAGCTACACCTGCGACGGCACAGAGCTTATGAATTCAATGCCCGCAGGCGGAATAAAGGGCTTATTGCCGAACGTTTACCGTGCTCCGATTGATAACGACTCACACGGTCCGTCTCCGAAATGGAGCGTCAAGAAGCTGTCAAACGCTAAGCCTAAGTTTATGTCGCTCTCGTTTGAGAGTGAAGATGACTCGGTTGTAGTGCTTGTAAAATATATGATTGCTTCCAAGAAGAAAAAGCTTTACAGAAGTGATATTAAATATACTATTTTTGCAGACGGTTCTATATCTGTTTGGACAAACCTTGCAAGAGAGCCGTTCTCCGATAAGGATATTCCGAGATTCGGTGTTACGCTTGAGCTTCCGCCCGAGCTTAAATATGTTGAATATTACGGCAGAGGCGAAAAGGAAAATCTCTGCGATATTAACCGTCACGCTCTTATCGGTGTTTATAAGTCAACCGTCGAAGAAATGCACGAGCCGTATATTTTACCGCAAGATAACGGCAATCACGGCGGTACAAAATACCTTAAAATCACGGATAAGGACGGAAAGGGTGTCGAGTTTGTCGCTCATCCGAAATTCAGCTTTAGTGTTCACAACTACACTCAGGAGTCTCTTGTTAAGGCTCAGCACAGAGAAGATTTGAAGGACGAAAACACAACCTTTGTTTCTATTGACGGCTTCCACAGAGGCGCAGGTACAAACAGCTGCGGCCCCGATACGCTCGAAAAATACAGATTTGTTTTCGATTACGAAATCAGGTTCAAATTCACAATCAAACCGATTATCTGATCACTCAAGGGAAGAGTTATACGCTCTTCCCTTATTTTAGGAGAAATTATGGATAATTCACAAGCTTATGCACCTGTTAAAATGGAATTAAAAAGTACAAAAACACTCGGAAAAACTCCGACAAAATATCATGCAAACGAAAATGCCACAAGGATTGTAAACATTCCGTATAAAAAGTACATTAAGCAAATGACAGCACCGACAGACTGCGTTATTCCGAGTATTTCTGAGGATTTTTCTCCCGAAGAAAACGCAAAGAGAATAAACGAGTGCATAAGCTCATTGGAAATCGGCGGAACGGTTTATATTCCTAGCGGCGAGTATAAAATATCTACAATTACGCTAAAGAGCGATATGACGCTGTTTATTCCGGAAAACGCAAAGCTTATTTCAATGAGCTTTGAGGAAAATGAAAAAAGCAGTTTTCCCCTTTTCGGCGGTGTGATATACGCTGAAAATTGCGAAAACATAACCGTAACAGGCGGCGGAAAAATCAGCGGAAGCGGCAGAAGCTATACGAATGAGCCTAAAATATCCGAGCCGCTTTTCGCCCTCTGCGAGTTTAATTTATACACAAGAATTATCGAAGCACGTAAGCGCATACGCTTTTCAAAGACAAAAAACAGATACAGCGTTTTGAAATTTAAAAGTTGTAAAAATATTATTGTTGACAGCGTAATTTTAGACGAGTCGGCAAGCTGGACTCTTGTCATTGAAAACTGCGACAATGTTATGATTAAAAATACCGTTATTGACAATGATATGCGTGTCGCAAACACAGACGGAATTGATTTGTGCGGCGGTGACGGATGCGAAATAGAAAACTGCTTTATTGCTACGGGTGATGACGCTATCGTATTAAAGCCGATTTACAATAAAATCAGCAATGTTAAAATCAGTAATTGCGTTATGACTACCTTTGCAAATTGGTTCAAAATAGGAACGGAGTCACCTTGCGATGTCGAAAATGTAAAAATGCAAAGCTGTGAATTTTTCCTGCCGGACGGAATTACAGGCGGATATTCGGGAATTGCAATCGAGTCGGCTGACGGCGCAAATATCAACGGCGTTGAAATAAGAAATATTGAAATGGATGGCATAAGCTCTCCGCTTCTCATATGGCTCGGGAACAGGCTTAAATATGACAATAAAAAGGTCGGGAGCATCAAAAACATTTCAATTTCAAATGTAAACGCCATAAACACAGAGCTTCCGTCGGCAATAACAGGCTGTAAGGCAGGAAACGAAATATACAAGGTTAAAAATGTTAAGCTTGAAAATATCAATTCCGTATACAGAAGCACGGCAGAACAGCTTACCGTTCGTGAAAAGCCGAGTGATATTTCAATGGGCGGTTATCCCGAAATTTCAAGGGTATCGCATTACTATTTAAATTCGCACGAAGAAAGCGAATATTGGGATTTGCCCTGCTATTCCTTGTTTGTAAGATATGCGGAAAACATTGATTACAAAGGATTAAAAACCGTTCCGAGAGAATGTTCAACGCTTCAGGAGCTTTATATAGAAAAATAGGGAAGAAAAAAGAGCTTGAAATTCAAGCTCTTTTTTATATGAATTTTAATGCCTTGTATCGTCCTCATAGCACTCGCACCATCTTGCTTGGAATGACGGTTCCTCTCCGCCCTTATAAAGATGGCTCAAATCTCCGTACTGAACGCAAGTAAAAATAGCCTTACCCTTTTCCCTCTCCTGCGTTACAAGTCTTGTAACGGAAGTGGGAAGTGCAACAAAATTATGCCACATAATCATCGGCGAAACGCTGAAAATTCTTGAAAGTATAACGCTCTCAACTCCGAAATGACAGAAAATCGCTATCTTATCGTGATTTGAATTTGTCACCTTGTAAATTCTGCCGTCTTTTTTATAGCCGTGCTTTTCCAAAAGCTCATCCACACCGTCGCACACAGCTTTATAATGCCGTTCAACATCGCCTTTTCGCATAAGCTTTACATTCATCCATTTATCATAAGAATAATAGTCGTCAAACTTTGTCCAATAGGCAGGCTTTCTGTCCCAGCATTGCTTTTTGAAAACGCCCTTGCCGATTGTTCCTTGAAATTCCTTTGCCCATTCAAGCGTAGGCATTTCCTTATCGGAATATTTTTCCATAGTATATGACGCTGTTTTTTGTGCTCTGCCAAGCGGAGAGCAATAAAAATAATCTATGTTTTCTTTTTCCATTCGTTCAGAGAGAAGCTTCGCCTCACGCACTCCCTTTTCGGTTAAAGAGTCCCTTGCGTAATCAGGGTCGCCGTGTCTTATAATAAACAGTTCCATATAATCACCGCCGTAAAAGTCATATTAAAAATACTTTATCACATTAAAAACATTTCGACAAGATTTTAAGTAAAAAAATATCCAAAAACTATTGACATTTTTCGATTTTATATCTAATATTTATCTCATACCAATTAGGAGGTGCCAAAACGCATCTCCAACTATATCTATCGGTTGGAAAGGGGCTGCATAATTGAACAACAATCCTGTAATTATCGACCTTCAAAACATCAGCGTCAGCTTTGACGAACAAACTATTCTTAACAACATCAATCTTCAAATCCACGACGGTGAATTTGTTACCCTGTTAGGACCGTCCGGCTGCGGTAAAACTACCACACTCCGAATAATAGCCGGCTTCCAACAGCCTGACAAAGGAAATGTCATTTTTGAAGGAAAAAATATCGATGGTGTTCCCGCTTATAAAAGGCAGGTAAACACCATTTTTCAGCGTTATGCGTTATTTCCGCATTTGAACGTTCATGACAATATTGCATTCGGACTTAAAGTAAAGAAGATTAAAGACAAAAAGGTCATCAATAAAAAGGTTGATGAAATGCTTGAGCTTGTTAACCTTAAAGGCTTCGGTTCGAGAAACATCAACTCCCTTTCGGGCGGTCAGCAGCAGAGAGTTGCCATCGCAAGAGCTTTAGCGGTTGACCCGAGAGTCGTTCTTCTTGACGAGCCGCTCGGTGCGCTTGACTTAAAGCTCCGTAAGGATATGCAAATCGAGCTTAAGAACATTCAGCAGAAATTAGGCATAACCTTTATTTATGTTACGCACGACCAAGAGGAAGCGCTTTCGATGTCCGATACCGTCGTTGTTATGAACAACGGCGAAATTCAGCATATCGGCACACCTCTTGATGTATACAATGAGCCGAAAAACGCTTTCGTTGCCGACTTTATAGGAGAGAGTAATATTCTTGACGGCGTTATGCACGAGGATTTTTCGGTTGAATTTTCGGGTATGCGCTTCCAATGCGTTGACAAGGGCTTCAAAAAGGACGAGCCGGTTGACGTTGTTATCAGACCCGAGGATATTGACGTTCTTCCCGAGGGTCAGGGTATGCTCAGCGGTAAGGTTACCTCGGTCACCTTCAAGGGCGTTCACTATGAAATTATAGTTGACATTGACGGCTTTAAGTGGATGATACAGACAACGCAGAAAAGCGAAGTCGGCGATACTATCGGCATATCCATAAAGCCCGACGAAATGCACATAATGAAAAAGTCCGAATATTCGGGACTTTACGGCGATTACAGTTCGTTCAGTGAGGAGTTCGACGAGCTTTCCGACCCGACTGTTACGGAGGAAGAAGAATAATGAAACAATCCTCTGCTGTTAAATCGTTTATCAATGCGCCTTATTTGCTTTGGTCTGTGCTTTTCATAATCGCACCTATGATAATGGTTGTTTACTATGCCTTTACAGACAGAAACGGCGATTGGACTTTGGCTAACATAACGGCTCTCGGTGCGTATTCGCAAACCTTTATACGCTCGATTTGGTATGCCTTTGTTGCTACGCTTATTTGCCTTGTGCTCGCTTATCCGTTGGCATATATTATGTCACGCTCAAGTATGTCAAAACAGCGTACGATTATGATGCTTGTTATGCTTCCTATGTGGATGAATTTCCTTATCCGTACCTATTCCTGGATAACGCTTCTTGCGAACACAGGCATCATCAACACCCTGCTTTCTAAAATAGGCATAGGTCCGCTTCATATGATTAACACACCCGGTGCAGTTATACTTGGTATGGTTTACAACTTCCTGCCGTATATGATTTTGCCGATTTATTCGATTATGTCAAAGCTCGATTACCGTCTTGTTGAGGCGGCGCAGGACCTCGGCTGCAACTCCTTCGGAGTGCTCAAAAGAGTAATTTTCCCGTTAAGCCTCCCCGGTGTAATTTCGGGAATTACTATGGTTTTTGTCCCGTCGGTCAGCACGTTCTATATCAGTCAGAAGCTCGGCGGCGGTAAATACTTGCTCGTGGGCGACTCGATTGAAATGCAGTTCCAATCGGCTTACAACTACAATCTCGGCGCTTCGCTTTCTTTGGTGCTTATGGTTATGATAATTATTTGTATGATTATTATGAATAAGTTTGCCGACAATGAGGAAGGAGCGATAATCATATGAAAAAAGCTCTTTCAAATCTCTATATTGCGCTTATTATGATTTTTCTCTATGCGCCCATGCTTGTTATGATTGTGCTTTCATTCAACGCATCGGCAAGCACAAGTGTTATGACGGGCTTTTCGCTTAAATGGTACGGCGAGCTGTTTAACGACACAACTACCCTTGCCGCATTGAGAAACACACTTGTTTTAGCTGTCGTTTCCTCGGTCATTTCAATCGTGATAGGTACTGCGGCGGCTGTGGGAATTAACAGCATTAAAAAGAAATGGGTTCAATCGTCAATTCTTACGGTTACTAATATACCGATGATGAATCCGGAAATAGTAACGGGCGTTTCGCTTATGCTGCTTTTCGTCTTTGTAGGTAAGCTTGTCGGAATGTCGGACGTATTGGGCTTCCCCACTCTTCTGATTGCGCACGTTACATTCAACCTGCCGTATGTTATCCTTTCGGTGCTTCCAAAGCTTCGTCAGACAGATACGCATCTTGCCGAGGCTGCACAGGATCTTGGCTGTACGCCTGTTCAGGCATTTTTTAAGGTTATTTTACCGAATATATCTTCAGGAATTATAACGGGCTTTATAATGGCGTTTACACTTTCGCTTGATGATTTTATAATCAGCTATTTTGTAAGCGGTCCTAAATTTCAGACGCTTCCGATTGTCATTTTTTCAATGACAAAGAAGAAGGTAAAGCCCGATATGTACGCCCTTTCCACGCTTATTTTTGTTGCTGTTCTCGTTTTGCTTGTACTTATGAATATTATGCAGGTACGAAGCGAAAAGAAGGAACAAAGCAAGCAAGAGCTTTGATTTTCACAGGAGGAAAAACAAATGAAAAAAGTTATCAGTATTATTATGACACTTGTTATGCTTTTAAGTATAACTGCGCTTTCAGGCTGCGTAAATTCATCCGAAAAGCTCAATGTTGACGCATTAAAAGGCAATTACGACGTTCCCGAGCTCAAGGGCACGGAAATAAACGTCTATAACTGGGGCGAATATATTTCAGACGGCTCTGAGGGCTCTCTCAACGTTATAAAGGAGTTTGAGAAGCTTACGGGAATAAAGGTAAACTATGCAATGTTCGACTCTAACGAGGACTTGTATTCAAAGCTTAAAAGCGGCGGCGTAAGCTATGATGTGCTTATCCCATCCGACTATATGATTGCAAGAATGATTTCAGAAAATATGCTTCAGCCCATTAACTTTGAAAACGTGCCGAACGCTTCATACATTTCTCAGTCATACAAAAACGCATATTTTGATCCCGACGGTCAATACACGGTTGCATACACAGGCGGTATGGTAGGTCTTATCTACAATACAACTATGGTTGACGAAGTACCGACAAGTTGGAGCGTTATGTGGGATGAAAAGTATTCGGGACAAATCCTCACATTCAACAATTCAAGAGATGCTTTCGGTATTGCACAGTACCTTTTAGGCTACAGCGTAAACTCAACCGATAAAGCACAGTGGGATGAGGCGGCAAAGAAGCTTATTGAGCAAAAGCCTCTTATTCAGTCCTATGTAATGGACGAGGTGTTTGACAAAATGGAGATGGGCGAGGCTGCTATTGCTCCCTACTATGCAGGCGACTATCTTACAATGGCAGATATAAACCCCGACCTTGCGTTTGTTTATCCCGACGAGGGCACAAACATCTTTATCGACGCTATGTGCATACCGTCTAACGCAAAGAACAAGGCGGCGGCGGAGTTGTTCATAAACTATATGTGTGAGCCTGAGGTTTCACTTGCAAACGCAAATTTTCTCGGCTACCTTTGCCCGAACACGGCAGTTCTTTCGGACGACAGATACGAATACAAGGACAGCGAGGTGCTCTATCCTAAAAAAGAAGTTAAATGTGAATACTTCCACAATCTTGATCAGGATATGCTTGACTATCTCGCTTCACTTTGGGAAAAGGTTAAGCTTGCTTAAATAAAACTTTACCTCTGTAGGATTTAGGCCTTACAGAGGTATTTTTGTTAATTTATATTTTCCGCAATGTATCTGAATACAGGAGCACAGTCCGACGAGCCTCCCGTACCGTTTTCCTTTAGAACCGTTACGGCATATTTTGGATTTTCATAAGGAAAATATCCGCAAAACCAAGATTGCGTTATTTCGTTACCGTTTGAGTCAAACTGTCCGCTTTGTGCCGTGGCGGTTTTTCCGGCAATTCGCATATTATCGGGCTTTGCCTTACTCGCACTGCCGTTTTCGGTAGTAAAATTCAAAAGCTCACCGACCTTTTGTGCCGTTTCTTCGGTCATAACACGGCGTGAAAAAGGCAGCTCTGCCCTCATATATTCAAGCCTGTTTTTATCTATAATCGACCTCATAAGACTTGGCGCACGGTAAACTCCGCCGTTTGCTATTGCCGCATACACCGCAGTCATTTGAAGCGGAGATGCTAAAAGTCTGCCTTGCCCGAAAGATAGATTGGCAAGGTCCTGCGAGGACATAATTTCTTCGGCACTCGGCATAATTCCGCCTTGAGTAAGCCAGCCGTCGCAAAGCTCGATTTCCTTGCCTAAGCCGAGATTTTCTCCCAAAGAGCAGATGCTCTCCTTGCCTGTCATAATAGCAAGGTTTATAAAATACGGATTGCACGACTGCGCCATTGCAGAATACATATTAAGCGTGCCGTGACCCGAACGGTTATGACAGCCAAACTCCGATAAACCGACGGTAGCATATCCCGTACAGGTGAGCTCGGTGCTTTGAGGTATACCGTTTTCTATCGCCGCCGCTGCGGTTATCGGCTTAAAGACAGAGCCCACCGAATAAGGCGTAATCGCCCTGTTTATAAATGCGCCGTTTTCATCGTTCAGGCTTTCGGCAGGGGCGTTCTGATTAAACCTCGGAGCACTTGCCATAGCCTTAATTTCAGAGGTTTTAACATCTAAAATGACTATTGCGCCTTTTTCTATTGAGAACTCGCTCAAGGCTTTCTCGCACACCGTCTGAATATCCTTATCGACAGTCAGCATAAGCCCTGCGGCAGTTCCGTAGCCGTCGCTAATCGCCTTAATTTCTCCTCCTGCCAAGATATTGCCTTTTGCATCAACGGGACAGGATATTTTAATGATTCCCGAACTCTTTTTTAATAAATCGTTATAATATTTTTCAATACCGCTGACTCCGTTGCCGTCGGCATCAGTATAGCCTATCAAATGAACGCACAAGCCATCATCCTGATAGCGGTTTATTCTTGTAAAGGTTACGGCGTTTTCATTTGAAAAGTTACCCGTCGCCTTTGCAACGCCTATTTTTCCGCCTGAAATTCGCTCATACGCCTTGTTTTGCTCCTCGGGTGAAATTACACTGCTCGCCTGCGAAAGTGCCGAAATTGACGGTTTAATTGCAATATATGTGCTTTTTTTCTCATTCACAAGCGGTTGCATATTACAATCGTATATTGTTCCCCTACTTATATCGGCGGTAATGCTCATTGAATTGGAAGCTTTTGAAGCAGCTTTAATATCGGTTGAGTTTATAATAACCAATCTCGCAAGCAGCACGCCCAAAAGCAGGCAAAAGACAAAAAACATTTCAGCAATGCGTTTATACATAAAAACACCTCTGCCTTATTATTGGCAAAGGTGTAATTTTTATTTAAGGATAAATCCGTACCCGTTTCCCGTTTTTCCGCCGAGAAGCAAATAATTTTTTGTTCGTTTCTGCAAATCGGTATCCTCCGACAAAAGAGAAAAATCGGTTTTTTCGTTTTGCTTTCCCCAAAGTCTGCGTATAATTTCCTTGTTATTCTTATGAGGCTTCAGCACCGTGCAAAACAAATTTGAAAATTTCATTATGTTAGAGTCGGTGCTCATAAACCTTGCATTTCTCGGGTCAAGCAGCCAACTGTCGCAGACAAAGCCCTTGTAATCATATTCGGGGAAATACTCCGAAAAGAACCGTCTTGCCATAGAGAGCGACTTTTCACATTCGGCATAATCAAGGCGAGCACCCTCGGGAATATGAATATTGAGAACTTTGCTTTTATTCTTTATCGGTGCTTTATGGATCTGAAACGGCGACAAGCCTGATAATATATAATCGGTTTTGTAAAACTGATACTGCATTCTGCCGAGCTTAAACATATTGAGATACAAAATGTGCCTAATCCACCAAACCTCTAAAAGTCCGTCGATATTTTCCTCTCTTTTTGCGGTATTTACCCATACGGAAATATCGCTGAATGTGTCATAAAACACATTGTCGGGAATACCGAGCTTTTTGTATTGTTTGTATGCGTCCTCACTTATCAAAAGTGCCGCCGCAAGACACACGGACGCACCTTTTTCCCTATCCTTTCTCAAAGCTTTGACAAAAGGCTTCATATTATTAAGAGAAGCGTTTTCTTTGATATACAGCACACCGTCAAGGTTGTTTTCAAGTTCATACATTGCCTTGTCAAATGCTGTTTTGTCAAGAGAAATGCGTTCTGCAAGCTCGGATATAAACTGTATATCCATAATCACTCCGCCTGTTTACGAAGAAGCGTACCCTGCGGGAAAACAAGGTCTGATTTAAGCATTGCTTTCATCATTGCATGCGGTGCGCTCTCAACCTTTTCGCCGTCTGCGTTTATGATTTCCGTAACAACAAAGGATACGGGCTTTTTACCGAATTCAAGTGCTTCAAGAGTATCTCCTACGGAAAATTTATTCCTCTGTTCGATATAAATATATCCGTCCTCGCATTTCTCAACGACCGCCATAACGTCCCATTCTCTGCGATAACCGCCCTCATAGGATACATTAGCGTCAATCCTCGGTGCTTCGTAGAAAAAGCCTGTTCCGTATTCACGGTAGCTTACCTTTCTTGTTTCGTCGATTATCCATTGCTCGGGCTTGTAGTCGTCGCTCGGATTTTCAAGATAGCCGTCAATCGCCGCACGGTATGCGTTTGTGATAACAGCGGTATAATAAGCCGATTTTGCCCTACCCTCAATCTTAAAGCTGTCAATTCCTGCTTTTACAAGGTCGGGTATATGCTCAATCATACACATATCCTTTGAGTTGAGGATATATGTTCCGTTTTCGTTGTTATCTATCGGGAAATAATGACCCTGTCTGTCCTTTTGAACAAGCGCATATTCCCATCTGCACGGTTGGGCGCAAGCACCTCTGTTTGCATCTCTGCCGACAAGATAATGCGACAAAAGGCATCTGCCCGAGAACGAAACACACATAGCACCGTGAACAAAGCACTCAATTTCAAGGTCTTTCGGTGTTTTCGCTCTGATTTCCGCTATATCATCAAGCGAGATTTCACGTGCGGTAACAATCCTCTTTGCACCGAGATTATAAAACTCGTTTGCTGAAAGATAGTTTACGATACCTGCCTGCGTTGAAATGTGAACATCAACATCAGGCGCATATTTTTTACAATATGAAAGCACGCCTATATCCGCCACGATAAACGCATCAATTCCTGCCTCTGCCGAGCTTCTGATATAAGCGGGAAGCATATCTATTTCAGCATTCGTCGGAACGGTATTGAGCGTAAGATAAATCTTTACACCTTTTTTATGTGCGATTTCGCAAATTTCTCTCAAAGCGTTTGCATCAAAATTTTTCGGTGCGGCTCTCATTGAAAAAAGCGTTGAGCCGACATAAATTGCGTCTGCTCCTGCACTCAAGGCGGCATCAAATCGTTCTCTGTCGCCTGCCGGCGCCAATAATTCGGGTCTTGTCATATTTTTCTCCTGTTATATATAAAGCGGAGAGCAATGTCTCCGCCTTATTTACTTAGTCTTTTTACTGTTCGCCTTTAATGCGGCAAGTGAATTTTGGTTATGCTCTGAATCCGTAGCGGCAAGATAAATCTTCTTGTCGTTATCGTGCAAGAAATAGTAATATCCTGTGTTTGCAGGGAACAATGCCGCCTTTATAGCATCATTACCGGGGTTGCAGATTGCACCGACGGGAAGTCCTGCGCACTTATAGGTATCGTAATTCTTCTGATAACTGCTCAACTCCGCAGAGTTTGTAACGCTCTTTGAAATATACTCTGTAACGTATTCCTTTGTAGCATCTGAACCCAAAGTCGGATAAATTCCCGATTTTTTAAGTCTGTTATGGAATACCGAGGAAACAAGCGGCATTTGGTCTGCACCGTAAGCCTCTTTCTCAATTATAGAGGCGAGTGTGATTATATCGTCAACGCTCATACCGAGTTTATCAGCCTGAGCCTGATATTCAGCAGTCCACTTATTCTTAAAGTTATCAAGGAACTTACGAATAACGCTCGAAGCATTTTCGCCGATATAAAACTCATAGGTATCGGGGTACAGATAGCCCTCAAGCACCTGATAACGCATATCCTTATTATCCATTTGAGCGATAAACGAATACTCGGTGCTAAAGTCAACATCCCTAACTGTTGCAAAGAAAGCTGTCTGTGAGCAAACCTCGTATTTTTCGAGCTTTTCGGCAATCTGATTGACCGTATAGCCCTCGGGGAAGGTAAGCGTTACAGTCTCTCCCGTAACGGTCGGCTTCTTAAAGGATGAAAGCATATTTTCAAGTCCCATTGACTCGGTAAGATAATAAATACCCGTCAAATAGTTATCGTCTCTGTATTCAAGCACTTTCGCACAAATTCTGCAAAAATATTTATGCTTTATAAGCTTATTTTCCCTGAGAATTTCTATTGCACCCTTAGTGTCCGTCTGTGCAGGAATATTAACGGTTACAACCGTTTCGCTGTCCCTGCCGATTGCAAGAATATCGTTCATACAGCTTATCGCATAGGTCGAAATAAGTGCCGCCGCCGCAATACAAACGGCAATAAGCACCCACGCTTTTTTATTCTGCTTAAAGAAAAGTTCAATTCTCTTTTTAGGCGGAATTTCATTTTTCTTGACAATTACCGCCCTGCCGTTTTCATCATGTACGATTTCAGGCTTTTTGTATGGAACATCGCCCTGAGGCTTTTTCTTTTTGCCTGAAAACGAACTTGCTTTTTTCTGTACAGGTTTTTTCCTCTCGGGAGCAACCTGCCTCTGCGGCTCGCTCTTATACTCAGACATTACCGCCTCTCTTTTTGGAATATAACGTCTATCGTCCTCAAAAGCAGGCATTAAATCAATTTTCCCATACCCATCTGCCGATTTATTGACAGGCTTTTCGGAATTACGCTGTGTCGGACGTTTAGCGGCAGGCTCGGACTTTTTATAAATTTGAGTATGTTCCGACTGCTCACGCTTAACCGGTGCACGTCTGACAGGCTGATTAAACTCGCTGTCAATGTCCTTTATGTCAAGCTTAAAGCTTTTGGCATTATTGCTTGCAGGTCTTGAAGCAGGTGCTTTTGCACTTTGAGTGCTTGAGCGTTCGGAAGGTTTGTGCGGTTTTGTGTCGGAGAAATAGAAGCTCAACAAATCGTCATAAGCCTGCTCATCGCTGCTGACACGCTTGTACGGTTTTCTCTCGTCATTACTCATTTCGCACTGCCTCCTTTCGCTTCTTTAACGGTTATAATTCTGCTTTGCGTAATAATCTTTTCGACACATTTGTCAAATTTACCGTGCGGTAATTTTTCCCTAACACATCTATTATAACATATTCCGAGCGTTTCGCCACAAAAATTTGATAAAAATCTGTCGTAATATCCTTTTCCGTATCCCAAGCGGTAGCCGTACAGGTCAAACATAAGCGCAGGAACGATACAAAGTCCCTTTGAAAAATCGGTCATTTTCTCGCATTTTTCGGGAATAGGCTCAAGCACGCCCATATATCCGCTTTCGAGGTCGTCAAAGTCTTTTATAAAGTAGAAATCCATAAGCCGTGTATTGTCAATGCATCTTGGGACTGCGACACGCTTGCCGTCTGCCAACGCACGGGAAATAATCTCCCTTGTGTCAACCTCAATTTCAGTTGAAACATAAGTCAGCAGCACCTCGCAGCCTTTATACTGCCAAGTGTTGAATAAACGGTCGGATATTTTCGAGTCAAGCTCAGCTTTTTCGTTGCTTGAAAGCTCGTTTCTATACAGCTTTGACTCGGCACGC
Source organism: Candidatus Fimenecus sp. (assembly GCA_052298855.1). GTDB lineage: Bacteria > Bacillota > Clostridia > Oscillospirales > Acutalibacteraceae > Fimenecus. Next base: position 80,985 of record DAVZXP010000006.1, on the reverse strand, counting down.
AGCTTCTGTTTTAACGGTCTTATGTCGTTCACTTATTCTCAGTTTGATTGAACTGCCGCCTTTACAGCGTCAGCCTTTTCCTTTCCCTGTAATACCGCAAGTATTTCGAGTCCGAATTCAAGCGAAACTCCCATACCCTTTGCGGTTATTATATTGCCGTCTCTTACAACGCCGTTTTCGCAAATGTCAGCACCCACCAAATCTTTTTCAAAGCCGGGGAAGCAAACAGCCTTTTTGCCCTGTAAAAGTCCTTTATGACCCAAAATCGACGGTGCGGCGCATATTGCACATACAAACGCACCCTTTTTATTTGCAAAGTCGATATATTCCTGTACTGTTTTGTCAGCCTCAAGATTAAGCGTACCGGGCATACCGCCGGGAAGAATAACGGCTTTTAAGTCATCTGTTTTTTCAATTTTATCAACGGTCGTGTCACAGATTACGGGGACCTTATGCGAGCCGACTATCTTTTCAGAGCCGACGCCTACGGTCATAACCTCCTCGCCTGCTCTCCTCAAAACGTCAAGAGCAGTCAAGCCTTCAATTTCCTCAAATCCGTTTGCTAAAAACAAATAAATCATATTTTCGCCTCATTCCAAAGTAATTCCAAGATAAATATTTTCAGGTGGTTTTTTATCGGTTAAGGGCTTTATCATTCCCGTAGCCTCTTTTTTGTCTTCATCTGACTTACAGGGTAAATTCACATATATCCTCTCCGGGTGCAGATCATTTTTCAGCTCGTCAAGCAAGGAAAATATGTTTCCGCTTACAAAATGGTCAACCCTGATAATTTTGCCCTCTGCCGTAAATGATAAATAGCCGTTTTTCGTCTCATATGAATTAAGCTCCGAAAAGACCTTATCAACGCTTATCGCATTTTCGTCCCATTGCACATATGAATAATCATATTTTTCACAGCCTTTATATTCAAGCCTTTTTGTTCTGTAAAAAGCGTCTTGAAAGCCGTTTTTTCGGTAATAAGAAAACAGCTTTTCATTAGCAGGCTTCAAAAAGAGGAAATCAGCATTTCTCTCTTTTGCGATTTTGCAAGCATAGGATAAAAGTCCCGACATAATGCCGTTTTTTCGATAATTTTCATCCGTTGCGGCGGCATAAACACAATATGCGTTATACTCATTGTCGGGTGAAACGATTTTTGCATTTATAAGCGTTAAAATTGAAACAACCTTGCCGTCAATTTCACATAAAAGCACATTGTCCGTGTTGTCAAAAGTAGTAAAAAACAAATTCAAAGCCTCGTCAGAGTCTCCGAAAACACGCTGCCACAAATTGCAAACGGCTTTCATATCCTCTTTTTCGGCAAGTCTGTACAACAAAGCAATTACTCCTTTAACACTGCGTCAAACTTTTCAAGCAAAATCGTGGGATTGTACGACAGCTTAGCCTGCCTCAATCCATCGTCGCCCGTATCGTCCTCACGGTTTACATATTTGTATGACATCAATTCATTTTCGCAAAACTGCTGATTTATTATCGGATATGCGCCACGGACGTCCGAAAAAGCCTTTTCAACGTGAGTGCAAAAAACATCATCTGTTATCGGCTCGCCGAAGGTATAAGCCACAACCTCGCCGTCACGTCTTATAAGTCCGCCTGTAAAGCCGAGCTCAAAATACTTATCAAACGCCCTGTTTATTGCATCAAGCTCATTGTCAAGTCCGACGTTGTCATCATTGATAGCTTCCCATTTTTTGTTCATTTCAATACAGTCTTTAATGTTATCGGGCGTTATTTTTTCGTAATTCCAATTAAAATTATTCTTAAAATACGATATATGATTTCTCTTTGCGTGATATTTTCTGCCCTTTAGCTCGCACAAATCCTCCGAGGTGTAAATATAATCAAAAAAGCTTCTCGTCGGGATAATTTCAAATCTGTCGGGAAAAAGCTCGTTCAATTCCTTTACCGATTTTTCCGAAAGACTGTACATTGAAAGCTTTTTACCCTCAAGCTGCGAAATTTCAATCAATTCCTCAATAGCTGCCTTTTTATCGCCTTTTCCGCAGGGATAGAGGAACGAAACACCATTCGGCGACTCACTTTTTGCAAGGAACATACCGTCATATTCGGTAATTGTAATGTTATACACCTGCGACCATATATATAAATTTCCAAAGCAGTATTCGCAGGATATTTCCTCCGATTCCGCCATCGCTTTTTTTACCCAATCCAAATCTGTAATATCGGGCTTCTTAAATTCAATCACTTAATAAATCTCCTGTTTTTTCTACGACTTTTTCATAAATATTATTGCCGATTTCTTCGATTGATAACGGTTCTTTCCCGTCGGAGCATTTAATTACCGACCAACCGAATTTTTCTGCGGAAAACATTGCGCTTTCACGGCACTTTTTGAGGTATTCGACATTAGCCTCGTGGATATCCTTTTTGCTCTCGTCGTTGTCATAACGCTTCGACATAAGTCTTTGCGAAATTTCGACTGGCATATCAAGATAAATTACCGCCGTTGGCTTCGGAATACCCATTTTATTGTATTCATAATCGGTAAGCCAGGAAAGATATTCGTCCCATTGCTCCTTCGGCAATTTAACAGTTTGATGAACGGCATTTGACGAAGTGTATCTGTCTGCCAAAATAACCGTGCCCGAAAGATATTCGTCTTTCCAATGGCGCTTGTAGCTTGCGTACCTGTCAACCGCATAAAATGAAGAGGTTGCATAAATGTTTACGTCCTCAGGCTTGCTTCCAAACTCGCCCGAAAGATACATACGCACAAGCATACTTGAATCGTCTTCGTAATCGGGCAATTTAATCTGCTTTACCGGAATTCCTTTATCTGTCAATCTCTTTTTCAAAAGCTCAATCTGTGTAGATTTACCGCTTCCGTCAAGTCCTTCTATTACAATAAGCGTATTCGCCATAATTTCCACCTATTTTACAAATTTTACAACATATCTATTTTACCAAATTAAATACAGATTTACAACACCAAAGCAAAGAAAAAAGCGACTTTTTCAAGTCGCTTTTAACGGTTTTATAATTATTTGCTTTCTTTTTCAGCCTTTTTTTCCTTATCTTCTTTCTTTTCGGGGAAAAGAAGCTTATCGAACGGGAAGTAAATAAAGAACTGAACAGCACCGCACAATGCACCCGAAATTGCCATTGCGGTATCGGCAGAGCCTGTAAGACCTGTGAAGAACGGAATGAACTTTGTTGAAAGCCAAGCCGAGAAAATAATAAGTGCGATTGTGAAAACGATGTAAATCGGAAGTGTTACGGCTATGTTAGCATCTGAATTGAAGGTCTTTTCACGGTTGATAAAGAAAGAAACGATCTGTGCGATAACATTTGAAACGTTAGCCGCAATAAACACACCGAGACCGAGCATTGCACCTGTTTTAGCGTCAACAGATGACTTAAAAATGCCCCAAATATCATAGCTTCTTGTGAGAAACTCGTCGCTCATAAACAATTTGATGAGAAGCGGCAGGAATGTCTGCACAACAAATGCGATAAGTGAAACGAAAATGAATTTTACAAACTGCCAAAGAGTTTTAAGACCCTTACCCTTTTCAGCAGCAGCGTTGTCAATATCTTTTAATTTTGCCATTGGAACCCTCTCCTTAACAAGAAAAATTTTAATACAAAAACAGTTTATCACATAGTTTTATGTATTGCAAGAATTTTTTTACATTAAAATTGCCGCAAGAATAATTCCTGCGGCAATTTGTTATCTTGATTTAATTTTTTCGATTGAGTCGTCAATCATACGCATTTTTTCGGTGTATGCCTTGAGTTTCTCTCTCTGCTCGTCAACAAGCTTCGCAGGTGCTTTTGCGACAAAGCTTTGATTGTTAAGCTTATTGGAAATAAAGTCAATGTCCTTTTGAACGGCTTTCTTTTCCTTTTCAAGTCTTTCAAGCTCTGCTTTGAAGTCAACAAGCTCGTCCATAGGAATATAAATTTTAGCGTCGGCGGTAATTACGGTAACTGCCGAAGAGTCCTCATAGCCGGGAACAATCTTGACCTCACTTGCTGACGCAAGTCTCTTAAAGAATTCTGCGCCGTTTGTAAAGGTGTCAACATAAGAAGTATCGATAATAACCTGTGCTTTTTTGGACGGAGCGACATTCATTTCGCTTCTTCTGTTACGAACAGCCTTAACAGCGGTCATAACCCTCTGCATTTCAGCCTCCTCCGACTTAAAATTAAGGTCGGGAGAATACTTAGGCCAATTGGAAATCATAATCGACTCGCCGTCGTGCGGAAGCGTCTGCCAAATTTCCTCTGTGATAAACGGCATAAACGGATGGAGAAGCTTGAGGGTGTTACTCATTACATAAACAAGCACAGCCTTTGCCGTCTGCTTTGCGTTTTCATCCTCGCCGTTAAGACGAATTTTTGCAAGCTCGATATACCAATCGCAGAATACATCCCAAATAAAGTCATAGAGCTTCTGCACCGCAAGACCGAGCTCATATTTTTCAAGAGACTCTGTAACAGCCTTGATAAGCTCATTGTACTGCGACAAAATCCACTTATCCTCAATCGCAAGCTTTTCGGGAATGTGCGGTGCTTTTTCGTCCTCGCCGAGATTCATAAGAATAAATCTTGCCGCATTCCAAATCTTGTTTGCGAAGTTTCTGCTCGCCTCAACCTTTTCGTCGGAAAATCTCATATCGTTTCCGGGGCTGTTACCTGTTGCAAGAGTAAATCTCAATGCATCTGCGCCGAATTTGTCGATAATTTCAAGCGGGTCAATACCGTTACCGAGAGACTTGGACATCTTTCTGCCCTGTGCATCACGAACAAGTCCGTGAATAAGAACTGTATCAAACGGCGCTTTGCCCGTATATTCAAGAGCCGAGAAAATCATTCTCGATACCCAGAAGCCGATTATATCATAGCCTGTTACAAGAGTATTTGTCGGATAATAGTGCTTCAAATCCTCTGTCTGCTCGGGCCAACCGAGGGTTGAGAACGGCCAAAGAGCCGAGGAGAACCATGTATCAAGCGTATCGGGATCCTGATTTATATGCTTACTGCCACATTCCGGGCAAGTATCAATATCAGTCTTTGAAACCGTTGTAGCACCGCAATCGTCGCAGTACCAAGCAGGAATTCTGTGTCCCCACCAAAGCTGACGGGAAATGCACCAATCTCTTGTGCCACGCATCCAGTTCATATAGTTCTTTGTAAAGCGCTCGGGGATAAATTTAATATCGCCCTTTTCAACCGACTCAATAGCAGGCTTGGCAAGCGGCTCCATTCTTACAAACCATTGCTTTGAAACCATAGGCTCAATGCTTGTATGGCAACGATAGCAAGTGCCGACCTCGTGCTTGATAGGCTCGATTTCTTTGATATATCCGCCCTCTTCAAGATCTTTAAGGATTGCTTTTCTCGCTTCAAGCGTAGTCATACCCGCATACTTACCGCAGTCAAGCACCTCAGGCTCGTTCTGTGCCGTCTTACCCGATGCACGAAGCTCGTCAGCTTCTGCTTTGTCGGCAGCACCCGTCATATGTCCGTCATAGGTAAATGTGCGGACAATCGGAAGGTCATGACGAAGTCCGACCTCAAAGTCATTCGGGTCGTGTGCAGGTGTAATCTTAACAACACCCGTGCCCTTTGTCATATCTGCGTGCTCGTCGCAGACAATCGGTATTTCCTTATTGAGAAGCGGTAAAATAACGTGACAGCCGTGAAGATGTGCATATCTCGGATCGTCGCCGTTTATCGCGACAGCGGTATCGCCGAGCATTGTCTCGGGACGGGTTGTTGCAAGTTCGAGCTTCTCGCCCGTCTCCTTAACGGTATAGAGAAGATGCCAGAAATTAGAGTCCTTTTCCTCGTACTCAACCTCCGCATCGGAAATTGAAGTGTTACAATGAGGACACCAGTTTACCATTCTGTTGCCTCTGTAAATCAAATCCTTTTCGTAAAGGCGAACAAAGACCTCACGTACAGCCTTGCTGCAGCCCTCGTCAAGAGTAAATCTTTCTCTGTCCCAGTCGCACGAAGAGCCCATTTTTTTAAGTTGTTCGATAATTCTTCCGCCGTACTGCTCTTTCCATTTCCAAGCTCTTTCAAGGAACTTATCTCTACCCAAATCTTCTTTGGTAAGTCCCTCTTTACGCATAGCCTCGACAATTTTAGCCTCGGTTGCGATAGAAGCGTGGTCTGTTCCGGGAAGCCAAAGGGTATCATATCCTGCCATTCTGTGATAGCGGATAAGAATGTCCTGCAATGTATTATCAAGGGCGTGTCCCATATGGAGCTGTCCCGTAATATTGGGTGGCGGAATGACTATCGTATAAGTCTTTTTCCCCTGCTCACGCTTTGCGTGAAAATATTTGTTTTCAACCCAAGTGCCGTAAATTCGTTCCTCGACATTTTGGGGATTGTACTGTTTTTCAAGCTCTTTTGACATATCATATCTCCTTTATAAAATAAAAACGCCCCATACAAAGTATGAGACGAAAAATTCCGTGGTACCACTCAAATTGCCGCACAAGGCGACCGCTTTTATATTTTTTAACGGGAATAAGCCGTTTTCGCTTAAATATCGGCGAAACCACTCCGAAGTGACGACGAAACGCACGCTGTATTGCCTTGCACCGAACGGCAACTCTCTGAAACGGTGGGAGCGAATCTTAACTTCTTCACTGTGTTTAATATTAAATCATACAATATTTTATCATTTGCGGCATAAAGTGTCAACTGATTTATTCCGCTATTTCAAGCTTATCGACAAATTCGGACATAAACATTCTTATATCCGTGCCCTCTTTACTGTTGCCGTTTATAAAAATGCTTCTGCCGTAAAAGGTATAGTTCTTTATATCGTCGAGATTGTACGTATCGAATTCCAAAGTAAATTCCGCAGTATGATTGTGATTTACGGTAAGGTACGTCGTATTGGGAGAATTCTTTGCGATATAATAACCCGAAGTGCCTGCTACAAGCTTAAATTTATATGTGTTAAAGTCATAAAACCAAGTGTCTGCGGTTCCGTGAACCGTAACGTGATACAATTCCTCGTTATCCTCAGACCTTTGCGCTACGATTTCAGTAACGTTAAAATCGATTTTATGCCAACGGTTTTTTAGTACATTAGTGCCTAAAATAATAAGCCCTATTATTATTACAACGGCGAGTATCTCAAAAATAACAACAACCGCCTTGCGTTTTGTCTTATTCATTTTCACACCTCAATAAGGTATTTTAGCAACATTATCCCTAACTGTCAACACCGTTTTTATTTCGGTGTGCCACGGCAAAGGTAATGCAGCTAACGCTCTGCGCCTCGAAAATGCGCAGCATCTTTGCACATTCATCAAGCGAAGCACCCGTAGTTTTGACATCGTCAACAAGCAAAATATTCTTGTCTTTTATTTCTTCCTTGCGTTTTACATCATAAATGCCGAACACATTTCCTTTTCTGTAAAGTCCCGATAAAGAATGCTGTGACGGTGTGTCGTATAAGCACTCTAAAGCGTCAAGCACGGGAATCCCCGTAAGAGCCGACAGCTCATTTGCCAAAAGCTCCGCCTGATTAAATTCACGCTTTCTCGTCTTGCTTTTAGTAAACGGGATATAACAGATATAATCAAATTCGCAGTCAGAATATTCCCTTAAAAAGACCTCGTACATATCCTCTGCCATAATTTTGCACATAAACTTCTTTTCGCTGAATTTCATTCTCGATACAGCCTTACGAATAGCGCCCTCATAATAAAATGCGCTGACAATCGAATTGTAAAAATGCTTTCTTCCCTTGCAATCGCAATCCGATTTACTCATACCGCAATCGTGACAAACGGGTGCTTCGATTACAGGCAAGCCCTTTTTACATTCCTCACATAACGTTTCGTCGTAGCGAATAAGCTCGCCGCAATATCTGCACCGCTTCGGAAAGAAAATGCTGACGGCAAAGGCCTTAAGCTTGTCCTTATTCATTGTTATTCTCCAAAAGCATATATTTGAGTGCAGAATATCGGCGTGTCTTTTTATCGTTTTGTGCCATTTCAAGAACCTCTGCCGAGCTTCCGACAACAACAAGCTTTTCCTTTGCTCTTGTGACGGCGGTATAGAGAAGATTTCTGTATTTAAGCTGCGGAATTACAGATATTATCGGCAAAATAACCGCCTTAAATTCACTGCCCTGGCTTTTATGGACAGTAACGGCATAAGCAAGTTCAAGTTCAATCAGTTGGTCTTTCATATATGTTGCTCTGCGGTCATCATCAAAGCAGATAATCACACATTCGTTTTTTATATCTATTTTTTCGATTATGCCGATATCGCCGTTGAATATACCCTCGCCCGAGTCCTTGCCCTTTTCCCAGCCGATATTGTAATTATTCTTTATCTGCATAACCTTGTCGCCCTCACGGAACACCTTGAAGCCGACGGTTATTTCATTTTTGCCCTTTTCGTGAGGATTAACAAGCTCTTGGAGCATTTTGTTGAGATTATTTGTACCTGCTTCGCCCTTTTTAGACGGACATATCACCTGAATATCCGTAAGCGGAGAATAACCGTAAGCCGCAGGCAAACGCTTGGAATAAAGCTCTGCCACCGTCTGTGCGGTATCAAAAGCGTTTCTTCTCTCCATAAGAAAAAAGTCGCTGTCCTTTTTATCGATTATAACCTGCTCGCCGTTGACTATTCTATGTGCGTTTGTGACAATCAAGCTGTCAAGAGACTGCCTGAAAACTTCTTTCAATTCAACAACGGGTAAAAGTCCCGAGCCGATTAAGTCCGACAAAACATTGCCTGCACCGACTGCAGGAAGCTGATCGGAGTCGCCGACCATTATAAACCTGCAGCCGAACGGAAGCGCCGACAAAAGACTTGCAAAAAGGCTTGTATCAACCATTGAAAGCTCGTCAACTATAAGCGCCTCACAGTCAAGCGGATTGCGTAAATTGCGCTGAAAAGCAGGTCTGTCGTTTTCGTCCCATTCGACCTCAAGCAAGCGATGAATTGTCTTTGCTTCCTTGCCTGTAAGCTCGCTCATTCGCTTTGCCGCCCTGCCCGTTGGCGCTGCAAGTGCAATTTCAAGTCCTTCGTTTTCAAATACCTTGATTATGCCCTTTAGCGTTGTGGTTTTTCCTGTACCCGGTCCGCCCGTCAAAATGAGCATACCCTTATTTATTGCGGTCTGAATAGCCTCTTTTTGCTTTTGGGCATATTCGATTTTCAGCGAAGCCTCAACCGCTTCGATTTCCTTATAAAGCGTTTTTCTTTCGGGAGGCGGAAATTTCAAAAGCACCTTCATCCTGTTGCTTATTGAGTTTTCGTCAAAATAAGCAGAGGTTAGAAAAATGAACTCCTTATTGTTCATTTTCTTTGAAACAAGCTTGCTTTCGCTTATCAGCTCGTCAATCATAATATCGGCGGTATCTTCATTGGTTGAAAGGTATTGTGCCGATATTCTCACAAGTTTTTCCCTCGGCAAGCAAGTGTGACCGTCCGAATATAAATTGTGCGTAACAATATGTAAAATACCTGCTTTAATTCTATATGACTGATTTGTGCCGTTGGGTAATTTCTCCGCTATCGCCTCTGCCCTTTCAAAGCCTATTCCCGTACCTGAAAAGCACAAATCGAACGGATTTTTCATAACTCTTTCAACCGCTTTTGCACCGAAAAGCTTATATGCCTTAATGCACTCATTCGGCGTCATTCCGTAAGCCTCAAGATTCATCATAATACCTCTTACGGCAAACTGACTCTTGAAATCGTTTGACATTTTCTTTGCACGTTCTAAGGATATACCCTTTATAAGAGCAAGGCTTTCAGGCTCATTTTCAAGCACCTCAAACGAACGCTCTCCGAATTTTTCTATTATTCTTTCAGCCGTTGCAGGACCTATTCCCTTTACCGCACCTGCGCTGAGATAATTATAAAGCTGTTCCGTTGTGGCAGGCATATTTCTCTCGTAGCTTTCCACCTTAAACTGTCTGCCGAACGTATTGTGAAAAGTCCAATTACCCGAGCATTTAACGGTTTCGCCGACGGAAATTCCCGAGAAAATGCCAACGGCCGTGATAAGCTCGTCATCACAGCCAATTTCAAGCACGGTATATCCGTTCTGCTCATTTCTGAACTTAACATCCTCAACCGTACCGCTTATTATTTCGTTTTTAAGCTCTTCACTCATTTGAACAATTCCTCTAATTCCTCAACCGCTACAAGATAAATTCCGTTTGTCTGTCTGCAAACATTCAAGCAGGAAAGCCTTTGCGTTTCATTCATACCCTTATCAAGAACAAGAACCTTCCCGTGATTTTCATCTCCGATAAGATTGAGCTTTGTCCTTGCGGAATATGCCGCTTGAGTTATCTCTTCTCCGCAGCCCTCCGACGGAATAATTATGTAATAGTCGTACTTGCCTTTTGGCATTAAAAGCTTGAACATTATTCCGTAAGACAGCGCAAGCAAGCCTAAAAGTATCAATCCGACGAAAATCGATGCAAAAAACGCCTCTAACATTAAAATCACCCCATAACATAGTATGAGGCGAATTCAACAATGTGAGTAAACCTGTAAGCCGAGTTCTGTCATTGAAAGCAATTATCTATCTACTCGTACCGTTGCCGATACGCTCAAGCCATCCGTCGAAGTATCTGCCCAGCTGACAACTTCAGTCGATGTTGCATCGGGTAGGGTTTACTTGGCAATATTGTTACCAATATTCCGGTGAGCTCTTACCTCGCCTTTCCACCCTTACCGTATAAATACGGCGGTATATCTCTATGCACTTTCCCGGAGGTCGCCCTCGGCGGCCGTTAGCCGTTACCCTGCTGTGTGATGCTCGGACTTTCCTCATTGACGCATTGCTGCGCCCCCGTAATTGCTCAATCTACTCACATATATATTTTATTATATTTTTATCGCTATGTCAATTACCGTAATCCCGCAAGGACTTGAAAACATAGCCGTTTTCCCTTGCGTAATCGATTATTTGAGCAAGAGCGTTCGAGTTATCGGGCGAAACTGCGTGTAAAAGTATCACAGCGCCCGGATGAAGTCTTGCAGTTACCGTGTTAAAAGCATAGTCCGCACCCTTTTGGTTATTCAAATCCCAATCGGAATACGCAAGCGACCAAAACACGCTTTTATAACCGAGTGAGCCGACCAAATCAAGCGCACTTTCGGAATATTCGCCCATCGGAAAACGGAAATACGGCTCGGAATATCCGAAATTAGTTCGCAAATAATCGTCCATCCCCTTTATTTCCTGCGCCATTTCAGTTCTCGTAAGTGACGGGAAAGACGGATGTTTAACAGAGTGATTTCCGACAATATGTCCCTCATTTATCATTCTTGATATAAGCTCGGGATACTGCTTTACTTGAGGCAAAGTGCAGAAAAATGCCGCCGGAACGTTCTTTTCTTTTAGCGTGTCCAAAATTTTTGCGGTATAGCCGTTTTCGTATCCGCAGTCAAAAGTGAGATAAAGCACCTTTTCGCTTGAAACGGTATCAAGGCACAGCGCATTAAAATTGTGTTCGTCAAAATATTTTTGATTATTTACTGAAACCTGATTAGGCTTTCCGTCCTTTGCAACACCGAAGCCGTAGCCCTTTTTCTCCGTCGATAAATTCCTTGTATTTTCGGGGTCTGTAACCTTAAATTCAACGCAGGGAAGCGGCTCTCGGCCCGTATAGGTCTTTCCGTCTTGAAGAACGGCAGAGCCCGAGCCTGCCTGCAAAACATTTGACTTTGAACCGTTATTTTTATCGTTAACCTTTGTCGTTGTAAGCAATTCCGTTTTCATTTCTTCGGTTGTAGCTTCGGCGGTTATCTCGGAAGAGCCGGACGAAGCTTCTTCGTCGGGAATCGGCTCTTTTGAGCAAGAGCATAACAAAAACACGAATATTAAAGAAATAAGTACAGCTATAGCTTTTTTCATTTTCATCACCTTATAAAAAATGTCCGTTACCGTTTGGTAACGGACTTACTTTGATTTTACATCATACTTTGCATATTTTCAACTATATTTGAAAAAGTGTTCATAGCTTTTTTAGCCGTCTTTTTCATATTTCTCATCGGATTGTCGTTCATAGCAGAACCTGCCATTGCAACTGCTGCACCTAAAGCAAGGCTTGCGCCGACAGCCTTCATTGTTTTTTCTGTTTGCTTCTTCATTGTTTTCACCTCTTTATTTTTGTAATGTACTAATATTCTTTACACAAACAGAAAAATAATTATTGTATAGTTCTTTTATTTTTTGAAAAATATGTTAAAATAGATAAAAAAATTCGGGAGAGTATAAAATGTCGATAAATATAGTAATGGTTGAGCCTGAAATTCCGCAAAACACAGGCAATGTTGCAAGAACCTGTGCATTGACAGGCGCAAGACTTCATCTTGTAGGTCCTATGGGCTTTAAGATTGACGACCGAAAGCTCAAAAGAGCAGGTCTTGATTATTGGTATCTTTTGGATATTACATATTATGAAAATCTTGATGAATTTCTTGAAAAAAACAAAGAACACAAGGACAAATTCTATTTCTTCACAACAAAGGGCAGGCACATTTATTCGGATGTAAAATATCCCGATAACTGCTATCTTTTCTTCGGAAAAGAAACAAAAGGATTACCTGAAAGTTTGCTCTACGACCACCCCGACACCTGCGTCCGTATGCCGATGTTAAACCACGAAAGAGCAAGAAGCCTCAACCTTTCAAACACCGTTGCGATTGCAACCTATGAGGTGCTAAGGCAATGGAATTTCCCCGAGCTTCTCTGTGAGGGACGGCTTCACGATTTGAAATGGGATGAATAAAAATTACAGCCTATTGCAAAACGCAATAGGCTTTTGTTGTGGCAGAATTCACAAACAATCATATTTTCAGCCTCCCTTGTGTAAAGAGCGGTGCCGAACGAATGTGGGCGTAGGGATTGTAAGGTTGATTTTATATGATTTTATAAAAATCCCTCAGTCATTTTTTTGTTCCAAAAAAACGACAGCTCCCTTTACAAAGGAGCCTGTGACGGACAACCGCAAGGGTTGTCCGTTAATTTTATTTAATATGTAATTTGTTGCGGACAGGGGCAAGCCCTGTCCCTACGGTATGATATTGAATTTAATTTGATAACAGCCGAAAGCAGTAACATATTTGCTAATTCGTTCGGCAGGAGCAAGCCCCTGCCCTACCGTGTGGGATATATTTTTCGCTCCGTGCGAAACACCAACTTTTGCGATTTGTGCTAAATTTTCAAATCAGATAACAGCCGTGTATTAACCTTAAATTTTAATTTTACAGCGTAGGGCGGTGGCTTGCTGCCGCCGTTGGATTGTCGCTAATTTATGACGATTTACGGCTGAAATGGCATTAAAAATTCCCACAATCACTTAAGCATTTTTGTCATAAGCACGGCATTTTCCGTTGGGTGAGAATAGAAATTTTTTCTAAGCCCTACCTCCGAGAAACCGCATTTTCTGTAAAGAGCGATTGCGTTTTCATTCGACTCTCTCACTTCAAGTGTTATAAACTCGGCATTTTTTTCACGGCTGACCTTTTCAAGATGCTCTAAAAGCCTTGTTGCAACACCTTTTTTTCTGAACTTCTCGTCGACTGCAACATTGGTTATAGAAACCTCGCCGACAACATTAAAAGAGCCTATATAGCCTGCCGTTTCGCCGTCGATTTTGGCAACAAAAAAATCGGCAACGGGGTTTTCAAGTTCCTCAAAAAGCGATTTTTCACTCCATGGGTCGTGGAAACACTCTTGTTCAATTTTTGCGATATTCTCAATGTCCTCTTCGGTCATTCTTGAAATTTCAACATTCATTTTTTAGCCCTTCGCATCATACCAAGTTTTGCCGATATTTGCGTCGCTGACAAGACGAACCTTCATTTTGCAAGCATTTTCCATTTCCTCGCAAACGATATTTTTAACCGTTTCCGCTTCGTTTTCGGGTGCTTCGACTATCAATTCGTCGTGCACCTGCAACAAAAGTCTTGCTTTTAGATTTTCGGTTTTCAATCTGTTATAAACCTTAATCATAGCAATTTTAATTATATCTGCGGCGGTACCCTGTATGGGCATATTTCTTGCGACTCTCTCGCCGAATGAACGAAGCATACCGTTTGACGACGAAAGCTCGGGCAAGTATCTTCTTCTGCCGAAAAGAGTTGAAACATAGCCGTCTGCCTTTGCCTTTTCGACAATGTTTTTCATATACTCGTCAACGCCCGAATAATGGTGCAAATAGTCTTTAATATACTTATCCGCTTCCGCTCTTGTAACACCTATATCCTTTGAAAGAGAAAACGCACCGATACCGTAAACAATACCGAAGTTTACAGCCTTTGCCCTTGAACGCATAAGCGACGAAACCTCATTAAGCGGAATTTTGAACACCTGTGAGGCTGTTGTTGTATGAATATCCGTTTCGCTGTTAAAGGCGTCAATCATATTTTGGTCGTTTGCAATATCCGAAAGAACACGAAGCTCAATTTGCGAGTAGTCGGCATCAATAAAGGTCATACCGTCCTCGGCAATAAAGAATTTTCGCATCTCTCTGCCAAGCTCTGTTCTTACAGGAATGTTTTGAAGATTCGGCTCAACGGAGGAAATTCTGCCCGTTCTCGTTTCGGTCTGATTAAAGGTTGTATGAATTCTGCCGTCGGAAGAAATTTCCTTGATAAGGCCGTCGCAATAAGTGGATTTGAGCTTTGCAAGAGTTCTGTATTCAAGGATAAATCTGACAATTTCGTAATCCTCGGCAAGTCCCTCTAAAACATCTGCGTTTGTGGAATAGCCTGTTTTGGTCTTTTTCTTTGTCGGGATTGCAAGGTCGTCAAAAAGCACTTCTCCGAGCTGTTTGGGTGAATTTATATTAAACTCACGGCCTGCAAGCGAATAAATCTCCTTTTGAAGCTCTGAAATACGGGTAGAAAGCTTGTCGGAAAAATCCTCAATCCCCTCTCTGTCAACCTTAATTCCATAAACCTCCATTGAGGAAAGTACTCTTGCAAGAGGCATTTCAATTTCATTGAACAATTTTGTGTTGTCTGTGCTTTCAAGCCTTGTCGCAATACGGCTCTTTAGCGCTCTGTACGCAGAAAGGTCTGAAAGAATTTCATTGTCATACTCGTAATACGGCACGGAAAACTCGGTTGCAAGTCGCTTTACAGAATAGTCCTTTGCCGAGGGATTTAACAAATACGCACCGAGCAAAATATCAAAATCAATGTCTTTTATCTCTCCGCCGTTTTTGAAAAAGTAGGAATAAACCGCCTTTGAATTGTATGTGCAGGTTTTAATTTCTGCATTTGAAAGCATCGACAACGCCTTTTCAATATCGTCATCGGATGTAAATTCATACACATAATCGGAGTCAACGGCGCAAATACCCTTTAAGCCGAATTTGTCAGTATCAAGGGCAAAGAAAAGCTCTTTTTCCTCGTTTACCGATTTTTCAAAAAGTGAAATATCAGTGCTTTTTTTGGGTGCTTTTGACTGCGTTTCGTCATTTTTACCCGACTGTGCGACAGCAGGCAAATCAAGACGCTCAAGTATTTTGAACATCTCGTAATCGGTCAAAAGCTTTCTCGCTCTTTCTGGGTCGCCCTTGCCTTTTTTATATAAATTTATATCGGTATCAATCGGAACATTTACATCAATCGTACCGAGTTTATAACTGAGATACGCTTTTTCCTTGTCGTTCTTAAGTTTAGTTCTGACAGACTCTTTAATGTCAATTTCGTCGATATTATTATAGATATTATCAATCGTGCCAAAGCTTGAAATCAATGACGAAGCAGTTTTTTCGCCTATTCCCGCAACACCGGGGATATTGTCGGAGCTGTCGCCCATAAGAGCCTTAATGTCAATCATTTGTATCGGCTCAACACCGTATTTTTCCTTGACAGCCTGCGCATCAAAAACCACGGTTTCGGGTCTGCCCATTTTAGTCGAGGCAAGCAAAACGGTAACATTGTCCCTTACAAGCTGCATGCTGTCCCTGTCTCCCGTAGCGATAAAGCTCTCGTTACCCTCTCCGCAGTTATGAGAGAGCGTACCGATAAGGTCATCAGCCTCAAAGCCCGGTTTTGTAACGATTTTATAGCCGAGTGCCGAAATAATTTCTTTAAGCACAGGCATTTGCTCCGCAAGCTCGGGCGGCATCGGCTTTCTGCCTGCCTTGTAATCGGCATACATTTTGTGCCTAAAGGTCGGCTCTTTAAGGTCAAAGGTTACAGCCACACCGTCGGGCGAAACATCATCTTCAAGCTTTAAGAGAATATTCAAAAAGCCGTAAATTGCGTTTGAATAGTGTCCGTCCTTTGTAGTGAGCAATTTTATACCGTAAAACGCCCTGTTAAAAATACTGTTACCGTCTAAAATCAATAGTTTCATATTTTTCACCGAATTTTCAGAAATTTTAATTACTATGATATTGTACCATATCTTTTTATATTTTGCACTAAAATTATGCCTCAACGGTTGAGATAAAAAAGAATTTATGGTAAAATATGCTGAAATTTGATTGAGGTTGATTTTATGCAGTTCGGAAATTTGAAAATTGAAGGCTTTGCGGGACTTGCTCCTATGGCAGGCGTTGCAGATAGGGCATTTCGTGAGATTTGCCGTGAGTACGGTGCGGCTTATACCGTGTCGGAAATGATAAGCTCAAAGGGTGTTACAATGGGCGATAAAAAGTCAAAGGAATTGATGACGCTCAATGAAAAAGAGCGACCGGCAGGCGTACAGATTTTCGGAAGTGACCCTGAAATTATGGCGCAGAGCATAAATTCCGTGCTTGAAACAAGACCTGATTTTATCGATATAAATATGGGCTGTCCTGCCCCGAAAATTGCAGGAAACGGCGGCGGCTCGTCGCTTATGAGAAATCCCGAGCTTGCACAGAGCATTGTCAAAGCGGTTGTCGGCGCTACCGAGCTTCCCGTAACGGTTAAAATGCGTTCGGGTTGGGATTTTGACAACATAAATGCAGTCGATATGTCAAAAAGAGCCGAAAAATCGGGAGCTGCGGCTGTTACAATCCACGGACGGACAAGACAGCAAATGTACGCACCTCCCGTAAACACGGATATAATTGCCGAGGTAAAAAAGGAATTGTCAATTCCCGTAATCGGTAACGGTGATGTTGTTGACGGTCAGACTGCGGCACTTATGTTTGAAAAGACAAACTGTGATTTTCTTTTAGTCGGCAGAGGTGCTCTCGGCAGACCGTGGGTATTTTCGCAGATTAACGCCTATCTCAACGAGGGCAGAGTCCTCCCCGAACCGCCTGTAAGCGAGAGAATGAGGGTTATGGTAAAGCATATCAAGCTCATTTGCGAATACAAGGGCGAAAAAATCGGTATGAAAGAAGCGAGAAAGCATGCCGCATGGTATATGAAAGGTCTTCGTGGCGGTGCAGAATTCAGACGGCAGGCAGGCACACTCGAAACCCTCGAACAGGCGCAGGAATTGGCATTCAGAGTGGTCGTTGAAAATCAGTAAATTGCAAAACAATAACGGTGCATATTTTATTTTAATTCACGGATAAAATGATATTAAAATATTCGCACAACCGTAGGGACAGCCCTTGCGGCTGTCCGTTGATTTGATTTAATATGTAATTTTTTGCGGACAGGGGCGAGCCCTGTCCCTACGGTATGATATTGAATTCAATTTGATATTAGCCGAAAACAGTAATACATTTGCTAATTCGCTCGGCGGCAGCAAGCCACCGCCCTACCGTGTGGGATATTACATTCACATTCAATAAATTAAGCCCTTGAAAAATCAAGGGCTTTAATTTTACGAAATTTTCATATTCAGGCGGAGCTTATCGCTTATCATTGCGATAAACTCGGAATTGGTTGGCTTACCACGGCTTGACTGGATTGTATAGCCGAAGTACGACGACAAAACATCAACGTCTCCCCTATCCCATGCAACCTCGATTGCGTGGCGGATTGCTCGCTCGACTCTCGACGGTGTAGTCGAAAATTTCTTTGCTACCGTCGGATAAAGCACCTTTGTTACAGAGTTCATCATTTCCGTATCGTCAATTGAAAGAATTATCGCCTCACGAAGATACTGATAACCCTTTATGTGCGCAGGAACACCGATTTGGTGCATAATTTCGCTGACCGTTACCTGCAAATCCATAGGATCGCCGAGCTCGTTATGCTGCGTGCTTATCCTCTGCGACTTATCGGACATTCTGCGTATTCTTTCGCCCATAACATTTACATCAAAAGGCTTTCTGAAATAATAGTCAACCCCTGCCGATAAAATTTCCTGCTCAAAGCGTTGATTGTCAACCCCAGACATAACCATCAAGAGCATATCGTCAAATTTCTTACTGCCCTTAACCCTTTCAACGACGCCGAGTGCGTCTATGTTCGATAAAAACGCATCCATAACAACTGCGTTCGGTTTTTCGCTCTCGATTGCCTCAAGCAGCTTTCTGCCGTCCTTTTTAACAAGCTTAACCTCGCAACCGTAGGAAGCAAGAGCTTTTACACAATTCGCCCCGAATTCGTTTCCTTCTGCTGTCAACACCACTTTAAGATTTCTTTCCATATATTTTACCTCCGTTTTTTGATTTCTGCCATATTTTACCATTTTAGTATAATTTTGGCAATAGCATATTCAGAAATTTACTAAAAGTTTTTGAAACGCTATCAAAAATCGACCAAATGACAGCGAAAGAGTTAATAAGCATTTCAAAGCGTCAATACTATTTGTCAGCATTAAAAAAATTAGGTCGAATAAAGAAACAACCCGAAAAGCAATTTTGCAACTGCCTTTCGGGCGTTCCTTTAGGAAGCTTTTCGAGTTATCTCATCTTCTACGGAATTTGAAATCTTCAGCATATTTTCGGCAAAGATACCGTACCCCTGCAAAGGGTCATTTACAAACACATGGGTTACTGCTCCGACGAGCATACCGTTTTGTATGATTGGGCTTCCACTCATTCCCTGCACAATACCGCCTGTTTTTTCAATCAATTCGGGATCGGTTATTTTTATAATCATATTCTTGTTGTTCGAGTCATTCTGCAAGAAAACCTTTACTATTTCAATGTCATAATACTTAGGTCCGTTAATATCCACTGTGGATATTATCTGTGCAGGACCTGCAGTAATCTCCTGCTTTGCGGCAACAGGTATTTCCTGCCCGTTTACAGCTTCATTATAAATGCCGTATATACCGCACTCAGAGTTGATTTTCAAATCGCCCGTCTTTTTGTTTGTGAACACTCCGCACAGTTCTCCCGTAGCACTCGGAGTTCCCTTGTAGCAGCCGCTTATTCTTGCGGACATAGCATCGCCGTAAAGCAAGGGCATCATCTTTCCCGTATCGACATCACAAACTGCGTGTCCGAGTCCGCCGAAAACGCCTGTATTCTTGTTGTAATAGGTAACTGTGCCTACGCCTGCGGTACTGTCTCTTACCCACAATCCCGCTTTGTTTCTTCCGTCGCTTTCTGACACAGCAAGAGTTAATGTGGCTTCAAACGGCTTCCCGTTTCTGTCCGCCGTAACTCTGATAGTTTTGTCATTCGTGTTTTGGAAAAATTTTGTAAGCTCGTTTACCGTTGTGATTTTCTCGCCGTTTAAGGCTGTAATCACATCTCCCGTTTCAAGTCCTGCTTCCTTGCCAGGATTTCTTGCACCCGATGAGGTCTGAACATCGTCCATACCGACAACGACAGCGCCGTTCGTATATAGCTTAATGCCGAAAACATCGCCGCCGGGTACAACATACTGCCTTTTTGAAACGGTTACCGAAGAAGATTTGACCGGTATGGTATTGAGAAGCGATATATCGAGAGTATATTCCTTATCCTCACAGCGATCGTCAATAACATTTGATTGCGTATTCGCAGACACATAGTCTTCATTTTGCGTTACGTTTAACGAAAATATCTCGCTGATCATTATTTTTTCGCTTTCGACAAGGTGAATACTGTCGGGTATCGTCTTTTGAGCAAATATAACCATACCGAATATGACAGAGGTTATCATAAGCCCGATTAAGCTTATTATTTTGAAAAAATATTTCATTTTTCACCTCCGCACCTGCGACTTCTTGCCGCTTTTATAATTTGTGATTTATTCGGAAAATTATAAGCGGAAAAAATAAGACTTTTTAGATTATTATGGACGAAATGTAAATCCTAAAATCTAAAAAGTCTTTTTTTGTTAATTATTTAATTTTAATAATGAAACAATTTTTTCAACCGAACTTTCAACGTTTTCGTTTTCCGTTGAAATTGTAAAATCGGCATATTTTTTGTAAAGCGGAAGTCTTGCTTTCAAAATATCCTCCACGCTTTCGCCCTGCTTTGCGGCTATTCCACGAGTGGTTATGTTTGAAAGTCTTTTTTCAAGCACGCTCGGAGAAACATCAATAAACACCGTAACAGCGTTATTTTTGAGCTTTTTCATAGCCTTTTCGCCAAACACGGCACTACCGCCCGTTGAAATCACACTGTTTTCACAGTCCAAAGAAAGTAGCGCATTTTCTTCGATTTCAAGGAAAGCTTTGAGCCCGTCCTTATCTATTATATCCTGCAAAAGCCTGCCCTCACGCTGTTGAATGACAAGGTCCGTATCGACAAAGCCGACACCGAGAGTCTTTGCAAGTACAACGCCGACGGTACTTTTACCCGAAGCCGGCATACCGATTAAAACAACATTTTTCATTAGATTGAAATTTCGTGAGCAAGCTTATAAAGATTAAGGTCGATTGTCTTTTTCATATTCAACGCTTCGAAAATGTCAAAGTCAACGATTGCGTCCTTCTGCATAGCAACAACACGGTTGCCTATGCCCTCTTTAAGAAGCTCAACAGCCTTATATCCCATCTGACTGCCTGCAACTCTGTCACGAACTGTGGGAGAACCGCCACGCTGAACATGACCGAGAATTGTAGCACGGCTTTCAATTCCGGTAACCTCTTGAATTTTCTTTGCCATTTCATCAACACCGCCGATGCCCTCTGCAACAACGATAATAAAATGTCTCTTACCTGCTTTCTGAGTTCTTCTCATTCTCTCGATAACATCACGCTCAAAGTCGAAATCAACCTCGGGAATAAGAATTGTTGTAGCACCGCAAGCTATACCTGCATTAAGAGCTATGTAGCCTGCACGTCTGCCCATAACCTCAACAACCGAGCAACGGTCGTGAGACTCTGTTGTGTCACGGAGACGGTCAACCATCTCCATAACGGTATTCATAGCTGTATCGTAACCGATTGTATAGTCACAGCAAGCAATATCGTTATCGATTGTACCGGGAACGCCGACACAGGGAATACCTCTGAGTGAAAGGTCTCTTGCACCTCTGAAGGAGCCGTCGCCGCCGATAACAACAACGCCCTCCATACCTACTTCCTTACAGGTATTGATAGCCTTCTGAAGTCCCTCTTCGGTTTTGAATTCGGGGCTTCTTGCGGAATAAAGGATTGTACCGCCACGATTTATTATATTAGAAACAGAACGGAGATTCATTTCATACATATCTCCATACATAAGACCGTTGTAACCTCTGCGAATACCCATAACTCTCATACCGTTTTCACAGCCTGAGCGAACAACAGCTCTAACAGCCGCATTCATGCCGGGTGCGTCTCCGCCACTTGTTAAAACTCCTATTGTTTTCATATTATCACCTCATAAATAATCAACATATATAATACACTAAAAGAAAAAATAGTCAAGGCTAACTCGCCCATTTGTCGCAAAATTCATTGAATTACGACATTTGACTCGCCTAAAATTTCGCTTAGCTTTGAATTTCTCCCATCATTCGGCGAAATCGAAAAATCGGTTTTTACATATTTTCGAGTGTCACTGAAGAAGAAAAAGACGGGAATTTTACCGCTGCAGCCGTTGAGAACGGCAAGCGCCTGTTGAACTCTCGGGTCACTTTCGGAATTGAAACGCAGGAAAGCTCCGCTTTTTTTCGCCTTTGGTTCATCCTTCGGACAAGACTCAAAAAAGTCCGCTATAATTTTCGAGTCCTCGTCGTCACGTATTGAAAGCCTTCCCTTTAGCACTACAATATTTCCGAGCGTGAGCATATTTCCGAAATTTTCATACACCTTCGGGAACACAACAGCCTCTATTGAGCCTGTCACGTCCTCAAGTGAAACAAAAGCCATTGTGGAATCGTTTTTGGTAATTTTCTTTTTAACTGAAGAAATTATGCCGAAAGCCTTTACATAAGCTCCGTCCTTATAAAGACTTCCCTCATCCCCTGCCGCTTCGAGCAAATCGGAAATTCGAGAAGCTTTTATTCTTTTTGAAAGCTCCGAATACTCTGCCATCGGATGCCCTGAAATGTAAAGACCTGTTGTTTCCTTTTCATATCCGAGCATTTCAAGTCGGTCAAATTCTTCCGTGCGGCTTATCTCGGGGGATGAATTATCCTTAATTCCGCCCAAGTCAAAAAGTCCGATTTGACCGTCGATATTTCTGCGCTTCGTCGCCTCAACAGAGGAAATTACAGAACTTAAATTCAGCATCATTTCCCTGCGGTTTAGTGAGAAAGAGTCAAGCGCACCGCATTTTATTAAGCTTTCAACCGCACGCTTATTGAAATCCTTTGAATACACTCTTTTTACAAAATCGTAAAACGAGGTATATTTTCCGTTTAAGCAGCGCTCTTTATAGATAGCGTCAATGAAATTTCTGCCGAGATTTTTAACGGCTAAAAGTCCGAATCTTATTTTGCCGAAATCGGTTGTAAATTGTGCCTGTGAAAAATTGACGTCGGGTCGCAGAACCTCAATTCCCATTCTGTTACATTCGGAAATGTACATTGTGACCTTATCGGTCCAATCAATAACGCTTGTCATTAAAGCCGCCATAAATTCTGCCGGATAATGACATTTCAGATACGCCGTTTGATAAGCAACAAGGGCATAAGCCGCCGAATGAGATTTATTAAAAGCATAAGACGCAAACGAGGTCATATCGTCGAAAATACTGTTTGCGGTTTCATTTGAAATACCGTTTCTCCCGCATCCCTCAATAAAGGTCGCTCTCTCTTTTTCCATAACGTCGTGCTTTTTCTTTGACATTGCACGTCTTACAATATCCGCCCTGCCGAGAGAATAGCCTGCAAGCGAACGGAAAATTTCCATAACCTGCTCCTGATAGACCATACAGCCGTTTGTAACCTCAAGAATAGGTCGAAGCATTTCCGTTTTATATTTAACCCGTTCGGGATTATGCCTATTTTCAATATATGTGTCAATAGAGTCCATCGGTCCCGGTCGATACAGCGAAATTACCGCTATAATATCCTCAAGATTATTTGGTTTAAGCCTTGAAAGAACCCTGCGAAGTCCTGCCGACTCACATTGAAAAACTCCGTATGTGTCGCCGTTTCTGAAAAGGTCATAGGTTTTTTCGTCATCAAGCGGAATATTTTTAATTGAAAAGGACGGCTCTCTCTCCCTTACAGCCTTAACACAGTCATCAATAACTGTAAGTGTGCGAAGTCCGAGGAAATCCATTTTGAGAAGTCCGAGCTCTTCAATGGTGGTCATTGTATATTGAGTGACGACCGAATCGTCATTTTTCGCAAGCGGAACATACTCGCTGACAGGCTTATCGGTAATGACAACACCTGCGGCGTGCTTTGAGGCGTGCCTCGGCATACCCTCGACAGCCTTTGCCAAATCGACAAGTTCCTTTATTTTCGGGTCGGAGTCATACATCTTTTTAAGCTCTGCATTCTTTTTCAAAGCCTTATCGATTGTAATATCAAGTTCACGGGGAATTTGCTTTGATACAGCGTCAACCGTATTGTATGCAATTCCCAGCACTCTGCCGACATCTCTTATTGCCGCACGAGCCGCCATAGTACCGAAGGTAACAATCTGCGCAACGTGGTCGGCTCCGTATTTTCTTATTACATAGTCAATAACCTCTTCACGCCGAACATAACAGAAATCGACGTCAATATCGGGCATACTTACCCTTTCGGGATTTAAGAAGCGTTCGAAAATGAGGTTGTATTTCATCGGGTCAATACCCGTAATTCCCATACAATATGCGGCGATACTGCCTGCGCCCGAGCCTCTGCCCGGTCCTACGGGAATATTCTTCGATTTTGCATAGTTTATAAAGTCGGCTACGATAAGAAAATAATCCACATAGCCCATATTTTTAATTACCGAAAGCTCATAGTCAAGGCGTTCGGTATATTTTTTGTCGGGGTTTTCTCCGTAATTTTTATAGAGCCCCTCATAGCATTTTTCTCTGAAATAGTCAAAATGGTCTCTGCCGTCGGGGACGTCAAAATGCGGAAGCTTAGTTTTGTGAAATTCAAATTCAACGTTACATCTGTCTGCGATTATCTGCGTATTTTTTACAGCCTGCGGATAATCAGGGAAAAGCTCAAGCATTTCCGCTTCGTTTTTCAAATAAAAATCATCAGTGCCGAACTCAATGCCCGTTTCCTCGTCAATGGTGTGGTTAGTCTGTATGCAAATAAGCACCTTTTGGGTTTTTGCGTCCTCTTTTTTGACATAATGCACATCGTTTGTAGCGACAAGCGGTATTCCCGTCTCCTCGGAAAGCTTTGCAAGCATAGGAATAATCTCAAGCTGTTCCTTTAAGCCGTGATTTTGCATTTCAAGGTAATAATTTCCCTGTCCGAAAACGGAATTGTACCAAAGAGCAGTCTGCTTTGCACCGTCATAGTCCCTTGCGACAAGCTTTCTTGCAATTTCTCCTGCAAGACAGCCCGAAAGCGCAATAATTCCCTCGTGGTATTTTTCCAAAAGTTCCTTATCAACTCTCGGCTTAACATAGAAGCCCGAGGTCCACGATTCCGACACCATTTTGATAAGATTTTTGTAGCCCGTTTCATTCTCACACAGCAAAACAAGATGGTGTCTTTCAGAATCTATCGAATGTACCTTGTCGTGCCTTGAACGAACGGCAACATAGACCTCGCAACCGATTATCGGTTTAATTCCGTGCTTTTTAGCCTCTTTATAGAACTCAATCGCACCGAACATATTACCGTGGTCTGTAATTGCGACAGCCGTCTGTCCGTTGAGCTTCGCCGCATCAAACAGCTGCCCGAAACGGCAAGCACCGTCGAGCAAGCTATACTGCGTATGCAAATGTAAATGAACAAACGACATATCGTTTACCTCTTATTCGAGAACTTTTTTATAAAAATCGAAGCAATCAAAGGTCGCAAAATAGTCCTTTGGTGTTTCTGCTCTTCTGATAAGCTCAAAGCTTCCGTCGGCTTTAAGTAAAATTTCAGCCGACTTCAATTTACCGTTATAATTATATCCCATTGAGAAGCCGTGCGCACCCGTATCGTGAATATAGATAAGGTCGCCCATATCAATTTTCGGTAACATTCTGTCTATTGCGAATTTATCGTTGTTTTCACACAATGAGCCTGTAACGTCATACATTTTAACGGGCTCTTCATTCTCTTTTCCGAGTACGGTTATATGATGATAAGCACCGTACATTGCAGGGCGCATAAGGTTAACGGCACAAGCGTCAACACCGATATACTCCTTATGAGTGTGCTTTTCATTGATTGCCCTTGTGACAAGCGCACCGTAAGGTCCCATCATAAATCTGCCAAGCTCCGTATAGAGTGCGACGTTGCCCATACCGTTGGGTACAAGCACCTCTTCATATACCTTTCTTACGCCCTCTGCAATTTCAAAAATATCGTTAGGCTTCTGGTCGGGGCGGTAAGGAATACCGATTCCACCCGAAAGGTTTATGAATTTAATATCTGCGCCCGTCTCGTTTTTGAGCTTAACGGCAATTTCAAAAAGAGTTCTTGCAAGCGTCGGATAATACTCGTTTGTGACTGTGTTGCTTGCAAGGAAGGAGTGAATACCGAACTCCTTAACGCCCTTTTCTTTCATAATTCTGAAAGCCTCGAAAAGCTGTTCGGTCGTCATACCGTACTTTGCGTCGCCGGGGTTGTCCATTATGTTGTTGGCAATTTTGAAGTATCCGCCCGGATTATATCTGCAGGACATCTTTTCGGGAAGCTTGCCGAGCGTTTTTTCAACAATATCAATGTGGGTAATATCATCAAGGTTGATTATTGCACCAAGCTCGTTTGCATATTTGAACTCGTCCGAGGGTGTATCGTTGGAAGAAAACATTATAGCGTCTCCCGTAGCGCCGATAGCCTTTGAGAGCATAAGTTCGGTCATTGACGAGCAGTCACAACCGCAACCGTATTCACGCAAAATATCAATCAAAAACGGATTGGGTGTTGCCTTAACCGCAAAATACTCACGGAAGCCCTTATTCCAAGAAAACGCCTTGTAAAGATTTTCACAGTTTTCACGGATTCCTTTTTCGTCGTAAATGTGGAAAGGGGTGGGATAAACGCTTGCTATCTCCTCTGCTTTTTCCTTTGTAAGAAACGGTGTTTTTGTCATTATTTTGCCTCCAAACGGGATTCTATTATTGCTTTTATCTTATCAACGTTTTCGCCTGTCTGCGACGAAAACGGGATTATATTTTCAGGGTCAACAAAGCTCAATTCCTGTCTTGAATTTTCGACTCTGCTCTTGTACTCGCCCTTATTGAGCTTATCGCTCTTGGTCATTACCACGATATAATCAATTCCTGCGTGCTCAAGAAACTCCATCATCATAATATCATCTGCGGTCGCAGGATGGCGCATATCGACAAGCTGAACAACAAGCTTTATATCTCTGCCTGAATTAAAATACTGCTCCATCATATTTGCCCAACGTGTTTTTTCACTCTTGGCAACCTTTGCATAACCGTAGCCGGGCAAATCAACGATTTTTGCGTCATTGCCGCAGGAATAGAAGTTAATTGTTATTGTCTTTCCCGGAACAGAGCTTACCCTTGCAAGATTTTTTCGGTTGAACACCTTGTTTATAAGTGAGGACTTGCCGACATTGGAACGACCCGAAAAAACTATCTCGGGCATTGTCGAAGCAGGAAGCTGCTCAAACGTTCCGTATGCTCTCTCGAACTGTGCTTTTGAATAATCCATATTTTCTCCTTATTGCTGCCACGTATTCAGCTTATTTGCTTTTTCCTTGGGGATAACGGGCTGCTTTTTGTCGTGCTTTTCCGTTTTTTCAATATTCAACGCAAGGCTTAAAACATCCGCCACATCACTTACGGGAACAAAATCCAAAGCGTCTGTAACAACCTTGTCGAACTGCTTAATATCGGGTAAATTTCTGTCGGGGATAATTACCGTTTTAATGCCCGATTTATATGCCGCCATTGATTTTTCTTTAAGTCCGCCGATGGGAAGAACTCTGCCCGTAAGCGTAACCTCGCCCGTCATTGCAACGCTCGATTTAACCGTATAGCCCGAAAGAGCCGAAACCATAGCCGTAACAATGCCGATACCTGCCGACGGTCCGTCCTTCGGAACTGCGCCCTCGGGGAAATGAAGATGTATATCCTTTGTTTTATAAAAATCGGTGGGGATATTATAATCCTCGGCAACGCTTCTTATATAGCTGTATGCCGCCTTTGCCGACTCCTTCATAACGTCGCCGAGCGAACCTGTAAGTTCAAGCTTACCCGTTCCCTCAACGCAAAGAGCCTCAATTTGAAGCATCTCGCCGCCGACAGACGTCCAAGCAAGACCGTTTACAACGCCTACGCTGTCGGTTTTGAGCAAATCACTGTCGGTATATTTCACAGGTCCTAAAATGTCCTCAAGCTCTTTAATTCCGACCGTGATTTTACCCTCATAACCCTCGGCAAATTTGACAGCCTGCTTACGCAAAACCTTGGCTATTGTTCTCTCAAGCCGTCTTACGCCTGCCTCTTTCGTGTAGCCGTCGATTATAACCTTGAGCGCATCATCCTTGATTTTAACCTGCGAAGCCTTTAAGCCGTGAGCCTTTAGCTGCTTCGGGATAAGGTGTTTCTTGGCGATTTGGAATTTCTCCTCAAAGGTATAGCTGAAAATTTCGATAATTTCCATTCTGTCTCGAAGCGGTGCGGGAATTTCCGAAACGTCATTTGCAGTTGTTACGAAAAGCACCTTGCTCAAGTCAACGGGAATTTCAATGTAATGATCTCTGAACGAATTGTTCTGCTCGGGATCAAGTGCCTCCAAAAGAGCAGCCGACGGATCGCCCTTGTAATCGCTTGCAAGCTTGTCGATTTCGTCAAGCAAGATAAGCGGATTCATACTTTTTGAACGCTTCAACGCAGATATTATGTTCCCCGGCATTGCACCGATATATGTTTTTCTGTGTCCTCTGATCTCCGCCTCGTCTCTTACGCCGCCCAATGATAAGCGTGCAAAATTTCTGTTCATAGCGTGTGCCAATGATTTTGCGATTGAGGTCTTGCCGACACCGGGAGGGCCTGCAAGACAGATTATCTGCCCTTTAATATCGGGTGCAAGGCTTCTTACGGCAAGCAATTCAAGTATTCTGTCCTTGACCTCCTTGAGCCCGTAATGCTCTCTTTCAAGCACGGCGGAAGCCTTTTTTATATCAAGATTATCTTTTGTATATTTGTTCCACGGAAGCGAAAGCACCTCGTCAAGATAGGTTCTTGAAACCGCACTTTCGGGGCTTGACGGCTGAAGTCGTGAAAATCTGTCGCACTCGGTCAAAAGCTTTTCCTCGTCATCCTTTGGAAAGCCGATTTTTCTGATTTTCTCACGATACTTTTCAGCCTCCGCCTCGGGAGAATCGTCGCCGTTTAATTCGACGGAAATCGCCCTCAGCTGCTCACGAAGATAGTATTCCCTCTGATTATCGTCCATCTGGTCTTGAACCTTGTCGTTGATCTCGTTTTCAATTCGGAGAATTTCAACCTCCTTTGTGAGAACTACACAAAGCTTTTCAAGTCGCTTGTAGGTATTGCACTCGTCAAGGATTTTCTGCTTATCGTGATATTCAAGCGGAATATTTGACGCAATTAAATCCGCAAGGTCGCCCGAATCGTCGTTCACGGCTATCGAAACCGCAACATCGGGTGCTAATTTCGCACACAGCGAGGAATATTCGTCAAAAAGCGATTTAACCGCACGAAGCATCGCATCAACTCTGAAGGTATCAAGTCTTTGCGGTACTTTATCAAAAAGCGGAATAGTGTCGGCGGTAAAATACGGTCTGTCGCTTGTGATTTTATTAAGCTTTGCCCTGTATTTTCCCTCAACGACAACACGCAGAGCGTCAGTACCCGGCAAGCGAACAATTTGCTTAACCTCGCAGACCGTGCCGACGGAATAAAGCGTTTTTTCGTTTATTAAATCTTCCTGTATATTCTTTTGAGCTATAAGAAATACGTCCTGCTTTGAAACCATCGCAGACTTTACTGCCGCAATTGATTTCTTTCTGCCGACGTCGAAATGGAGAGTCTCCTTCGGGAAAACCACAAGACCTCTCAAAGCGACCATAGGCATAGAAGCATTTTCGGTATTTTTGAAATCCATATATTCAACTCCGTAAATTTAGATATTATTATTAAAATTATATAATATTTTAGGGGTTACTGCAATAAAAAAACGAAAAAGGTTGTAAAGTTTTGCGTGGTAAAAATTACTATTTATGTGCAAAAAGGCAATTAACACCCGATTTTAGTTATGAATAGAATGAAAATACAGACTTTGTTAAAATATCAAACAACTTTTGTTGATAATTTCGGATTTTCAAGAAAAAGATTGTCAACTTTTTAACAATCTGTTGACTTTTGATATTTAAGTCTGTTATAATGCTAAACGGTTGCCGTTGTGATAAGGCATTGGATTTTAGGCTTGAAAATGACTTGTTCATATTTTTAACAATCTGTTTAATCTATTCGGCAACTAAAAATAAGTATCTTTTTGCGAATATCGCATATATAATCGGAGGTATATCAATGGCAAGAGTTTATAATTTTTCGGCAGGTCCCTCAATGCTCCCCGAATCGGTTTTAAGAAAAGCGGCAGATGAAATGCTTGATTATCAAGGCAGCGGTCAGTCCGTTATGGAAATGAGCCACCGTTCAAAAATTTACGACGGTATAATTAAGGGCGCAGAGGCTCTTTTGCGTGAGCTTATGAACATTCCCGACAACTACAAGGTACTTTTCTTGCAGGGCGGTGCTTCAACTCAATTTGCGGCAATCCCTATGAACTTTATGAATAAAAGCGGTAAGGCTGATTATGTCGTATCGGGACAGTGGTCAAACAAGGCATACAAGGAAGCTACAAAATACGGCGATGTTAAAATCGTTGCTTCGTCAAAGGATGAGAATTTCTCCTGCGTACCCGTTATGGATAAAAAGGAATTCCGTCCCGACGCAGATTATTTCTATATCTGTATGAACGAAACTGTACACGGAAATATCATTCGTGAGCTTCCCGACACAGGCGACGTTCCGCTTATCGCAGATATTTCGTCCTGCTTCCTGTCAGAGCCGATTGACGTATCAAAATTCGGTATGCTTTACGGCGGCGCACAGAAAAATGTCGCACCGGCAGGTCTTACAATTTGCATTATACGTGAAGATTTGCTCGGCAACGCAAGGGATTACACCCCGTCAATGCTCGACTACAAGCTTATGGCTGATAATGATTCGCTTTACAACACTCCCCCCTGCTACACGATTTATATTTGCAAGCTTGTGCTTGAATGGCTTAAAGAAAACGGCGGACTTGAGGCTATGAGAGACAGAAACGTTAAAAAGGCAGAGCTTCTTTATAACTTCCTTGACAATTCAAAAATGTTCAAGGGCACAGTTGTCAAAAAAAATCGTTCGCTTATGAATGTTCCGTTTGTTACAGAGTCGGAAGAACTTAACGCTAAATTTGTAAAAGAGGCTACCGACGCAGGTCTTGTAAATCTTAAGGGTCACAGAAGCGTAGGCGGTATGAGGGCTTCGATTTACAATGCAATGCCTTACGAGGGCGTTGAAAAGCTCGTTAAATTTATGGCTGATTTCGAAAAAGCCAATTCATAACAGAGGTAATTGAAATGTATAATGTTTTAACACTTAACAAAATTTCGGAAACAGGAATTAAAAATTTCACTTCCGATTACAAATGCTCGGATGAGATAAAAAATCCCGACGCAATACTTGTTCGTTCCGCTTCAATGCACGAAACGGAGTTTGCACCCGAAACGCTTGCCGTTGCAAGAGCAGGCGCAGGAGTCAACAACATTCCGATTGACGAATGTGCGAAAAAGGGCATTGTTGTTTTCAACACTCCCGGTGCTAACGCAAACGCAGTTAAAGAGCTTGTTCTGTGCGGTCTTTTGCTCTCGTCAAGAAAGATTGTTCCCGCAATCGAATGGGTAAGGGCAACGCTCAAAGGCGATGAAAATTTCTCAAAGAGCGTTGAAAAGGGTAAATCAGCCTTTGCAGGTCCTGAAATCAAGGGCAAAAAACTCGGTGTAATCGGACTCGGTGCTATCGGCGTGCTCGTTGCAAATGCGGCGCAGTCACTCGGTATGGAGGTTTACGGCTACGATCCCTATCTTTCGGTTGATGCGGCTTGGAACCTTTCAAGAAGCGTAAAGCACGTTACAAACATTGATGATATATATGCGACTTGCGATTATATCACACTTCACGTTCCGCTTACCGACTCCACAAGGGGTGCAATCAATACAATAAGCATTGCAAAAATGAAAGACAATGTCAGAATTCTCAATTTTTCAAGAGGAGAACTTGTTGAAACCAATGACATTATAAGAGCGCTTTCAAGCGGTAAGGTTGCGGCTTACGTTACAGATTTCGGCAACAGTGCATTGCTTGACGCAAACGGTGTTATCGTGCTTCCGCATCTTGGCGCTTCGACTCCCGAATCGGAGGACAACTGTGCGGTTATGGCGGTAAATGAAATTGTCGATTACCTTGAAAACGGCAATATCACAAACTCCGTTAACTTCCCGAGCGTGTCCGTCCCGAGAAGCGGTAAAACAAGAATTACAATTCTTCACAAAAATGTACCGAACGTAATCAGCAACATTTCGGCTTCGGTTGCGAATGAGAATATCAACATTGACAATATGGTAAACAAATCAAGAGGCGAATTTGCCTATACAATGCTTGACACCGACACCGAGGTTTCCGTCGATGCGATTGAGGCCATCAAAGCCCTTGATAATATTATCAGAGTTAGGGTTATTAAGTAATAGGCGTATATACAGAGAAAGAGCAGAGTTTTAACACTCTGCTCTTTTTTATAAGCTTAACGTTATATTTTCTCGCCATCTTGCGGTTGTCCGTGAATTTGATTTTTGTCCCACACAGTAGGGCGGTGGCTTGCTGCCGCCGTGGAAATTAACGAAAACAAAAATGCTTTCGGGTGCTATTGAATTTGAAAAAATTATGCAACCGTAGGGACAACCCTTGCGGTTGTCCGTTGATTTGATTTTATATGTGATTTTTTTGCGGACGGGGGCAAGCCCTGTCCCTACGGATTGTTGATATATGATGATTTGCGGTTGAAACGATATTGAAAATTACGTACGATCCGTAGGGGCGACCTGCGGTCGCCCGCCAATTCATAGCAAATTAAAAACGGGCGAACACAGTTCGCCCCTACGATATAATATAAAAATATAATTGTATGTAACCGCTGATTTGTTGTGATTTAACGACGGCAGCAAGCCACCGCCATACCGAATGTGCCTTAAGCCTTCTCTTTTTGCTTGCTTCTGTGCCTATCCTTTTGCGCTATATCGGAAAAGGTTTTCTTTGCCTCTACCCTGTCAAAATATCTTTTGTATCTAACGCTTACTCTGAAGTTTTTATCACAGTTAGGACAATAAAATTCAGCTCTGAAGGAATTGTTTACAAACCCCCATTTTTTCTTCTTTACAACCTTACCGCCGCAGGTATCGCAAACACATTTGAGCTTCGACCTGTCAATATCGGGATCGTTCAAATCCTTGATAACATACGGCTTAAAGGAAAGCTTTTTATAAAATGCGGTATCACATTTTCTTATGTATTTTTGAAGCTTTGCGCTGTCATATACTTTCTTTATGCACTCGACGGTCATCAAGCTGTCATCAAGTGCACGGTGGTGCGAAAAATCCTCGGGATTTACACCCAGCTTTTCACAAGCCGAGGCAAGTCCTATCTGCTGACCGCTCGGAGCGTCAATAAATGATTGACAGTATTTTTGAGCGTCTGCGTAATTATCGATAAACGGCAGGGCGTCGATATTAAAGAAATACTCATAGTTCTTTGAGAAAACCCGTATATCGCCGTCGCCCCAAGTTAAAAAGGTGTTTTCCTCGTCGCCGAGCCATTCCGAAAAGCCCTTTACAGCCTCTTCAAACGATATGCCCGAAGAAATATCCTCATTTGTAATATGGGTTAAGTCTTTAACTCTGCCTCTTAATTTCTTGCCGATTTGAGGCTTCACAATTACAGAAGCGGAGTCCTTAATATTAAAATTTTCATCAAGCTTTACTGCGCCGATTTCGATTATTTCGTTAAAGAAGCAGCCGAATTTCTTACAGTATGCCG
Organism: Candidatus Fimenecus sp.; assembly: GCA_052298855.1. Taxonomy (GTDB): domain Bacteria; phylum Bacillota; class Clostridia; order Oscillospirales; family Acutalibacteraceae; genus Fimenecus. Next base: position 47,518 of record DAVZXP010000006.1, on the reverse strand, counting down.
TGTTCCATTCGAGGTCCATTACTACATATTGCAAACGAATATCCCCAATCAATAAAATAACTTTATAAATATATCATATTTTGTCGTTAAATTCAATACTCAACCTTATATTCGATTGACCTTTTAATTGGGATATTATATAATAAATTCATTAAAGTAAAGAGGTGCGATATGAATAACACTGTATGGTTTGACTCCCCTGCAAAATATTGGACGAACGCAATACCGATGGGAAACGGCTTTCTCGGCGGTATGTTTTTCTGCTCGGATAAAACCGACCGCATTGCCTTAAATCACGACACTCTTTGGACAGGCTGTCCGAGATATGTCGAAAAGGACGGAGCGTATGAAGCATACAAAAAAGCTCAGTCTTTAGCGCTTAAAAATGATTTCATTTCGGCTCAAAAGGAGCTTACCGAAAACTTTTTGGCTTGTTGGACGCAGGCTTATCTTCCGCTCGGTGACCTTTATATCGAGCATCCTTTTTCTTTTTCGAGTGCGAAGAATTACAAAAGAACGCTCAATCTTGAAAATGCCGTTCTTGACTGTGAATATGAAAAAAGCGGTGTGAAAATCACAAAGGAAGCTTTCGTTTCCAATCCCTCGGATGTGCTTATATATAAAATAAGCTCATCAAAGGGCATTGATTTTTCCGTTAATTTCAAAAGCAAATTGAGAAGCACCGTTACTTATGAAAATGATACAATTACGCTTGACGGGATTTGTGCGAGCGACTCCGGCTCAAAATTATCAAAATACCCTTGCGCAGAGCTTACATATTCCGAAAATCCGGAGGAACAGGGCGTTTCCTTTAGGACTGTAATCAAGGTAATTTCAAACGGCACGGTAGTTTCCTCAAGCGACAAAATCAGGGTAAAGGAAAGCACGCAAACAACGGTTTTCCTTTGTACAAAGACTAATTTCAAAGACGGTCTTACCCCTGCTTCAAAAAGCGGTATTGATTATAAAAGCAGTTGTGTAAATGCTGTAAATTCCGCTGTTCAAAAAGGTTTTGACGTATTAAAGGAAGAACACATTGCCGATTATTCAAAGTATTATTCAAGAACAGTTTTTACGCTCAATAAGAACAATCAAAATTCATCACTTCCGACAAATGAGCGGCTTATCGCTTTCAAAACCGATAAAACCGACCTCGGACTTTATGAGCTGTTTTGGAATTTCGCAAAGTATCTTACGATTTCTTCCTCGAGAGAAAATTCAAGAGCGACGAATCTTCAAGGCATTTGGAGCGAAAACCTGCGTGCGCCGTGGAATTCGAATTACACGATTAACATAAACACGGAAATGAATTATTGGCCGACACTCTGCTTCGATATGCCGGAACTTATGCTTCCGCTTTTCGACCTGATTAAGCTTATAAGCTTTACGGGCGAAAGGACGGCAAAGGAATATTACAACGCAGGCGGCTTTGTCGCTCATCACAACACGGATATTTGGGGCTTTACCGCACCGACTCACGGCGACGCCCAATGGGGATATTGGCAAGGCGGCTCGGGTTGGCTCTGCCACAGTCTTTTTGAATACTACGAATATACGGGCGACCGAGAATTCCTTTCGGATTTTGCTTTGCCGATACTCAAAAAAGCGTGCAAGTTCTATTCCGATATTTTAACCGACATCGGAGACGGCAAGCTTTCTGTTTGCCCTGCAACCTCTCCCGAAAACACCTTCAAGTGCAATGAAAAAGCAACTTCTGTCGCAAAAAGCTCGACTATAATGGATACTATCGTGCTTGACTGCTTTGAAAATTATCTCAAAGGCTGTGAAGCGGTAGGCATAAGCGACGATTTTACAGATAAGTTAAAAGAGCAAATTAAAAATATCAAGCCGTTCAAGATAGGCTCAAAGGATCAGCTTCTTGAATGGGACGACGAATACAAAGAGCGTGACAAGCACCACCGCCATGTATCACATCTTATCGGATTGCATCCGTTTAGCATCATAAACAAAAATGATACACCCGAGCTTTTCGACGCTTGCAAGAAAACGCTTGAAATCAGGGGCGACGCAGGCACGGGCTGGAGTCTTGCTTGGAAAATTAACTTCCACGCTCGTCTTAGGAACGCACAAAAGGCATATGACCTTTTGAATTTGCAGTTAAGTCCTGTGAAATCGAGAAGAAAATCAGGCTTTAACTACGGCGACGGCGGCGGTACATATCCAAACCTCTTTGACGCACATCCCCCGTTCCAAATCGACGGCAACTTTGGTGCGGCAAGCGGTATAAATGAAATGCTTGTACAGTCCGACGGCGAAAGCATCTATCTTCTCCCTGCTCTTCCGAGCGAATGGAAGGACGGCAGCGTAAAAGGCTTTAGAGTTAAGGGCAACGCTAAAATTGATTTTTCGTGGAAAAACGGCAGGATAACCGATTACAAATTACACTCAGAAAACGAAAACTTGAAGGTTATAATATAACAATTCCCCACTATGAACGATCCGTCAATCATAGTGGGGTTGATTTTTGTTGTTTTATTGCTTTGTTAATTTCGTCTTATCGGTTTCGCTATATTCCTTGTCGAAATCATAGCCGAAAATATTGTTTTCGGGCGCTAAATCGTGCAAAGGAACAAGCACAAAATCTCTTTGTCTGATAAATTTATGGGGGACTGTAAGCTCGTCTGTTGAAAGCTCGGTATTTTCCAACAAAAGCACATCAATATCAATTATCCTCGGCCCGTTTTTGAATTTACGCACTCTGCCGAGAGCCGCCTCAATTCCGAGACACGCACCGAGCAAGGCGTTCGGCGAAAGTTCGGTTTCAACGAGAACGGCACAATTTAAGAACCTATCCTGCTGTTCATATCCCCACGGCTCAGTTTCGTAAACGGAGGATTTTTTTATAATTTTCGTATTTGGCAAAAGCGACAGCGAAGAATAAACATTTTCTATATTTTCAAGTCTGTTTCCGATATTTGTTCCTATTCCGAGTACAGCTTTCATTTTCTGCTCCTTGTTATTTCAACCGAAACATAATCAAAATCCGCTTTTATCGGTGCGAAAGGCTTTTTAACCTCAACCTTGACCTTTTCGATTTTAGGAAATTCCGAAAGTATTGCGTCGGCAACAACCTGACCTGCTTTCTCGAGTAAATCATACTTTTCTGCCAAGAAAACTCTTCTTGCAGTCTTTATTATTTTTGCATAGCTTACAGTATCGTCAACATTATCGCTCTCGCAAGGCAAATCAAGTGAAAGGTAGGATTTTATATCGAGAATAAACTCCTGACCGTCAACCTTTTCTTCGGGATTAACACCGTGATATGCATAAAGCTTTAAACCCTTTACATTTATTTTGTCCATATTATCGCACCACCGCATCAGTCATTTTTGCCGCCAAGCAAGCCTCTTTCACATGATGAACACGGATAAAGTCCGTTCCGCCTGCTATTGCGAGCGTATCGGCTGCAAGTGTTCCGAACACTCTGTCGTACCCATCTGCGCCCGTTTCATTCTTAACAAGGCGTTTGCATGAAAGAGCTGTCAAAAGTGCTCTTTCGGGGGATTTCAGCTTGTTTATATTTCTTAAAAGTTCCAAATTATCATTATGAGATTTTCCGAAACCAAATCCCATATCGAAGCAGATATTTTCACGGCTTATAGAGTATTCCGCCGCAATTTTCTCCGCCCTATCAAAAAACGCAAGCACATCATTTACAACGCCGCCGCATTTCGAATAGTCAGCCTCTTGGGAAGCCGAAGCGTTTCCCGTGTGCATTACTATCCAGCCTGCATTGTGCTTTTTAACGACAAGTGCCATTTCCCTATCCATTTTTGAGCTTACATCATTGATGATTTTCGCTCCGTTTTCAAGGCAGTATTCCGCAACTTTCGGATAGAATGTATCAACCGACACGGGAACATTAACAGCCGAGGTTACGGCAGGAATGTATTTTTTGATAATTTCAAGCTCTTCATCCTCCGACAAAAGAACACTTCCCGGTCTTGTTGACTGTGCGCCTATATCGATTATATCGGCTCCGTCCTCTTGCATTTTGAGAGCGTGTTCGACCGCCTTTTCGGGGCTGTTCCACTGTCCGCCGTCAAAAAACGAGTCGGGTGTAACGTTTAATATGCCCATTATATATGTTCTCTTGTTAATTTCAAAAGAAAAGCCGTTGCCCTTGAAATAATATGCCATTATTTACCTCCGAAAAGCAAGGACATAGCCTCTGCTCTTGTCCTCGGGTCTTTTTTCATCATTCCCCTTAATGCCGAGGTTTGAGTTTTAGCGCCTGCCGCCCTTGCACCACGCATTGTCATACAAAAATGCTCTGCTTCAATAACAACCGCTACGCCCTTTGGCTGCAAATGCTCTTCGAGAAAATCCGCAACCTGTGAGGTAAGTCTTTCTTGAATTTGCGGACGTCTTGCGTAATCGTCAACAATTCTTGCAAGCTTTGAAAGTCCGATAACCTTGCCCTCCGATGGAATATATGCAATATGAGCCTTTCCGACAAACGGCAATAAATGGTGTTCGCACATTGAGTAAAGCGGAATATCACGCACTACTACCATTTCGTCATTGTTACCCTCATTAAAGATTTTCAAGTGCCTTTCGGGATTAGCCTCAAGCCCCGCAAAAATCTCCTCATACATATTTGCAACTCTTTTCGGAGTTTCCAAAAGTCCCTCTCTGTCGGGATCCTCGCCTATTGCGATAAGAATTTCTCTGACCGCATTTTCAATTCTCTGTTTGTCCATAACTCACATACCTTTCCGAGTACAATTACCAAAAATCAAGACAAAACGAACTGCATATAATACATTTCCTTGTTCTCGAAGGTTTGATATTGCGTGAATTTCATATTACCGTTTTTATTCCGCAGCTCTATTGCAATTTCCGAAATGCCGTCCGAGTCAACAAGCTTTTTATAAATCTCTCTATATGACTGCTCACTTACGGCAAAAATCTCAACATAGCTTTTTCCGTTTTTGAAATTATCGGTAATTCCCGTTTCAATCGCCGGCTTAATCGTTTTTCCGTAATTTCCGAACAGCAAGCCCTCTGCCCTCGCATAGTTGAACTCGGTTGCGGTGCAGTCGATATTCTCCGGCTTTATGTTAAAGTGGTTTGCGGAAATTTGCTTTGTTGTAACATTAAAATAAAGATGAGTTTTTATATCGGGCGAATCGGTCTGGTCATTATCATCCCATGTGACATCAAGATGGTAATTATTACCGTTAATTTTAACGATATTCCACATATGAGGTTCAATCTCGCCGTCGTCATTTTTAGCGTCGCCTATTACAAGGAAGTTCTCAACGCCGAGCTTATTGAGCAAAAGCTGCATCGCTCTCGCATAGCCCTCGCATACAGCTTCTCCGCCGACAAGTGCATCATAAGCCGTAGACTTCAAATCATCAGTTAAAACATATTTACACTTTTCACAGATATAATCGTGAACATATTTTTCCTTTTCATAATCAGAAGAAAGTTTGCTCGCTTCGTTTATAACTTTATCGACCTGCGAATTCAACTGACTTGAAAGATCGTTGCACTCCTGCTGTGAATGTGTGTAGGTTGGCTCAAAATAGCACTTGTTTCCCTCTGTTCTTATCTTGCATTGTGCGGAATAGCAAATCAAATCCGGATTATCATATGAAACTGCATAATTCAAAGCTGTAAATTCGCTGTCGGTAATCATTGGGATTTCTATTGATTCGGTATGCTTATAGATCTCCGGCACTATAAGGGTGTACGCTATTTTTGCGTTATCGCTCAAATGATTATAATAATACCGCACATTCACTTCATCATCGGTGCGATTATCGTAAATCATTTCCACCTTAGAAAAATCCGTCGGTATAAAGCTTAAAAGAGTTTTTCTGTTATAAAAAGCACAGAATACGATAATTAACATAAGCATTATGCCGACTGTTTTAAATATTTTACGCATTCTTTTTCTCCTCTTTTGAATAAACGCCGCCGTCGTTTATTTCCCCCTGAGTATTGATGAATTCAGCTATTTTATCCTTTTCGCCTGTATAATCGATTATTGAAATATCGGTTTGCGAGTTATTCGCAATGTATTCAAAAAGATTATCCATCGCTCCTATGTGCGAAGCGTTAAAAGCTGTTTTTAAGAAGGATGAAAACGCCGAAGCCTTTTCGGGATATCCGCAATATTTAAGATATTTCAAAAGCATATCAGCAGACAAGCTTTGTGTGCCTGCATTGAGCGAAAGTCCGCCCGTAGTCTTAGGGTCGGTAGCCGTCGGCACATCAACGACAATATCCTTGAACTTTGAGGCAAAGCTCTTAAATTGGAGCTCGCCTATTGATATATATCTGTCCGTCTTAATTCCCGAATAGCTTTCAAAAGCCTTTACAAACGCACCTGCTCCGGATTTTTTGAAATGCTCGGACAGGGTTGCGGTAATTCCGTTGTAGCTGCCCGTAAAGTCATTTTGAATGGAATTGACGGTAATTGTTTTCTTTTTAATATCGGTTGAAATGAGAAATGAAAATGAAACGTTGTTTTCGGTGTCGTAGCAGATAAGGACAATTTCAGACTGCCCCTCCATAACAACGGGAGAGGTTGTTGACTCTGTTTGAGGCTCTGTTGTCAAATCATCTGATGAAGAAACGAGATTTCCGAAATTAAAATCAATGGATTTCATAAACATAAGCAGTGAAATGCCTCCGAGAATTACCACGAAAGCCGCAAATGCTATAACAAAGCTCTTAAAACGCTTTGAGTCCTTTTTATCCTTGCTTGAAAAATCAAGCTTTCTGTTTTTCTTCAAGTCCTCACCGTCCTTTACCAAAAAAGCCGATTGCAAGCTGTGCAATCGGCTTTCTGTCAATTAACCTTTAGTCTTGTTTGTGCCGCCTGTCTTGTTTTTGCTTGAAGAAGCCTTCTCGATTATAGGTGCGGTACCGTTTTTGACCGTATCCGTAGTAATTATTACCTTCGATACCTCAGTATCCGAAGGAGTTTCGTACATAATAGGCATCAAGGTTTTCTCCATGATAGCTCTCAAGCCACGAGCACCCGTTCCCTTCTCAAGAGTAAGCTCGGCTATCGCTTCAAGAGCACCGTCCTGAAATTCAAGTGAAACATTATCCATTGAAAAAAGTGCTTCGTACTGCTTAACAAGAGCATTTTTCGGCTCTGTAAGTATTCTTACAAGCGCATCCTTATCAAGGTTGTCAAGCGTTGTTAAAACAGGCACTCTGCCGACAAGCTCCGGAATAAGTCCGAACTTGACAAGATCCTGCGGAATTACCTGTGAGTAAATTTTGGTCATATCCGTATCGGATTTTGACATAACCTTGCCGCCAAAGCCAAGTGTGGATTTACCCGTTCTCGCTTCGATTACCTTATCTATGCCGTCAAATGCGCCGCCGCAAATAAACAGAATATTTGTGGTATCAATTTGAATAAATTCCTGCTGCGGATGCTTTCTGCCACCCTGAGGCGGTACGTTTGAAACTGTGCCCTCAAGGATTTTAAGAAGTGCCTGCTGAACGCCCTCTCCGCTGACATCACGGGTTATAGACGGATTTTCGGATTTCCTTGCAATTTTATCAATTTCATCGACATAGATAATGCCCTTTTGAGCCTTTTCTATATCATAATCCGCTGCCTGAATAAGTCTTAAAAGGATATTTTCAACATCCTCGCCGACATATCCTGCTTCGGTAAGCGTTGTTGCATCTGCAATAGCAAACGGAACATCCAAAATTCTTGCAAGCGTCTGTGCAAGCATCGTTTTACCTACGCCGGTAGGTCCTAAGAGAACAACATTGCTCTTTTGAATATCAACATCGCTCTTGTGAGAACAGTAAATACGCTTATAGTGATTATAAACGGCAACGCTTAAAGTAATCTTCGCTGAATCCTGACCTACGACATATTCATCAAGCATAGCCTTGATTTCGGCAGGCTTCGGTAACGGCTTTAATTTACTTCCTGCAGAGTTGTTTCGTTTAGCGGGAACATTTGAACTTTTTTCTTCTTCGATTATACCCAAACACAATTCTATACATTCGTCACATATGCAAACTCCCGGGCCGGCAATAAGCTTCTCAACCTGGTCTTGAGTTTTACCGCAAAAGGAGCAACGCATTATCTTACTATTCGTTTCTTTTGCCATTATAGGCCTCCCTCAAAAACTATCTTTTACTGATAACCTTATCAATAAGTCCGTATTCAAGAGCCTCCTCGGCAGACATAAAATTATCTCTCTCGGTGTCCTGTGCTATGACCTCGACGGGTTTGCCCGTGTTTTCAGCCAAAATCTTGTTGAGCTTTGCTTTGGTTTTAAGAATGTGCTTAGCTGTGATTTCGATTTCTGTCGCCTGTCCCTGAGCACCGCCTGAGGGCTGATGAATCATAATATCGGAATTGGGCAAAGCATATCTCTTACCCTTTGCACCGGCAGAAAGAAGGAATGCACCCATGCTTGCTGCCATCCCCATACAAATTGTTGAAACATCGCATTTAATATACTGCATTGTGTCATAGATAGCAAAGCCAGCGGTTACAGAACCGCCGGGACTGTTTATATAGAGGCTGATATCCTTTTCGGGATCCTGAGCCTCAAGATATAAAAGCTGTGCTACGACAAGGCTTGCAGTTGCGTCATTTACCTCATCTGACAAAACTATAATTCTGTCGTTGAGAAGTCTTGAGAAAATATCGTATGAACGTTCACCACGGCTGGTCTGTTCAACTACGTAAGGAACCAATGCCATAAAACTTACCTCCAAAATGTAATATCTTCCCTTTTCCCTAATAGATTATTGCTTATAAACAAGCCTTTTAATCAAAAATTATTCAGCGTCCTTCTTTGCGGGAGCTTTCTTTGTTGTTTTCTTAGCCTCAGGCTTTTCTTCGTCAGCCTTTTCAGCCTTAGGTGCTGCCGACTTCTTAGCTGCCGGCTTCTTTTCAGCTGCAAAGCTTGCGTTTTCGATTACGAAATCAACAGCCTTTCTCTGAAGAAGCTCGGGCTTGAGATTGTCAGCCGGAATAGCCTTCTTAATCTGGTCAACATCCATATTATATGCTTTTGCATACTGAGCATATTCTTCTTCAAGGTCAGCGTCAGAAACCTCAAGGCTTTCCTTTTTGATGATTTCAGCCAAAGCAAGGTCAAGCTTAACCTGCTTCTCTGCCTGCTCCTTATACTGCTCACGGAAGGTCTTTTCGTCAGAGCCTGTGTATTTAAGATAAGTATTAAGGTCAAGTCCCTGCATCTGAAGACGGTAAGCGAAATCCTGAACGTCATCGTCCATCTTCTTTTCAATCATACAATCGGGGATAACAGCTGTTACAAGGTCAGCGAGCTTGTCGAGAACCTCGTTGTTAGCCTCAGCCTCAACCTCATGCTGCTTCTTATGCTCAAGCTCTTCCTTAACGTTCTTCTTGAGCTCATCAACTGTATCATATTCGCTCACGTCCTTAACGAACTCATCGTCAAGTGCGGGAACCTCTTTAACTTTAATCTCGTGAAGCTTGATTTTGAAGGTTGCGTCCTTACCTGCAAGCTCTGCATGGTAGTCCTCGGGGAACTTAACGTTTACGTCAAACTCCTCGCCTGCCTTGTGACCGATAATCTGATCCTCAAAGCCGGGGATAAACTGATTTGAGCCGATTGTAAGCTCATAGTTTTCAGCCTTGCCGCCCTCAAAAGCTACGCCGTCAACAAAGCCCTCAAAGTCGATAACTGCAATATCGTTCTTCTTAACCTTTCTCTTTGTTTCAACGGTAACAATTCTTGAATTCTGCTCAAGCATATTGTTAATGTGAGACTTAACGTCCTCAGCAGAAACCTTTGCAGACTTCTTTGTAGCCTTTATGCCTTTATATTTGCCGAGCTTAACCTCGGGCATAACGGTAACCTTGAGCTTGATCACAACGCCGTCCTTGCCCATCTCGGGAACTTCAAGGTCGAACGGAGTGTCAATAACCTCAAGTTTAGCCTCTTCAATAGCGGATGTTACTGCATCGGGATATACGATTTCAAGAGCGTCCTCATAGAAAACTGCCTCGCCGTACATCTTTTCGATGAAAGCACGGGGTGCCTTACCCTTTCTGAAGCCGGGAACGTTGATTTTCTTTCTCTGCTGAAGGTATGCCTTATTAACAGCGTTCATAAAGGTTTCGCCGTCAACAGCAACTTCAAGCTCCCAAACATTCTCTTCAATTTTGTTTGATGATTTAAGACTCATTTAATCTTCCTCCTGAAAATTATACACTATCTTGAGCATTATATCACATAATGTATAAAATTGCTATACTTTTTTATTATTTTGTTAATTTAATAAGCTTTGGGCAGAATTTAAGGTAATCTGCCGACAAAAGCTCGAATTTAATTCCGTCCTTTTCCGAGGTAAACGCAAAATTCACCGCTTGACCGTGCAAATGCGCATAATAGCAATACTTAATGTCCTCACGGAGCAAGACGTCATATATCGGCTCGCATATCTGCGAAATACTCACGGGCGGATAATGTAAGAACACAAGCGGCTCGCCGCCGAGCTGTTTACCTGCCTTGATAGAAGCCTCGAGCCTTGCCGCCTCCCTTTTCACAACCTTTTCGCTGTGCTGTTGGGTATCGTCAAAAAACCAGCCTCTTGTGCCGCAGATGCTGTAATCGCCGACACGGTAGGCATTGTTGAAAATGAATTTAATCGTCGAAAAGGAGTTCTCCTCCAAAAAGCCGTTCATTTTCGACATTGTGTTCCACCAATAGTCGTGATTACCCTTTAATATTAACTTTTGTCCGGGCAAGGAATTTATAAACGCAAAGTCATCAACCGCATTTTCAAGCTTCATAGCCCACGAAACGTCACCGAGTATAACCACGGTGTCCTCATCGGTAATGAGCTTTTTCCAATTTGCCTCAAGCCGTTCAACGTAATTGTCCCAACCGTGAAAAATATCCATCGGCTTATCCGTTCCGAGCGACAAATGAGTATCGCCGATTGCATATAAAGACATATAATTTTACTCCTAATAACTTAAGAAGCAAAAAGCGGAATAAATCCGCTTTTTTTAATATATTAAAGCTGTTTTATATTCCGAGCATATCGAATACGACTTGCGCCATATCCTCTTTATCGGAAACTCTTGTAAATCTCGGTGCTTTTCCTTTAAGGGTAGCAAGCTGAGGCGGTACGGGCTCCTTTGATTTCTCAAACAGCTCTTCAACCATTGAGAATTCGTCCTCGGACTTAATATCGTCGGTAATTGCCGAAAGCACGCTTGCGGAAAACTTATAGGGATTTGCGGTCGAAGCGATAACTGTCGGTGTATCGTCGCCCATTCTCTTTGTATATTCCTCATAAACATTTACGGCAACCGCCGTGTGAGTGTCGCAAAGATAGTTATACTTTTTGAAAATCTCATTGATTGTAGCCTTTGTGGCATTATCGTCGCAATAGCCTGCATCAAAGAGGTCTGAAATTTTCTTGTAAAGGTCAGAATCAACGCTATACTTACCGTCAACGCTCAATTCACGCATATACTCTGCGGTCTTTTTCGCGTCATAGCCCGAAAGGATAAAGAGAAGTCTTTCAAGGTTTGACGAGATAAGAATATCCATTGAGGGAGAAGTAGTGCAATAAAAATCTCTGTTCTTATTATATGTACCGCTTTTCAAGAAATCGGTAAGAACATTGTTTGAGTTAGAAGCACAGATAAGCTTTTTAATCGGAACGCCCATTTCTTTTGCGTAATAAGCTGCAAGAATGTTACCGAAGTTGCCCGTGGGAACAACAACGTTCATTTCCTCGCCAAGTTTCAATGAACCGTTCTCGACCATATCGCAGTAAGCGGATACATAATATACAATCTGCGGAACAAGTCTGCCCCAGTTGATTGAGTTTGCAGACGAGAAAGCAAGGTTGTTTTCCTTGAACTTCTTTTCAATTTCCTTATTTGTAAAGATTGCCTTAACACCGCTTTGAGCGTCATCAAAATTGCCTCTGATAGCGCATACGCTGACATTTTTGCCCTCTTGGGTTGTCATTTGGAGTTTCTGCATCGGGCTTACACCGTCAACGGGATAAAAAACAAGGATTTCCGTGTTCGGTACATCCTTAAAGCCTTCAAGAGCAGCCTTACCTGTATCGCCCGAAGTAGCAACAAGGATTACGATTTTTGTGTCTTTGAGAGTTTTACCTGCCGAAACCGTGAGCAAATAGGGAAGCAGCTGCAAAGCCATATCCTTAAACGCACAGGTAGGTCCTCTCCAAAGTTCAAGGATATTTTCCTTATCGTTAAGCTTATAAAGCGGAGCAACCTTATCGGAGGAGAACTTACCTTTTTTATAAGCGCCGTTTACACACATATCAAGCTCTTCTTCGGTAAAATCCGTAAGAAAAAGCTTCAATACCTCTTTGGCTCTGCCGATATAATCAAGCGTTCCTATTCTCTTAATATCGTCAAGGCTCAGCGTGGGAATTTCGGTGGGAACAAAAAGTCCGCCCTCCGAGGAGATACCCTTTGCAATAGCCTCCGACGCTGAAACGCCGATAGATTTATCTCTCGTGCTTGTGTAAATCATCTGATACACTCCCTACTTAAAATTCAAAATATTTTATCATACATAAAGCCTTAATTCAATTGGCTTTATAAATTATTTTTCTTCTTCCTGATATGCGTTTTTTATATAATTGAACGAGGAAACCTCGCCGTTTTCCATATACACTTCGGCAACGTCAAATCTCGGTTGCAAATCAAAGCTGTTCTTGGAAAGGAAGAATTTGGAGGTTGCTAAAATTCTTTTGCGCTTTCCGTAGTCAACCGCTTCCTTACCGCTTACGACAAAGCCGACGTCCCTTGTTTTGACCTCAACGAAGGCAATGTAATTTTTATCGCTTGCGATTATGTCGATTTCGCCGAATCTGCAACGGTAGTTAGCCGTTATTATCGAATACCCGTTATCACGAAGATACCTGCCCGCATAAAGCTCGCCGTATACACCTGTCATTGCCCTGTTCATTTTTGCTCTCCGAGAATTTTCTTTAGAAAAGTACGTCTGTGAATATCGCAAACACCGTATTGAGCAATTTTTTCATAGTGCAGCTTTGTGCCGTATCCCTTGTGCCTTGCAAATTCGTATTGAGGATATTTTTCCGCCATTTCAAGCATATATCTGTCCCTGCTGACCTTAGCAAGCACCGAGGCAGCGGCTATCGACATTGACTTTGCGTCGCCCTTGATAACCGTTACTTCCTCAATATCGGTATGCGGTTTTTGATTACCGTCAATCAATGCAAGGTCCGGCTTTACGGAAAGTGAGTCAATCGCTCTTTTCATTGCAAGAAAGGTTGCGTTTAATATGTTAATTTCGTCAATTTCCTTTTCGTCGGCACTTGCGATACCGTAAGCCAACGCCTTTTCTTTTATTTCGTCAAAAAGTGCTTCACGCTTTTTTTCTGTCAGCTTTTTAGAGTCGTTAAGCCCTTCGATTACACAGTCCGACGGCAAAATTACCGCCGCCGCATAAACAGGTCCTGCCAAAGGACCTCTGCCTGCTTCGTCAACTCCGCAAATTATATTAAAGCCTTTTTCTCTGTATTCGTTTTCAATACTGTAATCAACCATCAAATTCTCCGATTGTGTCAAGAGTTATTCTGCCGAGCTTACCTGCACGGTATTCGTCAAGAAGCATTATCGAAGCTCTGAGCGTGTCAATCTCACCGCCACGCATCATCATACCTCTTTTTCTGCCGATAAGTTCAAGTATTTCATAAGCCTCAAGTTCTGAAAAATCGTCAATTTTATATCTTTCCGAAAGTCTGTCGGGGTAATCTCTCGAAAGCACCTCCAAAAGTCTTACGGCAAGGGTTTCGGAGTCGAAAACTTCATCCTTAACCGAGCCTATAAATGCAAGTCTGTCACCTATTTTCGGATCATCGAATTTTGGCCACAAAACGCCGGGTGTATCAAGCAGTTCAATGCCGTTTTCGATTACAAACCACTGATTATGACGGGTAACACCTGCTTTATCGGCAACCTTTGCACGGTTTCTGCCTGCCATTCTGTTAATGAACGAGGATTTGCCTGTATTCGGTATTCCGACAACCATAATTCTAAGCGGCTTGCCAATCATACCCTTAGCCTCATTGGAAGCAATTTTATCTTTCAAAACCTCTCGCAAAAGAGGTGCGTATTTATTAAGTCCGTTACCGCTTTTACAGTCAACTGCAAGCGCATAAATGCCTTTTTCGTTAAAATAATTGAGCCAACGTCTTGTAGCGTTTTCATCTGCGACATCGCACTTGTTAAGAAGCACTATAAGAGGTTTATTGCCTATAAGCTCGTTGAGTTCGGGGTTACTGCTTGAAATCGGCATTCTCGCATCTAAAATTTCCGTTACGGCATCAACCGACGGCAAGCACTCCTTGATAAGCCGTCTTGTTTTTGCCATATGACCCGGAAACCATTGAACATTCTGTTTTATTGAATCGCTCATATCCTCAATCCTTCGTCAAAAGCGAACTGTCGCCGATTCTGTAAACCGCCTGACCGACAATGTATCTTTCGTCAATCATTCCGACTGCTCTGTATCTTGAATCGCCCGATTCGTTACGGTTATCACCCATAACAAATACGCAACCCTCGGGTACGGTTACGGGATAATTAAAGGCATCGCCGAGCAATCTCGTTTTCTCTCTGATATACGGCTCGTCCAACACAACGCCGTCAACCGATACTTCGTGAGTAACGGCGTCAATATTTATAGTTTGACCACCTGTTGCAATTACTCTTTTTACAAGCACCTCGTCATATGCGTTTGGCTGTGAAACGATTACAATATCGCCGTACTTAACGTCGCTGTCATGTGCGGTAATAATCAGCTGATCGCCGTTATGCAGGGTGTTCCTCATAGAGTCGCCGTTTACTGTGGATATTTTGAAGAAAAACGTAAATATTACCGCCACCGCTATAATCGACGTGAGTAATACCGACGCAAAATCATAAATCGCTGCTGCTTGTTTCTGTTTCATTACGCACCTATTTTCCAATGTCCGATGGGGAAAAGTCTGAATTCTGCCGTTCCCAATAAATATCTTGTATCAATAAAGCCAACCGTTGTTGAACGGCTGTCAAGAGAGTTATTTCTGTTGTCTCCCATAACAAATACGCAGCCGTCCGGCACAGTCACGGGAAAAGCAACGTCAAACATTCTCTCGGTAGGCTCCGCTATATAAGGCTCGTTGATAAGCTCGCCGTTGATTTTAACCGTTCCCTGTGCAAAATTTATGTCAACCGTGTCCCCTGCAACTGCTACAACTCTTTTGATAAGCGGTTCATTGAGAGAATTCGGCTGAGTTATAACGACAATGTCGCCACGCTCGTAGGTTGTGTTAATCGCCTTGACAGTAAGCCAATCTCCGCTGTTAAGAGTAGGCTTCATCGATTCGCCGTTTACACCTACAACTCTGAAAAGAAGTGTAAACACGATAGCAATCCCCACCAATGCAAACACAAGTGAATCGATCCAGTTATATGCAAATTTCCACGATTTTGAAGTCTCCGAATAAGAGCTTTCAAGCTCGTCAAAGTATATCCTTATATCTTCTGTTTTTCTCAATTTACACACCTACCCTATTATATAGAGTAATTATAATACAAAAGCCTTGAAAATGCAAAGGTTTTCGTAAAAAAATAAGGAACGGAAAAACCGTTCCTTAATGCTTTGTTAAAATTATCTGACAAGCTCTTTAACCTTAGCTGCCTTGCCGACTCTGTCACGAAGATAATAAAGCTTGCTTCTGCGAACTCTACCGCTTCTAACGAGCTCAACCTTAGCAACGTTGGGTGAGTTTACGGGGAATACCTTTTCAACACCTACGCCGTAAGAAACACGACGAACTGTGAATGTCTCCGAAACACCGCTGCCCTTGCGAGCAATGATTGTGCCTTCGAAAATCTGAATTCTTTCTCTCTCGCCCTCACGGATTTTAACGTGAACCTTAACAACATCACCGATGTTGATGTTCGGGCGCTCTTCTTTAAGCATGCCCTCTGTCATAATTTTCAATGCGTCCATAATGAACCTCCAAAATTGTTTTCAAGCGTTCATTCCGTAAAATACATACGCAGAGGACCGCCCGCTTTAATGTTGCCATTAACTGCCGTTTGCATATAAAAATACATACAAGCGCCGAAATGCTAAAATATAATATCACAAGGTGATGAAAAAAGCAAGTGTTTTTTCAAAATTCAGCAAAATTCCGACATATCTTCAAGATACATCTTTTCTTTTACTATATTAACCGCTTCGATAAGCTCTTTTACATCCGAAGTTACGGCGTCAAGCAAAAGCATGGGATTTATATTATTTCTCATTCCTGCCGAAAGCACAACGGTCAATTTGACACCGTTTTCGCACTCGCAAAGCTCATACGAAGAAATATCGCCCTTTATATCAATTTGCTTTAAGACTTTTTTTCTGCCCTTCTTGCCCTGCTTCTCAACGATAATCTCACTTGCCGAAATTTTATTGTTTACACTTTCGAGAACTTCTTGTTTGTCATTTGTTTCAAGTGTAATTATAAATCTTGCCCATCTGATTTCATCCGACTTATGGACAGGCTCGGAAGCCGAGGTAACAACAATTCCCGTAGGCATTGCGCCGTTGAGCCTTTTGACGATTTCTTCATCGGTCATTTCATCCGTTATGCGCACATCAACCGACTCGCAAAAACTCTCCGTACCGAGTGAAAGCGGTAAAGAAAATGTCATAAACGGTCTCGGGTTAAAACCCTCCGTGTACCAAATTGAAATTCCCGCACGCTTTATCGCCCTTGAAAAACAGCGCATAAGGTCAAGGTGAGAAATATACTTTGCTATATCTTTTTTCTCAAAGAAAATTCTAACGTTTCGCATCGCATTTTCCTCCGTTGAGCCTTGCCGCACCGCAAGCCGCACATTTTTGGCGGCAATTAGGCGTTGTAACGCTCTCGTGTGCCTTTTTGTTTTCTTCGATAAGGAAGTCTTTCCTTATGCCGTAATCGAACATATCCCACGGAAGAATTTCATCAAACTCACGCTTACGGTTTGCATAGAATTCCATAGAAACTCCACATTCCTTGAACGCTTCTTCCCAAAGGTCAAATCTGAAAAATTCATCCCAGCTGTCAAATTTACAGCCCTTGCGCCAAGCCGTTTCGATAACGTCACAGAGCTTTCTGTCACCCCTTGCAAAAACGCCCTCTAACACACTTGTCTGCGATTCGTGATAGGAGACCTGTATCTTATGAGTTTTAACGCTTTCGAGCAAATGCTTCTGCTTTTCCTCAAGCATAGGCTTAGTATCCTGCGGTTCCCATTGAAACGGAGTAAACGGCTTCGGAACAAATGACGCAACGCTTATATTAACCGTAACGGACTTTCCTTTCGGTCTGTCGGGATTTTTATAGTATGTATTTACAACTGTCTGTGCAAGCTCCGCTATGCCCTCAATATCCTCAAGCGTTTCCGTAGGCAAGCCCATCATAAAGTAAAGTTTAACGGTAGTCCAACCGCCTGCAAACGCTTTTTCGGCAGTTCTTACAACCTCGCCCTCGGTTACATTCTTATTGATAGCGTCACGAAGTCTCTGCGTACCTGCTTCGGGTGCAAAGGTAAGACCGCTTCGACGTACCTTTTTAAGCTCCTCCATAAGCTCGTCGGAGAAGTTATCAACACGAAGCGACGGCAAGGATACATTTATATTTTCTTTCAGCGCCCAATCAAACATTTTCGGAATGAGCTTGTCAATTTCCGTGTAATCGCTTGTGCTCAAGGAGCAAAGGGAAATTTCATCATATCCCGTGCTGTCACAAAGCGTTTTCGCCTGCTTGTTTATAACGTCGCTCGTTTTTTCTCTGATAGGACGGTAAATAAAGCCTGCCTGACAAAAGCGGCAGCCTCGAATACAGCCTCTGAAAATTTCCGACACAGCTCTGTCGTGAACAACCTCGATAAACGGCACGACAAAATTTTCGGGATAAAACACAGTGTTCAAATCGGAGATAATTCTCTTTTTAACGATTTTCGGTGCATTCTCCCTGTTTACAACCTCTTTGATTGTACCGTCATCGTTATAATTTACATCATAAAACGCAGGAACATAAACGCCCTCAAGCTGAGCGGCTTCACGCAAAAATTCAAGCTTTGTAGAGCCTAATTTTTTGTGCTTTTCCAAAAGGTCGATAAGCTCGTTTACAATTTCCTCGCCCTCGCCGGGTGTGAAAATATCAATGAAATCAGCTATCGGCTCGGGGTTGCAAACGCACGGACCGCCTGCACATATAATCGGCGTCAAATCGGTTCTGTCCTTACTGCGAACGGGCAAGCCTGCCAAATCAAGCATATTGAGCACATTGGTATAGCTCATCTCATACTGCATGGTAAAGCCTATCATATCAAAGTCCTTTATGCTGTCGCCGCTTTCAAGTCCGTAAAGCGGAATACCGTTTTCACGCATAAGCTTTTCCATATCTTCCCACGGTGCAAAAACCCTCTCACACCACGCTTCTTCACGGGCATTTATGAGAGAGTAAAGGATTTTCATACCGAGGTGCGACATACCGATTTCATAGTTGTCGGGGAAACAGAAGGCATATCTGAATTCCACCTTGTCCTTATCTTTTATAACGCTGTTAAACTCGCCGCCTGTATAGCGTGCAGGTTTTTGAACATTTTTCAAAAGTTTTTCCAATTGTTTAGAAAGCATATTTTACCTCTGTTAGTTTGATAGGTAAATCATACAACAAATACAGGAAAAAAGCAAATTATATATTGGTGACGATAAATTAAGATTTGATTAGATCCACGGACAACCGCAAGGGTTGTCCCTACGGTTTAATATGATTTTCAAATTTGATAATAGCCATTAGTTATCATATTTTGCAAATTCCCCTTTACAGCGTAGGGCGGGGGCTTGCTCCCGCCGTCGATTGTTATTGATATATGACAATTCACGGCTAAAATGATATTAAAATATACCAACAACCCGTAGAGGCGAACTGTGTTCGCCTATTTTTATATAAATTTTGACAGGCGAACACAGTTCGCCCCCTACGATATGATGTTCAATTTTATTTGATAATAACCAATAGTTTATATGTATTTTTTAGTCTGCTCGGCGGGAGCAAGCCCCTGCCCTACATTGTGAGATATTCAATCTACCACTGATATTTTTTCAAATCGACATAGCCGTCGTCGCTCACCTCTACGCCCTCTCGGCGAAGCAGGTCGATTTGCATATTCATTCCGCCGAACACAAAGGCTTCGGATACTCTGCCGTTTCTGTTTACGACCCTATGACATTTTATCGTTGACGGGTCGGGATTTTGGTGCAAGGCGTAGCCGACCACCCTCGCCCATCTCGGATTTCCTGCAAGCAAGGCTATTTGACCGTAGGTTGCGACCTTGCCCTTCGGTATCTGCTTTACACATTCGTATATCTTCTCAAACGTTGTCATAATCACTTGTACAGCCTTGCGACCGAACCTCCCACTCTCTCGATTTTTACATCAACCTGTGTATTGTATTCACAAGCTTTCATAATTTCTCCCCAATCGCCAACATTCGTTTTATAATACCTCGGACAAGTCCTTTTCAACCGTCTGCCGAAGCCGAAAACATCTGCCGACTCATTCATTATACACTCGTTTATACTGTTTTCAACATAATTTTTAATCGTTTGTTCCGCACAATTTCCAATCTCGCTTATTTCCGAAAGCTCCATAACCTGAAAAACATTCTTATTGACTTCGCTTAAATCAAGTGAGCATTTGATTTTTATATCAAAGCAGGGCTTCCCGTCCTTGATTTTCGTTTTGATTTTAGTTTTGCTTTTTATGACATTTGCGGTGATTGTTACCCCGTTTTCATCATCAAAGGTTATCTCGCCGTGACCTATTCTGTCATTTGCCCAGAGTATGCCCGTTGCGATTTCGCCATCTGTTTCGTCTATCAACCGTTCGTCCTTGAAAATCGCCGTAGACGTGATTTCTATTGTATCGGTTTTGTCGCCCTTTGTGCATTTTAACACGGGTAAAGCCGCCGAAGCCGTACCGTCTGAGAACGTATTGAGAAGCTCAAACACCCTTGTGCTTACTACATTGGCATTGAAATCCGCCGAGCGTATAATCTGTTCCGCACGTCTTGCAGGTACAATGTTTTCGCCGAGCCTTGCAAAGATAATATCCTCTGCCTTTCCGTCGGCAACAGCAACGTAAACGGTTGTTCTGTTCTGCGTTGTGCGCACGAAATCGTCAAGATAGTCCTCTATGCCCTCCTGTGCGAACTCTCTGCCGAAAACCACAATTCTGTTTTGTGAAATAAGCGGATCGCTCCCCGTTATATCGGATAGTTTTCCGATCGCCCCGGAAACAGATTTACCTTTTACACAATAGTATTTTACAACCTCGTCGGGCGCACCCGAGGCAGCGGAATTGCTTGAAACGTCCGTGTTTAGTGCTTGAACGGATATGGAAAGCTGTCCGTCTGCCTTGTCTATGCCTATGCCCTGAACTATAAGCCTGTTTTTCAATTCAAGCTTTGAATTATGCGAGCTGCAACCGCCGAAAGCTAAAAGAGCAGTCAAAATCAATAAAATTTTCAATAAGGTTTTGAGGCTTTTCAACACGTCGTCCTCCGTTTTATTTTTCTAATAAGCATAAGCGTACAAGGGATTAAGACTGCAAACAGAATAAACAGCACCGATTTTTCGGTTACGTTTGAGGTGTAACGGAAATTTTCAATGTTTTTAGACATCAGCATTACTGACGTAAAAATCAACGCACCCGAAAGATAGGAAATTAAGCCCTTGCATTTCAGCTGAAAGCTGCGCTGTAAAATATCGTTTACGATATAGATAACAAACGCAATTTTGATAAATGCGGAAATTATCCACACGCCTGTCAAAAGCACATCAAGCCGTTCAATTAAGCCGAATTCCGAGAGCATTGCCATTGAATGAACGGGGAACATATTGAGAAGTGCGCTGTCGCCCGAGGTGGTAAAAAGCATAAAAAATAAAACCGACACAAATATTGCAAAAAACGATGTCCATAAAACAACGCTTTTCTTGACATTTCCCGTAACTCTCGGCAACATAACAGAAATTGCGACAGGCTCGGTTGTTCTGATTACCACAGTCCACGCAACCGTCAAAATAGGCTTTGCCCCGTCATAAAATATGGGCGAAAGATTGTTTATATCCACCCTTGAAAGCATTGTCAAAAGGACAAGAATAAATGAAGTGATGAGTATCACAAGAGAAATGCTCCCTGCCCTGCCGAGTGCCTCAATACCCTTTGTCGCCGAAAAGCAAACCGCAAAAAGAGTCAAAAGTATGAAAAAGCTTGTGTCCGTTTCGGGAAAGACCGCAGAAGCGACAAACAGATTAAGTCTTAAAAGGGTTGCATAAGCGTCAATCAAGAAAAAAGCGACATAAAGCACGCACAACACCTTTGAAAAGGTCGGAGAAATATCCGCCGCAAGTTCTAAAACGCCCTTTCCGTTGCTGTTTTTGAATAGGTAATACATCGGCAAAAGAAGAAAGAGCATTACGGCACTTCCAAGCAAAATTGCGACTATATAATCAAGATTATTAACCTTCATTTCGAAAACAGGCATAAAGGTAAGCGTTGTCAAAAGCCTTGAAAGCAAAAGCAATGAGAAAAACTGCGCCGTACTGATTTTTTGTACCTTTTCCATTTATTTCTCCATATTCTGTATTCTTAAATCTCTATCACCTAATTTTCTCCAATCAAGCCGCATAAATGCATCTCGCAATCCCGCAGGAGCGAACGGCGCTAACGGAGAAAGCTCCGACACCTCATAAGGTCCGTCCTTACATAAATCAACGAGAAGCACACCGAAGCAAATTACAATTCCGTAAAATCCGAAAAAGCCGCCTATAACCATTAAAAGAAAGCGTAATACCGCAACGCTTTGGTAGAGATGCGGAACAACGAAAGAGGTTATTGCGGAAATTGCAACAACTATCAACATAGGTGCTGCGACAAGTCCTGCACTGACAGCGGCATCTCCGATTACAAGACCGCCTACGATACTTACGGCGTGACCTACTGACTTCGGCATACGCAAGCCTGCCTCTCTGACAATTTCATAAACAAAGTGAATAAATATTGTTTCAAGCATTACAGGGAAAGGCGTTATACTCTCCTGTATCGCCATATCATACAGCATTGAAATCGGCAAAACCTCTTGATGAAAGGTGCAAAGAGCAACATAAATTCCGGGCAAAAATACGGCGGTAAAGAAAGACACATATTTTAATAATCTTATAAACGCAACATAAAACGGACGCATATTATAGTCGTCCATTGTCTGAAAATTCTCTATAAATATATATGGTGCTATCAAGGCAAACGGTGTTCCGTCGGTCAAAATAATCACCCTGCCCTCGTTCATTTCACCACAGGCAATGTCAGGTCTTTCGGTTGTACCGAGCGACGAAAAGAAAGAAAACTCGCCGTTTTCCAAAAACGGTCGTAAATAGCCCGAGCCTAACACCGTGTCAAGCTTTGCGTTTTTGAGCCTCGATTTGATTTCTTTAACTGTTTTCGGCTTTGCTCTGTCGGACATATAACAAACGCAAACCCTCGTTTTGCTCGTTTCTCCGACCTCAATGACTTCACATTTCAAAACGGGTGAGCGTATCCGTCTTCGCAAAAGTGCAACGTTATCCTTAAAACTTTCGGTAAATCCCTCATGCGCACCCTTTTCCTGAACCTCGGACTGTGCGTCATCGATGCTTCTCTTCGGAAAGCCCTGAACGCCGTAGCTCCAGCACAAATCCGCACCGTCAACAAAGAAAACAACCAAGCCCGACAGGACGTCGGTAATCGCCTTTTCAAGAGTCTGTGTTTCGCTTTGGTCAATTCCCGCAACAACATTTGCGCTGATGTAATTAAGCATTTTTCTCGGCTCTGCGGGTAAACTATCCGCCGTAAATATCGGGCGCATTATCTGTTCAACCACAAGCATATTGTTGCACATACCGTCCGCCATTACAAAGCAGACCTTGCTTTTGCCGACATCCGAATATTTGTAAATTATGTCAAAGCTGTCACCGAATTTTTCCTTTAGATATGAAATGTTATATTGGAGTGAGTCTGAAATCGGCGTTTCGCTGTTGTTACTCTCGACCTTTTCGGTTATTTTATCGAGATTTAATTTTAATTTCTTAAACATATACTTCACCGAAAATATTGTTGCCTTTATCGGCAGGAATATTCTGTACACAAACGCAAAATATATAATCGGTGATATAAATGCTTATAAATTTTGCAAGAACGGTAATTTTGTATGTTGTGATTATTGCATCGATGAGAATACTCGGTAAAAGGCAGATAGGAGAACTGCAACCGGCAGAGCTTGTAATTACGATACTTCTGTCGGAAATTCTCGCAATTCCCATGCAGGACACAAGTCTGCCGCTTATGAACACGATTATCCCTGTGCTTTTGCTTGTCGGGTTTGAAATTATCATTTCAATTCTCAAT
Organism: Candidatus Fimenecus sp.; assembly: GCA_052298855.1. Taxonomy (GTDB): domain Bacteria; phylum Bacillota; class Clostridia; order Oscillospirales; family Acutalibacteraceae; genus Fimenecus. The sequence continues at coordinate 24,007 of DAVZXP010000006.1, read as the reverse complement.
CTTAAAAGCGTTAAATTCCGTTCGGTAATGCAGGGAAATCCGCTGATTGTAATCCGTGAGGGCGTTATCGACCAAAAGCAATTAAAGGAGCTTCGTTTTACAACAGATGACCTATTGGAGGAGCTTCGAAAAAAGGATATTTTTGATATTTCGCGGGTTTGGTATGCAATAGTAGAAACAGACGGCACTTTAAGCGTGATGCTAAAGTCGGACGAGGAAAACATTAAAATAAAAGACGTAAATTTGCAGAAGCCTGAAAATGTGTACAAGAGCGTTGTTATTTCCGACGGCTCGCTGATTGAAAAGAACTTCCCCGAATGTAATATGACAAAGGTAAAGGTGGAACGGTTATTGAGAAAAAAGAACTTAACCGTCAAAGATGTACTGCTTATGACAATGGATAAAGACGAAAAATATGATATAACCGAAAGGGATAAAAATTTATGAAAAGAGTTGTAATCGCAATCGTTTTGATAGCCTTTGTTACGACAATATCGGTTTACAGCTATTTCGACCTTAAAAAGACGGGAAATGAAATAATATCGTCGCTTGAACAGACTATTGAAACCGCAGAAACAAACGGAGAAAGCTCGGCTATGGAAAATTTGACCGCTTCGGTTAAAAAATGGGAAAAGGCACGGGTGCGTTTCGGAATTTACTGCAACCACGACGAAATTGACGACATTGATATAAATTTCAGAACGCTGAAAAGCAAGGCTGAGCAAAGCGCAGATTGTGACATTGTTGAAATTTGCTCGGAAAACATTATACTGCTTGAAAAAATGATAGATGCCGAAAAGCCTAAAATCGAAAATGTGTTTTAATAAAAAAGCGTACCACAGAAAAATCTGCGATACGCTTTAATTCTATATTTTAACAGTCAACAACGGTATTCTGACCCTCAACAATGGTTATCATTTCGGGATTGTATCCGTTTTCGAGGAAATAACGGTTACAGTCCTCCGCACTTTCACCCGTTATATACACCGTGTTATCTTTTTCGGAAACCGTTGCCTTAAAATACGGTGCATTTTCCATATCAGTGACAAGCTTTTCATAAGCTCCGTCGATTTCGGACGAGGAAAATTCAACCTCGTTTATTATAACATCGGGTTTTCCCGATAAACTTCTTATTTTTTCTTTTACGCCGTTTGAATTGTCCGTTACATTTATTACAAGAAGATTATCCCCATTGATATATGCGCCTGCATACACATCGGCAAGATTTTCTTTTTCCCGATTTACGGCATCAAGAACTTTCCTGTACTCGTCAACGCTTCTGCTTTGACGGGAAACATCGGACTTCCTTGTGTCGGGCAAAGCGCTGACAAACTGCACGCATAAAGCGGTAAGGATAAAAGCAAGGCAAAGCGATAAAGCAAATATTTTCTTTTTCATAATCAACCCTCTCCTGTTTCAATACACAGCCAATACCAAATTGAGTAAACCTGTTCGTAATTTAATGTACCTTTATCATAATTTTGTGTAAGTGTGCTTATTCCCTTCTTTTCAGACCAAAGCAAAATCGGTTCATTTTCTTTATAATTAAAGGTCAAAAAAGAGTATTTTCCGTTCGGGTCGGCAAAGCCTTCGGAAATCGTATTTCCGCCGTTTTGTTCGTCTTTTAATATGACCTTAAAAGCGATATTCCCGTTATATGTGCCGCAATAGATTATATAAAAATCCTTGCTTTCCATATCGCTTTGAGAATATGAAAGGTAATCGGACTTAATCTGCTTTTTCACTTCTAATTTAATACTTTTAGGGCGCTTTTGAATTACAGCGGGAGCCGCAAGGTCATAGGCGGAATTGGTTGCGGAAAAATCTTTGGTGTAGTCGGAGGTTTCGACTGCCTTATCGCTCGGCTGCGTGGAAACGGGTTCGTTTGTGTAAAAATGCACAGCTAAAGCAACCGCAATCAAAACAGCTATCGTTGCAACGGCAGAAAGTGCTTTTTTGAAATCAAAAACGCTTGCTTTTTGGTAGTTATACGCTTCTTCAATATATTCGTCGGAAATATCCGTCATAGCCTCGGAAAGCTCTTGTATATTCATTAAAGCACACCCTCCTTTTCCAAGTATTTTTTCAGCTTTTTTCTTGTCCTCGTCAGTCTTACCGAAACATTTTTCTCGCTCAAATTAACCGAAGCCGCTATTTCCGAATAAGGCTGACAAAACCAATATCTTTTCAGGAATATCACCCTATCATCTTTTGATAATGTCGCAAGAAATTTGTTGATATATTCCGTCAGCTCGCTTTTTTCCGCTTGAATTTCAACGCTGTCATTTTCAAAAATCACGTTTTCAAGCTCTTCAAGCGAAGCGTCATAGTAAGAATTTCGCTTTTGCGCCGTATTGCTTTTGTACTTTGACAAAGAAATGTTGCGAACGATTTTCATTAAATATGTTTTCAGCGGATTGGGTTTATTCGGCGGTACGGTGTTCCACACGGCAAGGTATGAATCGTTCACGCACTCCTGAGCATCACAATCGTTTTTCAAAATACGGTATGAAAAATTCACACACATTTTTCCGTATTTGTCGGCAAGCTCCTTTACAGCTTCCTGTGAACGGTTGAAAAACAGAGTGATTATTTCATTGTCACTTATCATACCCTCGCCTCCTTGTCCTCACTAATATACTATACTTTCGTATCAAATTACTACACTTTTTGATAAAAAAATACACACCCGCAAAAACTTAACAGGTGTGTATTGAAATTATTTGAGCGATTATTTCTTGCCGTTGATTATATCGATAAACTCGGAATACTTTGTGCTTGAATCGCCGCTTGCTTCATCAGAGCTTGTTGAACTGATGTCATCCATCGGATAGAGCAACGGAGATTCGTCCTTAAAGAAAGAGTTAACAGCCGAAGGTTTACCGCCATTTTCACCAAAGCCTGTTGCGATAACGGTAATAACCATCTCATCGTCTTCTGAATCCTCGGGTTTCAAGTCAACGCCGAAGATAATGTTTGCATTCTCGGCAGCCGCTGCACGAACGATACCTGCTGCGTTGTCGATTTCCTCAAGTCCGACATCCTCGGGAGCCTTAAAGCAGATGATAACACCTGTTGCACCGTCGATTGTTGACTCAAGAAGCGGACTTGTGATAGCAGCCTTAACAGCCTGCTCTGCTCTGTCCTTACCTCTTGCTCTGCCGATACCCATATGAGCGTGACCTGCATTTTTCATAACAGCGGTAACGTCTGCGAAGTCAAGGTTGATAAGAGCGGCATTAACGATAAGATCGGAAATGCTTCTTACACCGTCAACAAGTACATCATTTGCAATTTTGAAGCCGTTTGCAAGAGTAATCTTTTCAACAGAAACATTTTTAAGTCTTTCATTGGGGATTACAATAAGGCTGTCCACATTGCCTGCAAGTTCAGCAATACCTGCTTCAGCCTGCTGCATACGGTGTTTACCCTCAAATGCGAACGGTTTTGTAACGATACCTACTGTAAGAATGTCCTTTGAACGGGCAATCTCTGCGATAACGGGAGCTGCACCTGTACCTGTGCCGCCGCCCATACCTGCGGTAATGAATACCATTTGAGTATCATTAAGAACCTCTTCGATAGCTTCACGGCTTTCATCTGCTGCCATTCTGCCAATCTCGGGGTTTGCGCCTGCACCTCTGCCCCCTGTGATTTTCTCACCTATCTGAATTTTAGTGGGAGCCTTTGAGAAGCAAAGAGCCTGTTTATCTGTATTAACGGTAATAAGCTCAACGCCGTCAATCTGCATTTCTACCATACGGTTGATAGCGTTTCCGCCGCCTCCGCCTACGCCTATAACTTTAATATTGGTAATGTCTTTGAAAGAATTGTCCATTTCAAATTGCATTTTGTAATCCTCCTATATAAATTAGACTTTATTTCACACCTAAGTATAGATTTTAATACCTATTTAGGTTATTGTAACACATTAAGAATATAATATCAACAATTTTTTTATTAAGATTTATGCGGCTTCTCCCTTAGTTTCGGGTTGAGCTGTCACGATCGGAGTAGCTGTCGTCTGCTCTGTCTTTTCGTTGACAAAAGCCTTGTTTTCAACTGTAAAATCAATGTTTCCCTCAAAGTTGGGTTCGTCGGAATTGAGCTTGTCCAAAGTAGCCTTAATAAAATCCATTTTCTGCTCAAGGGTTGACACCATGCCGACTTCAAGAGTTATTCGCATATCATAAGTGAGAACAACCGAAGAATTTTGCGTGATATTTATGTCAGTAATTTTTTCAATCTGCTTGCTGTCTATTATGGATTTTATATCCTTGAGCGTTTGAGTATCCTGTTCGTTTTCAAAAACTATAATATCACCCGGTGTAGCCGTTACTATCGCACTTGCATTGACGGTTGCAACGTCCTCGTTTATCGAAACAACACCGTCTTCAAGCACCTTACCGTTTTTGTTTAAAAGTATGTAACCCTCTCCGCAATCAATGGCGAGTTCGGCCTTTGCGGCGGTAATTGCCAATGTCACATTACCCGTCGGGCTTCGCTTAACACGGACGCTTTCGATATACGGCAGACTTGTTTCAAGCTTATTTGAAATATCCTTCTTTGATGATTTGAACATATTATCGCCGACGTTAAGCCCCGAGGCAGATACGATTGTTTCAGCATTATATATATCGTCACCCGTTACATTGACAGCCTGAATTTTGAAAAACACCGTAAGCGAAAGAGCAATCGCAACTATAATAAGCAACACAATCGCAATGGTATAGCCGATTATTTTATTTCTTTTTCTCTTTTTACGTCTTTCAAGATTTCTCTTACTGCGCAATTCATCTCTTGACATAGGCTCGGCTGGTTTTTGTACTGTTCTCCGAGCCTGCGTCTGAGTTCTTTGAGATGTTTGTGTTTTACTTCTTTTCTGTTCCATTCTCTTTAATCCTTTTAATGTCCGCACCAAGCACAGACAATAGTTTTTCGGGATTTTCATAGCCCCTGTCTATATGTTCGACACCGCTTATCACGGTTTCGCCTTTTGCCGCAAGTCCTGCAATAACTAACGCAAATCCTCCACGAAGGTCAGGCGATACTACCGAAGCACCTGTCAGATACGGCACACCCTCTATTACCGCCGTTCTGCCCTCGACATTGATTTTTGCACCGAGTCTTATCAATTCGCTTACATGCTTATATCTGCACTCAAATATATTTTCCACAACAACCGACGTACCGTCAGCCACGCTCAGCATTGCCGTCAACGGTGCCTGAACGTCTGTCGGAAAGCCCGGATAAGGCATTGTCCTGACCGTTTTTACTCTTGAAAGCCTCGGCGGAGAAGAAATGCAAATCCATCTATTGCTCACGGAAACATCACAGCCCGACTGTTTAAGCACAGGTATCAACGCTCCTAAATGAGCAGGAATTATCTCTTTGATACAAACCCTGCCGTGAGTTATCGCACCTGCGAGCAAATATGTTGAAGCGGCAATCCTGTCGGGTATTACCGTATGTGTGGTCGCCGTAAGCCTTTCAACTCCCTCAATAACAATAGTGCTGTCGCCTGCACCGTGAATTTTCGCACCGCAGCCGTTTAAGAAATCAGCAAGGTCGCTTATTTCAGGCTCTCTTGCGGCATTTGTTATAACGGTTGTTCCCTTTGCAACGCACGAAGCTATCATTATGTTTTCGGTAGCGCCGACAGACGGAAACGGCAAAATCACTCTTGCAGCATGAAGTCCGTTTTTACACTCAAAATGCAGTCTGCCGTGTTCTTCAAAGACCTCTGCTCCGAGCTGTTCCATTGCACTTATGTGCATATCGATAGGTCGAAGTCCGATTTCACAGCCACCCGGAGTTGACAGCACCGCCTTACCCGTTCTGCCCAAAATCGCACCCAGAAAAATAACCGATGAACGCATTTCACGCATAAGACTGTCGGAAATTTCAAAGCCGTTTACACCGCTTGAATCAACGCAAACGGTATGCTCCTCTCGCTTAACCTTACAGCCTAATTCGACAAGGATTTTCAAAGCGGCGTCAACGTCGGAGAGCATCGGGCAATTATGTATGATGTTTTCACCCTGCGACAGAACACAGGCGGCGAGTATCGGTAACACGCTGTTTTTTGAGCCGTGAACCTCAATTTCTCCCGTTAGCCTTTTTGAGCCGTTTATGATAAGTTTATCCATAAAGCACACCTCACAGTTAAAAGCATCGCTGTTTCATACTATGCTGTGTGCGGTTTTATGTTAATTCAGGAGTGATTCGATAACATTACAAATTCTCTGTGCCGAATCACCGATACTGAGTTTCTTTGCGTTTTCGCCGTAACGAACGAGCAAATCTCTGTCGGAGGTCATTTCCCTGACTGTTTGCGTCAACAATTCGGGTGTTAAGTCCTTTTCCTCGATTACCCTTGCCGCATCGGAATTCACAAGCGTCATTGCGTTGTGATACTGATGATTTTCGGCAACATTCGGAGACGGGATAAGCACAGACGCTCTGCCGACAGCCTCAATTTCAGAAAGCGAGGACGCTCCCGCCCTGCTGATTACAAGGTCGGACGCCGCAAGGCACATATCCATATCGTCAATGTACTCTCTTACAATTACATTTGTTCCCTCGCCTATTTCAACTCCGCTTTCACGAAGTTTATCGGGAACCCATTTACCGTATTTTCCCGTTGAGTGCATAAAGAAAAGATTTTTGTCTTTATGTAAAGCCTTTATAACCTCAACCATATTTTCATTTATAGTTTTAGCACCGAGACTGCCTCCCATTGAAAGCACAAACACCGTGTCATTTGAAACACCGAACTTTGAACGGGCAAAATCTCTGTCCGCATCAAAAATCGATTGTCTTACGGGAAGTCCTGTGATTATCGGCTCATTTTTAGGCGAAAGGTATTTTTTAGCCCCCTCAACCGTGAGCATTACCCTGTCCACTTGCTTTGCAAGAGTTTTGTTTGTAACTCCCGGAAAAGCGTTCTGCTCGTGAATTGCCGTTTTTATTCCCATTTTTACAGCTGTGCTGACAACGGGACCGCTGACGTATCCGCCGAAGCCCACAACGGCATCGGGATTAAACTCTTTTAATATCTTTTTAGTCTGCGAGCTTGATTTAACAATAAGCCCGAGTGTTTTTATGTTTTTAATGATATTTTTTACAGTAAGCTTTCGCTGAAAGCCTGAAATCGTTATAGTCTTAAAATCAAAGCCTGCTTGAGGCACAAGGCGTGACTCCATATGGTCGCTCGTACCGATAAAAAGTATTTCGGCGTCGGGGTGTCTGCGCCTTAATTCACCTGCCGCCGCAAGAGCCGGATTTATATGTCCGCCCGTACCGCCTGCCGCAAATATAACCTTCATTGTATTCTCCTTTGAGTTTATTTTTTAGGCATTTTTGAATATCTTGAAACCGACAGCACCATTCCCATTTCGGCAAGCAGCATCATAAGCGACGTGCCGCCGTAGCTGAAGAACGGCAAGCTGATACCCGTATTCGGAAGCGTGTCGGTTACAACGCCGATATTAAGCGCCGTCTGCATACCTACCTGAAAAACAATTCCGATTGCGGTAAGTGCGCCGAATCTGTCTTTTGCATGTATGCCTATCACAACACCTCTCCATACAAGAAGTGCAAAAAGCAAAATGATTACCGAAGCACCGACAAAGCCTAACTCTTCGCAAACTATCGAGAAAATAAAGTCATTCTGCGGCTCTGAAACGAAAAGGTGCTTCTGTTTTGAATTGCCGAGTCCCGCACCGAAAAGTCCGCCCGAGCCTATTGCGTAAAGAGAGTTATTTGTCTGCCAGCGTGCACCCTTTGGGTCGTAGCTCTTATCAAGCCAAGCAGTAATTCTTGCGCCTGCGTATTTTTCGAGTATTTCGGGATTTGCAACAACAAACACTATCAAAACAACCGCTACAATACCGATTATAACAAACCAATGCTTTTTGAATTCGCCCATAAACATCATTGTTGCGCCGATAGCAAGTATCAAAAGCGTACCCGAAAGGTGATTTTCAAGATAAACCAAGCCTGCGGTTATAACAATCACACTTCCATAAAGGCAAAGCTGAACAAATGAGTCATAAACTACGATTTTTCCGTTTGTCAATTCCGAAAGTTTCTTTGAAAAAGCCGATTTACTAACGCTTTTTCCGATTATTTTATTATGATTTCGTTCCATACCCCAAGCACAGAACAAAATTATCACAAGTTTTGCAATTTCAGACGGCTGAAACGAAAGTCCGCCTATATATATCCACCTATGGAAATCGCCGAATTTAGCCGGCAAAATAAGAACTACCACAAGTAAAAGCCATGCTATCGGAAGTCCGAAAACACCGATAAATTTAAAGTAATCGTACTTTACTTTAGAAATTCCGAGCATTGCTATAACGCCCAAAACGGCAAAGAAAAGCTGTCTTTTAAAGAAATATGCGCTGTCGCCGTTTTTTTTGTAATACGCATAAGTGTAGCTTGCAGAAAAGAGCATTACAACACCTATTGTAAGAATTATAATTACCAAAAGAAGAAAAGGCACATCAAAGCTTCCTGTTGCAAGCCAATCGGGGCGCTTTTTATTCTTTTTTTTACCCTTTGAAGCCGAGTTTTGCTTCGGTGACGGCTTTGCTTTAGCCTCTGCCATAGCTTTCTCCTTTCAAGTTAGTTTTTATTTTATTATTTTGCACCGTAATAGAAGAGTGCGACGCCTATAATGCTGCCGATTATATTTATAAGAGTAAATACAATTACAATTTTTACTTCTTTCCAGCCGCACATCTCAAAATGATGATGAATGGGAGCCATTTTGAAAATACGCTTGCCGTGAGTGGCTTTGAAATAGCCGATCTGGATAAGGTCGGAAAGCATTTCTATTACATATATTAATCCGAGGAAAAGTATGATAAGCGGACAGTCGATAGCATATGCGAGAGCAACGACCATACCGCCGAGGAACATTGAGCCCGTATCGCCCATCATTACCTTTGACGGATGCCAGTTCCAAATAAGATAGCCGATACAACCGCCTGCAAGACACGAAGCGAGTATTCCCACACCGAAGAAACCTTTAAGCGTTGCAATTACAACGAATGCGAGTGCCGCACTTGCCGTAACAGAGCCGCAAAGTCCGTCAACGCCGTCGGTAAAGTTTACTGCGTTTACAGTAAGGTAAATTACACCCATACCGAAGAACCAGAAGAACCATTTAAGGTCAACGTTTCCGACAAACGGAATGCTCATATAAGTGTTTCCCGACATATAAAGAGCACCGAGATACGCAAGCATAAGCAAAATCTGTGCTATTGACTTCTGCTTGATTGTAAGACCTAAATTTCTTTTCTTTGCAACTTTAATATAGTCATCTGCAAAGCCGATTATACCGAAGCCGAGCGCCATAAGTATTCCTGCGAAGGTTTTAACCTTAACGCTGTCCTCAACAACACTTCCGCTTGCAATCAAATTACCGCCGAGAAGCTTATCTGTAATAATAACGATTGCAAATGATATAACCGTGCTTATTATGAACATTATTCCGCCCATTGTTGGCGTACCCTGCTTTGACTTATGCCACGCAGGACCTATATCAAGTATAGTTTGACCGAATTTCAGCTTTCTCAACTCGGGGATTATTACAAATCCCAAAAGGAACGAGATAAAAAAGCTCAAAACCAATCCAAATACCAAGCTGACCCAAACCTTCATTTACTTCTCCAACCCTTCATAGAGTTTTTCTATTATTTCCTCGAGCTTCATCCCCCTGCTCGCCTTGAACAGCACGCAGTCGCCCGATTTGACATCTTGTACGAGCGTTTTTGCAAGCTGTGCCTTATCGTCAAACCAAAGCACCCTTTCAACGCCCTTTTTAGCTTCTTGTGCTATATATTTCGACTGCTCGCCGAAGGCATAAAGCACATCTATTTTTTTCTCTGCCGCAAATTTCCCGACTTCTCTGTGAGCAGTCTCGGAATAGTCGCCGAGCTCAAGCATATCGCCCAAAACAGCAATTTTTCTGCCTGCGTTCATATCGGAAAGCACGTTCAAGGCGGCACGTTGCGAATCGGGACTCGCATTGTAGCAGTCCTCGATTATTTTAACGCCGTTTACCTCTTTAAGCCTCTGTCTCATTCCCGACGGAGTATAATTTTCAAGTGCTTTTGCAATTTCCTCTGTGGGAAGTTCAAGCAAAAGACCGACAGTATATGCTGCGAGAGCGTCATATACATTATGTATACCGACAGTCGGTATTGTAACCTTTTGAAGTTTAGAACAGGCTTTAACGGTAAATTCCGTACTCAAGCCGTTTTCCTTTATATCAAAGGCTCTGACATCTGCGTTTTCATTTTCAATTCCGAAGAATATGAGCTTATAATCATCATTCTTTACAGTTGAAAGTTTATCGTTATCACCGTTCAAAATCAACGGAGAGCCCTTTTTCATACCGTCAAGAATTTCAAGCTTTGCTTTTAATATGCCGTCCCTTGAGCCTAAATGCTCAATATGAGAAACACCGATATTTGTTATTATTCCGATATCGGGCAAGCATGCTTTGGTAAGGAGTGAAATTTCGCCGAAAGCACTCATTCCCATCTCAATTACAGCCGCCTGAGTCTCATTTTCAAGTCGCAAAAGCGTTTTCGGAAGTCCGATGTCGTTATTGAGGTTGCCCTCTGTTTTAATAGTTCTGTATTTTCTCGAAACAACCTCATAGGTCATTTCCTTTGTAGTTGTCTTTCCTACGCTTCCCGTAAGTCCGATAACCTTTAAGCCGTCAAAGGATTTTCTGTAATTCTTCGCAAGCTCCACAAATGCTTTTTTAGTATCGTCAACGTAAATTACGGGCAAGCCGCATTCAACCTCTCTGTGACACATAACTGCCGCAGCACCGCTTTTTTCAACGTCCTTTACAAAATCGTGAGCGTCAAAGCGATCGCCCTTTATGGCAATAAAAAGCGTAGAAGCGTCGACCGTGCGAGAATCAATGCTGACATTATTTATTTCCTTGTTTTCTCCGCATAACCTGCCGCCTACCCATTCGGCAACAGTCTGCAAGCTGATTGATTTCATCTTATATTTTACCTTTCAAAATGTCGGCAACTACTTCTCTTTCGTCATAATGAATTTTGCCTGTGTTAAGAATTTGGTATGTTTCGTGGCCCTTTCCCGCAAGCAAAACAACATCTCCTGCCTTTGCAATCGACATAGCGTATTTTATAGCTTCCGTTCTGTTTACAAGCGTTTTAATCTGAGCCTTACAGCTTTTCATACCCTCTAAAACGTCTTTGACAATCAATTCGGGGTCTTCGCTTCTCGGGTTATCGCTTGTAACAACGGCAATATCGGCTAAGTCGCCTACAATCTTACCCATTTTCGGGCGTTTTGTTCTGTCTCTGTCGCCGCCGCAGCCGAAAACGGTAATTATTCTGCCGTCAGTCGTTTCTCTGAGCGACGAAATAACATTTTCGAGTCCGTCGGGAGAGTGTGCGTAGTCGATAAGAACAGTATAATCCGTATCGGTATCAACAACCTCAACCCTGCCCGGTACGCCCTTTGACTGTGAAACAGCCGAAATTACGCTGTCAAAATCAGCACCTGCAAGCACGGCGCAAACTGCCGCACCCATTGAATTATAAACGGTAAATCTACCGGGAATTTTAATGTTAATTCTGCCGATATTGTCAGGGGTCAAAAGCTCATACTGCACGCTGTCGCTAAAGCATTTTACGTTTTTAGCCGAAAAATCGGTGTTGTCTGTTTTAACTCCGAAAGTATATACCTTACAGGGCAATGAGTCAACCATAGCATGTGCATATTCATCATCCGCATTTATAACGGCGGTATCACAGATTTCAAAGAGTTTTCTTTTTGCCTTTGCGTAATTTTCAAACGTTCCGTGATAGTCGAGATGGTCCTGCGTAAGATTGGTAAACAACGCTATATCAAAATGACAGCCGTCAACCCTGCCCTGTGCGAGTGCCTGCGAGGAAACCTCCATAATGCAGTATTTGCATCCGCTGTCAACCATTTCGGCATAGAGCCTTTGAAGCTCCTTGCTGTCGGGTGTTGTAAGCGATGAAGTATACTCCTTGTCGCCCGTAATGTTTTTAACCGTTCCGATAAGTCCCGATTTAATCGAGAGCTTATCAAAAATATTCTTTATAAGAAATGTGGTTGTGGTTTTTCCGTTCGTACCCGTAACACCGATAAGCTTTAATTTTTTGGCAGGATTACCGTAAAAAGCTGCGCAAATGCGAGAATATGCGTCTCTTGTGCTTTCAACGATAATCTGATTTTTAACGCCTGTGTCGTGCTCGGCAATAACTGCGGCAGCACCCATCTCTTCAGCCTGCTTCGCAACGGAATGTCCGTCAAAATGATTGCCTTTTATACATACGAACACGCAAGCCTTTGTTATCTCATTGGATTTATCGGTAATATCCGATACCTCACAATCGGTATAAATACTGTTGGTTTTTACATTTTTCAAAAGTTCTGAAAGTTTCAATTTCGTTTCCTCCGTAATTTATCCGCCTTTTCACAACCGTTTATTTATGCATCCTGTACGTTTACGGTTGACTTAAAGTAAACCGTAATTACGCTACCGAGCTCCGCCTCGGTATTTGGGGCAATGCTTTGCTTATATGATACGACCTCAGACGCATTTGTTGTGCCCGAAAATCTGATATTAAAGCCTGAATTTACTGCCGCCGAATTTGCCTGCGACATTGTCATACCCGTAAGATTAGGCACGCTTGCTGTCTGCTTTTGTGCCTGATTATCCGTGTAAACGACAATTACGCCGCCCGAACGAACCTGTGAGTCCGCCGCAGGTGTCTGTGATACGACCTTATCGCCCGAGCCTACAACCTTTAAGGTGTAGCCCGACGTCATCGACCTTGCCTGTGCTACGCTCAAGCCCACAAGCGAAGGCGTTGTCGAGGATACATTTTTCATTTCTGCGTCCTCATACTGCGGCTCAATATTGAGATAAGCGAGAACCTTTTCAAGAATTTCGCCTGCTATCGGTGCTGCTACAACACCGCCGCCGTGAGCACCTGTCGGCTCGTCAATCGCAATGAGTATCGCTATTTTGGGATTGTTAGCCGGAGCAAAGCCTGCAAAGGAGGCTATGTATGCGCCCTCTTTACCGATTTTCTCCGAAGTACCCGTTTTGCCTGCGACGTGATAGCCTGCCACATAGGCATTTTTACCTGTTCCCTTTGAAACAACGTTTTCCATCATATCCGCAACGGTTGAAGCTGTTTTTTCGGAAATAACCTGTCTTTTTACCTTTGACTGCGTTTTTGCGATTACATTGCCGTCAGAGTCAAGAATACTGTCTACAACGTACGGTTGCATAAGCTTACCGCCGTTCGCAATAGTAGATATGGCATTTACAACCTGTATCGGAGACACCTGAAAGGTCTGACCGAAAGAGCTTGACGAAAGCTCGGCAATTCCCATTTTTTCAAGTGAATGGTAAGTAACATCCGCAACGGGAGAAGCCTCGGCAGGGAGGTCAATTCCCGACTTTTCCGTAAAGCCGAATGCTTCAAAATACTTAAAGAAGTTTTCTTTGCCTAATTTTTGTCCTATTGTAATAAAGAACGGGTTGCAGGAGTTCATAAGTCCCTGCGTAAGTGTTTCCGTTCCGTGACCGCCGGGCTTCCAGCATTTTTGATAGTGGTTTGCAACCTGTATGCCGCCCGTACAGGTAAATGTTGTATTAAGGTCAACGACGCCCTCTTCAAGAGCCGCCGCAACAACAACGGTTTTGAATACAGAACCCGGCTCATAGGTATCGCTTATCGTTCTGTTTCGCCATTGCGAAAATTTTGCGTTTTGCGTTTCCTTTGAGCGTTCCGCTTCGTCAACTATCTCCGCAATCTTGTCGGCAACAAGCTGATTTGAAATTACATTGGGCTTATTCAAGTCAAAATCAGGCTTTGAGGTCATACCGAGGATTGCGCCCGTCTGAACGTCCATTATAATTCCGTAAGCATATTTAGCTCCCGTATCGACAAGAGCCTGATCGAGGCTTTGTTCAAGATAATACTGAATAACCTCATCTATCGTAAGCACAAGATTTGCACCCTGCTGTGCCTCGTATGTCATTTCATATTCGCTCGACATTACCTTTTGCCTTGCGTTCATAGCGGTAATAATTCTTCCCGAAACGCCTGTAAGCTCGCTGTTATAGGACTGTTCGATACCGCCGTTGCCCTTATCGTCGGCATTGACAAAGCCGATTATCGTAGAAGCAAACGAGGAATAAGGATAATACCGCTTCGTGTCGGGGTCCATACAGATTATCTGACTGAGCTTTGCATCCTTGCTCTTTTTGTTTTCCTTGTCGTACTGCTTTATGTAATCCTGTATGCCGTTTTTGACGTTCTCCTCTACCTCGCCCGAAATTTTGACGTAATTTGACTCCTTCAAGGTTTTCTCACGGATAACCTCCGCATCAATGCCGAGCTTTTCCGAGAGAACGGAAATGACAGCCTCACGCTGTGCATCCGTCGTAATTTTCGACGGAACTATATACACAAGCCATGCCGAAGCACTTTTTGCAAGCACATTCATATTTGAATCGTATATCGTGCCTCTCTGCGCCGAAACTGTTGTATCCAAAAGCTGACTTTGCTCCGCTTTAAGCTTGTATTTCTCTCCGTCTACAAGAGCTACTCTGACGAGGCTTCCTATACACACTAAGAAGGCAAGAACAAGTATTAAAAGTGCGATTGTTGCTCTGTAGCTCATCTGCTTTAATGACCTTGCCTGCATATTTTCAGCCCCTTTCACATAAATTTTACGCCGAAAATTCGGCATTAAGATACAACAACGAGAGTTAAGAACATTTACTTAACCCTCGTTGTAATTTTATTTGATTATCTGCTCATATATTCCATAATCTTGGAATAAAGCGATGTCGAATTCGCATTGAGTGTTCTCGCACCGGAAACCGTTACCTTGTCAGCTCCCGAAAGGTCAATGTATTCTATTTGATAGCTTTCCATCTTAACCATACCGAGATTTGTCTGAGCGTATTCTTCAACGTTTTTAAGAGAAATCATAGAGTCAAGCTGCATATTAAGTCTGACGTTTTCGCTCTGTGCGGTTGTGATTTTGGTCTCCGCCGCAGAAATCTGTCTGTCAAGCTCGTCAACCTTAATTCTTCCGTAAAGCAATGCGGAAAGCATTGAA
Organism: Candidatus Fimenecus sp.; assembly: GCA_052298855.1. GTDB lineage: Bacteria > Bacillota > Clostridia > Oscillospirales > Acutalibacteraceae > Fimenecus. The sequence continues at coordinate 8,836 of DAVZXP010000006.1, read as the reverse complement.
AGCAGGAAAACCGAAATCGCAATTATCTTTGCGCTCTGTAATGCGCTTGCGTGCATTTCCCTCTTAACTTGATTTAAGGTCTTTTTCGGCTTCTTAACAAGCTCCATTTTAGGCTTGTCCGCAGCCGGAACGGCAACCGTTTCTATTTTACGGGCAGCGTTTCTCTCGTATGAGCCCTGCTTTGGCTCGAACATTGAAAAATCAATGCCGTCATACATATTATAATTCCTGTTCGCCATGATACGCTTCCCTTCCTCAATCCTTGATTTTTTCTACCGAGCGTAATCTTGCACTGTGAGAGCGTGAGTTGTATGAAAGCTCCTCCTCGCTCGGTGCAAGACCCTTTATTGTAACCTTGCCTCTCGGTGTTTTTCCGCACACACAAATCGGAAATTCCTTAGGGCAGGTGCAGCCTTGTGCAAATGAATTAAATCTCTGTTTTACCATTCTGTCCTCTAACGAATGGAATGTAATTATTGAAAGTATTCCGCCGACCTTTAAGCAATCAAACATATCGTCAAGCGCCGTGTTGAGCTGGTCAAGCTCGCCGTTCACTTCAATTCTCAACGCTTGAAACGTTCGCCTTGCAGGGTGTGAATCTCTCATTGCCTTTTGAGGCATTGAGCTTTTGATAATATCTATAAGCTCAAACGTGGTTTCAATTTCCTTTTTCTCTCTCGCAGCCACAATATTGTTAGCAATACGGTTTGCATATTTCTCTTCGCCGTAATCACGGAGAATTCTCGTAAGCTCACCCACCGAAAGAGTGTTAACTAAATCCCGAGCGCTTGTTCCCTGCTTGCTCATTCTCATATCGAGCGGAGCGTCCTTGTGAAAGGAAAAGCCCCTCTCCGCCTCGTCAAGCTGAAAAGAACTGACGCCGAGGTCTGCTATAATTCCGTCGGCTCTTTCGCCGTTCAGAATTTCTTTTATGTTGTTAAATGTATTGTGTACCACAGTTACCTGCGGATAAATTTCCAATCTTTCGTTCAGGACCTTGATGGCGTCGGGGTCTCTGTCGATTGAAATAAGTCTGCCCGTTGTAAGCTTCTCGGCAATCGCTCTCGAATGGCCTCCGCCGCCTGCGGTACAGTCAACATACAGTCCGTCGGGCTTTATGTTGAGAGAGTCGATAATCTCGTTAAACAAAACGGGAATATGTGAAAATTCCATATTGTTACTCCCGTCAGTTTATAATGCTCGGGAATCTCTTGTACGAAGCGTTGATTTGTTCCATTTCCTTGTCGTACTTTTCAGCGTCCCAAATTTCAATTCTTGTACCGACGCCGACAACCGCAACGTCCTTTTTAAGACCTGCGCCCTCGCAAAACGACGCCTTAACGGTTATTCTTCCCTGCTTATCGGGCTCAACCGAAATAACATTTGAGAAGAAGAAACGCTGCCAATCGGCATCTCCGCTTTCCTCGACGATCTTGCTTTTCTTCTCCCACTCCTCTTCGCCGTAAACGGCAATACACGGTAAGCTTTCATCATAGTAGAGATAAAAGCTGTCGCCGAGCTTGGCTCTGAACTTTGCAGGAATGAACAGACGTTTCTTTGAATCGATTGTATGTTTGTAGCTGTTTGAAAAAGACATCGTCCGTTCCTCCTTCCTTCGATAGTCAAAACCGTGGGATTTTGCCCCTTTTTTATGGAATTGCTATGCAATTGTCCACCACATTGATTACATTATACTTTTATTTACTAAAAAAATCAAGTGTTTTTACCGATTTTTTAACGACAAAAGGCGCCCTTTTGCAGGTAATTTTTACCGAAATTTCCAAAATATTTTTGTGCAATAAGCACATATAACGAAACAGCTTCATTTCAGGCTGCCGTTTTGGGCATAAAAAAATCCCCCACCGAGCACCACCAAAGCACCCGTGGGGGAAAATCCCACCGTAAATGCATAAAAAAGCCGAAAAGCACATATAAAACGTACTTTTCGGCTTATGCTTATATGTTATTAAATTTTAACTGTCAAGGAACTGACCGTCAATTATGCCTGAAACAAATTCCTTTATATAGGAAACGCTGAATTTTGAGTCCTTGAGCCTGCCCGACTGTCTTTTCGCAAGGTCGTCGTTGTATTGAGAAAGCTTGAAAATCTGAACGTCGTGACTGCCGTTTACATAATGAGTTACGATCGGTTCGAATTTGACATCGCTTACGGTAAGCTTACCCGTATTAAAATCCTTTGTGACGGTGTACCGAAGCATACCGCCGACAACCCTTGCAGGTGTATTCTGCTGAGAAATGAAGTTTCCGAGCGAATAAGCCACAAGCGTCTTTGTTCCGTCCGCCTTTTCAATGAATTCAACAGGCTGTATAACGTGGGGATGGTGTCCTATTATGACATCAGCGCCCCAATTCGCCATTTTCGCCGCAAGATTTTTTTGTTCCTGCGTAGGCGTCGTCTGATACTCATTGCCCCAATGTATGTTGACAAGCACCATATCGCAATTTTCTTTAGCACTCTTAATTTTCTTTTCTATTATATCCTCGTCGGCAGAATAGATGATTTTAAGCTCGCTGTCCTTAGGAAGTGAAAGCCCGTTCGTGTATTGAGTGACGCCTACAAGACCGATTTTTAAGCCGTTCGACTCTATGTATTCGACCCTGTTGAGATCCTCCTCGTTCTTATATGCGCCAGTTCTGACAACGCCGTCAACGCTGTCCCAATACTCAATAGCCTCCGAAAGGCCCTTTGCGCCCTTGTCGATCATATGATTATTAGCCATTGCGATAACGTCAAAACCTATTTTCGCAATTTCATCTCCGACCTCATGCGGAGAATTGAAAAGCGGATAGCCCGACGGCTTATTGCTTTTTGAAATAATCGTTTCCTGATTTATCGTCGCAACGTCAGCAGACGCAACGTCGGGGGCGATGTTTTTATAGCAATACGAAAAATCGTAACCGTTGCCGCCTGCACGCTTGTTTGCTTGCTGATAAATTCCGTCGTGAATTAAATTATCCCCGACAGACAAAAAGCTTACGCTGACCGTAGGCAAAGGCTCGGTCGTTGTTTCCACAGGCGTCGAGGTGTCAACGGGTGCCTCAACGGGCACAGCGCCGTCCCCTGTCTTGGTCGCAAGCAAAACACCTATGCCGCACAGCAGCACCATTGTCAAAATGATTGACAGAAATACTTTTACTTCCCTTTTAGCCATTTTCCCTCTCCGTTATTTTTTTATTTAACGAACTTTTCCTTGTATCTCTTTATTGAATCGTCGATTATATCAACTGCCGAGAGCACACCCTTGACCTCATCAATATCCGTCGTCTTATTTTCAAGAGTTTTGTAAACCGTGAAAAAGTGCTTCATTTCCTGAAAAATATGAGCAGGCAACTGCGAAATATCCTTATACTCGTTATAAGTCGGGTCGTCAAACGGAATGGCGATAATCTTATAGTCCGCCGCACCGTTATCAAACATTGAAATAACGCCTATCGGATAGCATTTTACAAGTGCCATCGGCTCAATCTGCTCAGAGCAAAGCACAAGTACGTCAAGCGGGTCATTGTCCTCCGCATACGTTCTCGGAATAAAGCCGTAGTTTGCAGGATAGTGGGTCGAGGTGTAAAGAACTCTGTCAAGCCTTAACATACCCGTTTCCTTATCAAGCTCGTATTTCATCTTACTGCCCTTGCTGATTTCAATTACAGCGTCAAAGGCTTTTCTTGTTATTCTCTCGGGATTTATATCATGCCAAATATTCATTTTGTCACTCCTTTATGCTCCTCTATAAGTCTGTTTCTGACCCTCCATAGTTCCTTTGAAAGGTCAACGTAATATTTGTGTGGGTTTTCGAACCTCTTAACCTCGTCCCAAAGTGTATCAATCTGTCCGGAACAATACTCTCTTATCTCGTTAAGGCTCGGCTCGTCATAAACACATTCGCCCTGCTTAAAAATCGGAACAAGCAGCGGTCTTGCGACAAATCGCTCAATATCCTTACGCTTCCAAGTGAAATCGGGATCGAAAAGCGTATACGGTTTCCCGTCGTCTACCGTCTCTCCATCGAGCGTTAAAACGTCGGCAATAGCCTTGCCAGACTCTGTATCAAACAGTCTGTAAACAGATTTTGACGACGGAATGGTTATCTTGCTGACATTTTCGGAAAGGTTGATTTTCGGTATAATCTTCCCGTCTTTTTCAACCGCACAGAGCTTATACACTCCGCTGAAAAGCGGTGATGATGCAGAAGTGATAAGCCTCTCGCCGACAATAAAGCAGTCAACCTTTGCCCCCTGTGATACCATATCGCCGATAAGATATTCGTCAAGCGAGTTCGACGCCATAATATCGCAATCGGGGAAGCCCGCTTCGTCAAGCATTTTCCTTGCACGCTTTGAAAGATAGGTTATATCGCCCGAGTCTATTCTGATGGAATTGGGACGCTTACCCATTGGAACAAGCACGTCATTGAACGCCTTAATCGCATTCGGAATACCCGAACGGATAGTATCATATGTATCGACAACCACCGTGCAATCGTCGGGATAACGGCGTGCATACTCACAGAACGCCTCATATTCAGAGTCAAACATCTGCACCCAGCTGTGTATCATTGTGTTAACGCTCGGAATACCGAACAGCTTTTGCGGAATAATTCCCGAGGTCAACGAGCAACCGCCGATATAAGCAGCCCTTGCGCCCAAAACAGCCTGCGAAAAGCCCTGTGCCCTCCTTGTGCCGTACTCGGCAACGGTGGTTGAATGCGAAGCACGAACAAGCCTATTCGCCTTAGTTGCAATTAAGCTTTGCTGATTGATAAACATAAGCAATGCCGTTTCGATAAGCTGAGCCTCCACAACAGGACCTCTTACCTTAACTATCGGCTCATTCGGGAATATCGGTGTTCCCTCGGGTATTGCCCACACATCACAGGTAAATTTGAAATCCTTGAGATAATCGCAAAAAGCGTCGCTTATCCCCTGCTCCCTTAAAAAGTCAATATCCTCTTTAGTGAAATGTATGTTTTTAAGGTATTCTATAACCTGCGAAAGACCTGCCATAATCGCAAAGCCGCCCTTGTCGGGTACTTTTCTGAAAAACAGGTCAAAATACGCAACAGTATCCTTGACGGGACTGTTGAAGTAGCCGTCCGCCGTTGTAAATTCATACAACTCCGTAAGCATTGAAATATTATTTAATCCGTTTAACGAGTTCATAAGCTCACCTCTTTGCTAATTTTATCACAATTTTTTGTCTATGGCAATTAAATTTGATTGAAATATATATGTATTTATACTATAATACAGTAAATTTATAAGTTTAGGAAGTGAAACGGAAATGCTCGGTATAATAATCTCCTGCGTAGCGGCTTTTGCGATATTCTTGGCAATATCCTATGCCTTCGGCTTTTATAAAACCGAATACAACCCGTCAAAGCTTTCACATAATATAGTTATATTTTTAAGCTTAGGCATTTTGATAGCAGGCGCAACGGTAATTTACAGCTTTCTCGCAAAGGACAATTTCATCTATCCTTATTTGCGCCCGTTAACAAGGATGAATGCTTACGAGCAGCAGTTTGACGCATTCTTAAAGGGTCAGCTGAACATTGACATCGTTCCGGATCTCCGTCTGTCGATAATGTCAAATCCGTACGACGAAGGCGCCAGAAAGACGGAAGGCTTTTTTTATCTTTGGGACAGAGCATATTTCGACGGCAAGTATTATTCCTATTTTGGTATTGCTCCCATACTTTTAATATATTATCCGTTTTATTTTTTAACAAAGACTGTACCCGAAGCAAACACCGTATGCTATATTTTAACGGTATTATCCGCAATCACAATAGCATTTCTCGTCATAAAGCTTCAAGAAATATTTGTGAAAAAGCCTAATTTTATAATGCTTATCCTTTCAATTTTTGCGTGTGAGCTCGGAAGCTTAATTTATATGGTACAGGCAAGCGCAGATATGTATTACATCGCCGTTGCAAGCGGAATACTTTTCCTGTCGCTGTTTTTGCTTTGTACATTTTCGGCATACGCAAGCAAAAAGAACGGCAAAAGAGCCCTGCTTTTCGCATTGTCGGGCGTTTCACTCGTATTCCTTGTGATGTCTCGCCCAAATCTTGCAATTTATTTCCTGTTAGCCGTCCCGATTTACATTAAAACCGTTTTCGGCAAGGATTTTAAGCCGTCGGAGAAAATATGTCAGGTGCTTGCGTTCGCCGTGCCAACCGTTATCGGTGCCGTCGGAATTATGTGGTACAATTATGCTCGCTTCGGCTCGGTTTTTGAATTCGGCGCAAAATATCAGCTGACCGTTCACGATGTTTCGGAATATTCAATCACATTGCTCTTGTTCCTGCCGGCTTTGAAATATTATTTCCTTCAGCCTCCCATCTTTTTGAGTAAAGCACCGTATTTCGACATACCGTTTTTCCCGCTTAAAAATTTTCCGGGGTATGTATATATGACCTCAACCGTCGGTGCAATGGCTTTCCCGTCAAACTGGGCAATAGCAATTTCTCCGCTTCTCATAACCAAAAAAGCAGATAAAACAAAGCTTTCAATATTCATTTTGAGCATTGTATCGGTAGTCGGCTTAGCTTTCACGGATATGTGCCTTGCAGGCGTAAACATACGGTATCTTGCCGATATTGCGCTCGTTACGGTGCTCATATCAACAACTGCAATCTCAAAATTTGTAAGCCTTGAAAAAAGGACAAGCCGAAGCTTAGACTTTACAATTTATGCCGTTTCGTGCTTGCTTTTACTGCTTACAATAACAGTGGGCTTGTTCCTCGTTTTCATAAATGAAAGAAATAATTTACTAAATCTAATTTATGATTAAAAAATGTGTTGACATTTGAGCTTTCCCGTTGTATAATAGCTCTCGCAGTTGAGAAAGCTCAACAATAAATAGCGGTATTGTGTAACGGTAGCACAGCGGACTCTGACTCCGTATGTTGAGGTTCGAATCCTTATACCGCTGCCAAAGAAGAGAAATCCGAACTTTGCCATTATCGGCGATACATTCGGGTTTCTTTTTTCTTTATCCGAACATCACTAATTAAGGCGAGTAGCAATTTGCTACCCGCCTTTTCGTTTTAATCGTTATTACGCTTTTCTTCAAAATAGTTTTCGATTTCGGGATATATCAATTTCGCCATTGCTTCAACTATATCCTTTGGAACATCTGTAATAAACATATCCTCATTATTTATAGGTGTGTTTTCAAATTCTAATAATTTTTTCGTTGCCACAAGGCAACACGCTGTCTATGATTTTATATCTGCCTCCTTTATTTTATTTTGCCTTTTGTTTTTGTGTTTGTTTTCATATTGCTTGCCTCCTTTTCAAACACACAATACGCTAATGTGTTTCAGAAGTCAAGTACTATATTTTGCACGATTTTTTGCTCACAGGCTCGCACAAATCGCCTGCAAGCCGTTTTTAGTTTAAGTTCGACGAGTTACTCTATTTTAGATAGAAATCGTCAAATTTTCCTTACAGCGTTGATAGAATTTCTTGATTTTCAATCATCATACCGCAACACTCAAATGAATACGCAAAAGCCTTGATTTTCTGCGAAAAAAGCCCCTTACTGCATACGAATTTCGTATCATACGAAAAAGTATTACGATTTGAAAAGCCGACAGGCATTGCCGGACGGCGTTTTCGGGCATTTCAACGCCCGAAAATCATACCCCTTTATCCTGCTTTAAAATCGACGGCTTGAAAATTGCTCCAAAACCCACTCAAAAGCCGCAGATTTTCGTTTCAAAAATCATTATTTTTTCATTCCGGCTTTTATATTGTTTATCCATCAAAAACGCAAAGGTAAATATAGGAAATCGTACTTGCAATGTCGCACTATTCAAGGTAACATACCACAACCTTTTAGGGCGACAATTTTGTTTTCATACTTTTCGGGTACAATATAATTAACACTTACTCGGAGGTAAATACAATGGAAGGACGAATTTTAACGGCAGAAATCATTGATGATTTTAGAAAGAATTTAGAGCTGCAAGAGAAAAGCACGGCAACGATTGAAAAATATATTCGTGATGTGAAAGCGTTTTCGGTTTATGCACAAGACGAGGTCATTACAAAAGAAATTGTTATCGCCTACAAAAATCATTTGCAGGAAAACTATGCTGTTCGCAGTGTGAACTCAATGCTTGCAAGTATCAACAGTTTGTTTGCATTTCTGAATTGGTTTGACTTGAGAGTTAAATCGCTAAAATTGCAACAGCAAGTATTTTGCTCGGAAGAAAAAGAACTGACAAGAGCAGAATACAAACGCTTGTGTCAAGCGGCAAAGCAAAAGAAAAATGAACGATTGAATTTAATTATTCAAACAATATGTGCCACAGGTATCCGTGTCAGCGAGTTGCAATATATCACGGTTGAGGCGATAAAGTGCGGCGAGGCAATTGTAAACTGCAAGGCAAAAACACGCTCGGTTTTTATAGTGAAAGAACTAAAACAAAAATTGCTCCGCTATGCAGCAAAGCAAGGAATAAAAAGCGGTATGATTTTTGTAACGAAAAATGGCAAACCCATAAACCGCACGAACATTTGGCGAGAGATGAAAGCCTTGTGCAAAGATGCAAATATAAACCCGCAAAAGGTATTTCCGCATAATCTTCGCCACCTGTTTGCACGCACATTTTACGGTATCGAAAAAGATATAGCAAAACTCGCCGACATTCTCGGTCACAGCAGTATCAACACAACTCGAATTTATATCATTTCAACCGGCACGGAACACCGCAGACGAATGGAAAATATGCACTTAATTATTTAGCCTAAAAACAAAAAATCCGCCAAGTTCGGCGGCGAATGACATAATCGATATTATGTTGTA
>DAVZXP010000005.1:0-199687 GCA_052298855.1 Candidatus Fimenecus sp. | reverse complement strand
CCCCTACGATGTGATGTGCAATTCAATTTTGAGAACAGCCGTTAGTTATCATATATTCGTTAATTCGTTCGGCGGGAGCAAGCCACCCGCCCTACCGTGTCATCGTTTGCACCGTATCGTTCGCAACAGTCTTCGGCTGTCCGACAAAGGCTCCCTTTACAAGGGAGCTGTCGTTTTTCGCAGAAAAATGACTGAGGGATTTTTACAAAATCATATAAAATCAATCTTATAATCCCTCCGAGTTGCCTACGGCAACCCACCGTCTCACCTGCCGGTTCGGTCGGTGCTTCTGCATTAAATGCAGAGGTCTCCACAGGAGACCCGCACCCTTTACAAGGGAGGCTGAATATGCGGTCGCCCGCCAATTTCATTTGCCAATAAAAAAGGCGAACACAGTTCGCCCCTACGATGTGATGTGCAATTCAATTTTGAGAACAGCCGTTAGTTATCATATATTCGTTAATTCGTTCGGCGGGAGCAAGCCACCCGCCCTACGCTGTGAAATTACATTTCAAAGCAACAAAAAAGAGGCGAACTGTGTTCGCCCCCCAAAATCTGAAATATTTTCAATTAAATTTGCTTTTAAGCATCATAAAGACCGAGGATTACAATACCCACTATTGCGATTGCGATTGTAAGATAATGCTTCCACGAAAGCTTTTCCTTAATGAAAATTCTGCCCCATACAACCGAAAGCAGGCAGTAAGCCGAGATAATCGGCGCAGCCATAGCAACATGCTCCGAGTCGGCAAGAGCATAGATATATGCGAACTGACCTGCCGTCTCGAAAATCGCACCTGCGTATTTCGGTGCTTCCTTTTTCGGAAAATACTTCTGCTTTTTGATGAACTTAACATAGATAAATGCCACGATACCGCAGATAAGGAATGTAAGCTCATAAGCGGTGTTTGCAACATCTTCGTCAAGAGTTTCAAGCACAAGGCTGTCCGCAAAGGTTCCGAGTGCGTCAAGCAAGCAGTAGATAAGCGGAAGAACGATAGCAAGAGCCGATTTTGAATACTTGTAATTCGACTTTTCCTGCCTGAGCGCTCTCAATTCGTCATCCTCGTTAGCCTCGACAAAGCCGAGTGCGATAACGGCGATACAAACAAGTGCAACCGCAATGTACTGCGGAACTGCGAGAGTCTGACCTGTGATAAGGCAGATAACCGCAACGATGGCACCGGAGGAATTACATATAGGCGAGGAAATCGAAAGCTCAATATAGCGCAAGCCGATATATCCGATCGCCATTGAAACAATATACAAAGCAGAAACGGGGAGATAGCGAAGAATAGCGCTTCCCGTAACCTCAACACCGCCGACAAAAATCGAGTACAGAGCGTGCAAGCCCATAACAACACCAACGGCGGTAACCATTTTGTAGTGACTGTATTTGTCTGACTTATCGGCGCATCCGAGCTTTGAGAACAAGTCCGAGCCGCTCCAGCAGAACAATGCAATCAATGAAAACCAAAACCACATAATTTTCTAAAACCTTTCTTTGAATAATGCCGTATAATTTTACAAAAAAGTTACTTAAATGTCAATAAAAAAGCAGGAACAAATTAACAATTCGTTCCTGCTTTGTTTAGTTTATGGATTTATTATTCCAACGGTTCAACTGTGAAGCTGTATTCGTACTCTTTATTAGAATGAAGAATGTACGGCTCACGAACGTGTGCGTCGCCCGGCATATCGCCGCCTACGCCCATTTGAGCGAGGTCATAGTTAAAGGTTGTAATATCGGTGTGCTTGAGGTTGTGGATATGCGTTGCATTTTCAAGCGCATTTTGTGTGTAGTGCCAAGCGCTGAACGCAAGGGGAGTGTCACAGGGAGAGGTGAACTTGAGTCCCTTTTCTCCGCCGTGAGAGGTAAGCTCAACATATCTTACGTCAACTCTGTTGCCGTTCTCCTGCGGACGCATATAGTGGTGCTCAAGGTCATTAACGGTCTTTTCCCAAATGCCGAGCTTACCGCCGGTCTTTCTGTCGGGATAAGTCTCCTGCGGACCTCTGCCGTACCACTTAACGTTGTCCAATTCCTCAACAAGTCCGAACTGAGTACCGAAGCGGAGAAGTGCACCGCCTCTGGGTGTACCCTTTAAGTAGAACTTGATTTTGCCGTTCGGATAAATAGTGAGCTTTGAACGAACGCCCGACATTGAAAGAACATCCCACTCGAAGCTTAATTCAAGTGTGCCATCCTCTCTCTTGTCAACGCCCGAAAGGATACCGCTTAGCTTGTCCGTAGCCTTTTGCCATCTGTAATAGGGATGAAGCGGAATAAGGAACGGAACGAAGTTTGTATTTGAAAGGTCATTGTCGGTAATCGGACGGAAGAAGTTAGGCTTGATTTCCGTCTTGACATATTCCTTTTCATTATATTTAAGAGAAACGATTTTACCGTGCTTGATAACAAGCGAGAAGCCGTCGCCGTTTACAACGATTTTGCCCTCGTGCTTTGAGAACGAAACCTCTTTCGGCTCATAGCTTTCTTCAACATCTGTCTTTTCCTTTATAATGAACTGGTCAAATGCCTGCTCGTATCCCTTTTCGCAATAAGGCTTATCCTCTTTTGTGATGAACGAAAGAATAAGCACATATTCCTTGTTTTCATATTCCTTTATATCATACGGAACTGTGATTTCGGTTTCGCTAAGCGGTGCAACCTTAACAGTGCCGAGTGAGCCCGACTGAACCTCAACGCCGTCTGCATTGACAACCCACTTGATTTCAAATTCGGAAAGGTCCGTGAAAAGATGCTTGTTGATAAGAGTGAATTTCTTATTTTCAAGGTCTTTTTCCTTGATTTTCATCTCGGCATAAACCTTTTTAACTTCATAATATGAGGGGTGGGGCTTTCTGTCGGCAGCAACGATACCGTTAGCGCAGAAATATGTGTTTGAGCCTGTCATTGCGGTTGTGTTCGGAAGCTGCAAGGGTTTTCTCGGCTCTTTTTTCTCAAAGTCTGTACCGTAAAGCCAATGGTCGCCGTCCTCAGCCTTGTAACGAATGGACTGGTCAACGAAGTCCCAGATAAAGCCGCCGCACATATTATCGTACTTTTCAAAATCGTCCATATATTCCTGGAAGTTACCCAAGCTGTTTTCCATAGCGTGAGCATATTCGCAGAGAATTACGGGGCGAGTATAAGCCTCTTTCGGAATTGGCTTTGAATCGGCTGCAAGCTGATTTGCAATGTTATCGTAAAGAGTGATTGTGATGGGCTCACGGTTGCCGAGCTTCTTCATTGTGTCCTCAAGCGGATACATTCTCGAAATAACATCGCTTTTTGTAAAGTCAAAGTCGCCTTCATAGTGGAACTGACGGGTTGTGTCAAGCTTCAACGCAGCCTCTTTCATCTTAACGAAGTTTTCGCCGTCGCCTGCCTCATTACCGAGAGACCACATAAATACGCAAGCGTGGTTTCTGTCACGAAGCACCATTCTCTCCATCTTATCGACAACAGCGGCAGTCCAAACGGGGTTGCTGCCCGGTACGCCCTTACGTCTTACGCCGTGGCTCTCCATATCGCACTCGTCCATAACATAGAAACCGTATTCATCTGCCAATTCATAGAAGTACGGGTCATCGGGATAGTGCGAGGTACGGATTGCGTTGATATTTGCCTTTTTCATAAGGCTCATATCCTGCAAAAATCTCTCCTTAGGAACTGCCCAGCCGTGATCGGGGTCGAAGTCGTGACGGTTTGTACCACGAAGCATCATAGGCTGACCGTTGAAAAGGATTTTCTCGCCTACGATTTCTACCTTCTTAAAGCCGAAGCGGATCGACTTATAAACCTTTGTGTGCTTCTCGGCATCAAGTTCAATTACAAGGCTGTAAAGGTTCGGAACCTCAGCCGACCATTTTTCGGGCGACTCAACCGTTGTTTTCAAATGAACTTTGTTTACGCCGTTTTTGGCAACAAGCTCTGCCTCTCCGATAGGAGTTTTCTCGCCGTTTCTTTCGATATAAGCCGTAACCTTTGCTTTTTTATCCTTTGAATGATAGTTGTTAACCTGAACCTCAAGTTCAACGTCCGAGTTATTGTAGTCCTTGTCAAGGTCTGTTGTGATGAAGAAGTCACGCAGGCAAACCTTAGGCTCTGCGAAGATGTAAACCTCTCTGTAAATACCGCAAAGCAACCACATATCCTGATCCTCGATGTACTGAGCGTCGCTGTAACGGTAAACCTTAGCCGCAACGGAGTTCTTACCCGGTACAAGATATTTTGTAATGTCGAATTCGTGAGGCGTCATTGCACCCTGAGAATAGCCTACAAAGCTGCCGTTAACATAAACCTCGATTGCGGATTTAACGGCGCCGAAATGGAGAAAAACCTCCTTGTCCGAGAAATTCTCGGGCAAATCGAACTCTCTTCTGTAAATTCCGATTTCCTGCATATCGTGGTCGATTGACGGAATTTTTGACTTCTTACGGCTGATGGCACGGGGGAATGTGCTTGCGTAATAGTAGGGGAAGCTGCCTGTCTTTTCGGTCTGCCAAACAGACGGAACTGTAATGTACTTCCAATCGCTGTCGTCAAATTCGGGCTTGTAAAAGCTCTCGGGGCAGCCCTCAATGCCCATCTGCCAGTAGAATTTCCATTTTCCGTCAAGAGTAGCCTTGTAATCCGACGGCTTCCTTTCAAGCGCAGATCTTTCGTCGTCATAGCAGAACGCTATAACATGGCCGTCCTCTTTATTCCTTTTGATGACGGCGGGATTTTCCCAATCATACTTGATTTTTGCCATTTTATAACTCCCTTTTTCTTTGTTTACATAATAAATAGGTCAAATACATTATAAATAAAAATATTTCAACAATATCTATTGACATTGTTGAACGAATGGTTTATAATTAACTGCTATTAGAATGGAAATGTATGCCTTTTCATTTATCAACGTAACGGTATTTTACCATAATATGCGTTGAAAATCAAGAGCATATTTAACCGTTTTGAGAGTAATCTCCGGGCTTGCGAAAAAGCCTTTAAGATAAAAATAATGATGGAGAGTGATAAGCCCTATGGTGAATGTCAAACCTGAAAAATTCGGAAAAACAACCCGTATGACTTTCTCGAAAATCAATGAGGTTATGCAGATACCCAACCTTATCGAGGTTCAGAAGGATTCGTACAAGTGGTTTCTTGACAAAGGATTGAAGGAAGTATTCCGTGATGTTGCAGACATTACAGACTTTTCCGGCAATCTTGCGCTGAGTTTCGTAGATTACAGAATGGATGACACCCCGAAATACACTGTAAAGGAATGTAAGGAGAGAGATACTACTTACGCAGCTCCCTTGAGAGTAACCGCAAGACTTCTTAACAAGGAAACGGGCGAAATCAAAGAGAACGAGGTTTATATGGGCGATTTCCCGCTTATGACCGAGTCGGGAACATTCGTTATCAACGGTGCCGAGCGTGTTATCATTTCACAGCTCGTTCGTTCTCCCAGCGTATATTTTGATATGACTCACGACAAGACCGGTAAGGAGCTTTATTCCGCAACCGTTATCCCGAACAGGGGTGCTTGGCTTGAATATGAGACAGATCAGAACGACCTTTTCTATGTTCGTATAGACAAGAACAGAAAGATTTACATCACAACCTTTATCAGAGCGTTGGGACTCAGCTCGAACACCGATATCCTTGAATTCTTCGGCTATGACGAGAGAATTAAGGCTACGCTTGAAAAAGATACCACTATCAATACAGAGCAGGCTCTTATCGAGGTTTATAAGAGACTTCGTCCCGGCGAGCCGCCCACACTTGAGACGGCACAGGCTCATCTTGACGGCTTGTTCTTCGACCCGAGACGCTACGACCTTTCAAGAGTCGGCAGATATAAATACAATAAAAAGCTCGGCATTTCTTCAAGACTTGAGGGCTTTAAGGTTACACAGCCCGTTATCAGCGAGCTTACGGGCGAAATCCTTGCAGACGCAGGTGAGATGATTACTCCCGAGCTTGCATACAGAATCGAGCAGGAGGGCGTTACCGTCGCTTATGTTGATTCCGAGGGCGAGGAAGTAAAGGTATTCTCAAACGGTATGGTTGACATCGGCGAGTATGTTCCGATGTTCACTGAGGACGAGCTTGAGGAAATCGGCATTAACGAGAAGGTTCGCTTTACCGTTCTTCAGGAAGTTCTCAACAAGTGCGGCGACGATAAGGACGCACTTCGTGAGGAAATGGCTAACCGTGCCGACGACCTTATTCCGAAGCATATTATCATTGACGATATTATGGCTTCCATCAACTACCTTAACTGCATTGCTTGCGGCGTAGGCGTTACCGACGACATCGACCACCTCGGCAACAGACGTATCCGTTCTGTCGGCGAGCTTCTTCAGAACCAGTTCAGAATCGGCTTCTCAAGAATGGAAAGAGTTGTCAAGGAGAGAATGACCCTTCAGGCACAGGAGCCCGATAAGGTTACTCCCGCTGCTCTTATAAATATCAGACCTGTTATGGCGGCTATCAAGGAGTTCTTCGGCTCTTCTCCGCTTTCACAGTTCATGGATCAGACAAACCCCTTGTCGGAGCTTACTCATAAGAGAAGACTTTCCGCATTGGGCCCCGGCGGTCTTTCGAGAGACCGTGCAGGATTTGAGGTTCGAGACGTTCACTACTCTCACTACGGACGTATGTGCCCGATTGAGACTCCCGAAGGTCCGAACATCGGTCTTATCTCTTACCTTGCTACATTCGCAAAAATAAATAAGTACGGCTTTATCGAAGCTCCCTTCAGAAAGATTGATAAGGAGACGGGCGTTGTACTTGACGAGGTTGAATATATGACCGCCGACGTCGAGGATAACTACATTGTTGCTCAGGCAAACGAGCCCCTTGACGAGAAGGGCAGATTTGTAAATTCAAAGGTTACCGCAAGATTTAGAGACGAATTCCTTGAGGTCAACGCTTCGGACGCAGACTATATGGACGTATCGCCCAAGATGCTTGTTTCCGTTGCTACCGCAATGATTCCGTTCCTTGAAAACGACGACGCAAACCGTGCTTTGATGGGCTCTAACATGCAGAAGCAGGCTGTTCCGCTTCTTAAAACCGATTCTCCGATTGTCGGAACGGGTATGGAATATAAGGCTGCCGTTGACTCGGGTACGGTTATTCTTGCAAAGCGTGCAGGTACGGTTGTAAAGGTTGACGCTCAGAAGATTGAAATTGCAGTCAAGGGCGGAGACGTTGACACCTATGAGCTTATTAAGTTTATGCGCTCCAACCAGGATACATGTATCAACCAGCGCCCGATAGTTTCTGAGGGCGAAGAGGTTACCGAGGGACAGGTTATCGCAGACGGTCCCGCAACCGCAAACGGCGAAATCTCACTCGGTAAGAACGCTCTTATCGGATTTATGACCTGGGAAGGCTATAACTACGAGGACGCTGTTCTTATCAACGAAAAGCTTGTTCGTGATGATGTTTATACATCTGTTCACATAGAAGAATTTGAAATCGAAGCAAGAGATACCAAGCTCGGCGCAGAGGAAATCACAAGAGATATTCCGAATGTCGGCGAGGACGCTTTGGCAAACCTTGACGAAAACGGTATTATCCGTGTCGGCGCAGAGGTTCACTCGGGCGACATTCTTGTCGGTAAGGTTACACCTAAGGGCGAAACAGAGCTTACCGCCGAGGAAAGACTTCTCAGAGCGATATTCGGCGAGAAGGCAAGAGAGGTTCGTGATACTTCTCTTAAAGTACCTCACGGCGAATATGGTATCGTTGTTGACGTTGAAGTTTTCACAAGAGAAAATTCGGACGAATTAAGCCCTGGTGTCAATAAGGTTGTACGCTGCTATATTGCACAGAAGAGAAAGCTCTCCGTCGGCGATAAGATGGCAGGCCGCCACGGTAACAAGGGCGTTGTTTCGAGAATACTTCCGCAGGAGGATATGCCGTTCCTTGATGACGGTACTCCGCTTGATATAGTTCTTAACCCGTTGGGCGTTCCTTCCCGAATGAACATCGGACAGGTTCTTGAGGTACATCTCGGCTTCGCATTCAGAAAGCTCGGACAGAAGATTGCCACACCGGTATTCGACGGTGCGCACGAGTCCGACATCAGAGATGCTCTTCGTGAGGCAGGCTACCGTGAGGACGGTAAGTCGATCCTTACAGACGGCAGAACAGGTCTTAAATTCGATAACCCCGTTACTGTCGGCATTATGTACTACTTGAAGCTTCACCACCTTGTAGACGATAAAATCCACGCACGTTCCACAGGTCCTTACTCACTTGTTACTCAGCAGCCCTTGGGCGGTAAAGCTCAGTTCGGCGGTCAGCGTTTCGGTGAGATGGAGGTTTGGGCACTTGAGGCTTACGGTGCTGCTTATACTCTTCAGGAAATCCTTACTGTTAAGTCGGACGACCTTGTCGGAAGAGTTAAGACCTATGAGTCCATCGTTAAGGGACAGAACATTCCGAAGCCCGGTGTTCCCGAATCGTTCAAGGTTCTTGTTAAAGAGCTTCAGGCTCTCGCTCTTGACATCAGAGTTCTCGATAAGGACAACAACGAAATCGACCTTAAACAAAACTTTGATGATGAGATGGATACTCCTGTTGTTGCTAATGAGGATATGTCCTACGTAAACGACGCTTCACTCGATGACGGCTACGTTACGGATGAGGATGCAGAAAAAGAACTCGGAGAGGACTCTTTCAACGAATATATCACAGATGATGATTCGTTTGACGACGACGAATTCAACGACGACGAATTTTAACCGAGTAAACTCACAGTTCAGATTTTAAGGAAGAAGGTAAAAATTTAATGGAAAATATAACCTTTGAGTCAATTAAAATCGGCCTTGCCTCACCCGAGCAGATCAGAGAGTGGTCTTACGGAGAGGTCAAGAAGCCCGAAACAATTAACTACCGCACGTTAAAGCCCGAAAAAGAAGGACTTTTCTGCGAAAAGATTTTCGGACCCACAAAGGACTGGGAATGTTACTGCGGAAAGTATAAAAGAGTTCGTTATAAAGGCAAAATATGCGAACGCTGCGGCGTTGAAATAACAAAGGCTAAAGTCAGAAGAGAGAGAATGGGACACATTGAGCTTGTTGCTCC
Source organism: Candidatus Fimenecus sp. (assembly GCA_052298855.1). Taxonomy (GTDB): domain Bacteria; phylum Bacillota; class Clostridia; order Oscillospirales; family Acutalibacteraceae; genus Fimenecus. Next base: position 190,590 of record DAVZXP010000005.1, on the reverse strand, counting down.
CGTTTCTCACATTTGGTATTTCAAGGGTATTCCCTCAAGAATGGGACTTATCCTTGATATATCTCCCAGAGACCTTGAAAAGGTTCTCTATTTCTCAAGATATATAGTTACCGATCCCGGCGATACCGAGCTTGAAAAGAATCAGATTCTCTCCGAGAAGGAATATCTCGATATGAGAGAGAAATATGAGGACGATTTCAAGGCAGGTATGGGCGCAGAGGCTATCAAAGAGCTTCTTGCGGGTATTGACGTTGAAAAGCTCTCAAACGACCTTCGTGCAGAGCTTGAAGATGCAAGCGGTCAGAAAAAGACAAGAATTCTCAAGCGTCTTGAGGTTGCCGAGGCATTCAGACAGTCGGGCAACCGTCCCGAGTGGATGATTTTGGACGTCATTCCGGTAATTCCCCCCGATATTCGTCCTATGGTTCAGCTTGACGGCGGCAGATTTGCTACTTCCGACCTCAACGACCTTTACAGACGAGTTATCAACAGAAACAACCGTCTTAAAAAGCTCCTTGAGCTGAGCGCTCCCGACATTATCATCAGAAATGAAAAGAGAATGCTTCAGGAGGCTGTTGACGCACTTATCGACAACGGCAGAAGAGGCAGACCTGTTACAGGTCCGAACAACAGAGCGTTGAAATCTCTTTCCGATATGCTTAAAGGTAAGCAGGGACGTTTCCGTCAGAACCTTCTCGGTAAGCGTGTTGACTATTCGGGACGTTCGGTTATCGTCGTAGGACCCGAGCTTAAAATGTATCAGTGCGGTCTTCCTAAGGAAATGGCACTTGAATTGTTTAAGCCTTTCGTTATGAAGCGTCTTGTTGAGACAGGTGCGACAGGCAACATAAAGTCCGCAAGAAAGATGGTTGAACGTGCTAATCCCGAGGTTTGGGACGCTCTCGAAGTTGTTATCAAGGGACACCCTGTAATGCTTAACCGTGCTCCTACACTTCACAGACTCGGTATTCAGGCATTTGAGCCTGTTCTTGTTGAGGGTAGAGCAATTAAGCTTCATCCCCTTGCTTGTACAGCGTTTAACGCCGACTTCGACGGTGACCAGATGGCTGTTCACGTTCCGCTTTCGGCAGAGGCTCAGGCAGAGGCAAGACTTCTTATGCTTGCTGCCAACAACCTTCTTAAACCGTCAGACGGTAAACCCGTAACCGTACCTACACAGGATATGATACTCGGTTCGTACTATCTTACAATGGATAAAGACGGCGAACCCGGTGAGGGCAAGGTGTTCTCAACTGTTGATGAGGCTACAATGGCTTATGATGAGGGCTATATCGGTCTTCATTCAAAGATAAAGGTCAGAATGACCAAGGAGATTAACGGCGAGACGGTTTCACAGCTTGTTGAGACAACTCTCGGTAAGATAATCTTCAATAACCCCATTCCGCAGGACCTCGGCTTCGTTGACAGAAGCGATCCCGCAAATGCATTCAAACTTGAGGTTGACTTCCTTGTTAACAAGAAAACACTCGGTAAAATCATTGATAAATGTATCAAGGTTCACGGTGTAAACGTTTCTTCTCAGGTGCTTGACGCTATCAAGGCACAGGGTTACAAATATTCGACAAAATCAGGTATTACCGTTGCTGTTTGCGACGCAGTAATTCCTCCTTATAAGGCAGAGCTTCTTAAAGAAGCTGATGCAAAGATTGATAAGATTTCGGCTAACTACAATCTCGGTCTTATCAGTAACAGCGAGAGAAGTCAGAAGGTTATTAAGGTTTGGGAGAAATGCACAAACGACGTTGCTTCCGGTCTTAAAGATAACCTCGGTAAGTACAATCCGATTTATATGATGGTTGACTCGGGTGCCCGTGGTTCTGACTCACAGCTTCGTCAGTTGGCAGGTATGCGTGGTCTTATCGCCAATACATCGGGTAAAGTCATCGAAGTTCCGATTCGTGCTAACTACCGAGAGGGACTTAACGTACTTGAATACTTCATTTCATCACGTGGTGCTCGTAAAGGTCTTGCCGATACGGCTCTTCGTACAGCTGACTCGGGTTACCTTACACGTCGTCTTGTTGACGTTTCACAGGACGTTATCATTCGTGAAGAGGATTGCCATTGCCACGACGGTATCGATGTTTACGATATTATGGAGGGCAAGGAGCTTATCGAGAGCCTTCAGGAGAGACTTACAGGTCGTTTCTTGCTTGAGGATTTGACAGACGAAAACGGCGAGGTTGTTATGTCGAAGGACAAGATGATGTCCGAGGCTGACGCTAAAATCGTTGCTGATATTGTCAACGCAAGAGAAAATCCCGCAGACAGAAGAATTAAGATTCGTTCACTTCTTACCTGCGAATCCGAACACGGCGTATGTATTAAGTGCTACGGTTCAAACCTTGCAACAGGCAAGCCCGTTACGGTCGGCGAGGCTGTCGGTATTATCGCAGCTCAGTCAATCGGTGAGCCCGGTACACAGCTTACAATGCGTACCTTCCACACCGGCGGTGTTGCTTCGAGTCAGGATATCACACAGGGTCTTCCCCGTGTCGAGGAATTGTTCGAAGCAAGAAAGCCCAAGACGCTTGCTATCCTCTCCGAAATCGACGGACGTCTTTCGTTCAGAGAAATCAAGAGAAACGAGCATATCGTTATTACAAATGACGAGACGGGCGACGAAAAATCATATCTTATTCCTTACGGCTACCGTAAGAAATTCAATATGGAGACCGACGAAAACGGCAATCCCGTTTATGTTAAGAAGGGCACAGCTCTTACAGAGGGTTCTCCCAACCCGCACGATATACTTGCTATCAACGGTGTCCATGCGGTTCACGATTATCTTATCAAGGAAGTTCAGAGAACTTACCGTATGCAGGGTGTTGACATCAACGATAAGCATATCGAGGTAATCGTTCGTCAGATGATGAGAAAGCTCAAGGTTGAAGAGCCCGGCTCAACCCACTTCCTCCCCGGCGAGCAGGTTGAAAAGGTTGACTTTACTATTGAGAAGAGAAAGGCTAAACAGGAATGTGAGGCAAAGGGCGAAGAGTTCATCGAGCCTGTTTGCGAGCCCGTGCTTCTCGGTATCACAAAGGCTTCGTTGGCTACAAACTCATTTATGTCGGCAGCTTCTTTCCAGGAGACGACAAGAGTTCTTACCGACGCAGCTATCAAGGGTAAGGTCGATAACCTTATGGGTCTTAAAGAGAACGTTATCATTGGTAAGCTTCTTCCCTCGGGAACAGGTATGCGCTGTTACAGCGAGGTAGAAAACGAGAGAGTTTATACCGCTTCAACCGAGTCCGAAGAAGAAATAAATGACTAAAAATTAAATAATGCTTGACAACCGAAGGTTTTTAATGTTAAAATCTTTGGTTGTGTGAGCAAAATAAACACTATTTTAATCGATAGTGTTTGTTTTGCTGACACATTGTGTCATAATTTTTTATCGGAGGTGAAAAAATGCCAACCTTTAACCAGCTTGTACGCAACGGAAGAGATACTATCGAGAAGAAGTCAAAGGCTCCTGCTCTCGGTAAGGGACTTAACTCTAAGAAGAACGTTATGACTGATAATGCTTCTCCTCAGAAGAGAGGTGTTTGTACTGTTGTTAAGACAGATACACCTAAAAAGCCTAACTCAGCTCTTCGTAAGCTTGCCAGAGTTCGTCTTACTAACGGAATCGAAGTTTCTGCTTACATCCCGGGCGTAGGCCACAACCTTCAGGAACACTCAGTTGTTCTTATCAGAGGCGGCCGTGTTAAGGATCTCCCCGGTGTTCGTTACCATATTATTCGTGGTACACTCGATACACAGGGCGTTAACGGAAGAATGCAGAGTCGTTCCAAGTACGGCGCAAAGAGACCCAAGGGCGCAAAAAAATAAGGTAGTCAGACCTTAAATTATCAACAGACAGAATCTACCAATTCAGTCAAATGCTATGATTGGTGTATATATATATTTATTTTATATGCCTCTTTGCATTGACACCACGGGTTTTGTCACCAGAGTACCTATGATATCATTACTATGAAGGAGGGAAGCGAAGTGCCAAGAAGAGGCCAGATTGCAAAACGTGACGTTTTGCCGGATCCGCTTTACAATTCAAAGCTTGTAACAAGGCTTATCAACAGCGTTATGCTCGACGGTAAGAAGGGTGTTGCCCAGAAGATCGTTTACGACGCATTCGACATTATCGCTGAGAAAACAGGTAAAGAACCGTTGGAGGTTTTTGATGCTGCAATGGAAAATGTTATGCCTGTTCTCGAAGTTAAAGCTCGCCGTGTAGGCGGTGCAACTTATCAGGTTCCGATGGAAGTTCGTCCCGAGAGAAGACAGACTTTGGGACTCCGTTGGATCACGCTTTATGCACGTTCACGTTCAGAGAGAACAATGAAGGAAAGACTTGCTAACGAGATCCTTGACGCAGTCAATGAGACCGGTGCAGCATTCAAGAAGCGTGAAGAAACACACAGAATGGCTGAAGCTAACAAAGCTTTTGCACATTTCAGATGGTAATTTTACCGGAGAATTTTTACGCCGAGTAATTCGGCAATGGAGGATATTATGCCGAGAAAGGTATCTCTTGAAAAAACAAGAAATATTGGTATCATGGCTCATATCGACGCCGGTAAAACAACTACAACAGAAAGAATTTTGTTTTACACGGGTGTTAACCACAAATTAGGTGAAACACACGACGGCGACGCTACCATGGACTGGATGGCTCAGGAGCAGGAGAGAGGTATTACCATCACTTCCGCTGCTACCACCTGCTTCTGGAAGAATCATCGTATCAATATAATCGACACTCCCGGCCACGTTGACTTCACAGTTGAAGTTCAGCGTTCGCTTCGTGTACTTGACGGTTCTGTTACCGTTTTGTGCGCAAAGGGCGGTGTTGAGCCTCAGTCTGAGACCGTTTGGCGTCAGGCTGACGAATACAAAGTACCCAGAATGATTTTCGTTAATAAGATGGATATTATGGGTGCTGATTTCTACAGAGTTCTTGATATGGTCAAGGAGCGTTTCAACTGCAACGCTGTTCCGATTCAGCTCCCGATAGGCGCTGAGGCTACCTTTAAGGGTATTATTGACCTTATCAATAACGACGCTGAGGTTTATTATGATGACCTCGGTAAAGACATTCGCCGTGAGGAAATCCCGGACGATATGAAGGAGCTTGCTGCTAAGTACCGTTCACAGCTTATCGAGTCAGTCGTTGAGCAGGATGATGAGCTCATGGAGAAATATTTTGAAGGCGTTGAGCCGACAGTTGAGGAAATTAAGAAGGTTATCCGTAAGGCTACTATTGCCAACGAGATGGTTCCGATTTGCTGCGGTACAGCTTACCGTAACAAGGGCGTTCAGCCTCTCCTCGACGCTATCGTTGACTTTATGCCGGCTCCCACAGACATCGAGTCTATCAAGGGTGTAAACCCCGAGACCGATGAAGAGGAGCAGAGACATTCATCAGATTCAGAGCCTTTTTCAGCTCTTGCATTTAAGATAGCAACAGACCCCTTCGTTGGTAAGCTCTGCTTCTTCAGAGTTTACTCGGGTACTGTAAACGCAGGTACAACCGTTTATAACTCTGTTAAGAACACCAGAGAGAGAATGGGTCGTATCCTTCAGATGCACGCTAACCACAGAGAGGACATTGAGACAGTTTACGCAGGCGACATTGCCGCTGTCGTAGGTCTTAAGAATACAACAACAGGTGACACACTCTGCGATGAGAAGCACCCGATCGTTCTTGAGTCAATGAACTTCCCGGATCCGGTTATCCGTGTAGCTATCGAGCCCAAGACTAAGGCAGGACAGGAGAAGATGGGTATCGGCCTTCAGAAGCTTGCTGAAGAGGACCCCACCTTCAAGTGCTATACAGATGAAGAAACAGGTCAGACCATTATCGCAGGTATGGGCGAGCTTCACCTTGAAATCATCGTTGACAGACTTCTTCGTGAGTTCAAAGTTGAAGCTAACGTAGGTAAGCCGCAGGTTGCTTACAAGGAAACCATCCGCAAGAAGGTTGACCACGAAACCAAGTACAAGCGCCAGTCGGGCGGTTCGGGTCAGTACGGTCACGTTAAGATCATACTTGAGCCCAACGAACCCGGTAAGGGCTATGAGTTCGTTAACGCTGTTGTCGGCGGTAAGATTCCGAAGGAATTTATCGGACCTGTTGATCAGGGTATCCAGGGCGCATTGAACTCAGGTGTACTTGCAAACTACCCCGTTGTTGACGTTAAAGTTACTCTTTACGACGGTTCTTACCACGAAGTCGACTCTTCAGAAATGGCGTTTAAGATTGCCGGTTCAATGGCATTCAAGGAAGCTGCAAGACTTGCAGACCCGATTCTTCTTGAGCCCATCATGAAGGTTGTTGTTATCGTTCCCGATGAATACTTCGGCACCGTACAGGGCAACCTTATCGCTCGCCGTGGTGAGATTCAGGGCTTCGAGGACCGTTCAGGCCTCAAGCAGATCAATGCAAGAGTTCCGCTTGCAGAGATGTTCGGTTACGCAACAGACCTCCGTTCACAGACTCAGGGTCGTGGACAGTACGTTATGGAGCCCGACGGTTATAAGCCGGTTCCGAAGAGCGTAGCTGAGAAGATTATCAGTGAAAGAACTAAGAAAGACTGATTATTTCATTAAAAAGGCTTGATATTTTGCCGAATTATTGGTAAAATATCAAGCACAGACAAATACAAAATATTTTCCGTTAATAAAAGGAGGAAATTCCAATGGCAAAGGCAAAATTCGAAAGAACTAAACCCCATGTTAATATTGGTACTATCGGTCACGTTGACCATGGTAAGACAACATTAACAGCAGCTATTACAAAGACACTCGCATCTAAGGGTCAGGCTGACTTCGTTGATTATGCAAACATCGATAAGGCTCCCGAAGAGAGAGAGCGTGGTATCACAATCAACACAGCACACGTTGAGTACGAGACTGAAAAGCGTCACTATGCTCACGTTGACTGCCCCGGCCATGCTGACTACATCAAGAACATGATCACAGGTGCAGCTCAGATGGACGGCGCTATCCTTGTTATCGCAGCAACAGACGGTCCTATGGCTCAGACCAAGGAGCACCTTCTTCTTGCTCGTCAGGTTGGCGTTCCGGCAATCGTTGTATTCATGAACAAGTGCGACCAGGTTGACGATCCCGAGCTTCTTGAGCTTGTTGAGATGGAAATCCGTGAAACACTTGCTGAGTATGATTTCGATGAGAACTGCCCGATCATCAAGGGTTCAGCTCTTAAGGCTCTTGAGGCTACAGACCCCAATGCTCCTGAAGTTCAGTGCATCTGGGAGCTTATGGATGCAGTTGATAACTACATCCCCACACCCGACCGTAAGGCTGACCAGCCGTTCCTTATGCCTGTCGAGGACGTTATGACAATCACAGGCCGTGGTACAGTTGCTACAGGTAGAGTTGAGCGTGGACAGCTTAAGACAGGCGAAGAGGTTGAAATCGTTGGTCTTAAGGATGAGAAGACAAAGTCTGTTGTTACAGGTATCGAGATGTTCAGAAAGACTCTTGATTACGCTGAGGCAGGCGACAACATCGGTGCTCTTCTTCGTGGTGTTGACAGAAAGGGTATTGAGCGTGGACAGGTTCTTTCTAAGCCCGGCACAATTCACCCCCACACAAAGTTCAAGGGACAGGTTTACGTTCTTAATAAGGACGAGGGCGGCCGTCACACACCGTTCTTCAACAACTATCGTCCTCAGTTCTATTTCAGAACAACTGACGTTACAGGTATCATCACTCTTCCCGCAGGTACAGAAATGTGCATGCCCGGCGATAACGTAGAGATGGACGTTGAGCTCATCACTCCTATCGCTATCGAGGAAGGCCTTCGTTTCGCTATCCGTGAGGGTGGTAGAACAGTAGGTTCAGGTGTTGTTACAGCTATTAACGAATAATCTGATTATTCAATAATAACATCTAATTTAAGCTCCCTTATCGGCAACGGTAAGGGAGCTTTTGTATGTCTTAAAGGCTTGTAGCTGTGTTTACCTGCCAATCGCCTTGAAAGCTTAATTTGACGGCATTGCGGCTGTTTTAAGGCTTTTACAGAACATAAAAAATCCCTCTGCAATATTACAGAGGGATTTAAGCATATTATGTTGTTTTAAGCTTTCTTCAAAGCTTTCTTTTCGTCCTTTGAATAGAGTGCCTTGAGGATAATCGGCGTTATAATCGACGATACCATAATAAGCACGATAACGGGCGTAAAGTATTCGTTTGAAATTATGCCGCAGGAAAGTCCCTTTTGAGCGACAATCAATGCAACTTCGCCTCTTGTCATCATACCGACGCCGATTTTCAGCGAGTCGGCGAAGTTGAATTTGCAAGCCTTGCTCATAAGCGAGCAGCCGATAACCTTGCAGATAAGACCGATGATAACAAAGCAAATAGCAAACAGCAACATTTCTCCCGTCATGCCGTCAATCGAGGTTTTAAGACCGATGCTTGCGAAGAAAACGGGACCGAAGAGCATATATGAGCTGATGTCCATTTTCTCTGCAATGTAGTTTGAGTCGTGAATACTGCAAAGTATAATACCCGCAACGTATGCGCCTGTAATGTCGGCAATTCCGAAATATTTTTCCGCAACATAAGCCATACCCAAGCAAAGCGCAAGTCCCATAATCGGAATACGTCTTGTGTGAGGCCACATTTTGTCGGAAAATCTGAAAATCTTGTAGATGATATAGCCGAGCACAAATGCAAACAGGAAGAACAAAACAGTTTTTACAATAACCGTAACAGGCTTTGCCTCGCCTCCGTTCATACCGATTACAAATGTGAGCACGATAATACCGATAACATCATCGATAATCGCCGCACTCATAATTGTTGTGCCGACCTCAGTCGAGAGCTTGCCCAACTCTTTGAGCGTTTGAACGGTAATGCTGACGGAGGTAGCCGTCAAAATTACACCGATAAACACAGCTTTGTAAAAATCGGGAGAGCCCCACGGCGCAGCACCGTAGAATGCAAAGTAGAGCAACGTACCGCCGACAAGGGGAACAAATACGCCCGCGCAAGCGATTAAGAATGCCTTAAAGCCTGTCCTTGCAAGGTCCTTGAGGTTAGTACCGAGGCCTGCCGAGAACATAAGAAGCACAACGCCGATTTCAGCAAGCTGAGTTATGAAATCCGTCTGGTCAACGAGGTGCAAAACGCTCGGACCTATGATAAGACCTGCGATAATCTCGCCGACAACCTGCGGTGCTTTGAGCTTTCGTGCAATTATGCCGAAAATCTTTGCGGCAATTATAATTATGCATAAGCTTTTGAATACCGAATAAGCTTCCATAAAACACATATCCTTTCTTTATTTTTCCGTAGCCCATTATACTCTAAGCATAAGCTAAAAGCAAATAAAAAAGCTAATTTTGTAACATTATATAAAATCGGCGCTATGTTAAGGCTGAATATTGAAAAATTGCAAAAAAAGAGTATAATTATAACAATAGGAAATCCGTTTATGGAGAGATAAAATGAAAAAGTATTTTAATCTTTATAAAAAGCAGTTCATTTTAGGCCCTGCGTTTAAGCTTGCGGAGGCTATACTTGAGCTTTTTGTTCCGATTACCGTCGCAAGTATGATTGACAAGGGAATTTCGGTAGGGGACACGGCGTACATTTATAAAATGGGAATTGTGCTTTTCCTGCTGGCATTTTTCGGCGTAGTGTTTGCAATTGTCTGTCAGTATTCGGCGGCGGTTGCACAGCAGGGAGTCGGAACGCATTTGAGAAATGATGTTTTTGATAAGATAAACTTGATGTCGAGAGAGGATATTGACACTTTTACAAGCGCATCGCTCACAACGAGGATAACCAACGATATTACTCAAATTCAGTCGGCGGTTGCAATGCTTATCCGCCTTGTTTTCCGTTCGCCGTTCCTGATTGTCGGCTCGCTTATCGCCGCTGTCGGACTTGATGCGAAGATGTCAATAATATTCTTCGTGTCTGCGTTGCTTGTAAGTATAATTTTATATTACATTTTAAGTCGCTCTTTACCGCTTTACTCTCAAATTCAGAGGAAGCTCGACAGAGCCGCATCAATCGTAAAGGACAGCCTTTCGGGAGTGCGTGTAATCCGTGCATTTTCGAGAACCGAATACGAAAAGGAAAAATTTGAAAAGGCGAACGAGGAATTGACCGAGCGAAGCGTTAAAGTCGGCAGGCTTTCGGCACTTCTCAATCCGTTGACCTTTGCGGTTATGAACACAGCTATTGTTTTAATCCTTTATTTCGGCGGAATTAAGGTAAACACGGGCAAGCTCACACAGGGCGAGGTGCTTGCCTTTACTAACTATATGACGCAGATTTTGCTTTCGATTATCGTATTTTCAAATGTAATCGTAATTTTCACAAAGGCGGGCGCAAGCTATCAGCGTATAAAAGAGGTGCTCGACTTTAAGCCCGGAATGACTGACGATAATGCACGCTTTACACAGGCTGACGAGACAAAGCCTGCGGTTGAATTCAAGAGCGTTTGCTATTCTTACGGCGAGGCTGATGAAAATGTGCTTACCGACGTTGATTTTACAATAAATAAGGGCGAAACCGTCGGTGTAATCGGCGGTACGGGAAGCGGTAAATCGACACTTGTCAGCCTTATTATGCGTTTTTATGATGTTGACAGCGGCGAAATTGACGTTTTCGGTCATGATGTCCGTGATTATAAATTTTCGGCATTAAGGAGCATTGCACATATTGTTCCGCAGGAAAACAGGCTCTTTTCGGGCTCGGTGCGTAAAAATTTGCTTTACGGCGACCAAAACGCAACCGATGAGGATATTGAGAGAGCACTTAGAATTTCACAGTCCGAGGAATTTGTCAAAAAGCTTCCCAACGGACTTGATACCGAGATAAACGAAAACAGTAAAAACCTTTCGGGCGGTCAAAGGCAGAGGCTTTGCATTGCAAGGGCGTTGCTCGGAAATCCTAAAATTGTTATTTTCGACGACTCTTCCTCGGCACTTGACTTTGCGACCGACTCAAAACTTCGTAAAGCCATTCACGACGAGCTTTCGGACACTACCGTTATCATAGTTTCTCAAAGGGTAAACACCGTCAAGAGTTGCGACCGAATAATCGTGATGAACGAGGGCGGAATTTCCGCTATCGGAACGCACTCGGAGCTTTATAAGACGAACGAGGTATACAATGAAATTTGCCTTTCTCAGCTTTCGGAAAGAGAGGTGAATGCACAGTGAAAACGGTAAAAAGACTTTTCAAATACGTTAAACCTTTTACCGCAAATATCGTTTTTGCCGTCATCTCCGCAATCGGCGGAATTTTGCTTTCGCTGTTTGTTCCGATTATGATAGGCGAGGGCATTGACTGTATAATCGGCAAGGATAACGTTGATTTTTCGGCACTTTCAAAGGTTTGCATTGAGCTGTTTGTAATCGTTATCGCTTCGGCAATTTTGCAGTGGATAATGACCTATAACTCGAACAAGCTCTCATACAAAACCGTTAAGCTCTTACGCCGTGAGACAATCGCAAAGCTCAACAGGGTAGAGCTCAAATACATTGACTGTGTACCGCACGGCGACCTTATAAACTCTGTTATAACCGATGTAGATATAGTTTCGACGGGACTTTTGCAGGGCTTTACGCAGGTGCTTTCGGGCATTGTAACGATAGTCGCAACGCTTGTGTTTATGTTTATGATAAACCCGTATATAACGCTCGTCGTTGTGATACTCACGCCCGTTTCATTCTTTATGGCTTCGTTTATCGCAAAGAGAGCACACTCAAAATACACCGAGCAGGCAAGACTCAGGGGCAAGCTTACGGGCTATGCTTCTGAAATGATTGACTCGGCACAGGTCGTAAAGGCTTTTAATATGCAACAGATCACGACAGAGGCTTTCAGGGATATGAATAACAAGTGGGAAAAGGTCGGGGTTATCGCACATTTCTATTCGGCTCTTACCAATCCGCTTACAAGATTCGTAAATGCGCTTGTGTATGCTGCGGTTGCCGTTATCGGCGGAATTTATGTCTGCGGCGACACTCACGCAATTACCGTCGGTGCGCTGGCGTCATTCCTCGCCTATTGCTCGCAGTACACAAAGCCGTTTAATGAGATTTCGGCTGTTATCGCAGAATTCCAAAACGCCGTGAGCTCGGCTGAACGCATTTTCTCCGTGCTTGACGCACCCGAGCAGGTGAGCGACGAGGGCAACCGTGTTCTCGAAAGTGTCAAGGGAGATGTCGAGCTTCAAAATGTCGAGTTCTCATATACGGACACTAAGAAGTTTATCGAAAACCTCAACCTTTCGGCAAAAAGCGGACAGACAGTTGCGCTTGTAGGTCCAACGGGATGCGGAAAGACCACGCTTATCAATCTTTTGATGCGTTTTTATGAGATAAATTCGGGCAAGATTACAGTTGACGGAAACGATATAACCGAGGTTACCCGTGAGAGCTTGCGCAGTCAGTTCGGAATGGTGCTTCAGGATACTTGGCTGTTCTCGGGCACGATTTATGAGAATATCGCTTACGGAAAGCCGAACGCAACCGAGCAAGAGGTTATCGAAGCGGCTAAAAAGGCTCACGCACACAGCTTTATCAAGCGTTTGCCCGACGGATACAACACAATCATAACCGGCAACGGCGACAATCTTTCGCAGGGTCAAAGACAGTTGATTTCCATTGCGAGAGTAATGCTCTCCGATCCGCCGATGCTCATACTTGACGAGGCAACCTCGAGCATTGATACGAGAACGGAATTGAGAATACAAAAGGCATTTTTGGAGCTTATGGACGGCAGAACGGCGTTCATTGTCGCACACAGGCTTTCGACAATAAAGAATGCAGACAAGATACTTGTTATGAAGGACGGCGCTATCATCGAAAGCGGTACACACGGGGAATTGCTCGAAAGGGGCGGATTTTATTCCGAGCTTTATAACAGCCAGTTTGCGGTTTATTAAGGAGAATATATGACTTTTTACGAAAATACAGATTCACCCGAGAGAGTTCTGCTCATTTCGGTTGACACGGGCGATTTTAATGCCGAGGAGTCAATCGAGGAGCTTGCCTTGCTTGTCGAAACGGCAGGGGGCGAGGCGGTTGTAACCTCAACGCAGAAGTTGCCGTCCGTTAACCCTGCGACCTATGTCGGAAGCGGCAGAATACAGGAAATTGCGGAAATTTGCCGTACAAATGAAATCGACCTTATTGTTGCCGACGACGAATTGTCGCCTGCGCAGCTTAAAAATATCGAGGATTTGACGGACACAAGGGTCATTGACCGCACAATGCTCATTCTTGACATTTTCGCCTTAAGAGCGAGAAGCAGTGAGGGCAAATTGCAGGTCGAATTGGCACAGCTTAAATATTCCTTACCCTTTTTGACGGGTAAAGGCAAAAGCCTTTCCAGACTCGGCGGCGGTATCGGCACAAGAGGCCCCGGTGAGAGCAAGCTTGAAAGCGATAAAAGACATATGCGCCGTAAAATCTATGCTCTTGAGGAAGAGTTAAAGCAGATTGAAAAACGCCGTAACACAATGCGTACTCGCAGAAAAAAAGACGGCATAATTTCCGTTGCGATTGTCGGATACACAAATGCGGGCAAGTCAACTCTTATGAACAGACTCACCGACGCAGGCGTGCTTGCGGAGGATAAGCTGTTTGCGACGCTTGACCCGACGGCGAGAAAGCTCACTCTCCCAAACGGTCAGGACGTAATGCTGATTGACACGGTAGGTCTTGTCAGACGGCTTCCGCATAAACTTGTCGAGGCGTTCAAGTCAACGCTTGAGGAGGCTAAAAATGCCGATTTGATACTCAATGTGTGCGACGCTTCAAGCGACGAGTGCTCGGAGCATTTGGAGGTTACCGCAAACCTTTTGCGAGAGCTTGAATGTGAGCAAACACCCGTAATTTCCGTTATGAACAAGTGCGACCTTGTACCCGATATTTACGATTTGCCCATTCTCGGCAAGGCGGTTATGATAAGCGCATTAAACGGCGAGGGTATAGACGAATTGCTTTCTGCTATCGAGGGGGCATTACCCAAAAACAGGGCAAGGAAAAAGCTGTTAATTCCGTTTGACAAGGGCTCGATAATTGCCGAGATACGAAAAGACGGCGTTATTCACTCGGAGGATTATACCGAAAACGGCACGCTCATAGACGCAACCGTTAACATTCAGTATCTTGAAAAGATAAAGCAGTATATTCAGTAAATTAAATAAGCATAAAAAAAGAACACTCGAAAGAGTGTTCTTTTAATATACCCCGCCCGACCGCAGTCGGTGAATAATAACCTGCAATAAAAGCAGGTGGGCACTAAGTCTTCGCCTTTGTATGCTCCCAGCGTCCGTGAAAACGGGAGGTCTGCTCCCGGCGTTGACATTTTAAGTTCCCTATAAGAAAGTGTTGGGTTAATATCAACCGAGCTGTTTGTCGCATCGGGCAGGAATAATATTTTATGCCATAAGCACTTTTTTATTCTTCTTCGCCGTCAAAATCGTAAAGTTCTGCAATTCTCTGCTCAAAAAGATTTCCAATTTCATCAAATTCAGCGTCATCCTCGATAGGCTCAAGGTAAGTTTCGCCGTCATCCTCTTCGACAACCTTCAAAATAATAAGCTCTCCGTCGTCCTCAATAATCTCCTCCGCATCATCAAAAACGGGAGTAAGAGCAACATAGCGACCTTTATCGGTCTCAATTCTGTCAAGCTCTTCGAAAACGTGCTCAACGCCGTCCTCGTCAACAACGGAAACAATATCGTTACCGTATTCTTCGTTCATCGGAAACACCTCCTAACGTCTATCTATATTTTACAATGTAAACCGATTTCAGTCAACAGATAAATTGTAAATATTCTTTAACAATAAAAAATCGACGGATAAATTAAGCAATTACCCGCCGAAAATAATTGTTAGACATCAATCCTTTTTCTTTTTAGAGCCGATCTTTCTTTCCTCACCCTTTTTAATACGCTCAATGTTTGAACGGTGCATAAAGATTACAAGAATTGCAATAATTGCCGTGCAGACAGTCGGAATTTTCCAGTCACCACGCAAAAGCGGAGGATTGAGGAACGGAAGAAATCTGTAAATTACAAATGTTACGACGGGAACGCACGCAGCCGAGATGATCGACGAGAGCGAAACCATTTTAGAGGCTGTCAGCGTAACGAAAAACGGAACTGCTAACATCGGAACGGAGATAGGGGACATAAGAGTTGTAACGCCGAACATTGAAGCAACGCCCTTGCCACCCTTGAAGCCGAAGAAAACGGGGAAGATATGACCGATAACCGCACTTGCACCTGCGATATACGCACAGCCGACGGGATTTTCCTTGCCCGAAATCAAGAACAGGGCAATCAACGCCGCTATCATAGGCTTTATGAAATCGCCGAGAAAAACGACAGCCGCCGCCTTTTTGCCGAACGTCCTTGCGGTATTCGTCATACCTGCGTTATTCGAGCCGTAATTTCTTATATCCTTTTTGAATTTTGTTTTTGAAACGATGACGGCAAAGCTCAACGAACCGAGCAGATAGCCGACAACCGCACTGATGAAATATCTGAGCATTATATGAACTCCGTAAATATCGCTTGTATGTGTTTTTTTAGTTATTATAGCCGTGTAGTATGCGTTTGTCAAATGTACTTTGTGTAAATCTACGAATATGAAAGAATTGTGAATTTTTTTGTCGAAAACGGTTTACAAGTGCCGTGCGTTGTGCTATTATAATCGCAATAAAAATGTTTACCTTTAATTCGGTACGGGATGCCGGCAAGGAGAACGCAAAACGCAATATCAAATTTTGTGCCTTGTCGAGCTTTGACAAGGCTTTTTTCTTTTGTGAAAACGGAGTAGGAAAATGGAAAACAAGATTATTATTGACAGACAGGCGATGCTCAGGGCTTTGGCTCGTATCTCGCACGAAATTATCGAGCAGAACACTCATGTTGACACCGTTTGCTTAATCGGTATCAAAAAGCGTGGAGTTCCGCTTGCAAAAATGCTCAAGGCTAATATTGAAAAGTTCTCCGACCTCAAGGTTGAGCTCGGCGAGCTTGATATTACATTATATAGGGACGATTTAACGCCGAAATATCAGACGCCGCACCTCAATTCGTCGGTTATTGACTTTGACGTCAACGATAAATCCGTGATTTTGGTGGATGACGTTTTGTACACGGGCAGAACGGCAAGAGCCGCAATGGAGGCTATAATCGGACTCGGCAGACCTGCCGTAATTCAGCTTGCGGTAATGGTTGACAGAGGACACAGGGAGCTGCCGATATGCGCAAACTATGTCGGTAAGAATATCCCGACCTCAAAGGAAGAATTTATCAACGTAAAGGTTGATGAAACGGACGGTACTACGGAGGTTGTGCTGTCAAAAAAAGGCAATAAGGCGTAAGCCGTAAAATATTAGGAGGAAAAAGAAATGAATCTCGTTTACAACATCAAAGACAAGCCGAAATTCGGACAGCTTATCGTGTTCGCTTTTCAGCAGTTGCTTGCAATCCTTGCGGCAACAATCGCAGTTCCCACCATCGTAGGTAACGGAATGAGCCAGTCCGCAGCACTTTTCGGCGCAGGCGTAGGCACAATCGTTTATCTTCTTTTCACAAAGTTTAACAGCCCCGTATTCCTCGGCTCATCATTCGCTTTCATCGGCTCAATGCTCGCAGCTTTTGCAGGTGCTGTTTCGGTCGAGGCAGGATATGCAGGCATCATCTTCGGCGCACTTTTTGCAGGACTTGTATATGTAATCATCGCAATCATAGTTAAGTTTGCAGGCGTAAATTGGATCAACAAGCTTATGCCGGCAGTTGTTATCGGACCCACAGTTTCGATTATCGGTCTTTCACTTGCAGGCAACGCAATAAGCGACCTTATGAAGGGCAAGGTTGTTGACCTTGAGGGCGCAAGCGTGGCAAGTCCTTATGTAGCGCTTATTTGCGGACTTGTAACACTCTTTACTGTTATCATCTGCTCTGTTTACGGCAAGAAAATGGCAAAGCTTATCCCGTTCATTATCGGTATCCTTGCAGGCTATGTTGTGGCTGCAATCTTTACCGTTATCGGTATTAAGACAGGCAATGACGCCTTGAGAGTTATCGACTTCTCGGTATTCTCGGGTATGAAGCTTTTTGCAGTTCCCGATTTCTCATTCCTCACAGCCGCAAAGGGCTTGAGCGCAGTTGACGGAAAGTATATCCTTACAGTTGCGGTTGCATATGTTCCGGTTGCATTCGTTGTATTCGCAGAGCATATCGCTGACCATAAGAACCTTTCATCAGTTATCGGCAAGGACCTTCTTGAGGACCCCGGTCTCCACAGAACTCTCCTCGGCGACGGCGTAGGCTCGATAGCAGGTGCTTTCTTCGGCGGCTGCCCGAACACAACTTACGGCGAGTCGGTAGGCTGCGTTGCTATCACAGGTAACGCTTCGGTAGTTACAATCCTTGCAACGGCAATTATGTCAATCGTAATTTCATTCTTCGGACCGTTCGTAACCTTCCTTTCAACAATCCCCAACTGCGTAATGGGCGGCGTTTGCATCACTCTTTACGGCTTTATCGCAGTAAGCGGTCTTAAAATGATTCAGGACGTTGACCTCGGCGATAACAGAAACCTCTTTGTTGTTGCAATCATCCTTATCTGCGGTATCGGCGGACTCACACTTTCATTCGGTAAGGTTACTCTTACAGAGGTTGCCTGTGCGCTTATCCTCGGTATCGTAGCAAACCTTGTTCTTGGCGGAAAAGACAAAAACAAGGCTGAGGAAAAGGCTGAAAAGGAAGCAAAATAAGTTTCCAAAAAGGCATAAAACTAACGCTCTTACTAAGCTTTGGCTGAGTGTTCATAAGGAAGTATTGGTTTCTCGCATAAAAATCCCTTATGCTTTTGCCAAAAAGCCTCGCAAGGCGACAGCCTTGCATCATTTCTCGGCTTCGGCATAAAAGATTTTTTATAACTACGAAACTGCAACGCACTTCAAAATAATATATTTTTGATGCAAGAAAAGGCAAACCCCGCAGATAATGCTAACGCATATCTGCGGGGTTTAACGAATTATTGTGCAAAAAGATGTTGTTTTGAAGCAAAACTGCCTTATTAACACTCAGCCTTCAATAAGAGCGTTTTTTTAGATTTATTATTAAAGGACATATACACCCGAGCTTAAAATGACAAATTCCTTTAGTGCCGAGCGAATGTATTTGTAAACGGGCTCGTCAAAGCGCTTGTAATCACTGACAAGATAGTTCGAGAGGTTTACCTTGCGTATCTTATTTGACCCTGCGTTGCAGACGAACATCTCTTTCCTGTAAATGCTCAAGGAAACGGGTTCGCTGAATGTTGCGGACTTTTCAGAGCCTATTCGCATACTGAATTTCTTGTGCGGAACTGAGTAATTGATTATCGAGTTTTGAAGCGGAACGGTAGTCCAAAAATAAACACCGTCGGCAACAGCACCGTTTATAGGGCAATCCTTGTAAATCAAATCTCCCGTCCATACGGGCTTGCCGCTTGCGTCAAAAAGTCCCGTTTCGCCGCTTGAATACACAACAGCAACGCTGCCGTTTTTGAAAACAGTAGCCTCGCAGGATATATAGTCGCCGATTTCCTCGCAAATCTTTGCATAGTTTTCGCCGAATTTATTAAGTTGATAAAAGTCCTTTGTAACGGGAGAAAGTTTACCCGTTACAACGCTGTATTGAAGAAAGCTGACCTTATAACTTGTTCCGTTGAACAATTCTTTTTGCGAGAGGATAATTCCGTCGGGACAAGGTATAATGTCAAATACTTCAAAGGGAAATATTTTTTTCATTTATCTGCACCGTATCTATATTAAAAAGTTATAATCGTATTATATTATTTTACTTTATTTTGCATAATAGGTCAACCGTAAATCGACAAAATCCGCAAAATTTAATAATCTCTGTTTCCGCCTGTCATATTTTACGCCGTCGTGAGCATAAAATTCACTAAAGGAGTGACAAATATGAACACGGCAATATACTGCTTATTTGCGGTTGCGGGACTTGCAATAATTGCTTCAATGATAAGGACAAAACGCTTTTTCTCCGTGCTTTTTCTGACGGCGGCACAGGGGATAATCACGCTGTTTGCGGCAAAATATGTCGGCGGATTTTTCGGCATAGGTCCTAATATCAACGCACACACGCTGACGCTTTCGGCAATCGGCGGAATTCCCGGCGTAATATTTTTGTTTTTAAGCGCAACAATTTTTAAATGAGTGTTGCAAATTTCGGGATATTCCTGTATAATAGCGATACTGTCAATTAAGGACGTTTAGCTCAGTTGGTAGAGCATTCGCTTGACGTGCGAAGGGTCAGCGGTTCGAGTCCGTTAACGTCCACCACGTCGTCGCAAGCTACATATCGCTTGCGGCGATTTTTTTATCGCCTCGCACTCATTCCGCTGCTCCTCCTTTCCGCAAAAATCACGCTCGGCTCGCCTGTTCGGTTGTAAACGCCCTCACGACGGCTCACTGTCGCTACCAACTTTTGCGGATTGCGGACAGGGGCAAGCCCTGCTGAAATTCACATCAAATTCAATTCGTGCGTTCAGCCTCCCTTGTAAAGGGAGGTGGGTTGCCGTAGGCAACTCGGGGGGATTGTGAAACACACAAATTCATTTTCATACGGTAGGGCGGGGGCTTGCTCCCGCCGAGGAAATTTACGGATATATGATAATTAACGGTTGTTATTAAAATTGAATTAAACATCATATCGTAGGGGCGAACTGTGTTCGTCTATTTTTATTTTCATATAAATTTTTGACAGGCGAACACAGTTCGCCCCTACGGGTTGTGCGTGGATTTTAATGCCATTTTCAATCGTACAAGATATTAAGCCTTCCTCTGATGGGCAACATATGCGACCGCCGCCTGTGGCGGATAAATGGAGCATCTGTTGGCGCAACGGTCGATTTTGTGCGGCACTCCAAGCCGCATAAACAAAATCGGGATACCGCAAGAGGGCAATAGGTGGGTTGCCGTAGGCAACTCGGAGGGATTGTAAGGTTGATTTATATGATTTTATAAAATCCCTCAGTCATTTTTTGTTTCCAAAAAATGACAGCTCCCTTTACAAGGGAGCCTTTGACGGACAGCCGCAAGGGCTGTCCATACGGTATGATATTGAATTCAATTTGCAGATAACCCGTAATTCTTCAATGTTGTAACCGTAATATAATTGTCGCCGTTGATTTCAATCGAATATTTACCGCCGTATTTCTTTGCAATATCCTTAATTATCTTTGTACCGAAGCCGTGCTTTGACTCGTCACGCTTCGGCTTTTTTGCTGTACTGTCAAACTTGTTTTCCGTTCTGACAACAACTTTGTCTTGGTCGATAACGATTGAAACAAATGACTTTTTAACCTTTGTATATTGTACGGCGTTTATCGAGTTGTCAATAAGGTTGTTGAGAAGTCTGCAAATGTCATAGTCGTCAATATTTAGCTTGGCATTTTCGTTTATATCAAACGAAAGCTCTGTCCCCGCTTGTTTTGCGGTGTTTCTTTTAAGCTGAACGATAATATTTATAAGCTCGTTATGACAATATTTCTCACTGCTTCCGAAAACATCGCTTCCCGCATTGGAAAGAATTGACAGCGCCTTTTCGTAATTGCCCAATTCGATAAATCCTGCCGCCGTGGAGATAATTCCCGTAAAATCGTGGCGGATTTTACTGATTGCGGTCTTTTCCTCTTTAAGTTGCTGTATGCGGTTGTAGTCGATTTGGTTTTGCATTAAGGCTTTTTCGTATTTGAGGTTTTCCTCCTGCACTTTTTCAATGTATTCAATTGCAAAAATGATAAGAATATCAATCGCAAAGCAGAGTATAAACGAAATGAATCCGAACACACCCATATCGAGCGCAACCGCATCAAACTCGGTACGGTTTATGTTGTAGATTTTGAACGCCATAAACAAAATCATCACGTTTATTATGTGCGTGACGGGGAAAAGGTAGATTAAAAACAGCTTGCTTTCAGTTGACCTTGTGTTTTTACGGTTGGTAAGATATTTCAGCAGCGCAGCGAACACAAACGAAAATGAGAACATAAATATCGATTGAGCGAACACGTCCGTAACCGTAACGGTGCTGTATGAAACCGAGCCGAGGTCAAAGCCGTAAAACAAGCCCTCAAGCATGGTAAAGAGCATTACCGATACGAAATATGCCGCAAAGCTGATGAAAATCGAAAAGGTTTTCCTGCTCGTTTTGCCCTCGTACATAAAAAATGCAAGCAAAAACACCGTTACATAATAGCCTATAACCGCAAGGTACTCCATAATGTTTACCGTATAGTCTATCAGCTCAAGCGACAGATAAGAATACAGCATTGTAATTCCCACAAAGCCGAAAAATGTCAAAGTAAGGCTTTTCTTAGGCTTGAGCATTGCGGTTATTACGTTGAAGGTCAGCAGACTTCTTGCAAGATGCAGAATGAATGTCCACGGGAAAAATTGAGTTAAGTCAACCTGTGTCATTTTGTCTCCTTATAAATTAGTAATATAATCGTTATACGCTTTTACCGTGCCTTTGTACTTCCTTGACGGAATGGGGATTTTAATATTATTGTGAAGCACAAATTCATAAGGCTCACAGCCTGTTATACAATTCATATTGACAATATACGACTTATGGCATTTCAAAAAATACAACGGCAACAGTTTTTCAAAATTTTTCAGTTTCATATAGAGGGTGAGAGGCGGCTGCTCGTTGAAATAAATTGAAATATTGTTATTGAGCGACTCTATGTACTCAATGTCTTGTAAGTTCAGCGTCACATTTTTAGCACCGCTTTTAACCACAAGCAAATCGGCTTTTTTCTGCGTTATATTGCCTATGCACTTTTTGAGAGCACTTTTGAGCTGTTCGATTGTGACTTTTGATTTTATGAGAAAATATGAGCATTTAGTTTCAAAAATATTGTACGCTTCGACAGGGTAAAACGTCATAAAAATCAACTGAAAATTGTTGCCGTTTAAGTTATTTATCGACCAATCAACAGAGTTTATGCCGTTTACCATTATGTCAAGAAACAAAATATCAGCCTTGTCATTTTCAAGAAATTTCGCTAACTCGTCAAGACTGCTTTTGTAGATTATTTCATAATTAAAATTGAACATATCCTTTAAACAAAGCTTGATTTTCTCACTCAAAAGCTCACCGTAATCACGGTCATCGTCGCAAATCACTATATTCATTTACCCACCTCCGAACTTTTTTCATAAAACGAAACTCAAGGAAATATATCGAAATTCATTTTAACATTTTAAGGCGAAAAAGACAACAATATGTTAATATAATTCTTTGCCAAGCCGTTTTGCATTGTGCTTTATACCACGCAAATTTTGCTTTTCACCACGAACATATTGCAATGCACCGAATTTGTCGATATTATGTGTCTATAATAAAAGAAACGGTGAACAAGAGAGCTATGAACACACTTGACGCTCGTCAAATTTCAAAAAGCGGAACGGTTATACATTTTCCGATACGAACAGAAGTATCTAAAGAAATCAACCCTGTATTTAATGTTAAATCGGGTATGATTCTAAATGACAAATATGAAATTGTTGAGCAGATCGGCAGAGGCGGAACATTTGATGTTTTTCTCGCAAATGATACACGCCTTAATTTGAAGTGGGCAGTCAAGGTAACTCGTTCTGATTCTCCTGCTTCCGTGCAAGCGGCAAGAAGGGAAGCTCAAATGCTAAAAGAGCTTGACCATCCGCTTATTCCAAAGCTTGCAGAGGTATATACCGTTGAGGATAAAACCGTTGTTGTTCAGGAATATATACATGGTATGACGCTTGAAAGGATCGTTGAAAACTACGGCGCTCAATCTGTTGAAAAGGTTATTGACTGGACTCGACAAATTTGTAGTATCATCGGCTATTTGCATTCGTTAGAGCCTGCACACATTTACAGAGATGTTAAGCCTGCCAATTTTATTTTAGAACCGAGCGGCAGACTGAGAATAATCGATTTCGGCATTATGCGAATATATAAGGACGGACAGACAGGCGATACCTGCTGTCTTGGAACGAAAGGGTATGCGGCACCCGAGCAGTTCGGGGGCAGGGGACAAACCGACCCCCGAACTGATATTTATGCAATCGGAATTACAATGTATCGTCTTTTGACAGGGCAGAATGTTTGCGAACGAAGCTTTCTCTTAAATCCGATTGAGAAAAACGAGCCCGGAATACCGTCGGGTTTGGCTTATATAATAAACAAATGTACTCAGTTTAATCCGAGAGAGCGTTACAATTCGTGCGATGAATTAATTGACGATTTGAACCGGTACAATCAACTCCCGCCGAGAAAGAGTTTTCTTTCCCGACTCTTAAATCGATAATTTCCCTTTTTCCCATATAGTATAGAAAACACCGACTGTTATCTCCTAATGCAGTCGGTGTTTTCCTATTTATATTCATTCTGACAATTCAAGCCATTCGATTTCTTTTTCTTCGAGGGTGGCTTCTTTTTGTTTGATTTCTTCGAGCACTTCGCCGAGCTTTACATAGTCGGTTACGATTTCTTCGGTTGCCGAGCGGACTTTTAATTCCTCAATTTTACTTTCGAGTGCTTCGATTTCCTTTGAAAGAGCATTGATTTTTGCTCTGCGCTTGCGTTCATCCGCTTTGTTGAGCTTTGAGGCTATATATGCCGTCTTTTGCTCTGAATCCTGTTTTTCCGTCACTTGCGGTTGAACGGTCTTGCGGTGTTCAAGATAATAATTATATTTTCCGTTGTATATTTCGAGCCCGTCGGGGAACATTTCGATTATTTTAGTCGGCACGGTGTTGAGAAAATATCTGTCGTGCGAAACGGTTATAAGCGTACCGGTAAACTGCTTCAACGCCTCATCGAGAGCCTCTTTTGCAATGTAATCAAGATGGTTTGTCGGCTCGTCAAGGATAAGCACGTTTGCACGCTTGAACATTATAATACAAAACTGCACTTTCGCCCTGTTTGCACCAGACAATTCACGCACACGCTTGAAAACTGCCTCGTCCTCAATCAAAAGTCTGCCGAGAGCACTGCGAATTTCAAAATCGGTCTTGGTCGGAAATTGCTTGTGTACCGCCTCAATAACCGTGTCGTTCAAATCGAGGTCACGAAGCTCCTGATCGAAATACGCAACCTTGACATTTCCGCCGAAGCGGACAGTTCCCGAACAGCTTATGCGCTTCATAACAGCCTTTAAAAATGATGATTTACCGACGCCGTTTTTGCCGACGATCGCAATTTTATCGCCGCAGAGAACTTCAAGTGAAATGTTGTCGTATAACTGCTTGCCCGTTACCCTGTCGCCCACGTGAACGCCCATATCCTTGACGGTAAGCACCGTTTTGTGAGGCTCAATATCATAGTCGAATTTGAAATGAATATCTTTCGGTCTCGGGTTCGGCTTCTGCATAATTTCCATTTTTTCAAGTGCCTTAACCCTTGAACCTACGCTGTTTGAACTGCTTGAACGGGCAAGGTTGCGGCTGACATAATCACGCATTGCCGCAAGCTCTTGCTGTTGCTTGTCATATTCCTTTTCAAGCACACGAAGTCGTTCTTCCTTTTGCTTTATGAAAGCCGAGTAACCGCCTTTGTATTTGTAAATGTGCTTTTGCTCGATTTCATATATGCTTGAAACAATGCTGTCAAGGAAGTATCTGTCGTGCGACACCGTCAAAACTGCGCCTTTATACGATTTTATATAATCCTCAAGCCATGCGAGCATTGAAAAATCAAGATGGTTTGTCGGCTCGTCCAAAATAAGCAGTTCAGGGTTGCGAAGCAGGATTTTAGCCATACCGAAACGCATCTTTTCTCCGCCCGAAAGTGCCGAGGTTTTCATTTTGAGGTCAAAATCACGAAATCCGAGACCCGTGAGTACACGGTTTATCCTCGTATCCGCCGAGTAGCCGTCAAGAGCCGTGTATTCGTTGTCGAGGGCTGCATATTCGTTCTCAAGGCGTTTGTATTCGTCACCTTCGACATCAGCCGAAGCCATTTTTGCGGAAATTTCAGCCATAAGCCTGCGCACCGTGTATGTGCGTTCAAGTGCGGATTTGATTTCTTCTTCAAGCGTGTTGCCGTCGTCAAGAGCTTCATTTTGTTGCAGGTAGCCGATTTCGAGATTGCTCTTTTTCGACACCGTACCCTCATCGCAGGGGAGAACTCCCGCAATGATATTGAGAAGCGTCGTTTTACCGGCACCGTTCACGCCCATAAGACCGACTTTGTCGCCCTCATTTATAGACATATTTATTTTTTCGAGTATCGTTTCGTCAAGGAAGCCCTTTGAAACATCGGTAAGCGTAACTAACATATTTTCTCCGTAATATATAATGTATTAAATAACCACAATACTATAGCACATATTTCCCGATTTTACAAACAAAACAGCTTGTTTTGTGCAATGCATATAAAATGGATGCGGTTGTTATTGTGTAATACGATAAAAATATCATTTTTTATCAAAAATTTTTGACAATCTTATTGCAAAAGCCATTATCTTGTGATATTATATGAAATGTAATTATGCACCCTAAGGGGGTTTCACCCTTAAGCTGCGGTGAAAATACAAATTCTTATAAGGAGCTTTTGAAAATGAAAAAGATCTTATCGATTCTTCTCGCAATGGTTATGATTGTTTCAAGCCTTACAGTTGCTTTTGTTACAATCGCAGCTACACCGACGATTGAAGAAAATGTTGAGAAAATCAACACACAGACTGCATACATTGCCAATGCAAAAAATGCAGATGGAACAACACACACAACTCCGGCTTATGAATTGACTAAAAAAGTTGATTCGTCAGTTTCGTTTGGCAGTGACGAAAATGATAAAGTAATCAAAGCTATTTTGGCAGAGAAATATCCCGAGTATTCAAAGGAACCGTACTGCAATAAGAACGGAGAATACAGTTTTGACGCTATTCTTAAAAACCTTGTTGGCGTTGATTCTTTAAACGCTGTGGTTAAAAAGAATGCAGATCCGACTATCAAGGCAGGCAGAGATGCTATAATTGCAACTGCTCTTAACGCTTCTCAAGTAAAGAAGCAGAAGTCAGGAAGAGTAGACGGTACTCAGGCTACAATATTTGAGTGTAATGATATCGATATCGTAGCTGATGAGAGAGTAGAGGATTCGGTTTTGGCTGCTATTACAGCTAATTACCCTAACGCTTCAGGTCTTGATGACACCCTTAAGTACAGCGCAAAAGAGCATAATACAGCACTTGATATTAAAAATCTTGATGTAAAAATTAAGAACATTTCAATTAAGTTTGCTTTCGACGGAGACGGCAGAATAAAACTCCTTGTTTATTCATACAAGCTTGAGGGCTCGGCAGATGTGTATTACGCTTCTCCCGAGGCTATGAATGCTAAATTCAGCCTTACGGTTGAGTCAAAATACAATAAGTTTGACTACACTGATGATGACATCAATCTTGCTGAACTCGCTAATAGAATCAATGCCGGCACAGCAAATATTGTTGATGCAAAAGCAGGCTATGATTATTCAAGATATAGCGGCTTTACAGATGAATATACATTCACTCTTTCAACAAATGATTTAGTTACATCTGACAGCCTTATAGGTTCGCTTTTAGTCCCTTTGTTTGGTAAGGTAGATAACATTCTTATTAAGGTTAATAAGGATTTGGGAACCGACATTCACTATACAAAATGGGTTTGTAAAAATGCAGGCGACGGCAATAATCCCGACACATGTACAGCTAAACATCCTCACCAGGTATGGCAGTGCACATGTAAGGATGTAGACGGTTGTTGCGCATGTTGTGCAGGTGCAGGTTGCACATCAACTCATCCTTGTGACAAGTCAGTTTGCTCAAGCGCAGACTGCAAGTGCGGTTATGTTACAGATCCTGAATGTCATTATCAGGATGTATCGAGTGCAATAGACGAAACCAATGCTACACTTAAGGAAACATTGGGCAAAATTGCAGGCCTTTTGCAGAAAAATGTAGGTGCTACAGCTTCTACTCAGTTTGCTAACGGTTCAACCTCTGCAGTTGTTCCTTCAGGCTCAAATGCTTCTGATAAACTCGATGCGAGATTTGCTGTAAAGGCAACAGAGCTTAATGTATATGATATTGATTCGGCTGAATATGATGAAGGCACAAATTCAATTATCGTAAGCCTTCCCTCTCAGAATAAAGAGACAGGATATGACTCAATAGCTCATCTTACAAACGATTATATCACAAACGAGAAGTTCGTTAAGGCTCTCAATGCTTCACTTATTGATACAGTCGGCGGATTGTTAGGCTCACTTGGTGTTGGACTTGATGTTATGGCATCAGATCTTGCATATGAGGAGATTCAGTATGTAGTTAAGTTCAAGGGTGCTACTCCCGACAACATCTACGGCACAGGCGAAATTGAAAGCGCAAACCTTTCATATGCATGCGGTGCTACATCTGAAGGTGTTATAGGCTATTCATTTGTGACATCAGCGACTTCAGCAGTTAAGAATGTTAACTATTCCGACAAGAAGGGCGACGCAAACTTAGATGGTGAGGTAACTGTTTTAGATGCTAAATTGGTGCTTAAATCAACAATAGGAATGGCAACACTTAATAAGTATCAAGAAAACCTTGCAGATATGAATGAAGACGGAGTTGTTGATATCATTGATGCAAAGAAAATTCTTAAGTATGTGGTAACTACTACAGTTTAATCAGCTTCTTTTATAAGATTTAATAATAAAAGACACCGTTTTCGAACGGTGTCTTTTTTGTTTGATATCGGCGATTATTTATCGTCTGCGGAAACAAGCTCGTTATCTCTGAAAAGCAGGGAAATGCACCAAATTGCCGACAGCGCAACGAGCGTGTAGATAATTCTTGCAAGTACTGCGTCTTGACCTCCGCATATCCAGCTTACTATGTCAAACCGGAACAAGCCGATTGAGCCCCAGTTTATACCGCCGATAACAAGAATAATCAAAGCGATTTTATCAAGCATTTTTTTCAACTCCTTATTTATTGCTTTGAAATTATTATTCACTGATTTTACCGTAATATGCAAAAAAAAGCGAGTGATTTCACTCGCTTAATTTTTAGCTTAAATTTTACAAAATTATACAAATTAAGCCGTTACAGCCCTCGTTGATTACCCTTTCGAGAGTTTCCTGCATTTTCATTCTTGCCTCGTTCGGCATATGGAACAGCTTGCTTCGAAGTCCCTCATTTACAAGGTCGTTAAGCGATTTTCCGAAAATGTTTGACTCCCAAATCTTCGTCGGGTCCTCTTCAAAGCCTGCAAGCAGATATTTTACAAGCTCCTCCGATTGACTTTCTGTGCCGACAATCGGTGCAACTTCCGTCTGTATGTTCGCCTTTATCATATGAATTGACGGTGCGGATGCCGAGAGCCTTACGCCGTATCTTCCGCCCTGCTTGATTATCTCCGGCTCTTGCAGCTTCAATTCGTCAATATCGGGCATTATAATTCCGTAGCCTGTGCTTTCAACCTCGTCAAGAGCGTTTTTGATTTTATCGTATTCCTTTTTCGTGCGGCTCAAATCGCACATACATTTCATCAGCTCATACTCGTCGCCAACTTCAAGACCCGTGTACTCTGCAATGATTTTGTAAAACAGAGAGTTATCCATTTTGACATCGACAAACGCACTGCCCTCGCCTAGATTCATCCGAGTAACCGAAGCACTGTTGATATATTCGCTTTGCTTTAAATCATTCGTCAAAAGTCCCACATCACGCACAAGTGAAAGATTTTCCGTTGCCTTTGTGACAACTTCTGTAATGCTTTGTCGAAGCCAATGGTCGGAGGGCAGGGAAATGAGCCACGCAGGGAAATCAATGCTGATTTCCTTAATCGGAAATTCAAAGAGGATTTGCGTTAAAATCTCCTTAATTTCGCTCTCGTCAAGCTCAAGACAGTTCACAGGAATGACAGGAACGCTGTATTTTTCCGTAAGTCGTGCGGCAGTTGACAACGCACTTTCGCTTTTCGGATAGGTGCAGTTGAGAAGCACTATAAACGGCTTGTTGAGTTCTCGTAATTCGTTTACTACTCTTTCCTCTGCCTGTTCATATTCTTCCCTCGGAATGTCGGAAATACTGCCGTCCGTCGTGATTACAAGCCCGATTGTCGAGTGTTCGGTAATAACCTTTTTAGTGCCTATTTCCGCCGCCATATTAAACGGAATTTCGTGGTCAAACCACGGTGTGTTTACCATTCTCGGATTGTCGCCCTCAATATATCCGAGTGAGCTCGGTACGATATAGCCAACGCAGTCAATCATTCTGACCTTTAGCGAGGCGTTGTCGGGCAGAGTGATTTCAACCGCATTTTCGGGTATGAATTTCGGCTCTGTCGTCATAATTGTTCTTCCGGCGGCAGATTGCGGAAGCTCGTCTGTGGCACGGTCGTGGACAGCAGGGTCCTCTATATTGGGTATAACGAGGGTGTCCATAAATTTCTTGATAAAGGTCGATTTTCCCGTTCTTACGGGGCCGACGACACCGATATAAATATCCCCGTTAGTTCTGTTTGCTATATCGGCATATATACTTCTCTCTGCCATTAACAGTACCTCCTAAAACCCTCTTTTTAGAGGACTTAAATTTGTATTTCGATAAATTTATATTCGGAAGTTGTACGGTTTATGACAAAATAAAGGCACGGTTTCATTGGCTTATGAACACTCCGCCAATGAATACCGTGCCATTGAAATTAAATTATACCGATTAGATGTACTTTTTAAGGAAGTTGATAATTGTATTCCAATACAAATCGGGGTGCGCACAAACAGAGCGTGCGTGAGGTGCATCGGGAACGGAAAGCTTTTCCTTTTCGCACTTGTCGGCAGCGTCATAAACAATGTCGAGCATTGAATAAGGAACGAAATCGTCCGCCTCGCCGTGAATGAACAGCAACGGAGTGGTGCATTTTTTGAGCTGTTCTGTGCAGGAAGCATCTTTCAAGCTGAACTTTTCTCTCATCATATTGATACTGTTT
The DNA here is from genome assembly GCA_052298855.1 of Candidatus Fimenecus sp. GTDB lineage: Bacteria > Bacillota > Clostridia > Oscillospirales > Acutalibacteraceae > Fimenecus. The sequence continues at coordinate 160,536 of DAVZXP010000005.1, read as the reverse complement.
GCGCTGTAAAGGAACGGGAAATCCGGAATGCTCATCTTTGACATCTTGTGCTTGATAACATCCCAAGCATTTGTATAACCGCAATCCTCGATAGCCGCTTTAACATTTGAGGGAAGCTCCTCACCGAGAGTCATCATTGTTGTAGCGGCACCCATTGAAACGCCGTGAAGAATGATTTCACAGTCGGGATGCTCTTTAACTATATAGTTAATCCAATCGACAACGTCAAGCCTGTCTTTCCAGCCCATTGAAATAAACTCTATTTCACTGTCAGCGTGACCTCTAAGGCTCGGAAGAACTACATTGTAGCCGAGCTCACGGAACTTTTTAGCGTAAATTCCCATAAATTTCGGCGCAGAGGTGTAGCCGTGAATACAGAGAACATAAATATTGCTCTCCTTTTCGGGCTTAATTAAATCGGCGTGGAGAATATCTCCGTTTCTGTTTTCGGTTTCAAGCTTTTCCTTCGGGAAGGACTCGAACCAATCAGTACCCTCGTGGAGAATTCTCTCAAGGTTTGCTCTGTATTCGTTTTCCTGAATAGACTTTCTTTCCTTGTCCTGTACGGCGGTTGCGATAGGGCCGTTAAGTCCTCTTCTTGAAAGCATAAAGTGATATGCTATTTCACCTGAAATGTAAAATGTTGTCGCAAACGCACCTGCCACGATAGCCATATATTTCAAGGCACCGTGATTTTTTTCGTTTGACATAATCCTCACTCCTTTTGTACATATTTTAGCATAAATCAAAGGTAAAATCAATTTATTTGACAATTATCCACATTTAGGTTGTATTTAGTTCAGAAATCTGTTAAAATAAAAAATAATAATGACAATTTATCCGTAGGGGTGTTTATATGGACGCAGAAAAGATTATGAGAACAAGCGTTTTCGGCGGCTTTAAGAAAGAGGATGTTATCTCTTATGTCGAAGAGCTTAAAAAGGAAATCGAGAGCTTAAAGGCTGATGTCGAGAAGAAGGACGGCAAAATCGGCGAGCTTAACTCTAAGGTTTTGGAGCTGACTGACGATTGTGCACAGCTTGAGGAGCTTAAAAAGGAAACAACAGAGAAGTCGGAGAGAATTTCCGCACTTGAGAATCAGAACAGCGAAATCGTTGAGAGATTGGAAACGCTTTCAAAGGTTTCCGAGGAATATTCAAATGCGAAGTCTGTAATTGAGAGAAATAACAGGGAAATTGAGGCGGCTCAGGCTCGCTTGGGCGCAGCGTTCCTCGACGCAAGAAAATACTCGGAGAACATCGTTGCGGCTGCCAATGAAAAGGCTCATACCGCTTCAAAGACTATATCGGAGGATATTTCAAAGCAGGCAAGCGAAATCACAAGACTTTCATCTGAGGTTGATAAAATTTCCGCCCTTTTCACAAAGTCGGTGGACGAGCTTCAGGCGAATATTTCTATTCTTGCACAGCGTATGGCTGCTACGGCTAAGAATTTGTCTATAAGACAGGACGCAGTATTTGAGCCGGACCTTTCGGTTTCGTTTGAGGTTGATGACGATGCTTCGGGAGTGCTTGAAACAAACGACGGCAGCGGTCTTACATATATTCAGTATCCGCCTCACACCGATTTCCACGAGGATTTGAATATCAAGCCCGACAGCTTCCCTTTTAACACGAAAGAGGGCTGACCGTGAGCGAATATCATATTAACACAAGTGAAATCAAAAAGGCGGCGGAGTACCTCAAGGCAGGGGACACCGTGTATTTAAGCGGTACTGTCTACACCTCCCGTGACGCCGCACATAAGCGTATATTTGAGCTTTTGAAAAACGGCGAAAAAACACCTTATGACATAGACGGCGCAACTGTTTACTATGCAGGTCCCACCCCCACACCGGAAGGGCTTGCAATAGGCTCCTGCGGCCCTACAACCTCGTCGAGAATGGACGTTTACGCACCGCAAATGCTTGATATGGGGCTTTCGGCAATGGTCGGCAAGGGTCCTCGCTCAAAGGACGTCTGTGATGCGATTGTCAGAAACGGCGCAGTATATTTTTGTGCGATAGGCGGTGCAGGTGCGCTTGCTTCAAAGTGCATTGCTTCGTGCGAGGTTATCGCATTTGAGGATTTGGGCTGTGAGTCGGTCAAAAAATTAGAATTTAATTCATTTCCGCTTACGGTTGCCATTGATGCGCACGGCGGAAATCTTTTCATAAAATAATCGGAGAATTTTAATGGACAAAAGCGAAATTTTAACTTTAAGAAGACAGATAATCGAAAACGAATTTAAGAGAATGAACGATATGCAGAAGAAAGCGGTCTTTAATACGAAAGGACCGCTTTTAATTCTTGCAGGCGCAGGCTCGGGAAAGACTACGGTCGTTGTAAACAGGATTGCAAACCTTATAAAATACGGCGATGCGTATAATTCCGAGTGGCTTGAAAGAACGCCCGACGACACGGATATTGACAAAATGCGCCGTTATCTTGACGGGGATAAGACCGTTTATGAGGACATAAAGGACCTTTTGAGCGTTAATGCCGTGAAACCGTGGCAGATACTTGCCATTACCTTTACGAATAAGGCGGCAAATGAGCTTAAAGAGAGGCTTTCGCTCATTTTAGGTGAAGATGCACTTGATATATGGGCAAGCACCTTCCACTCGTCCTGCGTGCGTATTTTAAGGCGTGACGGCGACAAAATCGGCTTTTCAAGTCATTTTACCATCTATGATACAGACGACAGCAAGCGCATTGTCAAGGAGTGCCAAAGGCTTCTCGACATTGACGATAAATTCCTGCCGCACAAGTCAATATTAAATGAAATCAGCCGTGCGAAAGACCAACTTATAACCCCCGAACAGTTTATCAATGACAATTCGGGCGACATAAGACTTGAAAAAATCGGTCAGGTGTATAAAAAGTACGAGCAGATGCTTAAAGAGGCTGACGCTATGGACTTTGACGATATTATCGTAAACACAATTAAGCTCTTTGAGAGCTGTCCTGAGGTGCTTGAATACTATCAGCGAAGATTTCGTCATATTATGGTTGACGAGTATCAGGACACTAACCTTGCACAGTATAAGCTCACCTCAATGCTTGCAGACGGATATAAAAATATTTGCGTTGTCGGTGATGATGATCAGAGTATTTACCGTTTCAGAGGTGCGACGATTGAGAATATTTTGCAGTTTGAGAACAGATATTCAGATGCTGTTGTCATTAGACTTGAGCAGAACTACCGTTCAACGCAGAATATTCTTGATGCCGCAAATGCCGTAATTTCAAACAACAGCGAGAGAAAGGGTAAAAATCTTTGGACTGCCAACGGTGCAGGCGAAAAGGTTGAGTGCCGTACCGTAAATGATGAAACGGGAGAGGCTAAATACATAGTTAAAAAGATTTCCGAGGAATATGACAGGGGAAGAAAGCGTAAATTGAGCGATTTTGCAATTTTGTATCGAATGAATGCAATGTCAAGCCCCATAGAGCAGGAGCTTATGCGCAACTCGATTCCGTACAGGATAATCGGCGGACACAAGTTCTATGACCGTATGGAAATCAAAGATGCTATGGCATACCTGAGCGTAATCAACAATACCTCGGATAAAGTAAGGCTTATGCGAATTATCAATACTCCGAAAAGGGGAATAGGCGACACCACCGTGAACAACGCTTCACAGATTGCCGACACCCTCGGAGTACCGCTTTATGAGGTGCTCAAAACTGCCGAAAATTACGAATTATTAAAGCGAAGTGCTGTAAAGCTAAAAAGCTTTACAGATATGATAGATGCTTTCATATCAAGGCTTGAGGAGATTTCTCCGGCTGAACTTTTAGCAGAAGTGCTTGAAACGACAGGTTATGCCCGTTCGCTCAAGGATGACCCCGTAAAGTATGAGGACAGAATGGAAAACCTCAATCAGTTGGGCGCAAATATTACAAGATATTTCGAAGAAGACCCCGAAAAAACGCTCGGCGATTTCCTTGAAGAGGTTGCGTTGATGACCGATATTGACAACTACAATCAGGATGCGGATGCGGTTGTGCTTATGACCCTCCACTCCGCAAAGGGACTTGAATTTCCCGTTGTGTTTATGCCCGGTATGGAGGAGGGCGTTTTCCCCGGCAGACAGAGTATGTTTAACGAGGCTGAAGTTGAGGAAGAACGTCGCCTTTGCTACGTTGGAATTACAAGGGCGAAGCAGAAGCTTTATCTTACCGATGCAAAGCAGAGAATGATGTACGGCTCTACAAACTACAACAGACCGTCAAGGTTTTTGGACGAAATTCCGAGCGATTTGCTTGAACGCTCTTCGGACAATCCGTTCTTCGGGCATTCCTCGTTCTCAAGCTTCGGCTCAGGCGGTTCGGCAAGAGATAACTCGACTTCCTCTGCCCGTTCCGCACAGCAAGGCTCATATTCAAGCCACAGCAATACTGTAAACAGAGGCTTTTCCGGCGCAGGAAAGAGCAAATCCGCCTCTACGGTTAAGCTTGATTTCAAGCCCGGCGACACCGTAAGCCACCGAGTTTTCGGAGACGGCGTTGTGTCGAGAGCAACACCTATGGGCAACGATATGCTCCTTGAAATTGCCTTCCAAAAGGTAGGAACAAAAAAACTTATGGCAAAAATGGCGAATTTGAAGAAGATATAAAATTATGAATTCCAAAACAAGAAAGCCAAATAGACTTAAGAATTATGATTATTCGCAAAACGGAGTTTATTTTATAACGGTTTGTGTTGAAAATCGCAACCCAATTTTATCGTATATACACGTAGGGGCGAACTGTGTTCGCCTATCAAAAGTAGGGGAAATAGTTGAAGAAGAAATAAAAAATATAAGCGAAATATATAAAAATGTAACTGTTGAAAACTATGTGATTATGCCAAACCATATTCATCTGCTTGTTTTCATAGATACATTTAGCGGGCGAACACAGTTCGCCCCTACGATATCTCGCATTATTAAGCAGTTTAAAGGTGTAATAACTAAGCGACTCGGTAAGTCGATTTGGCAAAAAGGATTTTACGATCATATAATTCGTGATGAATATGATTTCCAAATAAGGTGGCAATATATTGAGGACAATCCTTATAGATGGTGTGAGGATTATATGTTTAATAAAAACACATAACAAAAAGCGGACAGATTTCTGTCCGCTTAAATTTTTATATATCGTTAAAAATTTAATACCCCAATGTATCGTTTACCAAAATAACATGAATTCTGTCCTTATGGCGTGAATACCTCGTTATAAGGAACTGACAACAAATTGTGTCGGGTGACTTGCAATTAAGGCAGGAACCTGTTTTTGAACAAGGAGTATCAAGCCCGAAGCGCTGTGCATTTACGGGTGCGGCAATGTTTCTCGCTCTTTTAAGCGCAGAGTCAACGTCCTTTGCAACCTTGTTCATTCCGACGATAAGCACTACCTTTTTAGGTCCGTAAGCGTAAGCAGAAACCCTGTTCGAGTTGCCGTCGATATTCACAAGAACACCGTCCTCGGTTATTGCGTTTGAACTGCCCAAAAATACATCACAGTCATATGCGTCAAGCTCTGCTTGGTGCTTGTCGGGTGCAGAATTGCGGTCAATGTAATTAAATCTACCGCTTTTAAGCTCGTCGATAAGTCCGATTTCCTTGATTGAACACGAGCCGCCGTGCGATACCGAACAGCCGTTCGGCATAAGCGAAAGTGCGATTTCCTTTGCTTTTTCCTTTGACTCGGCGTAGTAGCCTGTCATATTTCTTGATTGCAAGCCTTTGATTATCAGCTGTGCAAGCATTTCATTTCTTTTGAATTCGTTAGCGTCCATATTATCAACTCCGATTTCCTGTTCTGTACCTATATTTTAGTACAATTTATAAATATTTTCAATAAAAAATATGCACGGCAAAATACCGTGCATATTTCATTAGGAAAGGGGTTATAAGGAATTATTATAAGTTCTGATTTTTAAGTGCCTCGCCCTTAGGAAGCTTCTTAATCTTGATAAACATACCGATTGAAACCACCGCATAGCTGACAATTCCCATAATAAACATCTTGATATAGCAGGAGTTTGAAACTATGTACGGAATATATCCTGTCATTTGCGTATAAAGATAGTCCTCGAAAATTGCCTTTAGAGCAAGGTGGATAAGCGGTATTGAAATGAGCAATGAGGCGATTACCACAAGCGAGGTTATTACAATATACAGCTTCGCAATCTCGCCGTTCGTGAAGCCTAAGACCTTAGTCATTGAAATTGACTTTGCATTACGCTCAATTATCTGCTTTGTCAGAATGTAGATAACAAGCATAAATATTATAACGCCGAGTGCCTTAAACACGTTCATAAACTCGCCCATTGACACCTGCATCTGTGTAACGATTTTGGTAAGATCCTTTTCGGTTATAACCGTTGCAATATCGTCCGAGTCAATGTCGGTCAGTTCTTCGTTGCTGAAATAGCCCGTGAAATAATCGCTGTCCTCGCCGAACGTGCTGAGATATTCCTCTCTCGGCATAAATATTGAAATTGCGGCGTCATAGTTGTAAATTCCGCCGACGGTAAAGGTGTAGGTCTTGCTTGAATACTTATCCTTGAGCGTTATTTCGTCGCCCTCGGACAGCTTGTATTTTGCGGCATAGCCGTTTGAAATGAGCACCTGTCCCGACGGGATTTCGGCTTTTACGTAATTGCTGTTGCTCTCAATTCCGTAAATCATAACCTCATCTGTCATAAACCCTTCATCAACCGTATCAAGCGACGTCACACAGTATTTTTCAGCCTGCCCGTTCTGCGTTTCGGCTGTATCTGCAAGCACATACTGATACTGTGAAATCTGCGTTTGCTTTACAAGCTCTCCGTAGTCGGAAAGCAGCGGTCCGAACATAAGTCCGAACACCGCAAGCGCACCGCCGAGGAAAATTCCGATAAACATTGTAAGATATGACGGGATATTTTGAAAGAGTATGCGAAGTCTGAAGCGTGAGATAAACGGAAGCTTTTTGGAAAGGCTTACCGCCTGCTTTTTCTTGCCCTTGCTTAATTCGCCTCTGAGGAAAGAGAGCGGACTCAGCTGCATTTTTCTTCCGATTACCGCAAGGTTTATTACAATTACAAGAATAAGCGGTATAACCGTAGTGTCTAAAAACGCCTGTGCGCTCGGAAGTGTTTCGTATGTCGGGAGCGAATAGCTCGAATAGTAAACGCCTATAAACAGCTTTTCAAATACTGTGTAGCCCAAAATATTGCCGACAACGGCACCGAGAAGCGTTACGACAACAGGCAACGTCATATAGTGCCTTACAAGCTCTCCCTTAGTGTAGCCCGAGGCTCTGAGCGTACCGATAACGCTTGCTTCCCTTGAAATTGTGTTCGAGGAGGTAACGGCAAACATAAACGCAATAACCGCAATTATCATGTAAAGCATAAGTGATGCGTTAGCCTTGTCGCCGACGGTATCCTCAATGGTAAAGTTGATTGCCTTGTTTGAAAATTTCGGATTATAGTCCTTGACGGTAATTATTCCGCTGTCGTCGATTTCTGTCCTTGTAAGTGCGTCAAGGCTGTCAAGTCTTGCTCTGATACTGCTCATATCATAAATGCCCACAGCACTTATTTTATCGACTATCGAATATATTTTATCAAGCGAAAACTCCATATCGTTTTCGTAGTCTTTTTCGTTTTCAAGCTCGTCAAGGTTGATTTTAGGAGCCTCCGCCGAGCTCTTGTCGAGGTCGTCCGTTAAGGTCTTTGCCTCTTCAAAGGCGTCAAGCATTGCTCTGTACTTTTCCTCAGTCGTGCCGAGCTGTCTTGCGATAAGTCCGTCAACCGTCGTACCCTGCTTTTGAGCAACGTACTTTATTAAAGCCGTACTTAATTCGTCCTCGCTCATACCGCTTGCCGACGCAATTATCGGCATAAGGTCGCTTTCCGTTTTGCCTGAAAGCTTGAGAGCCGCACCGAGCTTCTCCTCATTTGAAAGTGAGCCCGAATATGCCGCAAGCATAAATTTCTGTTCGTCGGTAAGACCTAAGGAGTTGAATGCCGTTGCCGTAATTTCATCCTTGCTCTTGCCCGAAGCCGACGAGATAACATCAAGCATCTCGTCAGAGGAAAGAGAGGAAACCGCATTTTTCGCAGCCTTTTCGGCAGCGGCGGTAACTGTGTTTGTTATTGCTTTTGAAGCCTTTTCAAAGTCCGTGCCGAGAGAAGCGGAAATATCCCTTGCCTGAGCGTAAAGCGAGTCAACCTGCGATTGAATAAGGCTTTGGTCGTACTGCTTTAATATGCTTTCAAGGCTGTCGGTAATATCGTCCGAACGGTTTTTTGCGTCAACATCATCCGTTGTGGGTGTAAGATATTTCCACGCATAGTTTATCGACTCGTGAGTGGCTCTGATTTTTTCGTAGCCCTCGTTTGTCACAAAGCCTACGCCGAAATTTACTGCGTCGAACATCATATCCGCATTGCTCTCAAAAAGGCAGCTGTAATCCGGGACGGCGGTGTATCCCGTTACGGTATAATCCTGTCCGTTAACCGTTACGGTGTCGCCGATTGAAATCTTGTTATTTACAGCATACATTCTGTCGACAGCCATTTCGTTTGCGGCTGTCGGCATTCTGCCGTCCATAACACATTCGGTATTAACGGTGTCTCTGTCAACATAAATACGAAGTGTGGTGTCGTTCTGAGCGACCGTTTCGTCCTTATAGTACATTTTATAAAGAGTGATATTGTTGTCTGCTTCGATTTTATTGAGCAGTTCGTCGTCGGGTACAAGATTGAACGCCATATGTCCGTCCTCTATATTGTACTTTTCAAGACCTTCATAATATGTTGCCGCAACGCTTATATCCGAGACAAAGAATCCAGACATTGCGCCGATAAAGAACACGAGAAAAAGGAAAATTGCGGCATATTTTCCGAAGTCCTGTTTAAGCTCTCTCGAGTATCTTTTATTAAGTGGGTTTTTCATTTTTTCACCTCTTTAGCATCTCTTACCATTCAAGCTCTGCCGCAGGTATCTTGTTTTCGTTTACATAGTTCTTTCTGACAACGCCGTCCTTTAGCGTGAAAACTCTGTCCGCCATATTCTTTATAGCGTCGTTGTGCGTTACCATAATAATCGTGTTGCCGTATTTTTTGTTTATGTCCTCGATAAGCTTGAGGATTTCCTTTGAGGTGTTGTAGTCAAGCGCACCCGTAGGCTCGTCGCACAGGAGAATATCGGGGTTCTTAACAATAGCTCTTCCGATAGACGTCCTCTGCTGCTGACCGCCCGAAAGCTGTGACGGAGCTTTCTTCCTCTGTTCATAAATGCCGAGCGTTTTCATCAGCTCATCAACATCAAGCGTGTCGCTGCCGAGGTATTTGCCGACCTCAATATTTTCCCTTACCGTAAGGTTGGGAATAAGGTTGTACATTTGAAAAACATAGCCGAGATGCTTTCGCCTGTAAAGAGTAAGCTGCTTTTCGTTCATATCCTTAGTCTTTTCGCCGTCGATTGCGATATAGCCCTCGTCTGCATTTTCAATTCCGCCTATAATATTAAGCAATGTAGATTTTCCCGAGCCCGACGGTCCTAAAAGCACGCAAATTTCGCCCTTTTCAATGCTTATGTCAACGCCGTTCAAAACATTGACAAGACTGTCGCCCTGCCCGAAATGCTTTTTTATACCCTTGATTTCAACAAAGCTCATAATTTTCTTCTCCTTTATTTTTAACATATAAACATTAGTTAGCAACTGCTAACTATATTATAGTTAGCGGCGGCTAACTCGTCAATAGCAAAAAGGTAAAAATACACAATATTTATTGTGCATTATAATATAATTTGCATAAAAAAAGCGTGCACGAAGCACCGTACACGCTTAAAATCGATTATTTATGCTTATTTTGAAATTTCATCTGCAAGCTCCTGAAGTTCCGAACGGGATGCGTCGGAAAGCCTTGTCTTTATTGAAACCGTTTTGTCAAGAATTGTGATGTTAGCGCACTTTTCAAGCTCTGATTTCATTGTTCTTATTCCCGACGGTGCCCAGCTTGCATTTTCACAAAGAGCAACCGTTCTGTTTTGGAACGACTTTGACTGAAGATGGTGAAGCAAGTCGCTCATAGGTGTAAACACGCCCGCATCATAGCTTGAAGCCATAAACACAATTCTGTCATAGCAGAAGCAAAGCGAAACACACTCGGAAATATCGCCCTTTGTAAGGTCAAAGAGGACAACGCTTTCGCCCTTTGCTTCAAGCATTGTCTTTAATTCATCAGCCGCCTTGAGGGTGTTTCCGTGAATTGAAGCACAGGCAATAAGCACACCTTTCTTTTCGGGAGAGTATGACGACCAAAGGTCATAAAGCCTTAACACTTCGCCGATTGTGTCTGTCAAAACAGGACCGTGCAAGGGGCAAATTGTGTTAATTTCAAGTGCCGAAGCCTTTTTGAGAAGCGCCTGAACCTGCTTTCCGTATTTACCCACGATATTTATATAGTATCTTCTCGCCTCGTCCGTCCAATTCTCGTCGGCGTCAACCGTGCCGAATTTTCCGAAGCCGTCGGCAGAGAAAAGCACCTTGTCCGTGCTGTCATACGTTACCATAACCTCGGGCCAATGCACCATCGGCGCCATAACAAATGTAAGTGTGTGCTTACCCAAGCAGAGAGTGTCTTTTTCCTTAACAGTCATAACTCTGTCAAGGCTCACATCACAGAAATTCGGGAGCATTTTCAATGCGCCTGCCGAGCAGACAACCTTCATTTCGGGGAATTTCTCCGAAAGTGCGTCAATGCCTGCCGAATGGTCAGGCTCAAGGTGCTGAACTATGAGATAATCAACCTTTCTGCCGCAAAGTTCACTTTCAAGCTTTTCAAGCCATCTTGAAACTGCTATTTTATCAACGGAATCTGTTACTGCAATTTTTTCGTCAAAAATCACATAAGAGTTATAAGCCATACCGTTTTTAATGGGGTATTGGCCCTCAAAAAGCGTAATGTCACGGTCGTTTACTCCGATATATTTAATGTCGTTTGAAATGTTTGTATTCATAACGATTCTCCTTTCTTGAAGTCGTAAATATTATAATGTTTTTACGCATTTGAGTCAATAAGAGAATTAAATGTTAATAAGGAGTAAAAATATAGTTATATAAGTTGAGCATAAACGGAAATTGTGCTATACTTAAATTATAATTTTTAATGAGGTGCCGTATTATGAGAGAGACGAAAAATATCAACTCCCAATGGGACTTTATAAAGCAGGGCGAGTGCGTAACGCTCGATTTGCCGCACACCTGGAACGGCAAGGACGGACAGGACGGCGGAAATGATTATTTCCGTGGCATCTGCACCTATGAAAAGACTTTGAAAAGGGAGGATTTTCCGTCGGGCGAGGAATTTTATCTTCAGTTTGACGGCGTAAATTCCTCTGCGACAGTCTATTTTAACGGCGAAAAGCTCACGACGCATCACGGCGGATATTCTGCGTTCAGGGTTAGGCTCGAAAACATCAAAGATGAGAATAAAATCAAGGTTGAGGTCGATAATTCCCCCAATGATTTTGTCTATCCGCAGCAGGCAGACTTCACTTTTTACGGCGGAATTTACAGAAGCGTAACCTTGATAGGCGTTTCTCACAATCATTTCAGTCTTGACCGCTTCGGCTCAAACGCAATCGCCGTAACCCCTGATATTAAAGGAAATATCGCAAGTGTAAATGTAAAGACCTTTACACAAGGATTGGGCGAAATTCACGTTTTTGTTGACGGAAAAGAGCTTGTCGGAAACGACGTTACCTTTGAAATTGAGAACCCTCATTTGTGGAACGGAACTAAAGACCCGTTCTTGTATACCGCAACCGCACAGCTTGTGGTTGACGGCGTTGTCGAGGACGAGGTTTCGACAAAATTCGGTATCCGTTCATTCAAAATCGATGCGGAAAAAGGCTTTATCCTCAATGGCGAGGTTTATCCGTTGAGAGGTGTTTCAAGGCATCAGGACAGACCCGAAATCGGTAACGCTCTTTCGTATGAGCACCATAAAGAGGATATGGATTTAATCTGCGAAATGGGTGCTAACACAATAAGACTTGCTCATTATCAGCACGCACAGGAGTTTTATGACCTCTGTGATGAACGAGGAATGGTCGTATGGGCGGAAATTCCGTATATTTCAAAGCACCTTGAAAACGGCGTCGAAAATACCAAAACTCAAATGACCGAGCTTATTTATCAAAACTATAATCACCCGTCGATAGTCGTCTGGGGACTTTCAAATGAAATTACTATGGCAGGTAGCGGAAAGTCCGTTGTTGACAATCACCGTATGTTAAATTCGCTTGCACATTCGCTTGACAGCACAAGACCTACTACCGTGGCGGTTGTTACGATGTGCCCGATTGACGACGAATACGTCCATATAAGCGACATTGTTTCATATAACCATTATTTCGGATGGTACGGCGGAAAGGTCGATATGTACGGCCCGTGGTTTGACAAATTCCATAAGAAATATCCGAATAAGCCTATCGGTATCAGCGAGTACGGCTGTGAGGCGCTGAATTGGCACACAAGCACTCCCGAGCAGGGCGATTATACCGAGGAATATCAGGCTTATTATCATGAAGAGGTTATAAAGCAGATAATCGACAGACCGTATCTTTGGGCAACTCATGTTTGGAATATGTTTGATTTTGCCGCAGACGCAAGAGCCGAGGGCGGCGAAAACGGTATGAACCACAAGGGACTTGTTACCTTTGACAGAAAATATAAAAAAGACAGCTTTTACGCATACAAGGCATGGCTTTCGAGTGAGCCTGTGCTTCATATTTGCTCAAAGCGTTATGTTGACAGGGTAGAGGATAGGACGAGCGTTACCGTTTACTCAAATCTTGATGAGGTTGAGCTTTTTGTAAACGGAGAGAGCGTCGGAGTCCGGAAAAAGGGCAAATATCCGTTCTTCAAGTTTGAAATTGCGAACGTCGGCGAGTCGGTTATATTAGCAAAGGCGGGAGAACTAACCGACGAAAGCCATATCAGAAAGGTTGATAAATTCAACGAGGCTTACCGAATGAAAGAAGAGGGGGCGGTCATAAACTGGTTTGAGATTGAAACCCCGACAGGCTACTACTCGGTAAACGATACTATCGGCGATATTATGTCAACGCTCGGCGGTAAAATCGCAATGCTTCGAATAGGCAAAATAATGCTCGGCGCATTAAAGGATGATAAGCCGAAAGAAAAGGGCGATAAAAAGAAGAAGAAAGGCGCAAGCTTTGCAGGCTTCAGCTTCAATACGGGTATGCTAAAGCTCGCTTACGGCTTTACCGTGAAAAGAGCAGTTTCGATGATGGGCGGAAAGTTCACTAAAGAGGAAATCCTTAGAATGAACGCAATTCTCAATAAGGTTAAAAAGAAAAAGTAATAAAGGGGCGATATTATGGCAAAGGTCAGACTTAATTCAGACGAGGAAATCGTCAAAACGATAAAAGAGGGCTTGAAGAAAAAGGGCGGCTATTGCCCTTGCAGAATAGGCAAGGATGAAAAGTATAAATGTATCTGCGAGGAGTTTCGCAATCAGATAGCAGACCCCGATTTTGAGGGGTATTGCCATTGCAAGCTCTACTATAAAGAGAAAGATTGATAATTGATAGGAGATATGAAAATAAAATGGCTCACGGTTTCAAACAGTTAAGAAAAGAGCACCTCGGCGAGCTTAAAGCCGATATGTACGAGATGGTGCACGAAAAGACAGGGCTCAAGCTCCTTTGGCTTGACAGGGACGAGGAAAACAAGACCTTCGGTATTGCATTCCCGACATTTCCCGAGGACGATACGGGCGTGTTCCATATAATCGAACACTCGGTTTTGTGCGGTTCAAAGAATTATCCTGTTAAGGACCCGTTTGTTGAGCTTCTCAAAAGCTCGATGAACACATTTTTGAACGCAATGACCTTTTCGGACAAGACCTTTTATCCGATAAGCAGTAAAAACGGCAAGGATTTTATAAACCTTATGAGGGTTTACCTCGACGCCGTTTTTTATCCTGCGATATATCAAAATCCCGAGTGCTTCCGTCAAGAGGGCTGGCACTATGAAAAGGGCGAGAACGGCGAACTCTTATATAAGGGCGTTGTTTTCAATGAGATGAAAGGCGTTTTTGCAGATCCCGACGCAAAGCTTGAAACCGTAATGAGCAAGGCGCTTTTCCCCGATAACGCATACGGCTATGTTTCGGGCGGCGACCCCAAGAGCATACCCGAGCTTACCTATGAAAGCTTTATAGCGGCACATAAAAAGCATTATTCTCCGTCAAATGCATTCATAATCCTTGACGGTAAAATGGATATTGACGCTGTTTTGAAAATTATTAACGATGAATATCTTGAGAATATTCCGGCAGGCGAAAGAGTCGAATTGCCCGAGCTTCAAAAGGCTGTTGATGCAGGAGAAATCGTGACCGAATATGAAATTTCTCCCGACGAAAACGCAGATAACAGATACATTCTTGCGTGGGGCAGGGTAGTAGGCGACTTTTCCGATACAGAAAAAATCGTGGCTGTCAGAGCACTTTCGGACGTGCTTTGCGGAAGCGTAAAATCTCCTCTTAACGCCTGTATTTTAGGCGACTCACTTGCCGAAGCGGTCAGCGTTGACATGCCCGAAATTGTTTTACAGCCTCAGCTTACAATCAAGGTGCAAAACCTCAAAAAAGAGGATGCCGACGAGATTGAAAAGAGAATTTTCGATACTCTTTCGGAACTTGCCGAAAACGGAATTGACCGCAATCAGCTCGAAGCGGCTTTGACATATCTTGAATTCCAAATGCGTGAAAAGGACTACGGAAGCTATCCGCAGGGCTTGGTTTTCGGAATGGATATTTTAGACAGCTGGCTTTACGGCGGAAAGCCCGAGAAAAATCTTGAGGTCGGCGAGCTTTTCAAAAATCTTCGTGCAAAGATTGACGAGGGTTATTTTGAGAAGATCATCAAAGAGGAATTCATTGAAAATCCGCACCGCTGTAAGGTTATGCTTGTGCCGTCAAAAACCGTAGGCGATAAGATAAGAGCAGAGGAAACGGAACGTCTTAAAAAAACGTCGGAGCGCTTTGATGACGAGGATTGGGAGAGGGTAGAAAAAGAGTGCGAAAGGCTTGCACTTTGGCAGGATACTCCCGACACAGAAGATGCTGTTGCCACTTTGCCGAGGCTTACACTTCAAGACATAAAGGCTCAACCCGAGGCAATACCGACGGAGAAAATCACGGTAGGCAATATCCCTACGCTTGTGCATAAGATAAACAGCAACGGAATTGTCTATGTAAATCTTTATTTTGACGCAAACGGTTGCACCGAAAACGAAATATCGGCTTTGTCATTTGCAACTTCACTTTTGGGCGAACTTGCAACCGAAAAACATTCGCCGGAAGAACTTTTGACGCTTAAAAGAACCCTTTGCGGCAGTGTTTCAAGCACCGTTTCCTGCTATGAAAAGGACGGCAGTACGGACTGCTCTGCTTATTTTCACGTTAATTTCTCGGCAATGGAAAAGAACGTCGAAAAGGCGATACAGCTTATCGGCGAGGTGCTTACAACAACCGATTTTTCAAACGGCGAGGACGCTTTTTCACTGCTCTGTCAAAACAGAATGGAGCTGCTTCAGAGCATTCTCGTCAGCGGCTCACAGGTCGCAATGGGCAGAACTGCCGCACAGCTTTCAAAGGGCGGTGTAATTTCCGAGTGCAATTACGGCTTTGAATACTATAATTGGCTTAAAAATATGCAGGAAAATTGGTCGGCAGAGGAATTTTGCAAGAAAATCAACGCTCTGTTCGGTAAGATAATTTGCCGTGAAAAGCTGACCGTCAGCATAACGGGTACACCCGAAAGCGTAGAAAAAATCGTAAACGAAATTGCAAGCACTCTCCCTGAAAAATCAGACGGAGCGCTCGACGGCAAAATTGAGCCGTGGGGATTAAGAAAAGAGGGAATTGCAATTCCGGCAGATGTGTCTTTTGCGGTTATGACGGGCGATTTGAGAAAACTCGGCAAAACGTCTGCCGGAAGCGTGTCCGTTGCAGGAAAAATCGTCAGCCTTAACTACTTGTGGACTGTAATTCGTATGCAGGGCGGCGCTTACGGTACGGGTATGGTCGTTCGTCCGTCAGGTACGGTTTCTTGTTATTCATACCGTGACCCATCGGTTTCGGCTTCGCTTGAGAGCTTCAAAAAAACTCCTGATTATCTTAGAAGTGTTGCAGATGCAAACAGCGACATAACAGGCTTTATTATCGGTACTGTTGCCGATTCGCTTCCCGTTCTCACTCCGAGGGCAAAGGGTGCGCTCGGTGACAGGCTCTATTTCAGAGGCGTCAGCGAAAAGGACAGAAAGACGAGAATGGAGCAGATTGTTTCCACTTCTCACAATGACTTGAAAGCGGTCGCAGAAAGCCTTGAGGAGTGCTATAAAAATCCTGCTGTGTGCGTTGTCGGTAACCGTGAACAGCTCGAAAAATGCAACCTCGACACAATACTTTCGGTTTAACAATAAATTAAATTTATCAAAGGGCGAACACAGTTCGCCCTTTTTATTGTTGTTGATGTATGATAATTTTTGGCTGATATGATATTAAAATATTCGCACAACCGTAGGGACAACCCTTGCGGTTGTCCGACACAGCTCCCTCTGACGATGGAGCTGTCGTTTTTCGCAGAAAAATGACAACTATTGCCCTCTTGCTGTATCCCGATTTTGTTTATGCGGCTTGGAGCGCCGCACAAAATCGGCCGCTACGCCAACAGATGCTCCCTTTATCCGTCACAGGCGGCGGTCGCATATGTTGCCCGTCAGAGGGAGCCTAAATATGCGGTTGTCCAAAATCCGCAAAAGTCGGTAGCGACAGCGAGCCGTTGCGAGGGCGTTTACAACCGAACAGGCGAGCCGAGCGTGATTTTTGCGGAAGAGGAGGAGTTGCATAGTGAGTGAGAAACAGCCAAAGGCTGTTGCGAACGATACGGCGTAAACGACGACGTGGTAGGGCGGGAGCAAGCCCACGCTCTTCGCTGAACGAGGAAATTTGGGGAGGCTAAAGGGTATTAAAAACGGGTACTTTGTAAAAGTACCCGTTAAATAATAAAAAATATAAATTTCGCCGTCTGTCAATCTCTTCTCAAAGCTTCGATAGGTGGCATTTTTGCTGCCCGTCTTGCAGGGTAAACACCGAACACTACACCGATAAGAGTTGAAAATCCGATTGCAAGCGCAACGGTTGAGGCTTTAACGGCAAGCGGAATTTTCATAATCGACGAAACAAGCGCCGCACCCGAAACACCCAACAGCAAACCTATCGCACCGCCGATTACGCAAAGGATTATCGACTCTGTGAGGAACTGGAACAATATAGTCGAGGTCTTTGCGCCGAGCGCCTTTCGAATACCTATCTCCCTCGTTCGCTCGGTTATTGAAACAAGCATTATGTTCATTACGCCGATACCGCCGACAACAAGCGAAATTGCGCTGACTGCGGCAATAAATATTGTGAACACGTTGATTACCGTATCCAAAAGATTGATATATGTCGCCATATTTGTAAGCAAATATACATCTTTATCGTGGTTGTTATGCCTTGCTCTTATTCTGTTAAGTGCAGCACTTCCTGCCGCATCAAGATCGTTTTCGTCACTCGCTATAATATAAATCGTGTCATAGCGGTCACTCATACCGATAACGTTCGTAGCAAATTTAGTCGGCACCATAATCATACCGCCCGAAAGCGTGGAATTGCCCAAAGCTTTCATAGATTCAAGCATCTTTTCGGAGTCCGAGCCAAAAGCACTTGCCATATCCGTAACACCGATAACCTTTATGCTGACGGTAATTCCGTTTGCGGTGTAGTTAATGTACTCGCCGACGCAATTTTTCTTGCCGAAGAACTGCAAGGCACTTGAAATATCGATAACGCATACAGCCTTTCCCGAATCCGCTTCGGCCTTTGTGTAATATCTGCCGTAAACACATTCACCGCTCATAACGTAACGCATTTCCTCATTACCGCCTATGAGCAAGCCGATTCCCGTTTCGTCGCCTGCATTGAGTGAGCCCATTGACATTACCATCGGCGAAACGTACTGAACAGCGTCAAGAGCCTTGATAGCTTCAATATCGCCGTCCGTGATATAGTCGGAATTTGAAGCGGTTGTAGCGTCAACACCGATTGTTATAGCGTTCGAGCCCATATCCTTGATCATACCGACGATATAATCCCTGCCGCCGTTACCGACCGTGATTACCGCAATAACCGAGGCAACGCCGATTATAATGCCGAGCATTGTCAGCAACGAGCGCATAAGATTGGTCTTGATGCTGAATATTGCTATTCTGATGTTTTCTTTGATATTCAACAGACAGCACCTACCTTATTTCTTTATTGCGATTTTGTCGCCCTCTGCCATTGAGGTCTTGGGATTGTCAACAACTCTTTCTCCCTGCTCTACGCCTGTGAGAAGCTCATAATTATCGTCTGAAAATCTGCCGACTGTAATCTCACGCTTTGAAACCTTGTTGTTTTCGTCAACTACATAAACAAAGTTTGTCGAGTCCTCGGTCACAACCGCATCAATGGGAAGCACCATAACGTTTTCTATCTTTTCGGTATCGATTTTAATATCGACGTCGAAGCCGATAATGATTTTCTCATCGGGATTGTTTATTTTGACTCTTACAAGTGCACCGTTTGAAGACGAAGAAGAGCCGCCTGTAAAGGTGGAAGCGATTGAGCTTATGTCAAGTGACGAGGACTCGCTTGCGGTTGCGCTGACGTATATAACCTCGCCCTCATAATCGCTGCCGAGAGAAGAAATTTTAACCCTCTGTCCAACCTTAATGCTCAAAATATCATATTTGCCGACTGAAAACTCTGCGACAAATTCATTTGTATTTTCAAGGGTAATACCCGTACCCGAAGAGGCATTGCCGTCGGTTACGCTGCCGATTATGTCGGAGAGCACCGAGGTCATATCGTTATTGCCCGAAACATATTTCATAATCGAAGAAAGGTCTGTTGTCGTGGATTTTGAAGCTTTGGGAGTAAAGGCTTGACCTGCAACGAGATTTACCTCCGTAACAAGTCCGTCAGAGCTTGCTACCCAGCCGTTTTTCATTGAGTCAACCAAAGCCTTGTAGCTTTCGTAGTCCGTCTTTTTCTGCTCCATTACGTTCTTGTAAATCGAAGAAGCTGTTTCGTCCGACTGTGCTTCATAAAGCGCAAGCTGTGCTTCGAGCATTTGCTTTTGCGACTGCTTCTGTGCAAGCTCAAGCTTCTTTGTAGCGGTTGCGTTTGCAATAGCCGACTCAATATCCTCTTTTGTGATTCCGCCCGAGGAATTCTTGAGCGACTCGATGATTTTATCTATTTCTTCCTTTGAAAATCCGCTGTCCTTAAGTTTTTGAATAAGTGCGTCAAGCTGCTCCTGCGAATATTCGGGAGTGTCCGGAGTTTGATTTTTTGTGTCCTCGGCAGCCTTGATTTCCTGCTCAAGACGAGCAATTTCAGAATTGACGGTGTTCATCTGCGCTGCGGCGTTCGCCTTATTCTGCTTTGCGGCATTTGTTGACGAAACGGAATCGTTATAAGCCTTGAGCGCCTTATCATAAGCGGTTTTATACTCTTTAAGCTGAGAATTGAGCGTTGAAACGTCAAACTGAGCGAGAACATCGCCTGCTTTAACGCTATCGCCGACCTTGACATTTACAGCCGTAACCTTAACGCCAGTTATTGCGGTGTACGCTTCCGTGTTATCGGACACAACCGTACCCGTTGTCTCATAGGTTGACTGAAGATCACCGAGCTTGATTTCCGTCACATTGTATTCGGGAAGAGGCTCGGGCTTAAAGTTCGTGTAAAGGACATATCCGATAAGCACCAAAATAACTATTGTTACGATTATTGTGCCTATCTGCCTTGCTCTTGTCATGTTTTTGAATTTCTTAATCACAGCAAAAACCACTTTCTTTTATAAATTTGAACATAACGCAAAAAAATACTGAATATATTTTACTACATTTTTCCTTTTCTTATGTAAACATTTTATTAACAATATTTATAGGAGTGTACAATGAAACGTTTTTATGTCCTCGCAATAACAGTCCTGCTTGTTTTCCTCTGTGCCTGCACAAAACAGCCGAAAACCGACATTTTTGAGTTCTCCGACAGGCTTAATTCACAGCTTGCCGAAAATATAATTGAGCCGTCGGACTATTATAATTCGGGAAACGATTATTACTATTTCCCGTCGTCGTGCTTTATGCTTACCCTGACGACCGACGAAGCAAGAATAGTGCGCCGCTGCGAAATCACATTAACTCAGCCCGAGCACCCCGACGAGGAATATTCCTTTAAGGTCTTTTCGGCAATGTGCGGTGTGCTTTGCAACAAAACAAGCGACGAAATAGCGGAGCTTTTCTCTAAAAATTCGTTCGATGCAAGCAAAATTGTTTTTTCTGACTCAACCGTATCATTTTCAAGCGATAACGCCGACTTTTTCATCTACACAAACAGCGAAATAATCTCGCTTATGTGCGAAGTCAAGAGTTGAATTTGTCGATAGCCTCATAAGCCGATTTGTACGAGGAATGGCTCTTTTCATACTCCTTGATTTTATCCTTAAATCTTCTCGCCTTTTCCTGAATAATAGACGGAACGAAATTTGCGATTACCTCGCCGATTTCCTTTTCTTTTTCGTTTTCGTTTTCTTCCGCTTGAGCATTTTTGGCTTTCTGCTCCTTTACCTTCGCCTTTTCTCTCTCTTTTTCCTTTTTGCTCTTTTTCTCGGCAGAAGTCAACGCTCTCATAAACTGCTTGTGAGTATACATGCGAAGCCTCGGAATTTCAAGCTCACGGGCAAGCCCCTCAAGCTGTTCACAAGCGTCAAAGCCATAGAGCGAAAGCATAGTTTTGTACTCCTTGTGAGAGAAATAATAGTCACGACCTGCGATTTTACCAAATGCCTTGAGCGTATCGTAATAGCCCATACGCATACGCTTTTCATTCATTTCCTTGTCAAATTCAAACGAAGCGCCGAGATCCTTCGGCTCAAACGGTCTGATGTAAATCAAATCCGCACAGGACAAGTCCTCCTTGTGACCCATGCCCTTGATATTTGAAATATCTATGATAATAAGGCGATTTAATCCCCTTTTACGAAGCATTCCGACAGGTGCATTGTCGTAAATTCCGCCGTCAAGATAATTAGAGTCGTCGGGACCCTGTCTGTTAAGTCCCGGAAATCTCGCCGAAGCCATAAGATAATCGACAAGCGAGTCCTCGGGCATTTCATCGATAAACACCTCAACAGGCTTCATACCGCCGAGCTGAAACGATACAATTCCAAGCGGAATATTACTGCGCCTTACGGTGTCCTCGTCAATCGAGTCGGCAATCATCTGCCTTGCGGGCGAAACATCAACACCGCCGTTTTTTACAATCTCATGGAACAACTGCGGAAAGTTGCTGAACGAGAAAAGATTTTCGGTTGATTTCAGTTCGCTTTCAATTTTTATACCGTTGACAACTTCAGCTTCTTCCCAAACAGCAAGAGCCTTGTCAAAGTCGCCCTGAGCAATAAAAGCGCCGTTGATTGCACCGATAGATGTGCCTGCAATCGCCTCAATTTGAATTCCAAGCTCGATAAGCGCTTTCCACGCACCAATCTGGTATGCGCCCTTTGCACCGCCGCCTGCAAGTATCAATCCGTAAGGTCTCATTGTTCCGCCTCCGATTATGTTAAATAGAATATACACTATAATTTTAGAATATTTTCAATTATTTTTCAATACAAATTGAGAAAAATTTCTGCTACTTGTTGATTTTCGGATTATCTGTTCTGCCCATTATATAATCCATACTCACATCATAAAAATCGGCTAATGTCATCAAAGTTTCTGTCGGTGGAACACGCTCGCCGTTCTCATATTTTGAAAGTAAAGCTTGTTCAATTCCTGTTTTTATTTGCAAGGCTATTTGAGTTATCCCTTTTTCTTGTCTTAATTTTTTAAGATTGTTCATAGTAGCACCTCCTATATGACAGTATGTCATAATTTAGTATTGACAAATATGACATTTCGTCATATAATGTTAAATATGACAAACTGTCATATTATATTTTTGGGGGTATAAAAAATGAATAAGCAATCAAAAAGGATAATTCAAAGCGTTTTATTTGTAATCGCTGAATTATTGTGGGTATTCGTACCACAATTTAAGCAACGTATGTTATCTCGTTTTTTTGGAACGATTCACGGTTATTATGAGAAATTTTCTCCATTCACTTTACTTAGCGAAGGAAAATACAACTCCGAATTGTATATAATTGTATTTTGGGCATTACTTGCTCTCGCAGTGTCAGGTTTGATATTACAAATTAAAGGAAATAGAAATACTTTCAGTAAAATCGCTTCCTTTGCACCGTTTATAAGTTGTGTTTTAACAGATATTCTTGTTTTAACAGGTGTAATAAATCTTATAGCTGACGGTTCGCTTTCGATAATTAGCTGGGGTTATCTTACAGGCGCAATCACCTTTGTTTTGTGCTTGGCTGGATATATATTAAACAGGGAGGAAAACTAAAATGTTTTGTAGACAATGCGGAGAATCCATTAACGAAAATCAAGCTGTATGCATTAAATGTGGCACAAATGTTGGTGAGGGCAACAGGTTTTGTGCTAATTGTGGCAATGAAGTTCCCGCCGAGGCTTCTGTGTGCTTGAATTGTGGATGTGCAATCACTAAAAAGGCATCCGGAGATCTCGGTGACAAGAAAACTACTGCCGGTATACTCGCACTTTTACTTGGCGGATTTGGTATTCATAATTTCTATCTGGGCGAAAGTAAAAAGGGTATTCTTAAAATTCTGATTGCTTGGACAGGTATTTCCGGAATACTTGCTCTTATTGATGCGGTTAAGATTTTCACAGACAAGTACGAAGTAAACCCTGATAAATGGATTTAACTTGTTAAAACATAAAACCCCGAATTATTCGGGGTTTTATGTTTCTGTCAAGCTTGTACTTGTTATTGACATTTCATTTGCGTTATTGTATAATCTATCGGTATGCTGAAAGAAGTAAAACACAGCGGACTGATTTATATAAACTTACAAGCATATAAAAACTTGAAAAATCAATATTTTGGGGTGTAGCGCAGTTGGTAGCGCGCTTGCTTTGGGAGCATAGACGGTGTTCGCACCGCACGAAAGCGAAAACCGCCGAAAATCCTTCAACCGTGCGTATTTCGGGCGGTTCGGAAAATGAAAAAAAGCAGTCAAAAATGTGTTTGACCACAGATTTGACCACCTACACGACCACAATTTAATAACTATCGGGGTGTAGCGCAGTTGATAGCGCGCCGCATTTGGGATGCGGAGGCCGCGAGTTTGAGCCTCGCCACTCCGACCAAAAGTCCTCTGAAACCGAGCGTCTCAGAGGATTTTTCATACCGTTCCAGCCTTTTTCTCTGTCTATTGCGATACAAATTTTGTTAGGTTGAGAGTATAATAATCAGATAAAATTAGCAAAAGATAACCCCCAGAAATAATCCTTGACAAATGATATTATTGTAGTATAATGTAACGATTTAACCCAGGTTAGATGGTCGGTTAGGGAGATAATCTTAAGGAGAAACCATAATGCATGACTTTAGGTATGTAACCAAAAAACAAGCTCAGCCTATAAAAGATGAGCTATATCAAATTCTTTACATGGTACAGGATTTGGTGCGTGACAATTTCACTTTTAGCTTCACACCGATTGGCAGTTCAAGCCGTAACATGATAACCTACGATGCAAAATCTAACATCGGTTTTGACTTCGATATTAACATCGAGGTCAATGACGATAATGAGGATTTTGAACCTAAAGAAATACGGACAATAATACGTACTGCTATCGACCGTGTTGCACCTCGCTATGGATATAAATCTTGCGAGGATTCCACTCGCGTTCTTACGATTAAAAAGGTTGACACTTCTCATTCTCGCATTATTCATAGCTGTGATTTTGCAATAGTGTATAACTGCACTGATGGCAGACAACAGTATATTCGGTTCAACAAAGATAACAATTATTATTATTGGGAATATCAGGGGAAGGGTTTTGTAGGATTAGAAAAGAAAATGGATTGGTTAAAAAGGGAGAACCTTTGGGGCGAGTTGCAGGATTATTACATATACAAGAAAAACTGCAATGATAACCCTGATAAACACTCCCGTTCGATTTTTGCAGAATCAATAAATGAAATGTGCCAGAAAAACGGATATCGCAGGTAAGACTTTTCTTTGTTTACAGCGACGCAAATTTTGACAGAGTGACTTTTTCGGTCACCCTGTCATTTTCTCTTTTTCCGCCTTGATTTGCGCCTTGACCTGCACAATCATTTCCGCGAGCTTTTCTTCGCATTCCTCGCGCGTTTTCGCGTAGATATTGTGGCTTTCCCGCTTGCCGTAGGCGTTGGTCGGAGTGTACCGTCCCTCATACAGGTGGTCGTTTATCATCGTGACACAGCCCGTCCCGGGTTTGCGTATTTTCGGCTTGTACGGCGTGAATTCGATTGGGACGGTATCTTTCCTTGCCGACGGCTGAGCCGTCGGCATTTGGGCGTCTGTACCGCCGATTTTGCGGTCGATATGCACCGCCGCCTGCCTTTGCATAGTATCGGTGATATGGCTGTAAATATCCAGCGTGGTTGCCGAGGACACATGGCCTATAGTTGCTGAGAGCGTTTTCACATCCATACCGTGCTCCAGCGCCATGGTCGCAAAGGTGTGCCGCAGATCGTGAAAGCGCACCTTTTTACAGCCCGCCCGTTCCAAGATCAGTTGTAACCGTTTTCTAACCGATGACGGATTTCTCGGTCTGCCGTTATTCGTCGGTGACGGAAACATCCATTCCGAATCCACCGTTTCCTTATACGCCACAAGGGTTTTCAAGAGTGACGGTGGCAGAATAACGGTGCGTATCGAGGCTTTTGTTTTCGGCGCTGATATAATCACCTCTGCCTTGATGATATATACCTGCCGTTCAATGCGAAGCTCTCCTGTTGCGAAGTTGAGGTCGCTCCATTTGAGCGCCAATATTTCACCGCGCCGCATTCCCGTGCCGAGCTCCAGCAGAAAAAGCTCATAATATCCCTCTTCCTTTGCCTGATGCAGAAATCGGATAATTTCATTTTGCGTGAGCACCTGCATCTCCCGTGCTTTCTTCGGTGGCAGCTTACAGCCGACGGCGGGATTGGTGCGAATTAAGCCCTCCTGCACCGCCCGCTGTAAAGCAGTGCGGCAGTTGGCATGTATCCCCCTTATCGTTCTGTCCGAAAGGCCCTTTCCGTAGGTTTTTGCGTGCAGTTTTCTTCCGTCTGTCTTTTCCTTTGCGTAGAATTGCTGTAAATCCGACTGTGACAGCCTGTTCAGCGGAATTTTTCCGATTTCGGGAATGATATGATTGTAAATGCGGTTTTCGTAGTCGGTTCTTGTGGTAATGCGGAGTGTGTGTCGGCAGTATGTCTGATACCAGAAGTCGATCCAATCCCCGAACGGCATATCCGGTTTAATTTTATCGGAAGAGCGTCCGTACTGTTCTTTCAGCGCTTCGAGCTTAGTGGAACATTCTGTTTTTGTTTTCGCCGTTACGCATTTTGTAATAGGCAGGCTTTTCTCATTGTACCCGACAACAATTCTTCCTTCCCACCGCCCGTCTTTTCGCAGGCGTAATGTGCCCTCACCATTTTTTCTTTTTTTAGCGATTGGTATCATCTCCTTCAAGCATAATCTCATCCATAAAGCTCCCCACGATAGCGGAAGCGTTTCTCTGCATATCGGTGGTCACATGGGTGTAGGTGTCCAGCGTAAAGCTGGCGTTGGTATGCCCGAGAATTCCCGACAGGGTTTTCGCATCCACACCGCCTGCCAGCGCGTGAGTGGCGAAGGTGTGGCGCAGATCGTGGAACCGAATCAGCGGAAGCTCCGCCTGTTTTAACAGTGTTTTTAATCGGTGGTAAGCATAGTCGGGGTGCATCGGTTTTTCGGGCTCATAGATATTCGGGAATATCCATTCGCTGACTGCCGTTTCTTTTCGCTTCCGCAGAAGTTCCGCAGTGCTCGGCGGCAGGACGATCGTGCGCGTTCCCGTCTCGGTTTTGGTTTCGCCGATATTCAATCCGCCGCCTTTCCTTTTAGCAACCGAGCGCCTCACTTTCAGCTTTCCGTTTTCCGCATCGAAGTCCTCCCACTTCAGTCCGCAGATTTCACCCCGCCGCAGTCCTGTGGTCAGCTCGGTGTAGAAGAAATCGTACCACCGCTCATCCTGCCTAATGCGTTTCATAAATCTGTCAAGCTGTTCGTCATTGAGTATCTGCTTCGGCGGATAATTGTTTTTGGGAATCGTTGTGCCGACCGTTGGATTTTTAACAATCAGCCGTAGGCGCACCGCCATATCGAGTGCTTCGTGCAGCATCATATGAATACCGCGCACCATGCTGTCGGCAAGCTCTGTGCCGTGCAGCTTGTCCGGTTTCACACGACCTTTCTTTTTGACGGTGTTATAGAATTTTTGAAGCTCCTGCGTGGTCAGCGCCGACAAAGGTCTGTCGCCGAGATACGGTTTGATTTGATTTTTAATCATCGCTTTGTAAGAATCAAGCGTGCTTTCACGAATCGTGAAGATCATATATTCATTGATCCATCGGTCGAGCCATTCGCCGAGCGTCATATTCGAATCCTCGGTGAGGTCGGCATCGCGGTACATCTCGATGCAGTCGTGGAGCTTTACGATTAACTCCTTTTGTGTTCGGGCAAGCACATAGCGGTGAATCGGATCGCCGTTCTTTTTGTGACCGACAACGATGCGGCCTTCCCATCTTCCGTCTTCGCGCTTGCGCACCATACCGTCTCTCGACGGTCTTCGTTTTGCCATGGTATCACCTCCTAGCAGGGCTCTCACCAGCCGAACACACAATACCACATACATGGCGGAATATCCAGCTAAATTTGCGGTAAAATTCGCAACCCCTAAATCAGCGAGGTTTTTATCGCCGCAACCCCTAAATTGAGGCTTTTATAACCGTTCTTAAAAGCCGCACAAAGCCTTATGCGGTCGGCGTTGCCGTCCGCTGTGAGCCGCCGAGGGATTGCCGTGCAACCCCTCGGCTTTCTCCTGCTTGTTTTCGGACGAGCCGTAAAACTGCCGTCAAACCGCCGATTTTCCATGTTTGCGGTCAAATTCGGCGAGTTTTTTCAAAGCCACCTGACGCCGAACTTCTTCGTGCAGCCGTATCAGCTGTTGCTCGTAATACTGCTCTAATGCTTCCGCAATCGGGCGTATTGTATAGCGCAAATTGCCGTTGCGTTTTTCTCCTTTTTGGGTGATGACTGAGGTAGGCTCGGCAGTGATTAGCCGTTTTTCAATCAGTCTGTCCACATATTTCTTGACGGTGTTTTTGCTCATGCCGACAGCGTTGCCAATCGTTTTGTAGCTTGGATGGCATTGAAATGTTTTCCTGTCCTCGCAGTACATCAGATACGCATACACTGCGATCTCACCGGTGCTGAGACCCAAGCTGAAAATTTCATTCGGCACGGGGAAATAATCCCGGATCGCATCACGCTTTGGATATCGGGTGAACTTCAAATGCTGCCTCCCGTCTTTTCTTCGACCCATGCGCGGAACTTCTCTTTCGGTACGATGAGCCGTGAGCCGATACGCAACGACGGAAATCCTTTCTCGTGCATCAGCTCGTAGCTGCTTGAGATGGAGATGCCGAGGAGCTTGGCTACCGTTTCAGCATTAAGGAACAGTGGCAGATCCTCATAAGCGGTGTAAACAGATTCTTTCATTGGTTTTTCCTCCTGTTAAATTCACACGGTTTTTCGCCGTGTTATGTAGAGGACTGCTGTTTTGCAAAACAAAAAGACCCGCACTCAATCCCGATGCTGATCTGCATCGGTGATTATGTAAGTGCGAGTCTGAAACTCAAAACAGAAATATGTGTATTCAATTGTCGGTTGCTTTATTTACTTGCAGTATAACATACCGGAAAAATTCTGTCAAGTTTTTGCGCCAACAGTGTATATTTCGGCGCTTTTGCGGGAATACTGTTTTCTTTGTTTTCTGCGGTGCAGATTTTAACCGTGCTGTGTCGAACTGAAAATCGCAAGGCCAAACCGCGAAATCGGCTCGGCCTTGTTTCTGCAAATTCAATTCTCTGACGGCTCGTACAACACTTCGGTCATGATTCTCGCCGCAAGCTTAAAGCCGCTGATAAACGCTTCGCGCTCATTCATACCGTGCAGTTCCACCTCGCAGTCTTTGAGCTTTTCAAAGACTTCTTTCTGCTGAACCGTGAGCGTCGGTATCAAGCTGTCCTGATGCCGAATAACATAGCTCAACACTTCGCTGTAAGCACTCCCGCGCTTAAAACTGTGTTCGTGCGGAGCGATATTTCCGTAATACAGATCTTCAAGTGTTGTCATGCTCATTCCACCTCACATAGGAAGAGGGCGGCACGCTATCGGTCATACCCGACACCGTGTCGCCCTCACTTTTCATTTTCTCTGCCGCAATCAGCGCGTGCTTGACAAGCAGCATTTCAAGCCAAGTACGCTCGTCGTATTCCGACGGACGCCCATTTTGGAGGAAGTCTTTCATAACTTTTCCCAAGATACTGTACTTTTCTCCCGCACCTTCTCCGCGGTACAATTCTTCTAAACTCATCTGTGCCATATCCGCACCTCCTTTGCAGTACACAACAGTACCACAAAGGTTTGCGAAAGTCCAGAGAATTTTGCTAAAATCTTTATTCAGCCAAAGCTAACTTTTTGGATTTATACTCTTCCCAAAACTCCCTTTCTGTTTCTTCAAGCTTTTTCTGCAAAAGTTTTTTTCCTGCACGGTAATTTATGTAATCATCAACCTGATCCAACACATAGGTATCCCAGTATTCTAATATCAGAGGATCCATATAATCTTTAATAGTCTTTCCTGTCTTTTTGAGCTCAACTTTGTCTGGAAAGTTTGGTCTCTCAGGAATAGATATTTCCTTTTCTCCTCTTACAATCCTATTTTGATTAAGATGAATCATTATACGTGTCAACACAGCTAATATATCTTCATACAATTGCTCGTTAAACTGGTAACTGTTTTTATCTGTATCACTAAAACATATCTCTGGACTACCATTCTTCAAAAAACTTGGTATAGTATCATAATCGATGGCAATCAATCTATGTTTATCAGCTTTAGTTGCCCATACTGCACCACCCTCAAACATACAAAACTCACTGTCTTTATACCCTGAGGAAGTAACCATAAGCACATCGTTATCTTTAGCAATTAAGAAATCTCTAATTGTGCTCGCCAAACTCTCCATAGAAGCTTTATCCATTCCGGCACTTGAATAAAAAACTTCACAATTATCCAAGTCTTTCATATCACCATTGAAGCCTCTTTTTACCAAATAGTGATAAAAGAAATCCGATAGAAATTTATCTTGACTGGAATGAGAAATAAACACAGTATATTGTCCCTTGGCTTCTACATCTCCCTCTAACTGATTTACTGTTGTGTTAATTAATTCGCTTTTGTCTGCTTGTGTGATAGGTAATCTATGCACTGCCTGAGCAAAACCAACCGCAAAGTTTTTCTTTGCGGCGGTAGAGATTTTCATATCACTCGCATTTCTTTCATCTTTTAGTTTATCCGCTAAGGCTTGTCTACTCCTCACAAGGCTATCGCCTATAACTTTTAGTAATTCACATAATTTTAAAAAGCGCGGATCCGCAGTGTCGTAGTCTTGCCGTCCCGCCGTTGCAATGTCGGGCATATCATTGTCATCAAGAATATCAAATGAAACCTCACCTTCGATATAGTTTGCGAAGGCCTGCTTAATACCAAGATATTCTCTCATATTAGCAACTGCCAATTTGTTTCTTACGTATAACCTTAACTGATTAGGATTATAAAAAGTACTTTTAAAATATGCATCGTCATTCTTTTTGGCTTTATCCTCATCAATTGTGCAATGGACTCCAACCCAACCCGATAAAACGTACTTTTTTGTTATACCGTCAACGGTAATCTCACCAGAAATATTAAAATTATCTTTAGCTGATTCGAGTTCTTTTATTGTAGTTGTTTCCTCGTATTCTTTAATTTGTTTAAGTTTGTTGGTATACTCTATCGAAAATATATTACTTTTAAGATCTTCAAAACGACTTGTATCAGATGCATAAATACATACCATATTCTTAAAGGCTATTTGTTTCTCAACTTTAACGAATTCGCGTGGAGTCTCATCATCAAGGATTACCATAATATAAATATTTTTTCGAAGTTCGTCCAACAAGAAATAGTTTGATAATCTCTTGCGAATCGACTCTAATCCTCTTTGACCGAACCCTCTTAAATCCACATTTTCAAGATATATAAAAGTCCCTGTTTTTTGAGAATTCCAAATATCAAAGCATTGTGATTGCTGTAAATTTACATCCGTTATTTGCACCAAATCAGGCGCATCATCGTCATTTTTGATTTTCGTAACATCCAATTCCCATGAAGAACATTTGTCTTTTTTCGTCTTAGAAACTAATATAAACTTATTTGACATATAAAGAGCTGCCAATTTTCCTATTCCTTTTCGACCCATAGCAGTGTCAGCATTTTTTTCATGTTCTCTTTTGTTATATCCAATTTTTACATAATTCTCTTCAATATGTTCTGGAGACATTCCTGACCCATTGTCTAAAATTTCTACCGTAGCAGCAGATTTGTTTCTTGCATCTATTACAACATAGACATCATCAGCACCGGCATCAAACCCGTTAGCAACCAACTCAGATATAGCGGCACCGACATTGGAATAAAGTTGCTTTCCAAACATTTTCAACGCTGAATATGCTAATTTAAACGAAGCTTTACTTCCCATAATTTATCCCTCGATTTTTTTAATAACTTCTTTTACTATAGCTTGAATAACATCAACAACTACACTGTTTCCAAATTGCTTATAGTTTTGTTCCTGACTATGTGACAATTTAAAACTATCCGGAAAACCCATTACCCGTGCACATTCACGTGGAAATAGCTTGCGCACTTTTTTTCGAATCAAATACAGTCCTGTTTTTCCGCCCAAGCCTCCACCTTGTGAAGATAACGTTGTGGCTTGACCGTTAATTGAATAAATTCTTTCTCCCTGGCGACCCAGACCTATCTCGCCAATTCTAATCAATTTATTCTCTTTTCGTTTTGGGTTACTTTTAATTGTGTATTCTCTATCGATATAGTAATTACCTTTGATTTTGTTTTCTGCTTTAGTTATCAAAACATCCTTCAATACTTTAAATTTGTTGAGCCCCTGTGGGAACTCAAATGTATCAATATTCAAGTCATTTCGAAATGCTACTATATATATTCTTTTGCGCTGTTGAGGCACATCAAAATCTGATGCACATAGTACTTCAGAAAAAAATGTATATCCTATATCATTAAGTTCTTTTTCTACCCTTTTAATAGTTTTTCCACCATCGTGTTTTTCGAAATTCTTCACATTTTCTAATATCAACACTTTAGGTTTGTGATATTTGGCAATTCTTACGATGTCGAAAAACAACTTCCCTCTCCCTTGCTCATCATCAAATCCTTGCTGATTTCCCGAAATACTAAAAGGTTGGCAAGGGAAACCAGCACAAAGAATATCGTGCTTGGGTATTTTTTCTTCTGCTATTTTTGTAATATCACCATGTGGCTTTAATCCAAAATTTGTTTCATATACCTTACATGCTTCTTTATCAATATCTGATGCAAATACGCAGTTAGCACCCAAAGATGACAAGGCTAAATGAAATCCACCTATGCCACAAAACAAATCTATAAAATCATATCCATTTAACTGTTTTTCGTTTTCTGTATACTCTATCATAAAGAATTTCCTTTAGTATAAATTCGCTTATATTAATATTTCATTCAATGATTAATTTAGTGCTGGATAATTTGTGCGGACCAGACGATAAATGTTTTGATACGAGTTTGAAATTCAGCCGTTTCCACTGTACTTTGATAGTCTGATAGCACTTGCATTTACGATGACCATAAAGTTGTGAAAGGCATCCCTCCTCAGTGTTATAAGCTCCGTCTTTTTTAATAACCTCCGGATTTAGCATCACTGTATATGTAGGCGTTCGTCCACTTTCATCAAGAAAAGCGATGATACGTTTCTTGACACCGATCATATTTGCCGCCATACCAACGCAGCTGTCTCTGTGCGTGATCAACGTATCAATCAGATCCTGTGCGATCTGCAAATCTTCTTTTGTCGCAGTCTCCGACTTTCCAGCAAGAAATATCGGATCATGCACCAAATTCTTAATCATCACGAAAAACCTCTGTTATCTTTTTCAATATCTCTACATCCGCCGGACAGAATTTGTAGTTTGGGATTTCGCATGGCGCAATCCATTTGATGCTGTTGTGCTCCAACTTCTGTAGAACACCATTGGTAATAGTAGCATTGAACAGTGTCAGATGTACCGTCAAGTCAGGATATTCGTGGACTACATCCATAAAAACATCTCCAACAGACAGCGTTACTGCAAGTTCTTCCTGACACTCACGGATGAGCGCCTGTTCTTTCGTCTCACCGGGCTCGACTTTACCGCCAACAAACTCCCATAAGAGTCCTCTCGCTTTGTGCGCAGGTCGTTGGCAGATCATGAATCCATCTTTGTTCCAGATCAGTGCAGCTACTACTTCGACCATATATTTCACACAAACTTAAAGAAGTATTTTAGTGCGGCTTTTATATACCCTTTGGTTAAATATGATTTTTGTCCTCGATTTGACAAAAACAATAATAGGTCTTTATATAATGCACTATTCTTATCGTTGACATCATTTTCTATACTTCTTATATTGCTAATAGTTTTTGCATCTATTGTTGAGATGTTTAAATAGTCACACAGATATGCTATTGCATTTGCATACGAGCGGGCCTTTCCTGATTCTATTCCGGGTGTTTGACAAAATTCTTCAAACTGAGCTAAAAACTTTTTCATTGCTTCTCTCCTTAAAATATCAATTACCATACCTATATTGTCACTCAACAAAGAAAGGTTTTCTTACTGTGCGAGACATTTTAAAAAATCTCTTGCCTCATGAGGCCATATTGTTCTTAAATCATCAATTCTTTCTATTTTGCCTAATATTGCCATATTAATCACTCGTTTATATTTATCCTATCAAATAATCTTTTAAATACTCCAACGATTTAATGCAAAGATCATTGCTTGGTATTTCAACATATCTTTCCTGACGGCCTCTGATCCAAGGTGTGACTATACGAAATTCATGTCTTTGATATCTTTGAGCAAGTTTATCATCAATATGTATTATTCGCCACAAATCTCCTGATGGGCAGTGATGAGCAAAGAATGTGTCATGTCCGTTTGTCATGTTTCTTATGGCATTTTCAAATTTGTCGGGTCTAAACCACAAAGCACTATTTACAGATACACTTTTTGTTAAAGGGCCTGTGACTTCAATGTATATGTTTGTATTAATGATATGTAGATCCGCATCTCCTTTTTCATACCCATTTTCACTTGCACTGCCATCTATAAAATCACTTGTACCAGCACCAAGCCCAATGATTTCTGCTGTAAGCTCAGCGTTGTCTTTAATCCAGTCAACCATAAAATTTTCTCTTTTAGATGATTCATCCCATGTGTTCTGATATGCGTTTTTCCAATAGTTATTGTCCATAGTTTTTCTCCTTTTTATTAACAATTATATCTTTGGGATAAGCGAGTGATAGGCGGGGCTGTTTTTCACAACATCCCATTTGCCCACTCGCATCTTTTTGATTTTCTTCCCTTCGCCAAAATCAAGGAGATCTTCTCTACCAAAGCTATTTAGCAGCTTATTCAAGCTTCCCAAATCAGATGAAGTTAACAAAAATGCTTCTTCGGGATCCACTAATTTGCAATAAGCCCATAATTGTCCCAAATCTCGCAATGTTAACCTTGTCTTTTTGGCTTCTATAAAAAACAGTTTAACTGCATTTCGTTGTTTTACAATGCCAAGCACATCGATCTGAATATCAACATCATTGGCCATCTCGTTTACCACATCATACTTAGCTAGTACTCTATCTAATCTCTCACTATGTGAATCAACAGTTATAATCTCCGCATTTTTATATTTATCGCGAAGATACTGTTCGAGCCAAGCTCTCATAGGTTCATATAATTTTTCCTCTAACATTACGACTCCTCGCTATATCCAAGTTTTTTAGCAATATCTTTCCAAGAATCAAAGTGTATGCCTCTGATTTCAGCAGGCAAGAATGTATCCATTTCTCCAGGATGACGAGGTTTAGCCTTGACCTTGCCATTTGAATCCCAATAATATCTATGCGTTACATCT
This sequence comes from Candidatus Fimenecus sp., assembly GCA_052298855.1. Taxonomy (GTDB): domain Bacteria; phylum Bacillota; class Clostridia; order Oscillospirales; family Acutalibacteraceae; genus Fimenecus. Next base: position 126,124 of record DAVZXP010000005.1, on the reverse strand, counting down.
TCGGGATTCTTTCCTTGTTCTTGCAACCAAACTCTATGTTCATTAGCAAAAGCAGACAAAGCCTCCTGCTTATGTATAACTGCAAAACCAATAGGCTCATATTCGACTGCCCAAACCTTAACCTGATGTTCTTTCTTCCAAAAATCATGGTTTCCCTGATTGTATTTTACAAGCTTACCATCTCTCATGTTAGGATGTGCCCAGTCGATGTTTTGCACGGGAATATCCACACTTTTCAGCATGTTACAAAAATCGACAACCAAGCCCCAGTTGTGTGGAATTTCAAAATAAACACGGTGAGCTTCTTTATCAAAGAAATAGTTGCTTCTTCTAATGTATCCAGTTACATCCGCAAAACCACGAATAAATTGTTTTCTTTCATCAAGCGTAAACGAAAAGACTTCGGGTGAGATTCTCACATTATCCGCCGACGTAGCTCCGCCGATATAGCGTATAATTTCTCTCATCAAGTAATCTTCGTTTCTCTTTCTGAACGACAAAAAAGAAACATTGGGATTTTGATTAAACACCAAGCTTGTTCCTAATACAGGCTCTAACACTTGCCTCATATCGGTGATACTTGCTTTTACATAAAGAGCAACATCTCTATTAAACTCTGTTTCTAACTTTTTATGAGGAATCTCAATAACAATGGTGGTTTCAGAAGGGCCTCTTTGAACTGCACCGTTTCCTGTTATCATTCCTAACAAATATGCCATTTCGTTATTCATATTTGCACCTATATCCTTCCCGTTAATTATTTACTCAGTATGTCGTAAATTTGATCTGCAATCGCCTTTGCCATAAGGGGAGGCACTGCATTTCCGATTTGTTGACGAATATATAGTTTTGCTCCGATAAATACGAACTTATCATCAAACGATTGTATTCTCGCTGCTTCGCGAGGCGTGATAGCTCTATGCAAGAATGGATGATTATTCGTACCGTTTGAGGATGCATCAAATCTTGTGTCTATCGTGGGAGAAACAGCATCCCATTTCAATCTTCCCCATGTTCCGCTAAACTGTTGATTGCCTGTCAACTCTTGCGGTAAATGTTCTTTTCCGCATTCAGGCGGAATCATTTGTAATTTTCTGATTGCTATTTCTGCATGGTTAGATGCCTTGTGGTTATACAGCTTCTTACTACCTTGTCGCATTACTTTTTGGTAATCACTTGTAGGCTCTGTAACATAATCTTGCTCGAATTCGCCCTCGCCAGAATTCAAGTATGCCAAATCATAGATAGCATCTCTAACTGTTACCATTTCATGGCATGTAGGTTTCGGAAGTGTTACGGGTTTATTTTTAGAGCATATAAAAATCGCTCTTTGTCTTGCCTGAGGAACACCAAAGTCTGAAGCTGTAAGCACACCGTATTCCACATGATATCCCATTCGTCTAACTTTCTCTATTATCTGATTTTTGAACCATCCAGCGGAAGTGGACAGGAGTGCCTTAACATTTTCGATTACGAACACCTCAGGATTTAATATACTTACAATGTTGAGATATTCATTGAACAGAAAGTTCCTCGGATCATCTAATCCAAGCTTTTTGCCTTTTAGCGAGAATCCTTGACACGGGGGACCGCCAATTATCATATTGACCTTTCGCTTTTTGCTCAGTTCAATGAGCTGCTTTTTAACCCTGTCATCTGTGATATCGCCCGTAACAACCTCTGCATTAGGCATATTATATTTGAATGTTTCGAGTGCCTGCGGATTATAATCCAGTGCTACTTCTGTTTTAAAGTGTGCATTCTTTTCCATTCCATAAGACATTCCACCCGCACCACTGAATAGGTCTAATATTCTAAACTCTTTAGTTGGCATTTTAATTAACCTCTTGTTGCGAATTAAGATTCTCTTGAATACTTCTTTTCCGTTGATGGTAGGTTTAAATAAATCGAACTCATTATCAGATCCGTGATTTGCTTCACCTACAATCTCGAACTGTTCGCTGTTATACTTATTTACAATAGTTATTGGAACTCCCATAACACCTGCATAGTCATAAGGAATCTCGGTTATTGATTTTACATGGATCGCATCGTATGTATCATACTTAGGATGATCTTGTGGGCTGTATTTTTTAGTTAAAGGCAATTCTTCGTGACGTCTATCATTATCCAAGTTTGTTAGCCACATAGCATTCCCCAAGCTGCGCCATTTCTGCCCTGTTTCATCTACCCAGTAGCGTGTGGCACGAGGTTCAGATGATTGAGGTACTCTGAATTTCATTTCTCCGAATTGATATCCTGTCCATACCTCGTTATTTTGAATCAGAGGAAATATCTCTTTATAAGTCAATGCATTTTGGTTGCCGATGAGCAAGAAACTTTTTCCGTATTTGATTATCTCTGAAACAATTTCTTTGAATAGTGAGAACGGTGGATTTGTGACTACTATATCAGATTCTTTTAAATATTCAATGCATTCACTACTCCTGAAATCTCCATCCCCATTTAACATTTTAATGACCTTATGTGATAGTAAGAAGTTAGTTATATACTCATCTGAAAGCTCGGCATTATCATTGCAAAACTTGGTGACATCAAGGACATATCCATTTTTACGATCAAAGGAATCTTTGACTTGATTATCAAAGCTCAACTTCGTAGCAATTACTTTTGAAGAATAATATGATGTGCAAATCAACCTTTTGAGTTTTAGAACATTAAAGTTTCTTAGAAAAAATCTACAGAAGTTTGATTCAAACGGATCGTCGCAATTACATAATACTGTTTTATTTTTAAACTGATCTACATAATGCAACACTTCTTGCTCTACGGTTTCATATGTAGTATAGAATTCATCATCTTTCGCCCTTTTGGCTACTTGAAGATTCGTATTTTTGTTGCCCATTTATTTGTCTCCAAACTCATAGTAAATTTAGCTTCAAACACCATAAAGCATGGTTATGCTATTATAATTATACAGACGTGTATGTACCATAAAACGGGCTTTACTATTTTTGTGGAACAATATCGACAATATCGTCCATTGTGCACTCAAGCGCAGTACATATCTTTACAAGCACATCACTGGAGACTACTGCGCCGTCTTTGCCCATCTTGGTGATGGTGGCTATGCTGATGCCGGCTTTTTCGGCGAGTTCTTTCTTTTTCATATCACGGTCGATTAAGAGCTTGAATAATTTTTTATAGCTTGCGGCCATTGTATTACACCTCATAAGTAATTATTGTCAGTGCATTGTATCACTGAAATTCATTATACCACATGCTTCGCCAAACATCAACTGTTTTCGGCATAAAAATACTGCGATATCATTATTTCTCAACTTTTTGTTGCAGGTTTTCTATTTTCTCCGAGCATTTTCGTAATCCTCTTTTTCTTTGTCTACTGCGGTGCAAATTTTGACTTGAATCAGGGGTTGTTCAGAGTTATAATAACCGTATAAAAAGCAATCGCCTCTCGCATGATAACGAGAGGCGTGTAGTGTGTATTATTCTGCGGAAATTGCTGTTGACCACATAACAGACCACCTACCGTTTCGGAGCACTCGGAAACAGTGGAATGGGGAGCGCCGAAGAACACGGTTTTCCGAGCGGAAAGGGGCAGAAAAAGCTATTTTTAGCGGAAAGTGTCTTCATAGGTTCGTTTGGGAGCAAGATGCCGGGTGTTCGAGTCACCTCACTCTGACCAAAAGACCTCTCGTTTTAATAACGGGAGGTCTTTTATTGTTATTCATCTTTAATTACTTTTGATAAATTATATAAGCATTACCGTTAAAAAATTATCCTCATCTGATGCCAAACGGCGTTTCCGTGAGTTGATTTATCGGTCACACCCTCGTCAACAAAGCCGAGCCTTGCATAAAACGGTAATAGCTTATCCTTACAAGTCAAAACCACACCTTTGCGACCTTGCTCTCTTGCCTCGTCAACGGCACGGCGAAGAAGCTCGCTTGCATATCCGTTGTTTCGATATTCGGGTAACGTGTTCACGCCGAAAATCATCTGCCACGCACCGTTTTCGTTGTGCATTGCAGCATTTGCAAACATCTCGTCCGTCAAATCGCTTTCGTCAGTCACGAAGCCGTCAACAAAAGCAATCAATTTATCGTTTTCATACATTAACCAAAAATGATTTCCGTAATTTTCAATTCGTCCTGTAAAAGCCTTTTTGCTTGCCGCCTCCGACGGCGGAAAACATTTAGCCTCGACCTCGGAAATAGCGGAAATATCGTGTTTTGTTGCGTGCCTAACGTCCATTATACCCCTCCGCAAATTTTATGGGCTAATTATACCGCTAAGCATGAAAAAAATCCACTAAAAAAGTAATTAGCGATTCGAACGAATTAAAAGTTACATTCAACGGTGTAGGGCGGTGGCTTGCTGCCGCCCTACGAATTTGCGGATATATAACGACCAACGGTTGCTGTAAAATTAAATTTAGTGTCAATCCGTAGGGGCGACCTGCGGTCGCCCGTCAATTCATAGCAAATTAAAAACGGGCGAACACAGTTCGCCCCTACGATATAATATAAAAATGTAATTGCTTGTAACCTTTGATTTGTTGTGATTTAACGGCGGCAGCAAGCCACCGCCCTACAACGTCGTCATTTGCACCGTATCGTTGGCAACAGCCTTTGGCTGTTTCTCACTCACTATGCAGCTCCTCCTCTTCCGCAAAATCACGCTCGGCTCGCCTGTTCGGTTGTAAACGCCTTCGCAACGGCTCGCTGTCGCTACCAACTTTTGCGGTTTGCGGACAACCGCATTTCAGCCTCCCTTGTGTAAAGGGAGGTGGGTTGCCGTAGGCAACTCGGAGGGATTGTAAGGTTGATTTTATATGATTTTGTAAAAATCCCTCAGTCATTTTTTTGTTCCAAAAAAACGACAGCTCCCTTTACAAGGGAGCCTGTGTTTGTGCTAAATTTTCTTTTATTTTCTCAATGAATCGTAGACCTTGATATTAACCGTTTCACGCTCGCAATTGTGGCGGTAAATGCTCAACACAAGACCTATTCCCAAATATATACAAAGGTTTGACGAGCCGCCTGCGCTGAAGAACGGAAGCGTAATTCCGATAACGGGCAATACCATAAGGCACATTCCGACATTGATAATCATCTGGCTTGCAATCATAGCCGCAATACCGCAGCAGATAAGGTCTGTTGATTGCTCTCTTGACTTTTTGCCGACCGATATGCAGCGCAATGCGATAAGCGTAAGCAAAAGCAAGGCAACGGTACAACCTATAAAGCCCAGTTCTTCGCCGATAACGGTAAAAATCATATCATTTTTGCTCTCGGGGATAACTCCTGCCTGAGTATATGCGCCCTTGAAAAGACCTTGACCCGCAAAGCCGCCCGAGGACAATGCGCTCATTCCGCACTTTTGCTGATAGATAATATCGCTGTATAAGTCGGGGTAGATAAGTGCCAAAAATCTGTCCCTTTGAAGCTGTTTGAGGACATAAATCCAAGCAAGCGGAGTGATAGCGATTATAAATGCAAACGCACCTGCGAAATAACCCCAATGCACGCCTGCAACAAAGAGCATAGCCGCCGTTATGAAGATGAAAACAAGCGACGAGCCCATATCGCCCGTAAGAGCAACGAGGGCAATCGGTATAATTGCGTGAACGCCGAGCTGTAAAATGCTCAAAATGTGATTAAGCTTATCCTTGAGCTTTTCAATGTGAACGCTGAAGGTGATGATAAAGCCGATTTTAACAAGCTCGGACGGCTGCAATGAAATCGGGCCGAATTTAAGCCAAGTTCTTGCGTCGCTTCTTGCGCTCGGGCCTGTGCCGAATTTGAAAAGCAGCAGCATAAGCACAATGCATACGACCGCAATGACGGGCCATAGCTTCGTGAACACCTGATAGTCAAGCATTGAAATTAAAATCGCCGACAGAATACCCACCGCAACGGCAACGATCATAATTATCGTTTCTCTTGAGAGAATTTGACCGTCTGTGAGCGTGTATTTTGTCGCACTCGTAACCATAATTATACCGAACACCGAGGCCACAAAGCACATGGTGAGTAGGTATAAATCGGTTTCTTTTAAGAATGTTGAAATTGTATTAAAAAGCTTTTTCATGTTAATCACCATAGCCTTTTAGGCAACAAATAGTTTATTAAAATTCACCGTTTCAACCCGTGTTGCCTAAACAGGCGTGATGGTGATTTCTGCCATCTCAAAATTTTGCCAAAGGCAAATTTTGAGGGCATTATAATTATGTGAATAGTGTGATTTTCACACTATTCACCATAGCCTTTTAGGCAACAAATAGTTTATTAAAATTCACCGTTTCAACCCGTGTTGCCTAAACAGGCGTGATGGTGATTTCTGCCATCTCAAAATTTTGCCAAAGGCAAATTTTGAGGGCATTATAATTATGTGAATAGTGTGATTTTCACACTATTTCCTGCCGTGTTTAGCCTTAAATCTTAACATATCAAATATATTATAGTATGTTATCGCACCGATTTCAAGCAAAACTATTTACGCAAACGGCTTTTAGTGGTACAATATCTATCGGTGATATAATGCAGGTTTTCAAAACGAAAAATTATGAAGAGACCGTGGCGCTTGCCGAGAAATTCGGAAAGCAGGTTAAAAAGGGTACCGTAATTGCATTTTACGGCGGACTCGGCATGGGCAAAACCGCATTTACCACGGGTGTTGCAAAGGGAATGGGCATTGAATGTGATGTCAGCAGTCCGACCTTTGCGATTGTAAATGTTTACGGAAAAAACTCGGAGCTCTGTCATTTTGATATGTACCGTGTTTCTTCCTGGGACGACCTCTATTCGACAGGCTTTTTTGATTATATGGATATGGGAAGCGTGCTTTGCGTCGAGTGGAGTGAAAATATCGAAAACGCTTTGCCCGATAACACAATTAAGGTTACTATCGAAAAGGGTGAGGGCGACGACGACCGAATAATTACCGTTGACGGATGTGATTTTGAAATATGAAAATTTTATCGCTTGAATGTTCATCCTTGAGCGCAGGTGCGGCTTTGATTGAGGACGGAAAGCTTATTGCAGAGAGCTTCCTCAACACGGGGCTTACTCACTCGCAAACTCTTATGCCTATGGTTGAGAGTGTGCTTAAAAATACAAATACGGCTGTTTGTGATGTCGATGTCATCAGCGTCAGCGCAGGTCCCGGCTCGTTTACGGGCGTGAGGATAGGCGTTGCGGCGGCAAAAGGACTTGCAGACAGCTTTGCTACACCGTGCTTTGCCGTGTCGTCGCTGGAGGCTATCGCTTATCCGTTTAGGGACGAAAATGCGGTTGTGTGTGCGGTTATGGACGCAAGATGCAATCAGGTTTATACGGCTTCGTTTTTGAAAGGGGAGAGGCTGTTCCCCGACGAGGCAATTTTGATTGACGAATTGCTCGAAAAACTCAAAGGACTTGACAAGCCTGTTATTTTCGCAGGCGACGGCGCAAAAATGTGCTTTGAAAGGTTGTCGGGCGAGCTTTCAAAGGCTGTGTTGGCTGATGAGCAAAGACGTTTCCCGAAGGCGTCGAGCGTTGCGCTTATTGCGTATGATAAAATTCTCTCGGGCGAAAAAACTGTCGGTGCGAATGAACTTTTACCGGTTTATTTGAGGCTGCCGCAGGCGCAGAGAGAGCTTAACAATAAATTAAAAAACAAAGGAGAATAAATTATGCTTTATTTGGGAGCTGACCACGGTGGATTTGAGCTTAAAGAGTCCATCAAAAAATATCTTGACGAAAAGGGGATAGAGTACGAGGATTGCGGTACGTATTCCGCTGACTCGGTTGACTATGCGCTTATTGCCAAAAAGACTTGCGACAAAATCGTTTCGGGCGAGGGCAATAAGGGTATTCTTTGTTGCGGCACGGGAATCGGTATTTCTATGGCGGCAAACAAGGTAAACGGTATCAGAGCCGCTTGCTGTTCGGATTATTTCAGCGCAAAATATACAAGACTTCACAATGACGCAAATGTGCTTTGCATGGGCGGCAGAGTTGTCGGCGCAGGTCTTGCACTCGAGCTTGTCGAGGTGTTCCTGAACACCGAGTTTGAGGGCGGCAGACACCAGAGAAGAATAGATCAGCTCAAGGATATTGAAAACGCTCAAAAATAACTTGTAATTAAATTTTTAGTGGTATATAATTATTGTGGTAAATGAAAAGAAGTATATGGAGGAAATGAAAATGGCAAACATTACAATTACAAATCATCCGCTTATTCAGCATAAGCTTAGCATTTTAAGGGATAAAAACACGGGTTCTAAGGAATTCAGAGCACTTATTTCCGAAATTGCTACTCTCCTTTGCTATGAGGCAACAAGAGATCTTCCGCTTGAGGAAGTCGATGTCGAAACACCCGTAGCGGTTGCAAAGGCAAGAGTAATCGCAGGTAAAAAGCTTGCTTTCGTACCGATTCTCCGTGCAGGTACGGGTATGCTTGACGGCGTTCTTTCACTTGTACCGTCGGCAAAGGTTGGTCATATCGGTATGTACCGTGACCCCGAAACAGCACTTCCCGTTCCTTATTACTGCAAGCTTCCGTCGGATATTTCACAGCGTGAGGTTTTCGTTATCGACCCGATGCTTGCAACAGGCGGTTCTGCTATCGACGCTATAAATCAGATTAAGGCATATAATCCGAAATCAATCAAATTTATGTGCATAATTGCAGCTCCCGAGGGAATTGAGGCTCTTTCACTCGCTCATCCCGACGTTGAAATCTTCTGCGCTGCTTGTGATGAATGTCTCAACGAGCATAAGTATATCGTTCCCGGTCTCGGCGACGCAGGCGACAGAATTTTCGGCACAAAGTAATTTGACGAAATAAAGAATATAAAAACCCTTTTTTGCATATCTATTACTGATATGTAAAGGAGGGTTTTAGTTTTGAATTATACAGTTGATGACCGTGCCGCAGAGCTTGGCGAATACATAATTACCAACAATGCAACCGTCAGAAGCACCGCAAAGGCGTTTGGAATAAGCAAAAGCACCGTTCATACGGACGTTTCGCAAAGGCTTAAAAAGAGTGATTATGCGCTTTATTTGAAAGTTCGTAAGGTGCTTGACGAGAACAAGGCACAACGGCATATAAGGGGCGGACTTGCCACGAGGGAAAAGTACAAAAATCTACATACGGACAATCAGTAAAAATATAATAAATCAAAAAAGCAAAACAAAAAGGCTCTAACCGATTTTCTCGGTTAGAGCCTTAGCTATTGTGCCGTTAGGATTTCGGATTAGTACATTCCGCCGCCCTGTGCCATTGCTGCAGCCGCTGCTGCGTCAGCCTGCGGATCGGGGATGTCTGTTACAAGTGACTCGGTTGTAAGAACCATAGCCGCAACGGAAGCTGCGTTCTGGAGAGCCGAACGTGTAACCTTAGCAGGGTCAAGAATACCTTTCTTGAACATATCAACATATTCTTCCTTACCAAAGTCGAAGCCGTAACCCTTCTTGTTCTTGTTTACGATTTCATTTACGATAACAGAGCCCTCAAGACCTGCGTTGCGAGCAATCTGTCTAACCGGCTCTTCGATAGCCTTAACAACAATGTTGATACCTGTTTTAAGGTCAGCATCGTCTGTGTCAAGGAGTTTTTCAACCTCGGGGATAGCGTTCAAAAGAGCAACGCCGCCGCCTGCTACGCAGCCCTCTTCAACAGCCGCCTTTGTTGCTGCAAGAGCGTCCTCGATACGAAGCTTCTTTTCTTTCATTTCGGTTTCGGTAGCAGCACCTACACGGATAACAGCTACGCCGCCTGCAAGCTTTGCAAGTCTTTCCTGAAGCTTCTCACGGTCAAATTCAGAGGTTGTGTCCTCAATCTGACTCTTGATCTGTGCAACTCTGCCCTTGATGCTGTCCTTGTCGCCTGCACCGTCAACGATAGTGGTGGTTTCCTTTGTAATCTTAACCTGCTTAGCTCTACCGAGCATAGGAATATCTGTGTCCTTAAGCTCAAGACCGAGGTCTGATGTGATTACCTGACCGCCTGTAAGAATTGCGATGTCCTGAAGCATTTCCTTTCTTCTGTCGCCGAAGCCGGGAGCCTTAACGCATACGCAAGTGAATGTGCCTCTCAATTTATTGACAAGGATTGTTGAAAGAGCCTCGCCCTCAACATCCTCTGCAATGATAACAAGCTTTGAGCCTGCCTGCAAAATCTTTTCAAGCAAGGGGAGAACCTCTTGAATTGAAGAAATCTTCTTGTCTGTGATAAGAATGTAAGCGTCGTCGATAACAGCTTCCATCTTGTCTGTATCTGTTACCATATAGGGTGAAATGTAGCCTCTGTCGAACTGCATACCCTCAACAACGTCTGAATAAGTTTCGGAGGTCTTTGACTCCTCGATAGTGATAACGCCGTCAGCGGTAACCTTTTCCATAGCGTCTGCAATGAGCTTGCCTACAAATTCATCTGCTGCCGAAATTGTAGCAATTCTTGCAATGTCGCTTGAAGATTTAACGGGCTGTGCGTTTGCTTTGATAGCCTCAACAGCAGCGTCTACTGCCATCTGCATACCCTTTTTAACTACCATCGGGTTTGCGCCTGCCGCAACATTTTTCATACCCTCACGAACGAGAGCCTGTGCAAGCAATGTAGCGGTTGTTGTACCGTCGCCTGCAACGTCGTTTGTCTTTGTTGCAACCTCTTTAACGAGCTGAGCGCCCATATTTTCAAATGCGTCCTCAAGCTCAACCTCTTTAGCGATTGTAACGCCGTCGTTTGTGATAAGGGGAGCGCCGTACTTTCTGTCAAGAACAACGTTTCTGCCCTTAGGTCCCAATGTGATTTTAACTGTGTTGCTCAACTTGTCGATACCCGACTGTAAAGCCTTGCGAGCTTCCTCGCCGTATATAATCTGTTTAGCCATAATTCATTACCTCCAATGATTATTCAACAACTGCAAGAATGTCTGACTGACGAACGATAACGTATTCAACGTCGTCAATTTTAACTTCCGTGCCTGAATATTTGCTTGTAATTACCTTGTCGCCGACTTTGACATACATTTTGATGTCTTTACCGTCTACAACACCGCCGGGGCCTACTGCTACAACTTCTGCAACCTGAGGCTTTTCCTGTGCGGAAGCGGCAAGAATGATACCGCTTTTTGTGGTTTCTTCGAGTTCAACTGACTTGAGAACAGCTCTGTCAGCAAGTGGTTTGATTGTCATATAAGATTCCTCCCAAAAGAATTAAAAACATTTCGTTAGCACTCTTTACCTCCGAGTGCTAATATATATTTTAGCCGATTATCAAAAAAAATCAAGTACTTTTCCAAAAATTCATAAATTTGTAATAAATAAGCAATAATCCGTTTAGTGTCCCACATTTTTTGTTACTTTAATTGTTATTGTATTTTCCGATGAAATATGATAATATATATCGGTAATTCAATTTTGGGGTTGATGTATTTGATTCCGCAATTTCTAAAGGATAAAAGCTTCCCCGTCGCATATAAGCTGTTGGCGGTTTCGCTGTTTCTCGGCACACTCTTGCCCGAGTATCTGACGGTTATCATACCGTTTGTGGTCTTTGTCTTTTGTGTTACAAGGAAAAGCACTGAGCGTATCAGCTTAAAGGGAGATAAGTTTCTTATCATTATGTCCGTTTACGCCGTGTATCTCGCCGTAACCGCCTTTTGGGCAAAAGTTCCGAAAGTTTCAGTTATGATGGGAATTATTTGGATCGGTGCGACGGTTTGCGCTATGACAATCATCTCACTTTGCGACACGAGGGAGAAAATTGAGAATATTATGCTCTGCCTTGTCGGCACGGCGGCGGCAAACTCTGTAATCGCCATAATTCAGATGTGCTTTATGGCGGTCGGACGCTCCGATTTGTTCCCGAATCCGCTTTATCAAAAGCTTGATGAATTCGTTTACGGATTGGTAAACTATGATTTCTTCTTCGAAGAGGTCAGGGACAGGGTAGCCGCTTGCTTTGAAAATCCGCTGATTTTCGCAACGTTTCTTGTAATGGCATTTCCGATAGCGGCGTATTGCTGCTTTTATACCGCAACGAAAAAGCGGCGTGCGTTCTCAATTATCTGCTCATTGCTCATCTTCTTCGGCATACTCTTTACGTTTTTAAGAGGGGCGGCGGTTGCAATTATCGTATCGTTTATGGTGCTTTCGTTTGCAGGCAAAAAACCGGCTAAATTTATGTCGGGAGTTGCGGCGGCGGCTTCGCTTATAATAATGGTAACGATTTTTGAACGAAGAGGTGTTGCGGCGGCGCAGGACCTTTCGACCAATTACAGAATAGGACTTTGGGGCTGTACGTTCGGACTGATAAAGGACAATTTCCTTTTGGGCGTCGGTGCAGGCTATAATAATGTTACGGGTTATCTTTTTGAAAACGGACTTGAGTTTTCACACTCGCACAATCTGTTTATCGAAGTTCTTGCCGAGGGCGGAATAATAGGCTTAGGTCTGTTTGGTGTGCTGCTTTCGGTAATGGCTTATGATTTTGTCAAGCTCTGTCGTATGACAGGTTGGTATAGAAGCTACGGTATAGCCTTTCTTTCATCACTTTCGGGTTTTGCGGTGATGTCATTGTTTGATAACACCTTGTGCACGCCCAAACAAATTCTGTGCTTTTCCGTGCTTGCAGGCTGTATGCAGGCGGCATTACGCATAAAGACAAAAACATCGGGGGATAGGAAAAATGAAGGAACAACTTAAATTTATCAAAGGAAAATTGGGCTACGGCGTCGGCGCAATAGGTCTTGACCTGAGCTACGGTATGTTCTACACATACCTTTCGTATTATCTGTCGAGCGTGCTCAATCTTCCCGAGGCGTTTTTGCTTATATTAACGCCTATCGCAAGAATTTGGGACGGCATTAACGACCCAATGATGGGTACTATCGTTGATAACACCAAAACAAAATTAGGCAAATACCGTCCGTGGATTTTAATAGGTGCATTGTCGAACGCTGTTGTTCTTTCATTGCTCTTTACCTCGTTCGGTATGAGTGGAATGAAGCTTTATATCTACATTGCCGTTATGTATGTCCTTTGGGGTATGACAAACACTATGGCTGATATTCCTTATTGGTCAATGATTCCGTCATTCACAAGCGAGGAAAAGGAAAGAAACCTTGTCGCAACCGTTGCAAGAACATTTTCGGGCGTAGGTCAGGGTATCATTTCAATTTTGACTCCCATCATCTGCCCCTTGCTTTCAAGCGACCTTGAGCAGAAAACCGATAAGGGCTATTCGGCTTCGGGCTTTTCGAGATGGGCAATTATATGCGGTGTCGCATTGGTGCTTTTCTCACTTATCTGCTTCCTTACAACAAAGGAAACAAATGTTGTATATAATGAAAAACAGAAATTCAGCTTTAAGCAGATTTTCAACGTCATCAAGTCAAATGATCAGCTTGTTGTATTTATGGTCTTTGCAATGCTTTCAAACGCAGGCTGGTATCTTACATCTTCGACAGCGGCTTACTACTTCTCGGACGCTCTCGGCGACCCGACAAAGCAGTCCTTGTTCGGCACGATAGGTGCGGTTGGCTCAATCCTCGGACTTTTGGTAGTTCCGTTGCTTTCACAGAAGTTTTCAAAGCGTACCACATATACGATTTCGCTTGTATTCTCAATCTTAGGCTATGCGTTGATGCTGTTGTTCGGCGCATTCATAAAGCTGCCTATCGTACTCGATATTTGCTATATTATCGCTTCTATCGGTATTTCCTCAATGTTCGTTTCACAGACTATTTTCTTGGCGGATATTGTCGATTACGGCGAATATAAGAACGGCGTGAGAAACGAGAGTATCACGTTCTCAATGAAAGGCTTCTTGCAGAAGATGGCATATACTATTCAGACAATCGTTCTTTTCGGCACGCTTTGGGCAATGAACTACAATGCACAGAATGAGGCAGGCAGCTTCACAAACGGCACAAAGACGGGTATCGGCGTGCTTGCTTTCGGTGCTCCGATAGTGTTCCTTACGGCTTCACTTATCGTATTCAGAAAGAAGTTCAAAATCTACGGCGAGCTTGCAGATAATGTTCACGCTTACATTATCGAAAAGAGAAAAGAAAACGGCGAGAACAAAAAAGAAGATTAAATTTGATGAATTAGGCTCCCTCTGACGAGGGAGCCTTTGTTTTGCACAAATTTTCAAATTAGATATTATTCCGTAGGGACAGGGCTTGCCCCTGTCCGCAATCCGCAAAAGTTGGTAGCGACAGCAAGCCGTCGTGAGGGCGTTTACAACCGAACAGGCGAGCCGAGCGTGATTTTTGCGGAAAAGGAGGAGTTGCATAGTGAGTGAGAGACAGCCAAAGGCTGTTGCGAACGATACGGTGCAAACGACGACGAGGTAGGGCGGGGGCTTGCTCCCGCCGTGCGAAATTAACAGATATATGATAATTAACGGCTGAAATGACATAAAATCCGCAAAAAATTACATATTAAATCAAATTAACGGACAACCGCAAGGGTTGTCCCTACGGTCATACAAATTTTCAAATTAGATAAAAGCCGTATGAAAGCCTTAAAATTTAATTACACACGGTAGGGCGGGGGCTTGCTCCCGCCGTTTGATTGTTGCCGTTATATAATGATTTCCGGTTAAAATGCCATTAAAATACACACACAACCCGTAGGGGCGACCTGCGGTCGCCTGTCAAATTTTATATGAAAATAAAAATAGGCGAACACAGTTCGCCCCTACGATATGATGTTTAATTCAATTTTGATAACAGCCGATAGCCGTTATATATCCGCAAATTTGATTTTACAGCGCAGGGGAACAGCAATTTATCCCCCTTTTTTTGAACCCGTAAAAAAGCGCCCTTAAATAAGGACGCTTTTGCTGTTTACCGCTAATATTTATTTGTTTATGATATTATTAAGCGCTGTCATATACTTTGAGTTTGACGGTGCCATAAGATAGTTTATAAACAAAATTTCGTTTATACCGTTGTTGTTTACAAACTCTGTAAGGTTCATATCCTTTACACCGTCCTGTCTCGGGTCGAGGACATAAACCTCGTTGTAATTTTCAAGCAGGAACGGCACCATTGCATTGCCGTATGACTCCTTGATAACAAGTATCTTCTTGCCGTTCTGATTTGAGGTTACTATTCTTTCAAGCGGTTTGTCGCCCTGAATAAAGCACATGTATTTGCTTGAGGTGTCCGTGATATTCGTTGAAATAATGCGAAGCGGCTTACCGTCGGTCATAGCGGGAGATGAATAAAATTCGCCCGAAGCCTCAACAATAGGCATAAAGTATTCAACGTAATCGGGATGATTTTTAAGGTTTTCGCTGTTTGTGTAGCGGTACATTGTGCCGACGAAATTGTCGAGCCTGCCGCTTTGATAAGCAGAAAGCGGAGCGTGCGACAATCCGTTTTTTTCACAAAATGCCGAATAAGCGTAATATGCGCCTCTCGCCGTCCAGTGATGGTCTGTTCTGAAATAAATGTAATCGTCCGTGTGCTGTAAAAGAGCCGAGTATGCGTCGATTGACGTGACGCTCGGGGAAAGCTGAGAATACGCAATGTTTATTCCGTCGGGTGCGGAGTGACTGCCCGTCCTGTATTCCTCGGGTCCGTAAAATGCAATTCTTGTCGGCACGAGCATACAATAAACCTTTTTATCGGGCACCTTTGCGGCAAAGGTGTTGATTGTCTGCGCATATTCGCCGAGCCTTGTCTTAGCGATTGAATACATTTCCATTGCCGAGTCAGGGAAAACTATGATTGAATTTGTAATCTGGTAGTCACCCGTCTGTGCAAAGGCGGTGGTCGATGGCTTCGGCGCTTCGGTTGTCGATTCCGGCTGCGTCTGCGAGTCCGGCTCGGGTGCCTGCGTAGTCGTCTCAACCGTTGTGTCGGCAGGCTTAGGGGCAGGGGTGTCGGGTGCCTTAACTACAGCGAAAACTATAATTATCACCGCAAGAAGCATCTCGATACTTCCTATCAATTTTCTTGAATTAGTAAGCTTCATTTATAAATCCTCAAATATTTAGACTTTTTCGCCTGTTTCGGCATTGATAATATTCTTGAAAACTCCGATATGTGTGCTTGAAATATATTTGTCAGCGTGTAAACTGCCGAAATACCACTTATCAAACTCGCAGGAGTCCGAAAGCTCCTCAAAATACGCATTGAGTGCGCTGACACGAAGCGTGTCATAATCCTTAAGCTGCAAAAAGCCCTTGATTCTTGTCGGTGGCTCGTGCGTAATTACCATATCGACCTTGTAATTGTGCTTTTCAAGGTTCTTAACGCCCTCTAAAAGCTCTTCCTGAGTGGGAATTTCGTCCTTAGACCAGCCGTTTTCGTCGGTTCTTATGTCAATGTCGGGACTTTCGCCGCCGCCCATTGTAAACACGGTTTTGCCGTCTATTTCAAACACCTGACCCCTTAAAAGATGATAGAGGTTGCCGTATATTTTATGAACCTTTCCGCCGTTCCATTCGCTTACCTCATAGTTGTTGAGAAGCTTGAAATTCTCGTGAGTACCGTCGATAAAGCAAATGTTATATTTTCTTTTGCCGAGCTGACGGATGATTTTCTGCTCTCTTTTGCTGTCATCCCACAAAAAGCCGAAATCTCCGCAAATAATAAGCGTATCGCCTGCTTTAAGTGCACGAAGCTTTGAAAGCGAAAGGCGTTCGGGGTCTGCGTGAGTGTCGCCGGTAACATAAATCAAATTGTTCACATCCTCAAAAATAAATTGATATTTATATATATATTTGTTATAATGACTGTGATATATAATACACTTTTTTTTAATTGTTTTCAAGGGGTGTTTTTGTTGAAAAAAGTCTTATCCTTAATTTTATGCGTTTTGCTGATTTTTTCTTCGGCGCTGTGCGTTCCGTCTTACGCTTCGTATAATTCCGAGCTTGACACGGAAGCGGATATTGCACTTTTATTCAGCCTTGACGACGGCACGGTAATCTTTGACAAAAATGCCGATAAGGTAACTGCGCCTGCTTCTCTTACAAAAATAACCACGGCGATTTTAACCCTTGAAAACTGCCCCGACCTCGACACCGTTGTAACCGTTCCGAAAAAGGCAATTTCGCTTTTAAACGGTACAGGTTCTTCAATGGCAGGTCTTAAAGCGGACGAGCAGGTAACGGTCAGGCAACTTCTTTATTGTATGCTTGTAAAATCGGCAAACGAAGCCGCAAACACCCTTGCAGATTATATCGGCGGCGGGGATATTGACAAGTTTGTCGGTATGATGAACGATTTTGTCGTTTCGCTCGGCTGTCAGAACACGCATTTTGACAATCCGCACGGACTTGACTCGGAGGGTCAGTACACCACTGCAAACGATTTGGCTCTTATAGTAAAGCACGCCCTTACAATTCCCGTTTTCCTTGAAATCTGCAACGTTTATAGGTACACAATGCCTGCGACAAACCTTTCGCCCGAGCGTAATTTCACTTCGACAAACTGGATGATAAATCCGAACTTCAAAACCTATTATTATGAGTACGCACAGGGTATTAAAACGGGTACGACAAGCAAGGCAGGTCATTGCTTCATTTCAAAGGCGAGCAAGGACGGCTACAATTACGTTTGTATCATTATGGGCGCACCTGCAAGAGACGTCAACGGCGACGGCAACGACGAAAACTGTGCCTTCCTTGAGGCTAAAAAGCTGTATAAGTGGGTGTTTGACAATATCAGACTTCAAAAAATTGCCGACACCACAAAGATTGTAACTGTAATTGATGTTAAGCTCTCGCTTCGCACGGACCATGTAAGGCTTGTGCCTGCAAATGATGTTACGGCTCTTGTGCCTGTCGGAACAGACGGCTCAAGCGTGCTTATCGAGCCTATTCCCGAGGAGACGCCGACGGTAATCAACGCACCGATTAAAAAGGGCGAAAAGGTCGGCAGGGCAAGGATTATGTACGCTCAAACGGAAATCGCAACAGTTGACCTTGTGGCGGCTGAGGACGTAAACGTAAACATATTTTTATGGATCGTAAATGTCTTTAAGAATGTATTTACTTCGCCATTCTTCATTGTTCTTGCCGTGCTTGCAATAATCGTCCTTGCGGTCTATCTCGTATCGCTTTACAAGAATAAGAGCAGGCGTAAAAAGCCGCATAAGAAACCGAAAGTGTATTTGAGCACCTCAAGCTCAAAGCGTCGCAGACCGCCTCAAAACAACAGAAGAAGATAATTTAAAGCTCCGCAGTAAGTTTAAATACTAACTGCGGAGCTGCTTTTTACGCTAATTTTCCGTTTATCATAACAGACGAAACTTCAACGTTTTCGTCAAAAAGAATTATATCTGCGTCATAGCCATCTGCGATTTTGCCCTTATATGAGTCAACGCCGATTACCCTTGCAGGTGTGAGCGTCATCATTTTAACCGCCTCGTTGAGTGGAACGCCGACTGTCTTATACATATTTCTGACAAGCCTTGCGCCGTTTGCCGTGCTTCCTGCAAGACAAGAACGGTCGGCGAGCTTCATAACCTCGTCCTCATATACGACCTTAACGCCGTTCTTCTGCGTGAACTCCTCGCCCTCGTTCATATCAAACGCCGAGAATTCAAGACCGTCTGTGATAAGGTACATTTTGTCAGAGCCCTTTGCCTTGTAGATAAGCCTCAAAACGCCGACAGGTAAATGCACTAAGTCTGAAATCGCCTGAACTGAAAATCTGTCATCAGAAAGCGCAGCCTCGACTGTTCCTGCTCTCCTGAACACGCCATCCTTATAGCAAGAGGTGCAGGCATTATAAATGTGCGTAATGTCCGAAAAGCCGTGATTTAACGCTTCGTAAGCCGTATCGTAATTCCCCGATGAATGAGCAACACTTGCGATAATTCCCCGTTTTGCAAGCTCTTCGCCAAGCTCATAAGCGCCGTCAAGCTCGGGTGCCACACCCATCATTTTAACGGTGTCGCCGTATTTGTCTAAAAAGTCGATGTAATTAGTTTTACTCGGTACAAAAAGATTGTCCGTGCTCTGCGCACCGCACATTTTGACCGACAAAAACGGACCTTCCAAATGTGAGCCTAAAATATTTCTGTTTTCGCTCATTGCAAGTCTGGTGTTCGCACAAACCTCGCTTAACTGCGAAAGAGGGGCTGCCAAAGCGGTCGGCAAAATCGAAGTCGTGCCGTATTTTGCGTGCGCCCTTGCCATGTTGAGTATATCGTCCTTCGTGCCCATTGCGGAAAATCCTCCGCCGCCGTGAACGTGCAGGTCAATAAAGCCTGCCGACAAAAAGCGACCGTTTCCGTCGATTATTTCAGCACTCGGGCAGTCGATTTCTTCTGCAATTTCAACGATTTTTTCGCCACGAGTCAAAACCTCAAGTTCCTTTATTTCATTTTCAAGTATGACCCTGACATTTTTATAAAGATACATATATTTCTCCTTATCAAAGATTAGCGGTATGGCAAAGTACCGTTTTTGTTTTTTCGTCAACGTCTACAATTCCGTATTCGCCTTTGTAAATTGCACCCGGACACATAAAATACACCCCTGCCATATATTCGACCCTCGGTATATGCGTGTGCCCGTAAAGAATTACATCCGCATTGCTTTCCATAGCGATTTTTTGAAGCAAATCGGTAGAATATTTAACGCCCTTTGTATGACCGTGCAGGGCGTATATTTTTTTGCCCGAAAGGAAGCAGGTCGTTTCAGCGGGAAGCGAAGAGCCGAAGTCATTGTTCCCCTTTACGGCAATAAGCGGTTTTGTGCCGATTATATTAAGATTTTGAGGCATAAACAAATCTTCCTCGCCGTCGCCCAAATATATAAACATATCGGCGTTTCTGTGCATTGATAAAAGCATATTTATGCTTGCGCTGTCGCCGTGCGAGTCGGAAAAAACAACTGCTCTCATTCATATTCTCCTTTTGCTTAACATAAAAATATTATATCAAATATCGGAGGTTATTGCAATGAAAAACGATATGAGCGCAAGCGATTTTATTGAAGAATTCAAAAAGAATAAAGCTAAAAAAGATTTAGGCAGGTATTTGACGGAGAAATTGAACGAGGAGCAGTCGAACAGGCTGAATGCCGTTTTGAACGACGAAAAAGCCTTGAACGAATTGCTTTCAAGCGAGAAAGCACAGAGGATAATTAGGGAATTGACGGGGGATGACAATGGATAACATAAACGATTTGTTAAATTCAATCAGTCCGCAGGATATGGAAAAACTCAAAGGCGTTGCTTCGTCGCTTATGAACGGCGAAAAGGAAAGCAAAAAGTCCGAGCAAAGCACCGACGGAATATCCGCACTTTTCGGCAATGACACGGCAAATATGCTGATGAAGGTTGCAACGCAAATGAACACCGATAACGATAAAACGGCGTTTATTAAGGCACTTGAACCGTTGTTGAGCGAGGAACGACGGACAAAGGCTGAGGAAGCAATGAAATTCCTGCGGCTTATGGACGCACTTCCTTTATTGAAGGGGCTGTTTTGATGAAAGAATATAATTTTGACGAGATGCAGGAAATGCAGGCAAAGGCACTTGAAAGAGTGAGAGAAATGCAAGCGAGGGCACAAAATGTCGCAAAGCAGGCAGAGCGTGAGCTGTCCGACGAAAACGGCAATGAGCGAAGCAGTCAAAAGGACGAAAATACATATAAAGAAAATTTCTATAACGCCGTAAGGTCAACGCCCACTAAAAACAGAATTCAAATGCCCGTTGACCTGCCCGAAAGCAAATCATATGAGTCATTCAAGGAGTATTTTGAGCCGATAAACCAAAAGGCAAAGCGGGAAACGGAAAAATCGACAAAGGCGGATTTACTCGACACGGTTTTCAAAGAGCCGGACAAAGCATTGTTGCTTGCTCTGCTTTTACTCTTGCAGTCGGACGGAGCAGACGAGGAATTGCTTATGTCATTGCTGTATATAATGCTGTGAAAGGGGAATTATGACGGAGTGAGGAATGTGGAATGTGGAGTGTTGTTGATATATGTTGATTTACGGCTAAAATCACATTAAAATATACCAACAATCCGTAGGGACAGGGCTCGCCCCTGTCCGTCAAAGGCTCCATTGTAAAGGGAGCTGGCATTTTTTGCAGAAAAATGACTGAGGGATTTTATAAAACCATATAAAATCAACGGTTACAAACAATTATATTTTTATATTATATCGTAGGGGCGAACTGTGTTCGCCCGTTTTTAATTTGCTATGAATTGGCAGGCGACCACAGGTCGCCCCTACGGGTCATATAAATTATTAAATTTGATAACAGCCGTATATAAATTCTAAAATTTAATTTTACGGTGTAGGGCGGGGGCTTGCTCCCGCCGTTAGATTGTGGTTAATTTATCATAATCCACGGCTAATATCATATTAAAATATTCGTACATCCGTAGGGACAACCCTTGCGGTTGTCCGACAAAGGCTCCCTTGTAAAGGGAACTGGCATTTTTTGCAGAAAAATGACTGAGGGATTTTATAAAACCATATAAAATCAACGGTTACAAACAATTATATTTTTATATTATATCGTAGGGGCGAACTGTGTTCACCCGTTTTTAATTTGCTATGAATTGGCAGGCGACCGCAGGTCGCCCCTACGGGTCGTATGAAAATTTTAATATCGTTTCAACCGCAAATCATCATATACCAACAAACCGTAGGGACAACCCTTGCGGTTGTCCGTCAAAGGCTCCCTTGTAAAGGGAGCTGGCATTTTTTGCAGAAAAATGACTGAGGGATTTTTACAAAATCATATAAAATCAACGGTTACAAACAATTATATTTTTATATTATATCATAGGGGCGAACTGTGTTCGCCCGTTTTTTATTTGCTATGAATTGGCGGGCGACCGCAGGTCGCCCCTACGGGTCAATATAAATTTTCAATTTGATAACAGCCGTATATAAATCCTAAAATTTAATTTTACGGTGTAGGGCGGGGGCTTGCTCCCGCCGTTAGATTGTGGTTAATTTATCATAATCCACGGCTAATATCATATTAAAATATTCGCACAACCGTAGGGACAACCCTTGCGGTTGTCCGTGAATTTGATTTAATATGTAATTTGTTGCGGACAGGGGCGAGCCCTGTCCCTACGGTATGATATATTTTTTCACTCCGTGCGAAGCACCTGCTTCTTTTCACTCTTCACTCTTAACTTTTCTATGCTCGTCAGACATGGCTCCCCGCCCTACCGTGCATAAAGCCCGCCAAAAACAAAACCCTTGAAAATGCGTTTGCAAATTCAAGGGTTGATTTTATAGGGGTTATATCAGTTATTGGAAAGTCAAAAGCAAGAAGCCTGCCGCAACTGCCGAGCCGATAACGCCTGCAACGTTCGGTCCCATAGCGTGCATAAGAAGGAAGTTCGAGGGGTTGTATTTTCTGCCCTCAACCTGCGAAACACGAGCAGCCATAGGAACTGCAGAAACGCCTGCTGAGCCGATAAGGGGATTTACCTTTCCCTTTGTGATTACATTCATAAGTTTTCCGAAAAGCACGCCGCCTGCGGTTGAGAAAGCGAATGCGATAAGACCGATAACGATAACAAGGATTGTCTTAATGTCAAGGAAAGTCTTACCCTCAGCCGTAGCACCGACTGTAACGCCGAGCATAATTGTAACGATATTGCAAAGCGCATTCTGTGCGGTGTCGGAAAGTCTGTCTGTAACGCCCGACTCCTTAAAGAGGTTACCGAGCATAAGCATACCGATAAGCGGAGCTGTTGACGGGATAATAAGAACGCAGAGAACAGTAACAACTATCGGGAAGATAATCTTTTCTGCCTTGCTGACGGTTCTTAACTGATCCATCTTGATTTCACGCTCTTTTTTGGTGGTCAAGAGCTTCATAATCGGGGGCTGAATAAGCGGAATAAGTGCCATATATGAATAAGCCGCAACTGCGATAGGTCCTAAAAGATGCGAAGCGAGTTTACCTGTGAGGTAAATTGCCGTAGGACCGTCTGCACCGCCGATAATAGCGATTGATGCCGCTTCCTGTGCGGTAAAGCCGTCGAACACGAAATTACCTATTCTGAACTCGGGAATAACGATTGCTATAAGGAAAGCAACATAGATACCGAGCTGTGCCGCAGCACCTAAAAGAAGGCTTGAGGGGTTAGCGAGAAGCGGACCGAAGTCTGTCATTGCGCCGACGCCCATAAAGATAAGGCAGGGGAAGATACTCGATTTAACACCGCAGTAAATAAGCCTTAAAACGCCCGAATCGTACCAATGTGCGTTTGCGTCAAGCACCTCACCGCCCGGGGTTGCGATTGATAACGGGTCATACATAATTTCAGGGTAAACATTTACAAGAAGCATACCGAATGCGATTGGAAGAAGCAGCAACGGCTCAAACTTCTTGACGATAGCGAGGTACAAAAGAACGAATGCAACCGCTATCATAACCCAGTTTTGCCAAGAAAGTGCGGCAAAACCCGAGGTCTGAAATATTTCAACAATGGAAGTTATAATCGACATTTTTCGCTCCTCCTTAACCGATGAAAGCGAGAGTCTGGTCTGTGTCAACCGTGTTGCCCGAGGATACAACTACCTGTGAGATTGTACCGCTGACGGGAGCAACGATTTCATTTTCCATTTTCATAGCTTCGAGGATAAAGAGAACGTCGCCCTCTTTTACACTCTGACCTGCCGCAGCGCTGACCTTGAGGATTGTGCCGGGCATGGGGGAAGTAACGGGCGTACCTGTTCCCGATACGGGTGCTGCTGCAACGGGAGCAGCGGCAGGAGCAGGAGCAGCAACGGGTGCTGTTGCGGGAGCTACGGGAGCTGTGGGAGCAACGTTTGTAACGATTGCCTCGCTAAGCTCTGTAACGTCAACCTCATAATCTGTTCCGTTTAATGTAACAACGTATTTCATAACTTTCTCTCCCTTATTCTTCTATCTTTTTAATCGAATTAAACTGCAATCTGTTAAGAGGAATACCGCTTTCATTTGAAACAATTGCCATAATAACCGCAGCAGTTTTGTCATCAACGTTTATAAGGTCAAGCTTGCCTGCCGACTGAGTGTCGGGTAAAGCGGAGCCTGTTGCCGTCGGTGCAGCTGTGCTGACTGTTTCCTCTTTGGGTGCTTTTTTCTTTGCTGCGCTCTCAACTGCACGGATAGCCTTTGAAAGCAAGAGCACAAGCACAGCAAGAAGCGCAAGGATAAGCATAACTACGACGATACCCGTGATTGAAACGTTGAGTGCATCGGTAAAGGAGATAGCGCCGTCGGCATATTTAAGAAAATACATATCAAGCCCTCCTTAGTCCTCAATCTTTTTAATCGAATATGTGAAGGTGTTTTTCTTTTTCTCTTCACGCTTATCGAAAAATGCCTCAGCCTGAGTCGGGAATGCGATATAGGAAAGAACGTCTTCGTCGCTCTTTGCCTTGTCGCCGATTTCAGCCTTAGCCTTTTCAAATGCAGGCTCAAGAGTATCTGCAAAACGGCAGGTGATGGGCTTTTCGTCGCCGAGAACCTTTTTAAGAAGCTCGGGATTTATCTCGCCCGGAGCTTTACCGTATTCGCCTCTGATATAAGCCTTGATTTCCTTTGAAATGTTCTTGTATCTCTCGCCGACAAGTACGTTTGTAACAGCCTGATTACCAACCATCTGTGAAAGCGGAGTAACAAGGGGAGGATAACCCATATCTTCACGAACTCTCGGAATTTCAAGCAAAGCCTCATCCATTCTGTCGAGAGCGTGCATATCTTCAAGGTTAGCCATCATATTTGAAAGCATACCGCCCGGAACTTTATAAGTAAGAGCGTCTGTGTCTGTAACAAGAGCCTTAGGCTTGAGAAGTCCCGATTTGAGATATTCGTCTCTGATGGGCTTGAAGTGGTCGTTTACCTTTTTAAGAACGCTTCTGTCAAGGCCTGTTTCATAGCCAAGCTCTGTCAAAGCGTCATATATAGTTTCCGTAGCAGGCTGTGATGTGCCGCCCGAGAAGCAGGATGTAGCCGTGTCGATAACGTCGCAGCCTGCCTCGATAGCCTGGAAAATTGTCATATAAGCCATACCCGTTGTGCAGTGAGTGTGGAGGATAACAGGCATATCGGGAACGGCATTTTTGATAGCGCCGATAAGGTCTTTAGCCTCTTTCGGAGTCATAACGCCTGCCATATCCTTAATACAGATAGTCGAGCAACCCATTTCTTTCATTTCCTTAACTGTCTGAACGTACTTTTCCAAAGTATGAACAGGGCTTGTTGTAAAGGAAATAGCACCTGATGCGATAGCGCCGTTTTTGATGGTTTCGTCAACGGCAACACGAATGTTTCTCGTGTCGTTGAGTGCGTCAAAAATACGGATAATGTCGATACCGTTTTCTACGCTCTTCTTAACGAACATTCTGACAACATCGTCGGGATAATGCTTGTAGCCGAGAAGATTTTGACCTCTCAAAAGCATCTGAAGCTTTGTATCAGGGCACTTAGCCTTGATTTTCCTCAATCTTTCCCACGGATCCTCGTCAAGATAACGCAGACAGGAGTCAAATGTTGCGCCGCCCCAGCATTCCATAGAATAGTAACCGGCTTTGTTCATCGTTTCAAGAATTCCCTCAAATTTTTCAAAGGGCATTCTCGTTGCGATAAGCGACTGGTTAGCATCTCGGAGGACGGTTTCGGTAAACTGAACTTTCATGTATATAACCTCCTAAATAATTACCGATAAAATGACTAAAATAAAGCCGAAAAAAAGTGAATATTTGTTAAGAAACAGCGTAACAAAATTTACGTAAATTAAAAATAATCCAATTTTTCGCCATTATAATAATTAAAATGATTATACAATATTCAGTATTTGTTGTCAAGTAAAAAAAGACCGTGTAAAAATATGTAAAATTTAATATTATCAATTAAAAAATTCATACAACCGTAGGGACAGCTCTTGCCACTGTCCGCAGGAAATTTGATATATAATCACATTTACGGCTAAAACAGCATTGAAATCCACCTACAACCCGTAGGGGCGACCTGCGGTCGCCTGTCAATTTCATCTGACAATAAAAATAGGCGAACACAGTTCGCCCCTACGATGTTCAATTCAATTTTAATTACAGCCGATAGCAGTTATATATCCGTTAATTTCCACGTCGTCGTTTGCACAGTATAGCTACCAACTTTTGCGGATTGCGGACAGGAACGAAAAACGGATTTGAAACAGAATTATTGAACGATAAATTTATTTTATAAAAAAATCTTGACAAATGCATAGTAAAATGGTATGATTTATTCACGGTTAGCAGTAGCTAACTCGAAGGCTCAGCAAAATCGACACGGCTCGAGCCTTATTTTGGAAATCAAAGTTAGCATATGCTAACTGAATTTTATAAATCTTTACGGGAACGCTGATAATGCTTGAAAAATATCTTATAGAACATTGCTCGCCGACGCTTGCGTCGCTGAAAACCGCAAATTTAATGAATATCCCTTTTGAGAGCGAAAACGAACTCGACTTATCGGTTGAGCTTCTCAACGGTCAGCTTTCAAAAAAGGGGATTGAATTGCTGATTCTTAAAAAAACCGAAAGCTCGGCACTTGTTTACACATACAGGAAATCAAAGCTTGCGGCTGATTTATCTCGAAAAGGCGTTGCGGAGCTTCTGCGTGAATACGGATACGAGTCTGTTGATGTTGAATACTGTATTTCAAGACTTCAATCACGATTGGCTTTAAGCGGTGAATTTCCGCACGAGATAGGCTTGTTCCTCGGGTATCCTCTCGGCGACGTTGTCGGATTTATCGACAATGCCGGTCAGAATTGTAAGTGCACCGGCTGTTGGAAGGTGTACTGTAACGAATGTGAGGCAATTAAGACTTTTGCAAAATTCAACAAATGCAAGTCTGTATATAAACGGCTTTGGCAGGACGGAAGAAGCCTTGCAAAGCTCACGGTATGAAAGGAAAATTTTTATGAGTAAAATTGCAGTAGTATATTGGAGTGGTACGGGTAACACGCTTGAGATGGCTCAGGCTGTAAAGTCGGGAGCGGAAAAAGCAGGCGCACAGGTTCAGCTTTTTACACCCGATGAATTTAGTCCCGATATGGTTGAAGGCTATGATTGTATTGCTTTCGGTTGCCCGTCAATGGGCTGTGAGCAGCTTGAAGAGTCGGAATTTGAACCGATGTTCTCTGCGTGCAAACCAAATCTTAACGGAAAATCCATCGCACTTTTCGGCTCATACGGCTGGGGAGGCGGCGAATGGATGGAAGCTTGGGAGGACGATTGCAAAGCGGCAGGAGCTAACCTTGTCTGCGACAGCGTAATATGCAACGAAGCCCCCGACGGGCAGACGCTTTCCGACTGTGAAAGGCTCGGTGCGTCGCTTTTATAACTGTTTGTATATATAGCGATTAACGTTGCTGCCAAACTGAAAATTTGGTTGAAATTGAAAATTTATGCGACCGTAGGGACAGCCCTTGCGGCTGTCCGACAAAGGCTCCCTCTGACGAGGGAGCTGTCGTTTTTCGAAGAAAAATGACTGAGGGAGAGAAAGCAATAAACATCAAACTTTCGTTATCTCTCCTTCCGTCACGCCTGCGGCGTGCCACCTATTGCCCTCTTGCGGTATCCCGATTTTGTTTATGCGGCTTGGAGTGCCGCACAAAATCGACCGCTGCGCCAACAGATGCTCCCTTTATCCGCCACAGGCGGCGGTCGCATACGTTGCCTGTCAGAGGAAGGCTTTATTTTCATATAATCGTTAATTTGATATCACCCGAAAACAGTTTTGTTTTTGTTAGCTTGTTCGGACAGGGGCAAGCCCTGTCCCTACGGGTTGTAGGTGTGTTTTAATGTGATTTAAGCCGTTAGATTATTGTTGATATATGATAATTTACGGCAAATATGACGTTGAAAAATTTTGCACAACCGTAGGGGCGACCTGCGGTCGCCCGTCAATTCATAGCAAATTAAAAACGGGCGAACACAGTTCGCCCCTACGATGTGATGTGCAATTCAATTTTAATTACAGCCGATACCCGTTATATATTCGTTAATTTCCTCGGCGGTGGCAAATCAAATTACATATAAAATCAAACCAACGGACAACCGCAAGGGTTGTCCCTACGGGTGTCGGTCGTTTGCAAACGACTGTGTGGAACATTTAATAAAAAATTGCACGGACAACCTTCAAGATTGCCCGTGCAATTCAACTTATTTGTTCAATTCCTCACTGTATTTTCGCTCTGCGTTTTTAAGATATTCTTTTCTTATCCAAACTCCGCTTAAAAACCATGCTAAAATGATAGCAACGAAAAAGTCAATCCTGCCGAAAGGGAACATTGCGACTATCGTAAAGAAAACTCGGGCTTTTATGTGGTTTATCATCAAGAGCCATTCAATAACAACAATCACTCTTGCAAACGGCAATGCCGTCGCAACGCTGTAACAAAGGCAAGCGATTTGCGGTGCCCAATATTTAGGCCGTCTCCACATACCGAATGAAGTTTTTTCGGGGTCTCCGTATGTGATGTCCGCTAAATACCTTTTTATATCATTCGTTTCGTCGGACTCGGGAGCACGGTATTTTATATAAGCATATCTTGCCATAATAAAATACAGTACAAACGTAACAATATTTATTGCCACAAGCCCCGCCCAACCGAATTCGTAGGTTGTCACAAGGGGATTTCCCTCAAGGCTTAAATCGGGCGTTGCCAAAAATGTAAGGGTAAGGTCAGCCGCCGTTATCAAAAAGTATGAAATTGTCAAAATGATAAAAGCGGTTTTCCTTTTTTTCATAGATTAAAGCCTTTTTCCTATATCATAGCCCTGTGCGGTTGCGTCTGCAATTCTGCCTGTCTTGCCTGCGTCGCCGATAACAAAAACATTTTTGCATACCGAACGAGCTTCTGAAACAAGCGAATTTTCTGACCTAACGCCGAGGCTCAAAATGACATAATCTGCTCTGACAACCTTAATGTTATCGTTTTTAATATCAACTGCGACAATTCCCGTGTCGTCAATCTCAACAAGCTTATGACCTGTAATGAACTTCGTGTTATGTTCAAGAAGTCTCGGCATACAGTCGTCAACGTGCTGCATCCAAGTACCGGGTGCTATCTCATTTGCCATTTCGACAATCGTAACGTCATTTCCGTTCTCGCAAAGAAGTTCGGAGGTTTCAAGACCCGTCATACCCGAGCCGATAACTGCAACCTTTTTATTCTTGATTTCAACAGAGCCGTTTAGAATATCGGTTGTGGTGAAAACATTATCTCTGTCCGAGCCTTTTATCGCTCTCGGCTTAATAGCATTCGCACCCGTTGCAACTATAACCGCATACGGCTTTGCCTTTTCAATCATTTCCTTGTCAACGGGTACTCCGCACTCGATTTTCGCACCTGCTTTTTGTGCCGTGTGAGTTAAATCCTCAATAAGCCAGTTGATTTTCTCTTTTTTCGGGGGAGCAGCCGCAAGAAGCAGCTGACCGCCTGTCTTTTCCTGCTTTTCGGCAACGAGAACGTCAAAGCCTCTCTTAGCGAGCGTTTTAGCACACATAAGACCTGCCGGACCTGCGCCGACAACGAGTACTGACCTGCCGTTTCCGTTTATTTTAAGCGTTTCCTTTTCATGACCGAGCTTCGGGTTTACCGAGCATTGAGCGTGAGTACCCTTGTATGCGTTTGCCTGCATACTTTCCATACAATAAAGACAGCAAATGCACCTGCTGATTTCGTCCTCTCTGCCTTCCTTGACCTTGTTAGCCCAATGCGGATCGGCAATATGAGGTCTGCCCAAACATACAAAGTCCTGAGTGCCATCCTCAAGCTGGCTCTCCGCCTGCTCGGGACTTCTGATAAGGTTTGCCGCAAGCACGGGGATTTTAACGGCGTCTTTTACGGCTCTTGCCATATACTTACGCCATCCGCACTCAAACGAGGTGGGCTCAAGCCAATAGTTGTATGTATCATATCCTGCCGAGGAAACATCGATAGCGTCCGCACCGTTTTCCTCAATGATTTTTGCCATTCTAACGCCGTCGGGGAGGGTGTAGCCAACGCCCTCTCTGCCGATTTCCTTGTAACACTCGTCAACCGAAAGTCTTACGATTACAGGGAAATCCTTACCGCATTCAGCCTTGATGCCCTTGAGAATATCAAGGAGGAATTTCATTCTCTTGTCAAAGCTTCCGCCGTATTCGTCCGTTCTCTGATTGGTGTAGGGCGATAAGAACTGCTGAATTAAATATCCGTGTGCTGCGTGCAGTTCAACACCGTCTGCGCCTGCCGCTTTCGCCCTCTTTGCACCGAGGATAAATTCACGGATTATCTTTTTAATCTGCTTTACGGTCATTTCTTTGTTAAGGCTTTCGGCGGAATACGCCCTGTCGCACTCTGACGGAGAATAAACTCTCGGTAAAAGGTCGGCTTCCATAAGCTTCTTTGCAGACGGAGCTAATTTGTAGAACATTTTGCCGTAAAGCGAGCCCATAACCTTTTCCATTCCGACGGAAAGCGGAACGGTGCCCATCATAAGGGTAAGGTTCTGTCTGCCGGGGTGATGAAGCTGGATAAACATCTTTGCACCGTGCGAGTGAACACGGTTAATCATCTCTGCCAAGGGCTTGATATGATAATCGTGGCTTATCGCAAGCTGAGCAAAAGCCGACGCACCGCTGAAATCGTCAACCCTTGTGATTTCGGTTATGATAAGACCTGTACCGCCTTTTGCACGCTCCTCGTAGTAGTTCATCATTTCCTCTGTGGGTTTTCCGTTGAACTGACCGAAGCCGAGCATCATAGGAGGCATAACAATTCTGTTTTTAATTTCAACATTGCCTATATTCATAGGTGTAAAAAGAGTTTTGTATTCCATACCTGCACCCCTCATAATAAATATATTATAATTTTATCATATTTATATGAAAGTAACAACAGTTTATTTTGCCTTTTCTGTTTTTGAAAAAATCGTGTAAGCACCCATTATTATAAGAAATACCGAAAATATGATTTTAAGCGTGCTTTGAGGTATGCCGGGAAGCAGAAAATTGCCGATAATCGCACCCACACCGCCGCCTAAAGCCATAGGAATAACCGCTTTGGGTTTAATCATTTTATTTTTGATATAAATTATGAGCGATACTGCGGCACAGGGAATGAAAAACAGTAAATTTAATCCTTGAGCGTTAATTTGCGGAGTGTTCTTTACAAGCGTTAAATACATTATATATACTCCGCCGCCTCCGAGCCCCATTGAGGCAATTATTGCCGAGAGTATTCCTGCGAGTATATCAATAAAAGAGTATTTCATATTTTAGTAAGCATCCTTATTCCCGCCCAAATCATAAACGCTCCGAAGAGCTTTTTTGAGATTTTCGGCGATATTTTTTTAAGTATTGCCGTGCCTAAAACAGCACCGACAGCCGCCTGCGGAATGAGAAGTAAATTATCAAAAAAATTGACATATCCGTGATATGAGTATATAATCAAACTGATTACGGATATGGGAAGTATGACGGCAAGAGCATTGGCTTGAGCTTGTTTTTGGTCGAGTGAGCATTTTTTCAAAAGAAATACGGCAATAACGCCTCCGCCCGCACCCAAAAGCACATTTATTATTCCTGTGAGTATTCCGCCGAGGAATGAAAATAGCTTTTTCATTTAATCACCGATTTTATATTTTGCCGATAGGAGTGATTTATTCTATGCAACTGAAATTCAAGTCGGGCGTCAATAAGTTGCTTGTTGCCGCCGTGGTGATATACCACATAATAATCGCTCTGTTGTTTTCGACGAAATATTTTTCAATGTCGAACTTCGGCGTGAATGTTGCGATTATAATGTGCGTCGTTGACGTTATTTTGATTTTGCCGATGCTCTTTATGACGTATTATGAGTTCAAAACGGATTATCTCTATATTCACGATTATCCGTTCAGAGCTTATAAAATCAAGTATTCGGATATTTTTACCGTTGAGGACGGAGATTTTGAGACAAAGGACAAGAGCATTGTGGCTCTTTCGCTTGACAGAATTGCAATAGGATATACAAGAATCAACAGCAAAAACGAAGAGGAGAAAAGATATATTTTCATTTCTCCCAAGGATATGAGCTTGTTCCTTATCCGCTTGAGCGCAAGGCTTAAGCAATGTGAGAACGAGGCGACAGAGAGGGCGAAGGAGCTTTCGGAAAAGCAGATTGAACACAATCGCAAAAAGGAAATTGCCGACCGTAAGCGAGAAGAGGAACGCAAGGCAAACGCACCCGAGATTATAAAGGTCAAGGGTGCGAAAAAAGGAAGCTTCAAGGTTGAAGAAGCCGAAGCGGATAAAGATAAAAAATAAAAGTAATAACTTTCGGAGGGATGAAAATGAGAACAAGAGTTTGTTTTTCACGTTTTCACCCTCTGTTTTTATTGTTGTATTATATTGCGGTGATTTCGGTAAGCGTCTTTTCGTCAGACCCGATTATACTAAGCTTATCACTTTTAGGTGCGATATTGCTTTGTATAAACCTGTTCGGAAAAGGACTTTTGAAAGACGCCGCTTTTCTTTTGGTATTGACAGCTTTATTGACTCTAACAAATCCGCTTTTTTCGCACAACGGAATAACCGTGCTTTTCTATTTGGGCGACAGTGCATATACCCTTGAAGCGCTTTTATACGGGCTTAATATGTCCGTTATGGTGTCGGCGGTGATACTTTGGTTTAAGAGTGTAAACGCCGTTTTGACCGACGATAAAATGCAGTATCTTTTTTCAAAAAGTCTGCCGAAAACAACGCTTGTTATCACAATGGTTATGAGGTTTATACCGCTTTATATAAAGACTGTAAAGGATATAAACGACACACGAAAAGCAATGGGGCTGTATCCCGAAAAAAATATTTTTAAGAAAATAAGAAACGCCTGCGAGGTCTTTTTGACGCTTGTAACGCAAAGCCTTGAAAATGCGGTCGAAACCTCCTTTTCAATGAAAGCGAGAGGCTACGGCGAGAGCGAGCGAACGAGTTATTCGGTTTATAAAATCAAACCGTCCGATATTACGCTTATTTCATTGCTTGTGATTTCTTTGATAGGCTTTGTCTATGTTTTCGGAGTGCGTGAAAATTCATCATTTGCTTTTTACCCGACATTTTTTGTTCCTGAAATGAGTAATTTGAGAATTTCAATATATGCTGTGTTCTCGCTTGTTTCGCTTTTTCCCTTTTTAATAAATTCAGCGGAGAGTATAAAATGGAAATATTATCTGTCAAAAATCTAAATTTCACATACCCCGAGGCAAAGGAAAAATCGCTTTCGGATATATCATTTTGTGTAAATTCGGGGGATATAATTCTTCTGTGCGGTGAGAACGGAAGCGGAAAAACAACGCTTTTAAAAATGCTTAAAAAAGAGCTTTCTCCGTTCGGAAAAAGGTCGGGCGAGATACTTTTCTGCGGTGATAACATAGAAAATGCCAAAAGTTCCGACATAGGCTTTGTTTTCCAAGATGTTGAGAGTCAAATCGTCTGCGATAAAGTCTGGCACGAGCTTGCCTTTACGCTTGAAAACACGGGCACGGAACAAATGCAGATGCGCCGCCGTGTAGCCGAAGCGGCAGGATATTTCGGAATAACGCAATGGATTTATAAAAACACGTCGGAGCTGTCGGGCGGTCAAAAGCAACTTTTAAATCTTGCTTCGGTAACCGTCGGAGTGCCGAAAATGATACTTTTAGACGAGCCGCTTTCACAGCTTGACCCGATTGCCTGCGTGGACTTTATCAATACCGTTAAACGCTTGAATGAGGATTTGGGCGTTACATTTATAATCAGCGAGCACCGCACGGGTGAGCTTGTGTCCGTGTGCAATAAAATTGCCGTTATGAAGCAGGGTAAGCTCATTTCCTACGGCAATATTCGTGAAAAATTGTCTGAATTTTCAGACGAAGCGGTTTTCGGAAATTTGCCCGACTGTGCGAAAATATGGCGAGATACAGGCAAAAAAGGGGATTGTCCGCTTAATGTCAAAGAGGGAAAGAATTGGCTTTCGGATAATTTCTCGTTCAATTCCTCAGCACCGATAAAGGAATTTCGCAACGAATACGATAACACTCTTGAATGTAAGAATGTGCATTTCAGATACTCAAAGCACAGCGAGGATATAATTAACGGCTTGAGTTTTTCCTGCAAAAAGGGCGAGGTGCATAGCATTTTAGGTGCTAACGGCTCGGGAAAAACAACCCTTGTGAAACTCATTTCGGGAGTTTTGAAGCCGTACAGCGGAAAGATAAATATAGGCAAGGGCAAACGCACGGCGTTGCTTGTGCAGAATGTTAAAAATATGTTCGTCTGTGAGAGCGTCGAGGAGGATTTGCGGCTTTATTGCCAAAATCTCGGACTTGATTTCAGCGAGGGCGAGGACAGAACCTACGAAGCACTTGAATTGCTCGGAGTTGCGGACTTGAGGCACCGCCATCCGTTCGATTTGTCGGGCGGAGAGCTTCAAAAATGCGCTATCGCAAAATTGCTTGTGTCAAAGCCTGATATTTTGCTTATGGACGAGCCTACAAAAAGCCTTGACTGCGTCGCAAAGGACAATATCAAGGAGATAATCAAAGCCTTGTCGCTCAACGGCGTGAGCATTGTCGCCGTAACTCACGATACAGAGTTTGCCTCTGAAGTTTCAGACCGCTGTTCATTGCTTTTTGACGGAGAAATAACTGCTTGCGATGTTCCGCAAAGATTCTTTTCCGACAACAGCTTTTATACTACGGGTGCATCCAAAATTTCGAGAGATTACACCGATTTTGCCGTAACCTGTAAGCAGGTGTCGGCTCTTTGCACGGAGAAAAAACAATGAGTCTTAAACAGAGAAAAACTTTAAGCTATATTTTAATCTTCGGCGTAATTCCGCTGACGGTTATTTTCGGCACACAGTTTTTTGGTGCAAGGAAATATGTTTTTCTTTGCCTTGCCGTAACAATATTTTGCCTTGCCTCTTTTTTGGTTTCGATTGAATACAAACAGAGAACGGCGGTTGTCGGCACGGTGCTTGTAGCGGTTATGACGGCACTTTCGGTTGTCGGACGGTTTGCGTTTTCCTATGTTCCTTTTTTCAAACCCGTAACCGCTTTTGTGATAATAACAGGCGTTTACCTCGGCTCGCAGTACGGATTTTTATGCGGTGCGCTGTCGGCTCTCGTGTCAAATTTCATTTTCGGGCAGGGTGCGTGGACTCCGTTTCAAATGCTTGCGTGGGGACTTATAGGCTTTTTTGCGGGAGTTCTTTCAAAGGGACTTATAAAAAGCAAGCTTTTCTTATATTTCTTCGGTGCAATTTCGGGCGTTGCTTATTCGCTGTTTATGGACACTTGGACAGCAATTTATGTTGACGGCACATTTGTCTTTTCACGGTATTTAACTCTCATAACGGCGGCCGCTCCCGTGACTGCCGTATATGTAATATCAAATGTGATTTTTCTCATTTTACTGTTCAAACCGATAGGCAGGCGACTGTCGAGAATTACCCGTAAATACGGGCTTTCCGAGTAAAAATTAAAGGACTGTAAAGTTTTTTGCCTTTACAGTCCTTTTTATGTTTGTCAGTCTAATTTCAGCTGTTCCAAGCGTTGATTTCTTTTCTCAACCAATTTGTCCAAGCGTCAATTCCTTCGCCTGTCTTTGCGCTGATAAAGAAAATCTCACAGTTGGGATTTAATTTCTTAATGCGCTCAACAACCGCCTCGTCGTCAAAGTCGAAAACGGATTTTGTATCGATTTTGTTGATGAGAACACAGTCGCTGACCGTAAACATCAAGGGGTATTTTAACGGTTTGTCGTCTCCCTCGGGAACGGATAAAATCATAGCGTTTTTAGAAGCACCCGTATCAAATTCCGCAGGGCATACAAGGTTGCCTACATTCTCAAGCACAACGAAATCGAAGTCGTTTGCGCCGAAGCTGTCCAAGCCTTGTTTAGTCATTCCTGCGTCAAGATGACACATACCGCCCGTGTGAAGCTGGATTGATTTTGCACCTGTTTCGGCAATAGTCTTTGCGTCAACATCGCTGTCAATATCAGCCTCCATAACGCCGATTTTGTATTCGTCCTTTAATGCGGCGATGGTTTGCTTTAAGGTAGTTGTCTTTCCGCTTCCGGGCGAGGACATAAGATTCAAAAGAAATGTCCTGTCCGCTTTAAGCTGTTCACGTACCTTGTCTGCCTCTCTGTCGTTGTTTTCAAACACAGAGCGTTTAATTTCAATTACTTTATAATCGTTCATAATACCTCTTCTTTTGTATAATGCTTATTTGCCTTCGTTGACAGCTCTTGCCATAGCAAGCTTGTAATCTTTCTGATGTGTAAAGATTTCGTGCTTGTACGGATTTGTATGAGTACCGATTGAACGCTTGATAATAGCGGTAAGCACAACAACGTTGACAACAAGAGCAAGGATAGCGATAACGCCCTGTGCTCTCGGGTCTGCGCTTGCAGGTGCAAAATCGGGGTTCATAACATAATCTGCGGGATATACAGATGTGAGAACCGAGAATTTGTCGCTGAGCATAAACTGCGGAACGATTTGAGCGAACATACACCAAATAGCAAGGGTGTTTGCACGGTTTTGAATCCAACCGCCCTTGTTCCAGAAAGCGTTTGCAAAGGTCGGAGCGAGCAAAAGAGCAAGACCGCAATACCAGCTGTGTGTGGGAAGATTGTTATAGGTGTATTCAAAGTTCCATATGTCATAAGCGAGTATGTAGCACCAAGTCATATCGGGCCAAAGCATATCCTTTTTGTCCTTTGACTGATAAATACCCCACCAGCCTGTCATACACAAAATGTTGACGATTCCTGCGATACCGTTTACCCAGTTCCACCAGCCGCCGTAGAGCCAAATGCCCTCGTTTGAGTACCACCAAGCAGAGCCTGTTTCCGCAATAGCGTTAGCACCTTTGATAGCCGACTCAAAGTCAGATGCAACTGCGATAAGGATATTGATGGCAACGATAAGGAACGGAAACATCTTGAACCATTCCGTCTTGCCGATTCCCCATTTGTACTTGAGGAACATAAAGCCGATACAGCCGATTGTAGCGGCATACAGCTTCGCATAGTGGAACCAACCGTTCATATGTAAGTATGTCGGGTTGTTAAGCGCCCATTCGGCACCGTTCTTAACACCTACTGCGATAGCGATAAAATACACCGTAAGAACTGCGGGAACAACGAAAAAGCAGAAAATTCCGCCTGCTTTACTTCGGCGAGCAACTTCATTCAAAACAACAAGTCCGACAAAGACCATAACCCAACCGAGAAGCTGTGTGATTGAAGCGTCACCGTAAATGTGGAACAACATTTCATTATCCTCCTCTGAATAATTTATTAGACATCAGTATGTCTAAGGCTATAGTAACACCGAAAAAAGCCGTAGTCAATACACAATATTTACAGAAAAGTTGATTGACATTTGTTAATATAGATTATAAAATAAAGGTACAAATATGTATAAGGAGCAGTGTGTTATGCCTAAAAGATACGAATACGTTAATCCGCCGAGTTTAGGCGTTGAAAATCCTCGCCCGAAGGTAGCTGCTGTCGGCAGAAAAATCACCGACGTTATCGACCATAAGTTAAAGGGCGTTACCTCAAATGACGCAGAGTATTGGGGACTTGCCGAGGTCTTGACTGACGATATGTGCGATATTGTCCTGTCAATGGACTTGCGTAAGCCTATGACCTTTGATGAAATCGCAAAGAAAAATCAGCAGTTTTCAAAGGAAAAGGTGCAGGAATTACTTGACGAATTGAGCTATATCGGCTTGCTCGAATACGACTACGGTTATCATTATGACCACAACGGCAGAACTGCGCCGCAGAGCGAGAGAAGATATATTTTGCCGATGTTCGTACCGGGTTCGGCTGAGCTTCTTAATATTCACGAGCTTCCCCCCGACGGCATAAACCAAAGACTTATCGACCACCCCGAGCTTGCTTCGTTTTTTGAAAGAATGACATTCGTTCCGCTTGCGGGTATTACCCATATGGTGCCTCCCGGCGGTGCAGGTGTAGGTATGCACGTTATCCCCGTTGAAAAGTCTATTGAAATGGAAAACGGGGTTATGGATATAGAACAGCTTTCATATTGGCTTAAAAAATATGAGGGACATATCGGCGTTGCCCGTTGTTCCTGCCGTGCTTCCCGTGCGGCTCTTGATGAGGGCTGTGCGGATGACGATTACGGCTGGTGTATCGGTGTAGGCGACTTTGCCGACTATTGCCGTGAAACGCATAAGGGTCACGATATAACCTATGATGAGGCTATGGAAATTCTCCGCAACGCAGAGAAAAACGGCTTCGTTCATCAGATTACGAATATCGACGGAGACAACAAGATTTTCGGTATTTGTAACTGTAACGTAAACATTTGTAACGCATTGAGAACCTCACAGCTTTTCAATACTCCGAACCTCTCACGCTCGGCATACACGGCAAAGGTTGAAACCGAAAAATGTGTTGCCTGCGGTAAGTGCGTTGAGTATTGTCCGGCAGGTGCGGTAAGACTCGGACAGAAGCTTTGCACAAAGCAGGGCGAGGTAGTTTATCCGAGAAGAACTCTTCCCGAGCAGTCCTCACTTAAAGAGTATTTACATTGGAAAGAGGATAAGTGGGACGAGGATTACAGAGATAACAACAGAATTAACTGTTATGATACGGGTACTGCACCCTGTAAAACCGCTTGTCCTGCTCATATAGCCGTTCAGGGTTATTTGAAAATGGCGGCACAGGGCAGATACAAGGACGCTCTTGCCCTCATTAAAAAGGACAATCCGTTCCCTGCAATTTGCGGCAGAGTATGTAACCACAAGTGTGAGGATGCCTGCACAAGAGGTACAATCGACAGAGCTGTTTCGATTGATGCGGTTAAGAAATTTATCGCAGAGCAGGATTTGAATGCCGAAACAAGATACGTTCCCGAGGTTGTCATTTCCTCAAACAGATATGATCATTGGGAGCAGAAAATCGCTGTTATCGGCGCAGGCCCGGCAGGACTTTCGTGCGCTTATTACCTTGCTACAAAGGGATATAAACCGACAGTCTTTGAAAAGAACGAAAAGCCCGGCGGTATGATGAGATACGGTATTCCGTCATACAAGCTTGAAAAGGACGTTATTGACGCTGAAATCGACGTTATCAGAGAATTGGGCGTTGAGATTAAGTGCGGAGTTGAGGTTGGTAAGGATATTACACTTGACGAGCTTCGTAAACAGGGCTTTGAGGCTTTCTATGTTGCTATCGGCTGTCAGGGCGGAAGAATGGCAGGCGTTGACGGCGAAGATGCAAACGGTATTGATATTGCAGTTGACTTCTTACATTCGGCAACTGAAAATCAGGAACAGAAAATTGACGGCGATGTAGTTGTAATCGGCGGCGGTAATGTTGCGGTTGACTGTGCAAGAACTGCTCACCGTTTCGGCGCAAAAAAGGTTTCTATGGTATGCCTTGAGTCGAGAGATACTATGCCCGCATCAAACGAGGAAATAGAAGAAACTCTTGACGAGGATATTGAAATTTGCAACAGCTGGGGACCGAAAGAGATTAAAAAGGATGAAAACGGCAATGTAACAGCGGTTGTATTTAAGAAATGCACACGCACCGTTGACCCCGAAACAAACAAGTTCTCACCCGAATACGACGAGAACGAAACAATCGAAATCAAAGCCGACAGAGTTATTTACGCTATCGGTCAGTCGATTGAATGGGGCAATATGCTTGACGGAGAAAAGGTTGAATTTTGGCACGGAAATTATCCTATGGCAGACGGACTTACATATCAGACAGCTCAGCCCGATATTTTTGTCGGCGGTGATGTTTACACAGGACCTAAGTTTGTCATAAACGCTATTGAGGCAGGCAAATGTGCCGCAGAGTCACTTCACAGATATGTTCATCCTCACGCTTCGCTTACAGTCGGCAGAAACCGCAGAGATTTCATTGAACTTGATAAGGACAATCTTGTTATTGACAGTTATGACAATTCTTCCCGTCAAGAGGCAGGAACAGATGCTACAATAGATATTAAGATGTCATTCAGAGATGCTCATAAGACTCTTACCGAGGAGCAGGTTAAGATTGAAACCGCCCGTTGTCTCGGTTGCGGTGCTTCGGTTGTTGACCCGAACAGATGCCTCGGCTGCGGTATTTGTACCACAAAGTGCGAATTTGATGCAATCAAGCTTCACAGAGACCGTCCCGAAGCGTCAAAAATGGTTGTCGCAGAGGATAAGATGAAGCACATTTTCCCGTATTTTGCAGGTAATGTCGCAAAGCTTGCCGTTAAGAAGATACCGAAAGAGGTCAAGGAATACGAGAAGAAATATACCGAATTCCGTGAGGCTATCGGTAAGGATACAGACAAGCACTAAGGGGTAAAATATGCACGAACTCGGCGTAGTATTCTATGTTATCGACGATGTTAAAAAGGTAGCCGTTGAGAATAATGTTGAGCATGTTCACTCGGTTACTCTCCAAGTCGGCGAGGTCTCGACCGTCATTCCCGAGTATCTTATAGACTGTTGGAATTGGGCGGTTAAAAAGCACGATATTCTCATTGACTGCGAATTAAGGGTCGAGCGAATTGACGCAATAACCTATTGCGAGGACTGTCAAAAGACCTATCCCACCGTGCAGTACGGTAAAATTTGTCCATATTGTCAGAGTGAGAAAACATATCTTATTCAGGGTAACGAATTTAATATTAAAGAGATTGAGGTAACATAGCTATTCTCTCAAAAAAATGGGGCGGTTTTTAACCGTCCCATTTAATTTTATATGAATTTTGCGTTGTTTTTCCACACATTTGCAGAAATTGTTTATTAGACAATTTTCTAATAACTATTGAAAACTTGAAAACATATTGTTATAATACTATCTGTGAAGGAGGCGACATTTCATGGGCGAAAACTTCAAAGAAAAGAATAACGAAGCAGCCGAGGCAAAGGCGGAGGATAATAATGCCGTTTTGAACGGTAATGAGTCCGAAGCGACACCTCAAGAGCTTACAGATGAGCAGAAATACGCTAAAAAATATTTGTTCATGAGGGAAAAGCTCTTAAAAAACTACGATATCGGTTGTAAGAAGTACAGGAAAGCGAAAATAACAACGGCAATTATATTTTTAGTCATTTCCGTACTTTTCACGGTATTGAGCATCGGCACGGGACGGCATATGCAGTTTTTGACAATATGGATAATATTGATATTCATTTTAGTTACCGTGTACTTGTTTTTGGATTATATAAGGTATTTGATAGAGGATAAGGTTATACCGTACTTAAAAGACGACGATATGCTTGAGTACGGCGAATATGATATTTTTACTGAGGACGACGATGAGGATGAAATCGACGACGAGGAGGAAGATGAGTAATGAAGAATATTCTCAAAATATATTCCAGAGACTTGAAAAAAATATTCACCAACAGTATGGCAATCATTTTAGCGGTGGGCGTGCTTGTGCTGCCGTCGCTTTATGCGTGGATTAACATTTACGCAAACTGGGACCCGTACGGCAAGCAGAGCACGGGTAATATGCAGATTGCCGTTATTATCGAGGATAAGGGTACAAAGTTTAAGGATATTGAAGTAAACGTCGGCGAGCAGATAAAGGAAAATTTGTCCGCAAACAACGTTATAAATTGGCAGTTTGTCTCAAAGGAAGAGGGAATATACGGCGTAAAAGCAGGTAAGTATTACGCAGCAATCGAGGTTCCGGCTGATTTCAGCACCTCGCTTACAAGTATTATTTCCGACGATTTCCAAATGCCGCAAATTACATACTATGCCAACGAAAAGAAAAATGCCATAGCGACGAAAATTACCGACAAGGTTGTTCAGACCGTGCAAACCGAGGTCAACGAGTCCTTTGTTCAGACTGTTATTGACGTTGTGAGCAAGGTTTTGGGCGTTGTTGTGGTTGACGCAAATGACGGCTCAAATTCAACCGTTAAGAAAATTACAACGGGAATTGAGCTTGTTAAGGAAAATGTTGTCGGCTTGCAGACTACGTTGCAGAGCTTTGACAAGATTATGCAGCAGCTTGAAAAGCTCGATTCTTCGCTTGTGCAGGCTGATTTGAACAAATTGGCAAACAATGTTGACTCGGCTCTCAAGGACACAAATGACGCTATAAAGGTTACAAGGGTTGCGGTTGACGGCATAACCGATACATTAGGCTCCGTTATCACTCAGTCGTCGGGTACATTGGTTTCTATCGCAAATTCGATTAACGATATAAACGACACGACCAATGAGGCTACAACGGCAGGGCTTAAATCCGCACAGATAGCAGTCAAAGACGTCAATCAGAAGCTCACGCTTTTCATCGGTACATTGGAGTCGATAAGAGACTCTCTTGACACTCCCGTAAAGGGCTTGGATGCGTTGATTGTCGCTCTTAAAGACGCAAACAACAACTTGACGCAGCTTGATAAAAAAATCACCTCCGCCATTGAATCGGGAGCTAATAAAAACGACGTCTCCGAAATTGTAAATTCGTTGAAATCGACAGCTTCCACGCTCAGCGGACTTGATGCGGAATATAACGGCACGGTAAAGCCTGCCTTGAGCAAGGCTATTGACTCGCTTTTAGAGGTTATGAACGACGTTTCCAACATTATCGAAAAGCTAAGCGGAAGCACGGAATTTAAGGAGCTTTCAAACTCCTTGAGCGTATCCGTAAGCGCAGGCTCAACAATGTTCTCGGCTCTTTCCTCAATGCTCGACGGCTTTGTCAAGCAGCTGGATATTGTTGACGGCAAGGTTGCGGGGCTTACCGATATGGAGCTGTTCAACGTCATATATAACCTGTCCGTAAACAACGGAAATGAGCTTGGCAGCTTCTTGGCTTCGCCCGTTAAGGTCAACACCGAAAAGGTTTACGGCATCGACAACTACGGCTCGGCAATGGCACCGTTCTATACAACCCTTGCAATTTGGGTCGGCGCAATCATTCTTATAGCGGTATTCAATCCCACAGTTAAGCATAAAAAGGAAATCGGCAACGTTACTTTCTCGCAGGAATTCTTCGGCAGAGCGTTTACGTTT
The DNA here is from genome assembly GCA_052298855.1 of Candidatus Fimenecus sp. GTDB lineage: Bacteria > Bacillota > Clostridia > Oscillospirales > Acutalibacteraceae > Fimenecus. Next base: position 83,122 of record DAVZXP010000005.1, on the reverse strand, counting down.
ATGACCTTCGGCTTTATCCAAAGCTTGATTATCTGCTTGGGTGACTTGTACTTCCTGAAAATTCAGTGCTATAACCCCGGCTTGTTTATGCTCGCAGGCTGCTTTGCTTCGCTTGTGTTCTCGCTGTTTATGTATTCACTCGTAGCGGCATTCGGCGATATAGGCAAGGCTGTTGCGGTAATTATGCTTGTCGTTCAGCTCGGCGGCTCGGGCGGTACATTCCCGATTGACGTAACACCCGCATTCTTCAGAGCAATTCACCCGTATTTACCCTTTACCTTCGTTATAAACGCAATGAGAGAGTGCGTATGCGGAACTTGGGAGAGCGATTATTGGATGGATCTCGTAAAGCTCTGCGCATATATCATAATCGCACTTGTAATCGGCTTGTTCTTCAGATTCTTGTTCAGAAAGCCCGTTAAATTCTTCAATAAAAAGCTTGAGGAAACAGACCTTTTGTAACAGACAATAAAATAAACGGTGTATGAGCATTTTCGCTTATACACCGTTTTTTTATGCCTTGATTTAATTTTAGAAGCCGACAACCTGATGAGTTCTCGGAACTGACGGGGGATTGCCTATCATTCCGTACTCTCGAAGCGTTGCGATTTTCTCCATATCTTCAAGGGAAATTTCAAAACCGAAAACATCGGCATTGTTTCTTATCCTTTCGGGAGTTGCCGACTTCGGAACGGGAACCGCACCCTTTTGAACGATAAATCTTATGCAGAGCTGAGCGACAGTAACACCGTACTTTTCAGCCATATCAATCAACAATTCACGCTTGAAAGCCTGACCTTGAATTAACGGGCTCCACGCCTCGGGGAGAATTTTGTTTTCCTTACAGTATGCAAGCATTTCCTCCTGCGGATTTTGCGGGTGCATCTGCACCTGATTTATCATAGGATAGGTTGAAAAATTCCTCTTGATTATTTCAATATGCTCTTCAAGGAAATTGCTTGTACCGATAGAGCGAAGCTTTCCGTCATTGTAAAGCTTTTCAAACGCTCTCCACGTTTCGCACAAATCATCCTCAAGCCTGTCAACATTTTCAACAAGCACGGGCCAATGAATAAGGTATGAGTCAAGATAGTCAGTTTTAAGCCTTTTGAGTGACCTTTCGCAAGAGTCAATCGCATTTTGATACCCGTGGTCATCGTTCGGGAGCTTTGAAACCAAGAATATTTCGTCCCTCTTAACACCGCTTTCTCTTATGCCCTTGCCGACATATTCCTCGTTTTGATATGCCGCCGCCGTGTCAATGTGACGGTATCCGCTTTCAATGGCGCATTTAACGGCATTCGCAGCGACTTCCTCGGGCATTTTCCAAGTGCCGAACGCAATGCAGGGAACTTCCACGGAGTTTATAAGCGTATATTTATCTGTCAATGAATTCATAAAATCACCTCGTCATTTTTTAATATTTTATCACAGTTTTTTGAATATGTAAAAACTTTCTTGAAATAATATTTTTGTAAAATATTGAAAGGCGGTGCGTGCTATGATGTTTCTAAAGGCATTTGTGGTGGGTGGACTTATCTGCGTTGTCGGACAAATATTGATTGATACAACCAATCTCACGCCTGCGAGGATTTTGGTGTCGTTTGTCGTATTGGGAGTTTTGCTCGGTGCGCTCGGAATATATGCGCCGTTTTCCGAATGGGCGGGGGCAGGGGCGAATGTTCCGCTGACGGGCTTCGGCAATATGCTCGTTCAGGGCACGAAGCAGGCGATAAGAGAATACGGCTGGCTCGGAATTTTAACGGGACCGTTAAGCGCAGGCTCTGCCGGTATCACGGCGGCAATGCTGTCGGGAGTGGTGGTATCGTTCCTCACGAAACCAAAGTCAAAATAAAACAAAAAGAACAGTTATTCAAAAAGAATAGCTGTTCTTCCTTTGGCTGAGTGTTCATAAGGAAGTATTGGTTTCTCGCATAAAAATCCATTATGCTTTTGCCAAAAAGCCTCGCAAGGCGACAGCCTTGCTTCATTTCTCGGCTTCGGCATAAAAGAATTTTTATAGCTACGAAACTGCAGTGCACTTCAAAATAATATATTTTTGATACAAGAAAAGGCAAACCCCGCAGATAATGCTGACGCATATCTGTGGGGGTTAACGAATTATTGTGCAAAAAGATGTTGTTTTGAAGCAAAACTGCCTTATGAACACTCAGCCTTGTATAGTTTGTTTACGCAACTGTCTCCGAAACGAAAGTATCGTCACAGCATGAGCAAGAAACATAGTTTTCAGCGTCGTTACCGATAACAACCTTTTTGCTGTCAACGTATTTCTTAACAAGAACATATGCTGCGAAAGCTGCGCCTGCAACTGCAACAAGAATACCGATTACCTGTAATGCTTTTTTCATAACAAAACCTCCAATTTTGTCTTAAGTTCAATGCTATTATAACCAAAATAAATATAAAAGTCAATGAACAATATGTAAAAAATGTGCGTATGAAAATAAAAAGCAAAACGCTGCCAACAAAAGTTGACAGCGCAACAACAAACTGCTTGAATTAAGCCTTGTTCAACTTAGTAACGAGGGCGGACTTTTTACGTGCAGCATTGTTTTTATGAAGGAGACCCTTAGCAGTAGCCTGGTCAATCTTCTTAACAGCAGCAGTAACAAGTACTTCCTTGTCTGCAGAACCGCTTTCGATTGCAACATTAGCTTTCTTAATAGCAGTCTTTAATGCGGAATTCATTGATTTGTTGCGCTTAGCACGCTTGTCGTTTACGATTACACGCTTTTTAGCTGATTTAATATTAGGCATTGTCACACCTCCCTTATACATTAGCGGAATATATAATACCATTTATAGACGAAAAAAGCAAGTTTTTTTTATAATTTTGCAATATTTTTTTATTGTGTCCAATAATAAGAACATAAGGAGATGTTAAAATGAATGCAAGAACCGACTTGGCAATAGAAAAAGACGGCTTTATTAAAGGCGACAGACCAAACGGAATAAGGCGAAAAATCTTTGAAACGGAAAAGACGAAGGTGACAAAAATTTCCGTTCTGGACAAGGAAGCTTCTGAAATTATCGGCAAGCCCGTGGGTGAATATATAACGGTTGAATTAGACGAATTTTCCTATGATACGGAATTGCTCGATGACAGAATGAAAAGCATTTCAAATCAAATTGCATCGCTCTTGCCAAAGGGAGACGGCACGGTGCTTGTCGCAGGCATAGGCAATAAAGATATAACGCCCGACGCCTTAGGACCTCGCTGTGCCGAGGGGATATTTTCGACAAGGCATATTACCTCGGAGCTTGCAGAGGAAATAGGACTTGACCGATTAAACCCTGTTTGCTCGCTTGCTACGGGCGTTCTCGGACAGACGGGAATTGAAACGGGGGAGATAATCAAAAGCGTTGCCGACAGCATTAAGCCAAAGGCGGTCATTGTAATTGACGCATTGGCGGCGGCAGGACTTGAAAGGCTCGGCAGAACTGTTCAAATTACAAATACGGGCATAACTCCCGGCTCGGGCGTCGGAAACAAGAGAGCCGAGATTTCAAAAAACACGATCGGTGTGCCCGTTATAGCTATCGGTGTTCCGACGGTTGTTGATGCGGTTACGCTCTCAAAGGATATGACGGGAAAAACGACCGTCACCGAAAGTGCCGAGGTGCAGAATATGATGGTAACTCCCCGTGAAATTGACGTTATGATAGAAAGAGCGTCAAAGCTTATTGCACTCTGCGTAAACTGTGCTTTGCAACCGAAAACCGACCCCGAACTTTTGCTGTCTGTCGTATAAATAAAACCGCCTTTGCATATATATTACGGATATATATGCGAAAGGATGGTTAAAATGAGAAACCCAAAATCTTCCGAAAACTCGTCAAAGAGTGTAACGGTATTTATTTCTTTGATAATATTTACACTCGCTTTCCTATTGAACACTTATTGTCCTACGGCAATAATCAAAACCGCAGTTGTTTCGGCGGGACTTGCCTTGCCGCAGGCTACGGTGCAGACTTTTTCGCAGTCTGTGAAATCAGAGCCGAAAGCACAGGAAAAGAGCGATATGGAAATTTCCGACAGCACACAAATTACAAAAAAATCTCAGGAAACGGCTAAAAAGGGCGACTCTGCACCGCAGGATATACTCGAAATGGCGAAAAAATACAAAGCCGATTTTTCTGCCGCCTCACATGACGGTAAAATACTCGAAAAGACCTACGGTGTTGCCAATGCGACTTCGACTTTCGGAAATATTACCGTCCGCAACACAACCCCGTCGCACAGTATCAATATCGAAAGCTCACTTTCGGGCGAACTTGTGTTTTCGCCCGAGGACATTTCAAAGCCCACCGTGCTGATTTTTCACACTCACACAACCGAAAGCTATGAAATGCTTGACGAAGGATGGTTTACAAATTCTTACAGCACAAGGAGTAACGACCCCGACCGAAATATGGTAAGAGTCGGCACGGCGATATGTGAAGAGCTTGAAAAAAGCGGAATAGGATATATCCACGACACCGATATTCACGATGCACAATACACAGGAGCATATGACCGTTCCCGTGAGAAAATCGATAAAATTTTACAGGAAAACCCGACAATACAGATTGTCCTTGACGTTCACAGAGACGCAATTCACAATTCCGAAACGACACGCACAAAGCCTGTTACAACAATTAACGGCAGGAAAGCGGCGCAGATAATGATAATAACGGGCTGTGAGGACGGTAAGGTAAAATCATTTCCGTCTTGGGAGAAGAATTTGACCTTTGCTCTGAAACTTCAGCAAAAGGCGGAAACAATGTATCCGAGCCTTATGCGACCGATACTTTTTTCTGCACGAAAGTACAATATGGACGTGGTTCCGTGCTCTGTTTTGTTGGAGGTCGGAAGCGACTCAAATACTTTGGAGGAAGCCGAATATTCGGGACATTTAATCGGCAGGGCGATAAGCGAATTCGTAAAGGAGAACAAATGAAAAAGGACAGGGAATTTAAGAAGTTTATAACCGTTACAATATTGATTTTATGTGCGTTTTCGCTGTTTTCGGGCGTTGTTACGGCAAGCGAAAGAACGGGAAAAGCGGTGTTCGGTACTCATTTTGACACCGTAACCGAAACGGATGTTATAAACGACGTCAAACGGTTCTTGAATGATATAAAATTATAGTGTATAATTAAATCTATACAGTATGTTTAGGAGAATGAAATATGAATTTTAATAATCTTACCAACGGTCAGTCGGAGGGTTTTGCGATTGTCAAGCAATGTGATGAAAAGACAACGGCAAAAGGTTCTGCTTACCTTGATATGAAGCTTTCCGATAAAAGCGGAGAGATAAATGCAAAGCTTTGGGATTATTCGCCGTTAATTCACGGCAGTTTCCCTGCCGACTCTGTCGTAAAGGTAAGGGGAGAAATCAGCAAGTATCAGGGCAATGACCAGTTGAGAATAAGCAAGATAAGGCTTGTAAACGATTCGGACAACGTAAATATGGATGACCTTGTTCAGTCGGCTGATTATTCGGGCGAGTTTATGTATGAAAAGCTCATTGAAAGGGTAAACGCATTTTCCGACGAGGAGCTTAAAAAGCTTGTTTTACATATGTACGAGCAGAGAAAGGATGTTTTGCTCACTTGGCCTGCCGCATACAGACTACATCATGCAGTAAGAGGCGGACTGTTAATGCACACGCTTTCAATCGTTAAGCTTTGCGAGGGCGTATGCGAGGTTTATCCGTTTGTAAATAAGGACTTGCTTTTGACAGGCGCTATGCTTCACGATATTGCAAAGACCACTGAATATGACGTCGGTGCAAGCGGTATCGCTTCGGGTTATACTGTTGAGGGCAATTTGATAGGACATCTTGTTAAGGGTGCTATGCTTGTTGACGAAGCGGCAACGGAGCTTTCAATATCAAGGGAAAAGGCAATGTTGGTTGAGCATATGCTCATTTCACATCACGGCGAGCCGGAATACGGTGCGGCGGTCAGACCTATGTTCCTCGAAGCTGAATTGCTCTCGGAGCTCGACCTTATGGATGCACGTGTTTATCAGATAGCACATGCGATTGAAAATGTTGAGGAAAACGGCTTTTCGTCAAGGCTCTGGGCGCTCGAAGACAGAAGAATGTACAAGCACGAAACAAAGCAGGACAGCACAAAGGTTAATCTTGAATAATTTTTTAGGGGGTTGATTTTATGAGAAATCATGAAGTTACAAAGGTTCAAAGATTGCTTAATGAAGACGGCACATTAAAAGAGCCGGGCTGGTCAAGAAAACTCTATCAAATCTATGACAGGAACGACATCAAAAAGCGTGCTACACGTATCAAGGAATGGGATTATTATCTTGTTCTTGCAAAGGATTACGGCGTTGCGTTCACGATTTCCGATGACGGCTACATAGGACTTCAATCTGTATCCCTGCTCGATTTCAGGGGAACTCCGTGGGAGCATACCGAAACCGTGCTTAACGCTTTCCCGATGGGGAAGCTTAAAATGCCGTCAACAACCGATAAGGGCGACATTATGTATAAGGACAAGCGTCTTTATTTTGAGTACAAAAAGCGTGGCAATATGCGTAAAATCGTTTGCACATTCAAGAATTTCCACGAGGGCAAGACCTTTACCTGCGACTTGACTCTTACACAGCCCGACGGCGACACAATGGTTATCGCAACTCCTTGGAAAGAGGACAAGCACGCATTTTACTACAATCAGAAAATCAACTGTATGAGAGCTTCGGGCACTTGTACCTATGGCACGGAAACTTATACATTTAATTCCGACACCGACTTTGCGACTCTTGACTGGGGCAGAGGTGTTTGGACTTATGACAACACATGGAATTGGGGCTCGGGCAACGGCATAATCAACGGCAAGGACTTCGGCTTTAACATAGGCTATGGCTTTGGCGACACAACCGCCGCTTCCGAAAACATAATTTTCTATGACGGCGTAGGTCATAAGCTCGATGATATTACATTTAATATCCCCGAGGACAGCTACACAAAGCCGTGGACTATAACCTCCTCGGACAAGAGGTTTGAAATGACCTTTACACCCATTATCGACAGGGCGGCAAAGATTGACGTAAAGCTGATAGTCACAGACCAGCACCAAGTTTTCGGTAAAATGAACGGAATTGCGGTGCTCGATGACGGTACAAGGCTTGAGGTTAAAGATCTTGTCTGCTTCTGCGAGAGGGTACACAATAAATATTAAAAGGTGAAAGCGATAAATGGAATGGACAGAAGTTATAATTGAAATAAATGCCGACGATATAGATGTTGCAACCGATATTGCAAATATGGTTGTGCCTTACGGCGTGTATATTGAGGATTACAGAACTCTTGAAGAGGAAACATGGGAGATAGCAAATATCGACCTTATCGATGAGGAATTGCTCAAAAAAGACCGAACAAAAGGCTATATTCACATCTATATTTCTCCCGACGAAAACCCTGCCGAAGCGGTTGCGTTTTTGTCTGAACGCTTGAATGAGAACAAAATTGCCAACAAAATCGACCTCAACAAGTGTAAAAATGAGGATTGGGAGAATAATTGGAAAGAGTTTTTCAAACCGATGAATGTCGGCGAAAAATTGCTTATCAGACCTTTATGGATTGACGATTATGAAAATCCCACAGGCAGAAAGGTGCTTTCTATTGAGCCGGGGCTTGCTTTCGGTACGGGCGGACACGATACCACCCGTCTTTGCCTTGAAATGTGCGAAAAGTATCTCAAGGACGGCGACAGCGTGCTTGACACGGGTTGCGGAAGCGGTATTCTTGCGATTGCCTGCCTCTTGCTCGGTGCTAAAAATGCTGTCGGCGTTGATATTGACGAATTAGCCGTCAAAACTGCGATTGAAAACGGTAAGGTCAACGGATTTTCAGAGCCTGAATACAAGATTTTAGAGGGCAACCTCACGGATAAGGTTACAGGCAAATTTGATTTGGTCGTTGCAAACATAGTGGCGGATGTTATTATAATGTTCTCCGATTTTGTCGGCGATTTTATGAATGACGGGGCACATTTTATCGTTTCAGGAATTATCGCACCGAGAGCCGACGAGGTTAAAGCGGCTTTGAAGAAAAACAATTTCCGCATAGTAGAGGAAAATCGCAACGGCGATTGGCTTTGCTATGTGCTTGAAAAGGCGCAGTGATGTTAAGTCTTAAAAGCTTGTTAAAAAATGAACTGCTGAGCAGTACCTTGCAAAAGACGGCAGACGAAAAATTTGAGTATTCTCTTTTCGTGACAAAGACCTGCCCGAACTGTAAAAAGGCGAAATCCCTGCTTGCAAAAGCGGATGTGAATTATACCGAAATTGCCGTTGAGGACGAGCCGCAGCTTGCGTTGGAGCTTGATTTACGGCAGGCACCGTCGCTCGTCATAAAGTCGCAAATCGGCACAAAAACCGTGGCGGGTATCTCAAATATCAAAAGGTATCTCGAGGGAAAATGATGTACGATATAATTGTTATCGGAGCAGGCCCTGCCGGACTTACTGCCGCCTTGTACTCGGTGCGTGCAGGCAAGAGCGTGCTTGTGCTCGAAAAGGCAAATTACGGCGGTCAAATGGCTCTTTCGCCGAGGATTGAGAATTACCCCGGTTATGTAAAAATCAGCGGGTATGACCTGTCGGAGATGATTTTAGAGCAGGTTGAGGCGGCAGGTGCGAAGCTTTTATATGAAGAAGTCTTGGGTATTTCGGAACAGGACAAAATCAAAATCGTCAAGACCGACGGGGGCGAATATCAATCAAAGGCTGTCATAATCGCTACGGGTATGAGGCACAAGACTCTCGGCGTTGAGAACGAAAACGAATATTCGGGCAACGGAATATCCTATTGTGCGGCTTGTGACGGTGTGTTTTATAAAGATAAATGCGTAGCGGTTGTCGGCGGCGGCAATTCTGCGGTGCAGGAGGCTTTGTATCTTTGCGATATTTGCAAAAGTGTTACCGTTATTCAAAATTTATCTGAGCTTACCGCCGAAAAAAGTCTTTGTGAGCAGTTGAAAAAAAGGAAAAATGTACGCTTTCTCTTTAACTCCGTAATAACGGAATTTACGGGCGACGGCGAAAGGCTGAACGGCATTATTGCAGAAAATACCGACACAAAAATCACCTCAAAGCTGACCTTTGACGGGGTATTCGTTGCAATCGGGCTTGAAGCGGATAATTCGATTTTCAAAGATTTAATATCTCTTGACGAAAACGGGTTTATAATTTCCGATGAGGATATGCGAACCGATAAAGACGGAATTTTCACGGCAGGCGATTGCAGGTCAAAGAAAATTCGGCAAATTACTACGGCAATGGCGGACGGCACAACGGCGGCATTTTCGGCTTGCAAATACGTTGATGAACTGAATAAATAACAAAACACGGTAGCCAAAGGCTACCGTGTTTTTGCGTTTTAGGAATTATTTGCTTATTTATTTGTCTTTTTCGTTGCTTCGATAATTCTTACAACTATCGGGCAAAGAACAACATTTGTCAAAAGCTCAAACAGGAAGTTGAAGCCGACAAAGCCGACAAGCATATACTTTGCAACGCTTTCGAAGCCCTCAGTAACACCCCATTCTCTGACAGCGTCAAAGAAGAAAATACGGCATCCTAAAAGGAAAACGCCCGTGTTCGTAACGGGTGCTACGATTGCCGCAAGGATTGTTGCGAGGGTCATATTTTTGTTTTTCAATGCGTTGAATACAAGACCTGCAAACAGTCCGCAAAGTGTACCTTTGAGAAGCACGGTTACGATAGTACCCGGAACGCTGATTGCAAGGAAAAGGGAAGCGTCGCCCGAAAGTAAAACAACTACGCCGAAAACAAAGCCCAACCAAGCGCTGACAATCGGACCGCAGAGAGCAGCACCGAGAACAACGGGAATCAAAATCAATGAAATTGAGAATGTTCCGAACTTGATTGATGAGCCGATAAACTGCAATACGATTACAATAGCGGTTAAAATGCCGCCGATTGCGAGCTTGAGCGATTGCTCTTTACTCATCTTTTTACTTTTTGCCATAATAAAACTCCTTTCGCTGTTGCCCCTTTATGGCTCGGAAAAATTCCACGGGTGCAACGCACTTAAAATATTTATGGGCTGTGCTTTAAGGGAAAACACAACCGTAAAACAAACACTCGGCATTGTGATATTACGCAAAACGCTGTAACTCACACCTTATGTATTGCTTTTGATGAATTGAAATTATTTACAGTTTTTATCGTAAATAGCCTTTAAGCCCTTTAAGATAAGGTCATTGTCATATACTATGTCGTGTTTGCACTCCTTGACAATAAATGACGAAAGTCCGCCTGTTGCGACGATTACGGCAGGAGTACCCACCTCGTCAATAAATCTGTCAATCATTCCGTCAATCATTGAAGCCGTGCCTAAAATAACACCCGACTGCATACATTCAATCGTGTTTTTAGCACAAGCCTTACTCGGTGCGTTGAGAGCGATTGTCGGAAGCTGCGAGCTTGTTTCGGTAAGCGCATTAAGAGAAATTGCAATTCCGGGAGCGATAAGTCCGCCGCAGAAAGCCTTTTTCTCATTGACAACATAGAGCTTTGACGCTGTGCCGAGGTCAACCACAAAGGCGGGGAGGGGATAATTCTCTGCAACTCCTACCGCACCTGCCGCAAGGTCAGCGCCGAGTTGAGCAGGGTTGTCGATTTGAATATCGAGACCTGTTTTAACACCGGGAGCAATTACAATGCACTTCTCGCAAATCGGAGAAATAGCCTGCTTGAGCGTTTGCGTAAGCTCAGGAACAACAGAGCTTATTATAGCACCGTCAATGAGCGAGGTGTCAACCTTATGCAAAGCGAATATGTTTGAAAAATAAACTGCATATTGGTCGGGCGTGAGGCTGCGTTGAGTGGCAAGCCTTGAAACAAAAACTATATCGTCATTGTCGAACACGCCGAAGGTTATATTTGTATTTCCAATGTCAACTGTTATAATCATAAAATCACCACGGATAGTATAATACAAAAGCGGTCTTGATTTCAAGACCGCTTTTTATTTTTTTTGAGAATTATTTATCGTCGTTCTTTTTCTTTGTAAGAACAAGTGCAGCACCTGCGATAGCTGCTATGCCTGCAACAGAAGCGATTGTATAGTCGCCTGTCTTAGCGTTGCCGCCCTCAAAGTCAGTCTTGTTTGAGCCTGAACCCGAAGAACCTGAGCCTGAACCGCCGTTATTTTTATCGCCGCCGTTGTTTTTATCGCCGCCTTTTCCAAGCTTACCAAGAATCTTTGAAACAAGGTCTTTGATGCCGTCACCTGAAATATCGGGAATTTCAATCTTGCCCTTACCGTTGAAGAGGTCAGAAAGCTTGTTGTAGGTTTCCTCGTCGATAATGCCTTTTTCCTTAGCAGCGTCGAGAATCTTCTGAACTTCCTCAGCGGGCAAGTCCTTAATAAGCTCATACATCTTTGTAAGCTTTTCGGTAGCCGAAAGGGAACTGTCGTTCATAATTTTCTTCATCTCATCAAGGATAGCCTGAGCCTTATCCTCTTCGGCAGCCTCGGCCTTGTCAATAATTGTGTTTATTGCGGTGTAAAGAGGCTTGTCAATAATACCCTTGTTGAGAAGCGTGTCGGCAGAAGTGCGAAGGTCGCCCTTTGTCTCTGCACCGTTTTCCTTAAGGATAGCGATGATTTTATTAGCGGCAACTTCACGGTCAGCATCTGACGGGTTAGCGCCAAGATCTCTGACAACCTCTCTGATAGCGATTGTAGCTTTGCTTGTATAAGTAAGATCCGGTACTGCTGCAAAAGAAGCAACACACATTGAAAATACTAAACAAATCGAAAGTAAAACAGTAGCAAACTTTTTCATAAATAATTACCTCTGTAATCCTCAAAATTTTTCGATAGATATAATCCACCGTTCTGTCTCTTATATAATACAATATTTAATTGCCCGTGTCAACCGAAAATAGATAAATTTTGTAAAAAAAATACACCCGAGAAGCGTTAAAATTTTTCTCGGATGTATTTGCTTTTATTTCATTGACTTTGCCTTGTCCTGTAAGGCGAGAATTGCTGTCTGCACCTTGTCCGCAAGCTCCTCGACTGTAACTCCCTGCGAGCTTATCGGCTCGCCGAAAAGCACATTTACTCTGAACGGCTTCATTTTCTTCCAGTTGTAAAAGCTCATTATTTTCTTGCCCTTGGGGAAGATTTCAAACGCACCGTCGATATAAACGGGGATAATCGGCACTCCCGTATCGCTTGCAAGCACGCAAGCACCGCTTTTCATTGTTCTGAAAATTCCGTCCTCGCTTCTTGTGCCCTCGGGATGAATAACAACGCACCAATCGTCCCTGAGCCTTTGGCAGATGCTGTTCATGGTGTTCATATTCATACCGTTTCTGTCAACGGGCACCATACCTGTTGACTTTATCATTCTCGTAGAGAACCAATCGTCTCTGAAAAGCTCTTTTTTAGCCATAACGCAGGTTTTTTTGTATCTTTCCTTACTCATAGCCGAAGCAATGTACAGGAAGTCGATTTTGGAAACGTGGTTTGCACAAACAACGAAACCTTTATCGTTATTCAAAACTTCTTCGCCGTAAAAATGAATGTGATAAAGTGATTTTGCCAAATTCTTAAAGAACCTGAAGCGTTTGTAATCCTTATCGTCCTTATCCTGCGGATAGAGGCTTGCGTCAATTTCCTTGACAACCTCTTTGCCCTCTTTTCCGTCGATTAAATCAACTATGTCGCCGACGGTCATTGTGTCATTATAATAAGGCTCGATATTCTTGCCGAATTTGTCCTCAATCTGCACCGCAAGGTTGATAGCAGAAAGCGAGTCAATAGCAAGGTCTCTGAAAATTACGGTGCTTTCGGTCACGTCGCCTTCGTCTGCGTTTGCAACCTCACAAACAATTTTAACAACGCCCGTCAAGATCGATTTATCGGCTTTATCGGACTTTACAGCTTCGTTTTCAACGCCGCTTCGCTCGTCAATAGCCGCCTGCTTTAACAAAAATCTCTTCGGCTTCTGAATTGACGTTCTCGGAATTTTATCGACAAAGTGGAAGTGCGCTATTTTCATATATATCGGAAGCTTAAGTGCAATTTCACGGAATTTTTCCTTGATTGCGGACTCTGTTTTTTCGTCGAAGTTATCGGGCACTACGAATGCGTGTACCTCGTCATAATCGGCATTTTCAGCCGGAACGCCGCAGACTACAAGCTCCTTTGTGTGCTCAATTCCGATATACTTTTCTTCAATATCCTCGGGAGTAGCCTTTTTGCCGCTTGCAAGGACAATATTTTCCTTGCTTCTGCCCGTGATTGAATAAAATCCGTTTTCGTCTATCGTGGCAAGGTCGCCCGTCTTAAACCAGCCGTCGTCCGTGAACGCTTCTTTTGTGAGCTGCTCGTCTCTGAAATATCCCTTCATAAAGTAAGGAGATTTGATAAGAAGCTCGCCGTCATCGCTGATTTTAGTCTGAATATCGGGATACGGAACACCGCAGGAATGTGTTGTAAGATTTTCGGGACGGTTACCGATTGTGGGAATATTGGTTTCCGAAGCACCATAGGTAATTATAAGATTAAAGCCCGTGCCATAGAAAAATTCCGCAACCTCCTGCTTTGTCGGTGCGCCTGCGGTACACAAAAATTCAAGCGAACCGCCGAAGCCCTCGTGAATACTCTTAAAGAGCTTTTTGCCGAGCATATTTCCGTCTTTTTTACGCTTTTTAAGGCAAATCGGGAAAAATGTCTTGAACATTATTCTTGTAAGCGCCTTTGAATTTATCTTCTTCATTATCTGAGTCATAAACAACTCATAAGCCTTCGGAACTCCGAGGAAAACCGTAGGATGATAATCTGCGAATGCACCCAAAATAGCGTCTGCGCTCATTCCGTCGATATAATATGCGTCTGCACCCGAAAGAGCAGGACCTAACATAAGGCAGATAACGCCGTAAATGTGGCTGTTCGGAACGATTGAAAGGTATCTGTCGTCCTTATCGAGCCCTTGAACATTGAGCGTCATTTTAGTTGTATTTATAAGCGAGTCGTGATAGTGCATAATTGCGGCGGATTTTCTTGTTGTACCCGAGGAATAGATTATCGTCGCAACCGAGCTGTCGGCGTCGGTCGTTTCGGGAATATCTGAGGAAAGCTTTTTAACAGAGCCGTCAAAAAACACACCGTTATAAATGTCAAAAACGGGGAGTGGATAATCGGGCAGCCTGTTGAGCTTTTCATAGCAGCTCTCGGACGCCGCAACGGCTCTTGTGTCCGCCTTGTCGATAAACTCCTTGATTTCATCGCCCGAAAGCGAAGCGTCGATAAGTACCGAGGTGCAACGAAGCTTTGCAATCGCCAAAAAGGTAATTACCCATTCGGGCATACTCTCGGAGGCAATGGCAATTCTGTCGCCCTCCTTAACGCCTGCCGAAGCGAGAGCTTCAGCGTATTTGTCGGCTTTTTCAAGGGCTTCTCCATAGGTATAGGTTTCAAGTCTGCCGTCGGAAAACCTTTTCGCAAGCGCACGCTTATTAAGGTGCGGGGAATTGATTTTCCGTACTTCTTCATAGATGTTCATAATCAATCCGAACCTTTCCGTATAGTATATTTATCGGTAAATTTCGTTAAAGTCAAATTCTTTTCTTTCGCCGTCGGGCATAATATGAAAGCAACGCTTTCCGAGTGAAAAAATCGGCTTGTCATTCTTTAAGCTGTCAGAATATACGCACATAACCTCGACTTTGTCCTTGCCGAATAACTCGTAAAATCTGCGTACCTTTTCTTCGTTTCGGCAGTTTTTATAAAGCAGCTCGCCCGTTTTTCTGTCGTGTCTCGTGCACAAAAGATACTCAAATCTGAGCCTTTTTTGGATTTCCTCAAGCAGAAAATCGGGACTTGCACTGATGACAATCGCAGTTCTTTCCCTGTTTTCTGGCAAAAACCACGGAAAAACTTTCTTTTCGTATTTATCCCAAAAGGCTTTTACCGCCTTGTCGAGCTTTATAAATCTTACAAAGCAGAAAATATGCTTTTTGAACTTATCGAGTTTAATAACACGAAAAGCGAAAAGCAATGCCAAAGCAATATAAAAGGGAAGCAGAAAAATCAGATACGGATACCGTAAAAAGCAGAATATCGCAAATTTAGAGCCGCTGTCAAAGGGCACAACCGTTTTGTCAAAATCGTAAATATCCGCCTGCATAGCTGCCTCCCGTTACGTCATTTTTACTATTTTAGCAGAATAAGAATTAAATATCAACATTTATATTGAAAATGTACAGTTATCGGAATATTGTGTATATACACAAAAATATGTCAACACATAACTATCAATAGTGCATTTTGCAAGAAATCGTTTTCAATTATGCAAAAATCAACGTATTTTGTTGACATACAAGGGTTGCTTTGCTATAATTCTGACTGTAAATTTATTTAACTTGCAGGAGGCTCACCAAATGACTTACTCACAAAAAGTATTGGAAGACTTAAAAATCAAAAATCCCGACCAACCCGAGTTCATTCAGGCTGCAACAGAAGTTCTTGATGCACTCGCACCGGTTGTTGACACCGATCCTGTATATGAAAAAGCAGGTCTTTTGGAAAGATTGGTTGAGCCCGAGAGACAGATTATGTTCCGTATCCCTTGGGTTGACGATAAAGGCGCAGTTCATGTAAACAGAGGCTACCGTGTTCAGTTTAACTCGGCAATCGGTCCGTATAAGGGCGGATTGAGACTTCATCCGAGCGTAAACTTGAGCATTATAAAATTCCTCGGCTTTGAGCAGATTTTCAAAAACAGCCTTACCGGACTTCCGATAGGCGGCGCAAAGGGCGGCTCTGACTTTGACCCCAAGGGCAAGAGCGATATGGAGATTATGCGCTTCTGTCAGGCATTTATGAACGAGCTTTTCAAATATGTCGGTGCTGATGAGGACGTGCCCGCAGGCGACATCGGTACAGGCGCAAGAGAGGTCGGCTATCTCTACGGTCAGTACAAAAAGCTTACAAACCGTTCAGAGGGCGTTCTTACAGGTAAGGGCTTGAGCTTCGGCGGCTCGCTTGCAAGAACAGAGGCAACAGGCTACGGTCTTGTTTATATTACCGAGGAGCTTTTGAAGGATCACGGCAAGGATATGAAGGACGCAAGAGTAGCGGTTTCAGGCTCCGGTAACGTTGCTATATATGCAATCGAAAAGGCACAACAGCTCGGTGCGAAGGTTGTTTCCTGCTCTGACTCTAACGGCTATATCATCGACGAAAACGGCATTGACCTTGACCTTGTTAAGAAAATCAAAGAGGTTGACAGAAAGAGAATTAAGGAATATGTCAACACTCATCCCGAGGCAGTTTACGGCGAAGGCTCAGTTTGGGACAACGTAACCTGCGACGTAGCTCTTCCGTGCGCCACACAGAATGAAATCAATAAGGCTCAGGCTAAACGTCTTGTAGACAACGGTTGCTATGCGGTATGTGAGGGTGCGAATATGCCCACAGACAACGACGCTATCAATATTTTGCTCGAGAGCAAGGTGCTCTTTATCCCAGGTAAAGCGTCCAACGCAGGCGGTGTTGCAACATCGGCTCTTGAAATGGGTCAGAACTCAATTCGTTCGTCGTGGACATTTGAAGAGGTTGACGCAAAGCTTAAAGGCATTATGGTAAACATTTATTATCATATGAAAGAGGCTTGCGACAAGTACAATGTTCCCGATAACTTTGTTGTCGGAGCAAACATTGCAGGCTTTATGAAGGTTGCCGACGCTATGATGGCACAGGGCATCGTTTAATAAATAAGATATACAACAAACCCCGTACTCATTAACGAGTACGGGGAATTTTTTTGTTTAAGGAATTTTTATAAAGCGTAAATGACAATGCCTAAGATTATGAGCACAAGACCTATCATTTTTTGCTTTGATATTTTTTCTTTAAGGAAAAGCCAACTGAAAAACGCTACAAAAATATAGCCTGCCGACTCGAAAATCGGACCGTATGAAAGCGGAATTACCTTGTAAGCGAAAATTGAGCAGAAGGTAGCGCCGAAGAAAATCATATAAGCAAAGATAACCTTTGGATTAAGATATTCCTTGATTTTGCTTTCATACTGTATCATTGCGCTCTTTTTAAGCATAATTTGTGAAAGCGAGGAAATCAATACTCCGAAAATGAAAATCAGAGAAAAAAGAAATTTATTGTTCATCAGCCATCACCACCACAATCACGCCGGCAATTACGATAAGCGCACCGACTATCATATTCCATTTAATTTGCTCCTGGAAGAACAAGTAGCCCCATAAGATACCCCAAACGACAGTTATTGCCTTGTTGGAATAAGCTGTGTTCAGCGGTATTTTTTTTATTATCTGTTGCCAGACAATAGCGTAAACTCCGAGGTTTAGTATTACAAGACCATAAAACAAGATAAACTTAAAGGATAAAAATTCATTTTGCCCCGCAAGCTTTGAGCAAATACTTCCGAGCGAATATAAAAGCAATTCAACGTGTAAGGCGATAAAGTATTTTACCTTATCATTTGCTATCTTTTTCTTCATCGATATTTACCGTTTCCTTTACAACATATTGCGGAGAGTTATTCAGAGAAATATATATTCTTCCGATATATTCGCCGATCATACCGAGCATAAGCATAATCAAACCGCCGATAAACAGCATAATTGCGATAGTCGAGCTCCAGCCTACGCTGATATTGACAACAACAAGCTTTCTTATAATCGTATAAATTCCGAAAATGAAGCCGATTATAGCGCATACAACGCCGACGATTGACGAAATACGAAGCGGAACGACCGAGAATGCCGTAAAGCCGTTAAGCATAAGCTTTACAAGCTTGAAAAGCGAATAACCCGATGTGCCCTCGGCTCTCTCACGGTGGTCAACATATACGTTTGCAATGTTCTTTGTTGACCTGAAAACCAATCCGCCTATATAGGTAAAGGGATTTTGGTATCTGACAACCTCGTCTGCGATGAACTTCTTCATTACATAGAAGCTTGTACCGAGTATGTCTTTGGGTTTTCCGATTAAAACCTCTGACATTTTATTACTCAACCAACTGCCCCAGCGACGCCATAAGGACTCCTGAATTTTATTGTATCTTGCGTAAACAACGTCGTAGCCCTCGTGAAGCTTGTCAATCAAATCAAAGGTTCTGTCAACAGGGGACTGTCCGTCGTCGTCAAGCGAAACGATTAAATCGCCGCTTGCAGCCCTGTAACCTGAAAGAAGCGCTGCGTGTTGTCCGAAGTTCTTCGCAAAAGAAATAGCCTTGACCTCTTTTCTCTTTTCGGCAATGCCTTTTATTACAGACCAAACATTGTCGGGAGAGGAATCGTTGACAAGGATTATTTCATATTCGTTTTCAGCGTGCTTTGACATAAGGTCGTCAATTTCATCAAGTACCGCCGAAATTGTGTGCTCCGAGCGATAGCAGGGGATTACAAAAGAAATTTTTTCATTAGTATTCATTGAGTGTCTCCGTGAAATTATTGATTTTTAAGATACTCGGCCAATTCGAGAATAGCCTCGTCAATGCTGATTTCAGGCTCAAAGCCCGTGTCGTTTTTGAGCTTGTCTATGCAGACGTCCCAGCAAAGACCGTCCTCGGGATCAGCCCTGTCGTCAAAAATTATCTTTGAAGAGGAATTTGTAAGCTCAACGCACTTTTTCGCAAGCTCATAGTTTGAAACAAGGTTGTAGCTTGCAAGGTTATAAATACCCTGAGCGTTTGAGCAAACCGCCTTGTAGAGAGCCTGTGCGGTGTCTCTTACATGGATATAGGTCTGCTTTCTGTTACCTGTTCCTATCAAATGCAAATCCTCTTGATTAACCGCTTTTCTGACAAAGGTCGTAAATATGGTTTTAGGATTTACGCCTATTCCCACGGGAGAGCAGATGCGGAAGCTGACGGTTCTCAAGCCGTAAGTATAAGAAGCAAAGTCCGCAAGCATTTCTTGTGTGCGCTTTGAAACGTGGTAAAGAGTCGGCGGCTTTATCGAATGAGCCTCGGTTATAGGGTGCTCGTTCGGTGTGCCGATTACGGGCAGGCTCGAAAGCTGAACGAAAACGGGGATTTTCTCGTTAACGCATAATTCGATAAGGCGCTGAACGCCTACGCAGTTGTTGCCGAGAATTTCAGCCTTATAATCGTGCCTTACGTCTGCCGCAAGGTGAACGATAGCGTCGATTTTATCGACAGAAAGCATTGAGTAGAGCTCCGAGAGCTTTTCACTTGACATATCAACGCAAACATATTCGTCGCAGTTGCAACGACATTCGGCATTTCGACCAAGACCTATAACATAACAGCCTTGCTCCTTGAAATAGTCGCAAACATGCTTTCCGATAGAACCGTTTGCACCTGTAATTAAAACATTCATGCGTAAAACTCCTTTATCAGTCGGCAAACTCAACCTTTATAATGTCATTCATGCGCTTGATTGTGTCAAGAGCTTCCTGCTTGTCGTCATATTTATAGTAAATATAAGCAACACGCTGATTCATATAGTCATCAATTTCCTCGTAGGGCTTGAGAATATCAATTTTCTTGAAAATGTGCTTCTGAAGCTCCTCGGGAATGGTGTAGCCCTTGATTTTGCCGTTTCTTCTGACCATAATTCCGTGATGACCCGCATATTTCGCAAGGGGCTTTTCCCATTTGAGATTTGAAAGGTCCTCGCCGATTTCAGCCTTAACCAATGCTTCTTCCCACGGGAAGCCTGTAACAGCGTGAGCAACGGTAAGGAACTGATTGCCCAAGCAGCGGCGCATCATTTCTATTATATACGGTTTTCCGTCGGATACGATATACTGGAGAGTGAAAATGCCGTCCTTCAAGTCAAGAGTGTTGCAAATCTTCTCGATAGACTCGTGCAATTCATTTTCAACAGCCTTGTCTGTATCGGTAAAGAGAAGTTCTGACTGAATAAGGTAGGGGTTAATCGGCGAGAAGCAGTCGCAGGTAACCGAAGCGATAACCTTTTTGTCCTTAACAAATGTAACGATAGACTGCTGATTGCCGACAATAAACGGCTCAATAACAAATCTGCTTGTTCTTGAACGGTCAATAGCGTTCTTGATAGCGAAAAGAGCCTCTTCCTCGTTGTCTGCACGCAAAATGCCCTTGCCGCCTGTTAAATCGTTAGCCTTAACGATAATCGGATATTCAACTGTTTTAACATACTCCGCAGCTTCGTCATAGGACTCAAAAACCTTAGAAACGGGAGTCCTCAAGCCGAGCTTCTGAATGAAGTCCTTGAACAAGTCCTTCTGATGCATAATAAGTGCGTTTTCGTAGGTATCGTGACCGGGCCAACCCATTTTCTCCGCAACATAGCAGGAGGTAATAACGCCGAAGTCGTTGGCACAGGAAACAATGCAGTCAATGCTGTTCTCTTTTACGATTTTGAGAATTGCCTCCTTGTCCGAATAGTCGGCGGGGATGTACTCGTCCGCAAGTGCATGTCCGAGCAAGGACGGATTGTTTCCGCTTGTTATGGTGTAATAGCCCAATTTTTTAGCTTCTTCTATAAGTGTTGCTTCACTCAAGCTACCGTTCAAAATAAGCAATTTTTTCATTTTGCAAATCCTTTCAAGCTTGTCGCTTATATGTTTTCAAAGTATTTTTTAACGCTGTCTATAACGTGCTCTCTGTCCTCTAAGGTAAGGTTGTAATAGAGGGGGAGACGAACAAGTCTTTCGCTTTCCTTTGTGGTGTACTCATCCTCGCCGTCAAATCTGCCGAACTTGTGTCCTGCCGGTGCAGAATGAAGCGGAATATAGTGGAATACACAGTTGACGCCGTCCTTCTTGAGAGCCTCGATAAAGTCGGTGCGTGCTTCAAGGTCTTTGAGCTTAATGTAGAACATATGAGCGTTGTGAACACAGCCGACGGGAATTGTCGGAAGCTCGATATATCCTTTTTCCTCCAAAGGCTTGAAAGCTTCATAATAAGCGTTCCATGTTGCAAGTCTGTTTTCGTTTATCTCGTCTGCAACCTCAAGCTGTGCCCAAAGATAAGCAGCGTTCAATTCGCTCGGGAGATAGCTGTCGCCGAAGTCAACCCAAGTGTATTTGTCAACCTGACCACGGAAGAATTTTGCTCTGTTTGTGCCTTTTTCACGGAGAATTTCAGCCTTTTCATTATAAGCGGGGTTGTTAATAACAAGCGCACCGCCCTCGCCCATAGAGTAGTTCTTTGTCTCGTGGAACGAATAGCAACCGAAGTCGCCCATTGTGCCGAGAGCCTTGCCTTTATAGGTGCTCATTACACCTTGAGCCGCATCCTCGATAACCATAAGGTTGTGACGTCTTGCAATATCAAGAATTGTGTCCATTTCACAGGAAACACCTGCATAGTGAACAGCGATAATTACCTTGGTCTTTTTCGTTATTGCGGATTCAATCTTCTTTTCATCAATATTCATCGTGTCGGGACGAATATCAACGAAAACAAGCTTAGCACCTGCAAGAACGGGTGCGTTTGCCGTACTTGAAAACGTATAGCTCGGAAGGATAACCTCGTCGCCGGGCTTCAAATCGCAAAGCAATAATGCCATATCAAGTGCGGTTGAACCGCTTGTGGTCAAAAGTGCCTTCTGAGCGTTGAATTTTTCTTCAAGCCAAGCGTTGCACTTTTTTGTGAACTGACCGTCTCCGCAGATTTTATATGAGTCTACGGCTTCTTTAATATAGGTAAGCTCGTTACCTACATAGGGAGGAACGTTAAAACTAATCATATTTTTACTCCTTTTATCAGCTTACTAACAAAATGTTTATATAAGATGAAAATGAAATCATAAACAATATTGTACATATTGAGGAAACGGCAGCGTACTGCGCCCTCTCACTCTTAATAAGGCTTATCAATGTTTCAAAGCCCTTTGCCACGAATATCGCAAGCGCAGGCAGAAGCGGGAAGCAGTATCTTCCTTGCGGCTGATAGTCCGAGAAGTAGCTGTTGTATATGCTCAAGCCTACCGCCATCACTCCGCAAAATGCAAGCGAGATATAGAAAACTATCCAATCAAGAGTCGGCTTTTGGTGCTTTGCGTTCGCAATAAGCTTAAATACAAAGTAAACGAAGCCGATAAACGCTACTATAAAGAACAGTGTGTAGAATCTGTAAACATTATTATTAAGCGGATATGCCATCGGACCGAAGAAGCCTATAAAGCTCCTGTACGTTGACGAAAGCCAGCCCATATCGAAAAGCATATGCCAAAGCGAATATCCGAGATTTGAGGGATTTCCTCTGTTTTCGGGCTTGAATGCCTCATCTGCGTATATCGCAGCATATTCACGGGAAACCTTGAAGCCTAAAAGGTCGTGGTAGAGATAAAGGTGTCTTGCAAAAAGGTAACCCATAAGCACAAGCGTTACAACAACGATAAATGCACTCAGCCTTACAAAGCCCTTGTAATCCTTTTTGTTCTGATAGAAATAGGTTATGAAGTATATGAAAATACTTGCGAGAACCCAAACATAGCTGTTATAGTACGACATAGCGCAGATAGCCATACCGACCGATAACACGAAAGCATTTTTGAAATTCCAATTGTTATTTATTGCAAGCGTCCATGCGTACAAAACGATAGAAATGCCGAGCATAGCACAGATGTCGTTGTTGACATAGCTTCCAAGGAAGGCAAACTGCGGCAATGCCGCAACAAGGCTAATCATTATCCATCTTGTGGGATTTTTGAAAACCTGCTTTGACGCTTTGACCGTAAAGTAAACTGTGAGCGTAGCACAGCAAACGCTGACCATACGGGCAGCCAAAAGAATGTAAAACTGATTTGTTGTAAACAGCGCCGCTATTTTCATCGGAATGTAGTCAAGCACACTGCAAAGCATTGTCGGGAACAGGGCATAGGAGAAGCCCCAAACCGAGTTTACGAGCTCTTTTCCGATAGGCAGCCTGTTGTTTTCAAAGAAGAAACGGGAAACCTCGTATCTCATATGCTCGTCGGGACCGTAGTTCAACGGCTTGATTATCCACATTGCATAATAAACAAAGCAGCCGACAAGGAAAATAAATTCAAATGTTGTGAGCGATTTTACGCTCTTTTCGCTTGTTGACCATTTGACGAAAATAAACAATGCAATGCTTATTACCGCAAAGAAAATCAAAACGTGCAAGACGTTGAAGCCGCCGTCAAAGCGAGTGATTGTTTTTGCGCTTGATGACGATACGATTACATCCGCAAGTGCGAAATCTCCGTCAATATCAATTCTCAGCGAAGCATAATCGCCCTCGGGAATTTCCATAATAAGCGACTTTGAGGGGAACGTTACCGTTGTACGTCTGGAATTGTCGGGAGTATAATCCATATCCTTTTCGGCATAGTAGATTTGAACGGGCGTATCCTTTATGATGTGCGAGCCGAACTTAATGTAAACGGTTTTAACATTCTCGTTGACACCGGAGAAATTAAGCTGCGGGTCAACGTTGTTTTGACCGTATCTGTTGCCGTCAACATTATAGTTCGCAGAGGTAAGCGAACAGCCCTCCTTTTGAAGAAGAGAAACAGAGCCGTTTTCAAAGCCGACCGAACGGTTTACCGTAAATAAACACAGCTCAATAAACACAGAAAAAACAAGTGCAACAGCTAAAATGATGCACAAGCTCTTTTTTTTACTTTTCATCTAAATATAAACACTCCTCAAGCATTAGTTGCGTCAAAACACAATAATCCATTTTTCAACATTATAATACTATATAGCTTAAAAATCAATTGTTTTATTCATATCCGAACAGCATTTGAGGGGAATAAGTCAAAGAAAGACGGAAATTGAAACAAATAAAGCGACAGGAAAAAACTTTTTTTGAAAAAAGTGAAAATTTGTCTTGACGAAACCGAATGTATATGATATTATATTCAAGCGTTCGAAACGCTGGTGTAGCTCAGTTGGTAGAGCAGCTGATTTGTAATCAGCAGGTCGGGGGTTCAAGTCCGTCCACCAGCTCCATTATTTTGTGAAAACAGAATATATTTATGTGGGAGTGTTCCCGAGTGGCCAAAGGGGGCAGACTGTAAATCTGTTGTCGACGACTTCGGTGGTTCGAATCCACCCGCTCCCACCAAAAATAACCAATCGCATTTGCGGTTGGTTATTTTTTATGTAAAAAAGGGTGGATGAGAACCACAAGTCTAAAAATCGGAGGTTTGCGGAGCAAACGAACGCCGAGCGAAGCTCGGGTCCACCCGCTCCCACCACGTCGTCACGGACTTTGTATCGTTCGTGACGGCTTTTTTATTGAAAAATCCATCCCTCACTCACGCCGTCATTCCTCCTTTCCGAAACAGGTCACGCTCAAGTCGCCTGTTCGGTTGTAAACGCCCTCACAACGGCTTTGTTTCGCTACCACCCTGTTTCGGTTTAGGTGGTACAAGTGAATTTGATTTATGTTTGTTTACCTGATGATTACGCTAATAATCGTCTTTTCAGTTCTATTCGCCTTGCGGCGAGTTCTATTGCTTCGCAGTGATATACGGCTTTCAGCCGAGTGATATTGCCTTGCGGCAGTTAAAGAGGCGAATAGAATATCACTGCGACGAAGTCGCAATATCACTTTTGCCACAGGCAAAAATATCACGCCGAACGAAGTGAGGTATATCATAAAAAAATAATGAAAATGCGGTTGTCTGTGAATGTGAAATTAACATCCAACGGTGTAGGGCAGGGGCTTGCTCCTGCCGAGCAGACTGTCGGATATATATAAACTATCGGCTGTTATCAAAATTGAAAAATATATTGAACCGTAGGGACAACCCTTGCGGTTGTCCGTAAATGTGATATAATATGTGATTTTTTGCGGACAGGGGCAAGCCCTGTCCCTACGGGTGTGCGAATGTTTTAATATCATATCAGCCAAAAATTGTAAATCTTGTGATTTATCAATAATTGTGCTATTATGTATTTAATTCACAAGGATAAAACAGAGGCTTGTGTTTCATTGAGGGTAGTAACTGCATTTATCAGATAAAATCACGAGGATATTATTATGGATAGCATTTTTGAAAAAATCAAAAAAAGCGATGTCTTTAACAAGGAAAACAGAGCTTCCTATATGACGGCTGTTGCGTTGATGAGCCTGTTTACCTTTACGTTTTTGGGTGCAGAGTTTTTGTTTGTCAATGTGATTTCCTGTACCGTGTCGGGCGACCGGTCGGTAAACGCTCAAAACTATGCGCTCGGCGTGAGCGTGGTCGGATTTGCCTTGTATCCTCTTTTCTGTCGCTTATTTAAGGAAAAATTGCTTTCCGTTATATCCGTAATTTCGGCGATTATATCCGTAGTTTGCCTGTTTTTAATGTGTTCTCGCATCACATATACTCTTACAATCGGCACGGGACTTGTGCTGTTTTTAATTCTCGGAGTATTCGGCAGTGCCGTGTTTTATAAGGCTGTGTGCTTGCTGAAAAACAACGCATTTCTTGCAAGATTCGTCGGTCTTTCATATATGCTCGGGATTTTGCTCCAAATAGCAAATAACAATTTGATTCACGCTGATATGTCGGAGGCAGGCGTTCTTTCAGTGTTTTTGTTGCTGCTGTCGGTTATGCTCGTAAAAGCAGAAAAGGTCTGTGCGGACTCGACCGCTTTAGAGAGCAATGAGCAGGGCGAAAATAGCAAAAAGGACAACAGCGGCTTGAAAATCGGCGTGGTGCTTGTCCTGTTCGTTGCGCTTATGACCTGTATTTTCGGTACGCTCGACAATGCGGTTACCTTGTATCATGCAAACGGTGTGGCAAATATCGGACATTGGCATCGAATTCTTCTTGCACTCAGCGGACTTTTGGCAGGCTTTTTGTTCGACGTGGCTAAAAGGAAATATATGGGCGTGATAATGTACTGCGTTACGATACTTTCGACGGCGTGCTTGGTAATATTGCAATTTGCAGGACCGTTTTCGGCAGGCTTGACGGTATTTTATTTATCCGCAGGCTTTTTTGCCGTTTTCTTTACCGCTTCATTTATGGAATTGTCGCAATACACAAATACTCCGCAGCTTTGGGCAGGACTCGGCAGAGCCGTAAACAACTTGGTTGCAATGGCGATCTCGGGCGGCTCTCTTGCGTTGCTCAATTCGGGGAACAATATCGCAATTATAACGGGCGAGCTGTTGCTGTTCGTGCTTACAAGCATTACCGCACTTATTTATACCGTAAAGCGCAGAGAGCTTTTTGAAAGGCTTGACGCCGCTGAAAAAGAGGCTGTAAGCAGCAGCGAAAGACTTGAAAGGCTTTCGGAAAAATTCTCATTTACGCCGAGAGAAGCAGAGGTTTTCGGCTTGTTGGTTAATACCGAGGACGGCTTGCAGACGATTGCCGATAATCTGTTCATTTCCAGACGAACTTTGGAGCGTTATGTGTCCGCAATATACGAAAAAACGGGTGCGAAAACTCGAATCGGACTGATTTCTCTTTTCAATAATAACAGATAATATACATAATTTAATAATTTTCGTTTGACACCTCTCACTTTTTGCGAGAGGTGTTTTTTTGCCCGATTTTGCATATTGGCGGACTTCCGCCACACACATTTTTCAACTTGGCGGACTTCCCTTATATACAAATTTATACTTGTAAATATAATTAACTGTATAGACGGATGGGGGAGACAAATTAAATTCCGCTGTCGGTCTAATGATTAAACAAAGCTTTGAAAAAAGGCTTAAAAAGGAGGAAATCATATGGATAACCAAAAAAAATTAAGGAGAAAGGTCAATTCAAAATTGAGAACGGTACTTTTGCTGATGCTTGTGGCAATGTTCGTAATTTCAAGTGTGATGACGGTCAATGCCGCTACAATCAAGGACGACGGAAAGTACACGCTGCTTATGACCTGCGGACTTAACGGTCCTGACGGCAAAATCGACGGCGATTATGCAAAAATAATAAGATTTGATGTTGCCGACGGCGACACGACGGTAAGCTTATCCGAATTGACTGCGGGCATTCTTCCGTTTAACGGCAGAACTCAATTTGCTTATTGGGCAACGGATTGGAATGGCGAAACAAGGGCCGCAGAGGATATACCACTGTCGGATTTCAATTCCGAGGGTACTTTTTGGGTAAACGACGGCGAGGTGGAATACACTAACGGTCTCACGATTTACGCAGCCTTCTCCGAGGAAGCACTAAAGGGAACGGGCACATATTACCTGACGCTTGATGGTCTCGGCGGTAAAGTAAACGGTAAATATGAATTAACTCTGACAAGCAGCTCAAACGATTTTCAGACGGTCGATTTAACTCAATATGTTCCTGTAAGAGAGGGATATACCTTTGTCGGCTGGGATTTGAACGGCAAGTATGTAACGGAAATATCGGCTGATTGCTTTAAGGAAAGCGACGCCGTAAGGGTACTTGCGACCTATACCAAAAACAGCTTTGACAATGACGGCATAGTATTGACCTTAAATGCCAACGGCGGAACGCTCGACGGCAACAAGGCTAAAAAGTACGATTATGTAGGCGGCAGAGACTCGGGCGCATCAATGTCGCTTTTGCCTTATGTTCCCGTAAGAGAGGGCTATACCTTTAACGGCTGGAACACCAAAAAAGACGGCAGCGGAAAAAATTACAAGTATGTTTATTGGAGATTTTGGGATAACAACGAAGAAACCAATAGCAAATTTGATAAAGACACCTTGATTACGGAAGACAACGGTTATGTGCGGTATAAAAATGTGACCCTTTACGCTTCTTGGACTAAAAATAATGACGTGCCGGAAAATTCCGGAAAGCCCGAACCGCCCACACCGATTACGCCTCCCGCTTCCGAAACGGTAAATAAGCTTGAAAGCACAGGCGAAACAAAGGCAGTTATCGAATTTCCGAACGGAATAAACAAGAATTACAAATTGGATATTCGTGAGGTTGAAGTTAAAAAGGATTTGGCGGACAAAAACGTAAAATTCATTGCGGACATCAATGTATTGGACGGCGATACGGTTGTAAAAATCAGCAATACCAAAATGAAAATCAGACTTGCCTTGCCCGAAGACTTGAAAGGCTATGAAAAATACGAGGTTGTATATATCTCAAACGGTGAGATAAAAGAAACGATTCCCGCAACGGTTGAGGACGGATATATCGTATTTGAAACAACTCATTTGAGCCAATACGGAATAGCGGCGACAAACAAAAATGTAACAAATGTAAATATTCCAAAGACAGGCGGTACAAACAGCCTTGCATTGTGGCTTACAATGGCAATACTCAGTGGCGGCGCCGTTACTCTGTTCGGTATGGCGGATAAAAAGAAAAAACGGGTAAAGTAAAATAATACCGAAACCTAAATTTCCCCTTAAAAAACAGGCAGTAACCGAATGAGGTTACTGCCTGTTTTGTGCAATGACGGTGTTCGGCTTCCGATAAACGAATATGTTTGATTATCCGCCAAAAATTTGTTGAAATCTCGGCGGATTTGCGTTATTATTACATAGGTAACCGCTTGAATATCAAAACGGTAATTTTAACACGGTAAGGTCGAAAAATATCCGACCGTATGCTTTAGGAGATTGGAATATGAAAACAGGCGTTATAGATGTCGGCGGGGGAATGAGAGGAATTTACGGGACAGGCGTTTTTGACTACTGTCTTGACAAAGGCATAAATTTCAGCTACGGTATCGGAATTTCGGCAGGAAGTGCGAATTTGGCTTCGTATGTCGGCGGACAAAGGGGTCGAAACTATGTGTTCTACCGTGATTATTCGTCACGAAAGGAGTATATGGGGCTCGGCGAGTTCTTGCACCACCATTCGTTCTTAAATCTTGACTATATTTACGGTACGCTGAGCAATTCCGACGGCGAAAATCCGCTGAATTTCGACGGTATTATGAAAAATCCTATGGAGTGGTATGTCGCAGGCACTAATGCAATAACGGGCGAAGCTCGGTATTTTGACCGAAACGATATTAAGCGTGACGATTACAGTATATTAAAGGCTTCGAGCGCAATTCCCGTTGTGTGCGAGCCGCAGTATATCGACAATGTTCCGTACTTTGACGGCGCATTGGGAAATCCCGTTCCCGTCAAAAAGGCGTTTGACGACGGCTGTGATAAGCTTGTGCTTATTTTGACAAAGCCGGAGTCCCTAATTCAGACGCCCGACAATGAAAAAATACTTGCAAGAATGTTCCAAAGCAAATACCCGAAAGCCGCACGTCAGCTTGAATTGAGGGCGGAACGCTACAATGAGGGTGTTGCGTTGGCTCAGGAGTACGCAAGGGACGGTAAGGCAATTATCATTTCGCCGGACGATACCTGCGGAGTTGACACGCTTGTAAAAAGTAAGACGTCCTTGCAAAGGCTGTATGAAAAAGGGTACGAGGACGCAGAAAAAATATCCTCGTTTTTATCTGAAAACTAAATAACAAAGCACAATTTTACGGTAATCGGTTTTGCGGTTGCCGTATTTTTTTACGCTTTTTTGTCTCATGGGACAATTTAGGGACACGCCTTTGTGTATAATTCAATAAAACGACGGAACGGTTCGATTTTTAGATGTAAAACTTAAAATATAATCAACAAATATAGCCGTTATGATGATAAATCGAATATTTTTTTGTTATCAAATGAAAAAAGTTAAAATTCCCGCAATATGTACGCTATCGGCACATAGAAACGGAAAAAGCTTTTTGATAAAATAAGCTTTGCTGTTAAATCTATTGCAAATATGTAATAGGCTTAAATAAAACGACATTTAAATTTTCTCGGAATACCGTAGCTTTTCAACTGCCTTTTTCATTTGTGAACGAAGCGGTTTTTTGTTTTTGGTGTTTTCGTTTGAAATTTGTTTCTGAAATTCGGCACGTTATGTGCTTTTTTATAACGTTACAGTCCTTTTGAATGGGCGTCCGAGGGGAAATGCGGCTGTCCTCGGCAGGCAATTTTATTTGAGGAGTGAGAACTGTGGAGAGGAATAAGAAAATTCACACCGCAATAGTCATATTGTCGGTGTTGCTTGCTATCAGCCTGTTGGCGATAGCGGGCTTAATGCTCTATAACCATTTTAAACCACGGGAGACCGCAACCGTTACCGTGTCGGACAATCTTATCACTCCCGACGAAGAAAAAACACAGCCCGTATCGCAGGAGACTGCCGACAATAAGAAAACCGATAAATCTAACGGCAAAGAGAACGGCAAGAACAGTTCTTCTGCTTCCGCCAAAAAGAATAACGCCGGCAACAATAATAATTACGCACAGGGATTTTACGGCAATCCCAACATTAAAACGGCGGCAAAAATGAAGCTTTACAACAGGCAGCCCAAGGATAATATTCCGTTCGAGGTACAAAATATGCTGCCGGGTGACAGCGAAACAAAATATTTCGGCGTGCAGGTTTCATATTGCAATGCACTCACGGTTAATTTCAGAGCAACTGTAAGAGACGGCTATGAAAAATTAGCCGAGGTTATGAAAATCAGAATAAAGCTGCTCTCTACCGACGAAATCGTATATGATGGGCTTATGCGTGATATGCCGAGCTGTGTTACATATAAATTGTATTCTGAACAGGATACGACCGAGGAGTTCTACTATGAAATTACCGCATATTTGGACACCTCTGTCGGCAACGAATATCAAAACAAAGATTTAATAGCCGACTTTAATTGGTCTGTTGAGGAGGTCAGCAACCTTGTATCTCCGCCACGCACGGGCAGTATGACGCATATGGCGGCTTGGTGTGCTTTGGCTGTTTCCTCGGCTTTTGTGATTGTTATCCTGCTGATTGCACGCAAGCGTAAGGAGGATGATGAAAATGCCTAAGGCTAAAACCGAAAAGAAGCTGACAGGCGGAATTATAGCTATTATCATTCTTGTTATTTGCTTGAGTATTACTACATTTGCCCTTGTATATGCGACTGTTTCGATTGAAAACAACCTCTTTACCACGGGTAATGTCAAAATCAATCTAAACGACGGAAAGCCTGTTATTCAGCAGCACGAATTTTTGTTTGAACCGGGAATGACGGTCGAAAAAAGCTTCTTTATCGAAAACGAAAGCTCCTGCGACGTCTATTACCGAATTTATCTTGAAAGCGTTTCGGGCGGACTTGCCGATGCGCTTGTTATTACTGTTAAGGACGGCGACAAAACCCTTTACAGCGATACCGTGAGCCGTCTCACACGGGAAAATGTAATTGCCGCAGACGATTATCTCAAAATCGGTCAGCGCAAGGATTTGACCGTGATTTTCCATTATCCTAATGACTCGGGGAATGAGGCGCAGGGCTATGAGCTTTCATTTACAATGTGCGCCGAGGCTACACAGCTTAAAAACAACCCCGAAAAATTGTTTGATTAACAGTTGCCGATTACGCAACCGTATATAAATGAAAACGATAAAGCAATAAGGAGTAAAAGCGTGAAAGTATTAAATGTAATACGCAATATTGTAACATGGCTTGTGGTTATACTCGCTGTGTGTATGATGATTTTTACAATCGTATCCGTGACGACCTTTAACCGTTCCGACCGTAATTTGTTCGGCTACAAGGCGTTCATTGTTCTGTCCGATTCAATGAGTAAGACAGATTTTGACGCAGGCGATTTAGTTCTTGTAAAAGAGGTGGATTGCTCTACGCTCAAGGAGGGCGACATTATCGCCTATACCTCACAGAATACCTTTAACTACGGCGAAACGGTAACGCATAAAATCCGTAAGCTTGTAACCGACGCTAACGGCGAGCCGGGCTTTATAACCTACGGTACGACCACCGATACGGACGACGAAACAATAGTAACTTATCCTTTCGTTTTGGGAAAGTATCAAAAAACAATCCCAAATGTGGGCAAGTTCTTTCAATTCTTAAAGACAACACCGGGATATATCGTGTGTATTCTCGTTCCGTTCTTAATTCTTATCCTGTCCGAGGGAATACGTTGTATCAACCTTTTCCGCAAGTATAAATCCGAGCAGCAGGCTGAATTGCAGTCCGAGAGAGATAAAATCGAGCAGGAGCGTGCGGAAACTCAAAAGATGATGCAGGAGCTGCTTGAAATGAAAGCCGAGCTTGAAAAGTCAAAGGACGAAAAGAAGTCCGAGTAACACGGCATTTGATAATTTTACCCACTATCTACTTCCCATTATAGAGTCTCTCTGCCTTCGGGCAGAGGGGCGACCTAAGGGCATATCCATCCGGGGTCCCCGGCAAAACAAGCGAAGCGGTTTTGTTGGGGAGAGGAGACACAGCGCCGTGATTGACGCCTGCCGCTTTGAGGCGGACGGAAAGATACAGAGCTTGTGTCGACGATGTGCCTTTAGATTGCCCGAGCCGTATTTTGGCTGCGGCAATCCGTTTGCAAGGCTTTGCGGACGGAAAATACGTTAAATTGATACCTTCGTTTTTGCCGATGAGACGAAGTGTATTGAATTTATCCCAATCGGCAAAAATCAAAAAGGAGGTCATTTCACAATGACGAACAGCAAATCTACCAAAAGAGCATTGATAACAAGCGTAATTGCTATTCTTATGTGCGTTGCAATGCTCGTAGGTACCACATTTGCGTGGTTTACCGACACCGCTTCAACAAGCGTGAACAAAATCCAGGCAGGTACACTCGATATTGAACTTCAGATGAAAAATGCTGCAGGCGAATGGGAGAGTGCAGAGGGAAAAACTCTCAACTTCGTAAAGGCAGCAGGTCACGAGGCAGAGGCTATCCTTTGGGAGCCCGGTTGTACTTACGCTCTTCCCGAGCTTCGTGTTGTAAACAAGGGCAACCTTGCACTTAAATATAAGGTTGTCGTTACAGGCGTTATAGGCAATTCAAAGCTTCTTGAGGCTATTGAATTTACAGGTCTTGACAACGTCGGCGATGTAGATCATCTTCTTGCGGGAGAAGCAGCTTCCGAGCCGATTAAAATTGTCGGTCATATGAAGAATGACGCAGGTAACGAGTATCAGGGACTTTCAGCTGACGGTATTTCGGTTACGGTTTATGCTACACAGTATAATCACGAGTTTGACAGCAGCAACAACACCTATGACGGCGGAATAGGTCTTATCACTACCTATGATGAGCTGACAATGGCTTTCGCTTTGGCAAAGGCTGATGATTGCGTTTTGTTAAGCGGCGACATCGATACATTAGGTAATGTTGCCAATATGAACAACAGCAGAGAACAGAACGTTGTTCTCGATATGAACGGTAAAACAATAGGCAGTTCAAAGGATATTTGGAATGACGGTTCTTACCATTGGTCACTGATGTCTGTTCAAGGCGAAAACAAAACTCTTACCATCAAAGGTAACGGCACATTCAAGGCAAAGGCGAACGACAGCTATGCGATTGATGTTCGCAGAGGTGCTACGGTAGTTATCAAGGACGGTACATATATTGGTAATATAAACGCCATATATGTCGAAAGAGGTAATCTTCTTATCGAAGGCGGCTTCTTTGATATTGTTCAGAAGCACCCCTCACAGGGCTCCGACTTCCTTCTTAACTGTCTTGACGATAACTATAATGCAGGCACGGCAAAGATTACTGTTAAGGGCGGTACATTCGTCAACTTCAACCCTGCGGCTTCTTATTCCGAGCCGAACGGTCCTGTAAGCTTCGTTCCCGACGGCTACAAGGTAGTTTCAGAAACTCAGGCAAACGGCGACGTTTGGTACACGGTTGTTGCGGCATAAGCAATTTTAGTTCTAAGTCCTCTCTGTCTTCGGGCAGAGAGGCAATCAAAGGGCATATCCATCCGGGGGTCCCCGGCAAAACAAGCGAAGCGGATTTGTTGACGATGTGCCTTTTGATTGCTTGAAAGAAAATGTGAAAGGAGAGAGCAGAATGGGCGGTAAAACAGTCTTAAACGTGGCAATATCGCTTTTATGCGTTGCACTTATTATATTTGCAATAAAAAAAATCGCCGAGTTTTCAAAGCGATTTTCAGTCGAAACACAGCGTATAGCCTCAAATATGCAAAGAGCAGATAATTATAACAATTACAGCTATTGGCGTAAGGAAATGTACTGCCATTATATCTGTCTCATTCCTTTTATAACCGAGAAAACGGCAAATAAATTATACGGGCATTTGTTCTATAAGCCTATGCATAAAAAGAAGAGGGAGAGAAGCGACGGAATTTATCACGTTCTCGCCCCGTCGGTAATAGGAATTTTCATTTGTACCGCTTGCCTTTGCGGTGCAAGCTGGGCGTGGTTTTCCGCAACCTCAACAACCTCAACCGCAGCCATACAAGCTCCGCAGTATACGCTTGGCGTTGACGTAAGGCAGGAGGGTGCAACGGAGAATTTGGTAGGCGTGGCAGGCACGGACGGCAAAATGACATATTCCTTGCAGGCGGGAAAGACCTATGTAATCACGCTCAATGCAGACGGTACGGAAAATGCCACAGGCTATTGTAAGCTTGAGGCGAACGGCAAGGCTTATTACACGGAGCAAATCAAAGCTGTAGGCACGTTTAAGCTTGTTGTACGAGCAGAGAGCGATACCGCAATTTCGCTCACGACAAAATGGGGAACCTGTGCGGTTGCGACTGCTGATAGTACAGTTAAGAACGGCGATGAAATTACCGTTTCAGGCACAACCGAAAGTACGCCGCCGACAGCGACTGCTTCTGCGGCAAATGAGAACACACCTTTGCCGTCAATACCCGAGCAATCGACAGGGGAGAGTGGCGCAGAAAATTCTGTTATCCCCGAAACAACACAAGCCCAATCGGCAGTATCGGAAACGGAGCGTCAAAATTCCGTTACCGAAACCGCAACGCAAACAGAAACCGTTACAAGTGAGCAAGAGTAAAATAACGCAGGTAACGAATTAAAAATAACAGCCAAAGGCTGTTGCGAACGATACGGTGCAAACGACGACGTATCGTAGGGGCGAACTGTGTTCGCCCGTTTTTTATTTGCTATGAATTGACGGGCTACCGCAGGTCGCCCCTACGGTACGATATTGAGTTCAATTTGATAGCAGCCGTTAACAATTATGTTTTCGTTAGTTTCCTCGGCGGGAGCAAGCCCCCGCCCTACACTGTGGAATGTAAATCACATTCACGGACAACCGCATTTCAGCCTCCCTTGTAAAGGGAGGTGGGTTGCCGTAGGCAACTCGGAGGGATTGTAAAACAAAAATCACGGACAACCGCAAGAGTCGTTCCTACGGTAGCAAATGTTACCCGCAAAGGCATTTACCCCATAACCTTTGACTTCGGCAAAAGTATACAATCGGTTTTACCCTTTGGCATTTTCGTATCGCAAAACAGCGTTGCCTCCTTGACGGTGTTTTTGCCGTATTTTTCATTTATCGAAAGCATTGCTTTTTCAATTTTCTCACGCTTGATATGCTTGTCAATATCAAAAAACATATCGAGCTGAACGGCGCAGTCGCTCTCTAACAGGTCAAACGCCCTTACGCTTATGGCTCTGACGGGCAATTCCCTGTCATATCTTTCATCAAAAAGCGAAAAGGCAAGGTCTGATATCTCTCTTGCGTTTTGCGTGAGGAAATTCGTCTTTTTCTGAAATTGAACGCTTTTCAGCTCATTGCTTTTGACGGAAATCTGCACTCCGCCCGCCGAAAGCCTGTGCTTGCGAAGCTCACGTGAAACCTCGTGCGACAAGCTCAAAATTACCCTGTAAATCTCGTCATTTTCCGTAATATCGGAGACAAGGGTTATGCCTCTGCCCACGCTCTTTATTTCGGGAGTGCTTAAAAAGTCGGAAACCTCTGAATTTTCATATCCGTTGGCGCATTTCCACAGCAGCTCGCCGTTTTTGCCCAAAAGGGAAACAAGCGTATCGACGGGCGTTTTTGCAATATCGCCTATGGTTAAAATCCCGTATCTTTTGAGCGTTTTGTATGTGCTTCTGCCGACCCACAGCATATCGCAGGCAGGCAAATTCCAAATTTTCTCCTTAAATTCGCTTCTTCTGATAACCGTTATGGCGTCGGGCTTTTTCATATCGCTTCCGAGCTTTGCAAAGGTCTTGTTGAACGAAACGCCGACTGACAGCGTGATACCAAGCTCCTTTTTCACACGTTCCTTTATTTTATATGCAATTTCCATGTCCGAGCCGAAGAGCTTTTCACTCGCCGTAACATCAAGCCAACACTCGTCCATACCGAACGGCTCTATCATATCGGTAAAATCATAATAAATCCGCCTTGCCGCCTTGCCGTACTTTACATATTCGTCAAAATGAGGCTCTAAAACTATCAAATCACGGCATTTATTTTTAGCCTGCCAAATGACATCGCCCGTTTTAACGCCGTATTTTTTCGCCGCTTCGCTTTTGGCAAGCACAATTCCGTGTCTGTCCTCCGCCTTACCGCAGACCGCAACGGGCTTGCCTTTCAATTCGGGGTTGAGAGCAGTCTCCACAGAGGCATAAAAGTTATTCAAATCACAATGTAAAATCGAGCGTTCCGTAAAACTGCCCCCTTTGTTTATTAGGTAAGCATATTTTAACAGAACATTTGTTCGCTGTCAATACATAAAATATGGCAATGCACAAAAATGCACATTGCCGTTTGTTTTAGGAATTAAAATCCATTTTAACGTCGCTTCTCTTTTCGTCATCCGCTTGGAAAAATTCCTCAGCCTTTGCGCCGATTGAATTTGCCACGATAGACGACGGGAATTTAACGATAAGCTGATTGTAATACGAAACATTTGCGTTGTAAACCCGTCTTGATGCCGAAAGGTGCTCCTCGACGTCCGCAACGGTAATTTGAAGCTGCTTGAAGTTTTCGCTTGAACGAAGCTCGGGATAAGCCTCGGCAACCATATTGATAGCGTGTGCGGTTTCGTTGAGCTTTGCGTTTATTTCCGAGCACTCGGCAACGCTCATACCCTTACGCATTTTAATAGTTTCAATAATCGTAAATTTTTCGTGATTTGCATAAGCCTTTGTAATATCAAGCAGCTTTGTCAAAATGTCAAAGCGCTTCGTCAGGGCAATGTCGATACCCGAGCGAGCTTCGGCGATTTTAACCTGCGTTGTCTTGATTTTGTTCATAACGCTTATGTACCAAGCTATCACAAACACAATGATAACTGCCAAGATTATTGCAAAAATCATATTAATCACTCCTATATTATGTTAGTTTTATTTTAATATATAGCTTTATATTTTGCAAGAATTTTATTTTTTATATACCTTTCTGTCGAGATTCAGCTCATCAACAAAGCGAGTTATAATGCTCACATCATATGAAATATCCGAAATTGCGGACTCGACGTCGATAGGTCTGAAAATCGGCGGCTCAAAGGCGTCCCGGCGGTTGTTTACGCCGATATGAAGCTGATTTCTGCAAAAACAGAATATCAATGCACCGTTTGTCTTTTCACGAAGCTCCGTCATTGAGTCCATAATGTGCGGAGTGATAATGTAAAAAGCCTCTTGCTCGTTGTTGGTATAGGACTCAAATGCTTTGTTAAATTCAATGTTTTCAAATCTGATTTTCTCAAATTCCTTTGAAAAAAGATTCTTTCTGTGGTCGGCATAGTTAAAGCTCTTGTCGTGAACTAAAAGGTCGCAGTCAAAATTTTTGTTGAAGTCAAAAACCATCCATCTGCCCTTGAAATAGGTTATAGAGGTTTTCTGCCGTCCCGTGTAATGCTCTTCGCTGATTGTGACGTCGGATTGGGAAAAGGCGATGCTCTTATATTCCCCACATAGAAAATCGTTTGAGGAATATGTGTTGCCCATTTTCATCATACGGGTATTTTTTATTGCCGAATAAGGTATTCCGTAGTCCGAATTAAATTCCCTGATGTCAAAGTATCGCTCGAAAACCGTCCTTACAATAACCTCGTTGTAAAGCTTTTTGTAAACTCTTTTCTTTTTGTTTATCGTAGAGCCGAAAATTATGCTTATAAACATAAAGCCACCGCCTATGATAAATTGAGCAATTTCAAATATATCGGGTCCTAAAAAAAGCAATAGGAATAACAGCGATATGATTACAATAAAAAACACAACCGAATTTCGCAGGGATTTCCTCAGCTTTTCAAGTCGGTCAAGGCTTTCCGCAATCCTTTTGGCGTCCAATAAATCACCCCATCTCAAAAAAACAGGCAACAAAGCATTGCCCTGTTGCCTTAATTATACTATGAGATTTTTGCTAATACAACAATTATTTCGTTGTACCGTCGGAGTTAAACAAGGGGAGGGGCTCAAGATAAATAATATCATCTCTGTTTGCAGCGTCGCCCTCTGCCAAAATTGCCATTTTGCCGACTACCTTACCGCCTGCCTGCTCAACGAGGTTTTCAACCGCCGATATAGATCCGCCTGTGGAAATGACGTCGTCAAGAATAAGAATTCTCTTGCCCTTCATTTTAGCGGCGTCTGCTCCGTCCATATAGAGCTTCTGCTCGCCCTCGGTGGTGATTGACTTGTCAACAGTCTCAAATACACCGTTCATATAGGCTTTCTTTTTCTTGCGGACAAGGAAATATTCATTCCTGCCCGATTGTCTTGCCATTTCGTGAATAAGCGGAATAGCCTTTGCCTCGGGTGCAACCATATAATCAAATTCGGGAGCTTTTTTGAGCAATTCCCTTGCACATGCACAGGTAAGCTCAACATCGCCGAAGATTACAAATGCCGCAATCGTGAGGTTGTCGTTGATTTTGCACAGGGGTAAATCTCTCTTTACTCCTGCAACAGTCATTGGGTAAACCATATTATCACTCTTTCATAAAAATAATAAACCGAATTAACCGCCGAGATAAGCCTTTTTGACTTCCTCACTCTGAAGAAGCTCCTCGCCCGTACCAGAAAGAACGATTTTACCGTTTTCGAGGACGTAAGCTCTGTCGGAAATCGCAAGTGATTTACCTGCGTTCTGTTCAACCAAAAGAACAGTAGTACCCTCTTTGTTGAGGTCCTTTATAATTGTGAAAACCTCATCGACAAGCAACGGAGAAAGTCCCATTGACGGCTCGTCAAGCATAAGAAGCTTGGGACGGCTCATAAGCGCTCTGCCCATTGCAAGCATCTGCTGCTCGCCGCCCGAGAGAGTACCTGCAATCTGATTTTTACGTTCCTCAAGTCTCGGAAAACGTGCATATATTTTTTCAATATCCTCTTTAATTGCCTTTTTATCCTTTTGGATATATGCGCCCATAAGAAGATTTTGATAAACGGTAAGCTCTTGGAAAATTCGTCTTCCCTCGGGTACCTGCGACATACCGAGCGAAACTATCTTGTGGCAGGGGAGATGGGTTATCTCCTTGCCCTCGAAACTGACCGTTCCCGCTTTCGGCGGAATAAGACCGATAACCGATTGCATAGTGGTAGTCTTACCTGCGCCGTTTGCGCCGATAAGAGTTACGATTTCGCCCTCGTTTACCTCAAAATCAATACCTTTAAGAGCTTGAATTACGCCATAATATACTTCAAGACCTTTTACTTCAAGTAATGCCATAATTTAACCTCCTATATAAGCCTTGATAACCTCGGGGTCGCTCAAAGCCTTTTTGGTTTCGCCCTGAGCAAGAACTGTTCCGAAGTTAAGAACGGTTATTTCGTCGCAAAGACCCGAAACGAATTTCATATCGTGCTCGATAAGAAGTATCGTAAGGTCAAATTCATCACGGATATATTTAACAATATCGACAAGCTCCTTTGTTTCGTGAGGGTTCATACCCGCAGCAGGCTCGTCAAGAAGCAAAAGCTTCGGATTTGTAGCCAACGCTCTCGCAATTTCAAGCTTTCTCTGCTTACCGTAGGGGAGATTGCACGAAAGATTGTTTCTCTCCTCATAAAGTCCGAAAACCTTGAGGATTTCCTTTGCTCTCTCTCTCATTCTGATTTCAGAATCAAAATGACCGGGCAAGCGAAGCATACTTACAAAGGGATTGCACTTGAATTCGGGCTGATTATGAAGTCCGACCATAACATTACGAACAACGCTCATATTATTGAAAAGTCTGATGTTCTGAAATGTTCTTGCGATACCCTTATGGTTAATCTGCTCTTGCGTTTTGCCCTTTAATTCCTCGCCGTCAAGGTAAAAGGTGCCTGTTGTCGGCTGATAAACGCCCGTGAGCATATTGAACACGGTTGTTTTACCTGCGCCGTTAGGGCCTACAAGACCGTAAAGCTGTTGCTTTTTAATTTCAATATCGAGGTCTTGAACCGCTTTAAGTCCTCCGAAAGAAATACCGAGATTTTCGGTTTTAAGCATAATATCTGCCATATTATTTGCCCTCCTTCGTAGGTTTGTCGGGATTGGTAAACTCTCCGTCCTGCTTTTTAACGTCAACGGAAAGAAGCTCATCCATTCTAATCTTCGACTCAATTCTGTTCCAAGCAACATCGTCGTCAACAATGGTTGACTCCTTTTTCTTGAAGAGCTTAGCCGAAAGATTTTTGAAGTTAAGCTTATCCTTAATGGGCTTGAGTGCCGGTGCATTGTTGAAAATAACGATTGCAATAAGGATAATTGCATATACAAGAAGCCTTACCGCCGCAAGATCGCCCGAAAGGTTGTTTTGAAGCAGGAAGTTGATATATGTGATAACCGTCGCAGCGATAATCGAGCCGCTTATCGAGCCGATACCGCCGATAACTACCATAACAAGAATTTCAATGGAATAGTTATAGTCGAATGCGGAATAGAGGATAGGTGTGTAGTAATGTCCGTAAATAACGCCTGCAACACCTGCAAAAAATGCGGAAATCACGAACACGAAAAGCTTGTAATATGTAACGTTGATGCCCATAGCCTTTGCCGCAATTTCATTATCTCTGATAGCGGTTATCGCTCTGCCGTGCTTTGAACGGATAAGGTTCTGAATAAGGAAAAGCACAACGAGCACGAGTATAAACGCAACGATATAAAGCGTTGAGGACTGAAGCTTGATTTTATCGGTTTTAAGTCCCATTGCACCGCCGAAGAAGCTCAGGTTTTTGAAAACGTTTCTGACAATTTCTCCGAAAGCAAGCGTAACTATTGCAAGATAGTCGCCTTTAAGTCTCAATGCCGGAAGTCCGATTATAAAGCCGAAAACAGCCGCCAAAAGTCCGCCAACGATAAGCGAAATAAGGAAGCAGACAAGCGAATTGTCAATGTAATTGTGTAAGAAAATCGAAAAATACGAGCCGAGATATGCGCCTACGCACATAAAGCCTGCGTGACCGAGCGAAAGCTCGCCGAGGAAGCCGACTACAAGGTTAAGCGAAACCGCAAGTATAATGCTGTATGCGATTTTCGGAAGAAGATTTACTGCCGAACGGCTGAGGACTCCCGTTGAGCTTAAAATAATCATAAGCACAAGGAAAGCCGCAACGCCGATATAGTTAAAGCAGTATTTGAGCTTGAAGGTCTTTTTTACATTTGAAACGTATCCCATTATACCTTCTCCCTTCTGCGTTTACCGAGCAAGCCGACAGGCTTAACAAGTAAAATCACGATAAGTAAGCAAAATTCAATTGCAGTTGTGTAAGCCTCAACCGTCGGATTGTTCTTGCATATCTGCTCAATCATTCCAAGCAAAATTCCGCCGAGCATAGCACCGGGGATAGAACCGATACCGCCGATAACTGCGGCTGTGAACGCCTTGATACCGGGCATTGCACCCAAAGTCGGGGTAACCGACGGAATACGAATAATATAGAAAAGGCTTGCAAAGGCAGCCAAAGCCGAGCCTATTGCAAAGGTTAGCATAATTATCTTGTCAACATTAACGCCCATAAGACGAGCCGCACCGCTGTCCTCGGAAACCGCAAGCATAGCTCTGCCTGTTCTTGTTTTCTTAACAAACAATGTAAGACCAATCATAATTATCGCACCGACAACAAGCGTAAGAATTGTGCCGACGCTGATTTCAGAGCCTAAAATATGAACGGTTTTGAAGTTTGCAACCGTAAATGCTATTGAAGTCGAGCCGTAAATCAGCTGTGCAATGCCTTGAAGAAGATTGCTCACGCCGATAGCGGTAATCAGAACCGCAAGGGGAGAAGCGCCTCTCAAGGGCTTATAAGCAAATTTTTCAATAACAATTCCCATTACCGTACAAACAACAATCGCAACCGCCATTGCTATAAACGGATTCGTATTGAGCGCCATTGTTGAATAGATAGCATACGCACCAATCATTATAACATCTCCGTGCGCAAAGTTCAACATCTTGGCAATACCGTAAACCATAGTATATCCGAGCGCAATAAGTGCATAAACCGCACCCAAGCTGAGCCCGTCCAATAATATACTCATATAATTCACATAGCCTTTCTGCTACAAGGTATATCACTTGCCCGAGTGTAGCCGTCAAGGGCGTGATTTTAGCCGATTTTCGCAGAAAAGCCGTGTTTTACAGCTCTCCTAAAAATCGCCGAAGTCGGAGAAGATATAATAATCCCCTCCGACTGCTTAAATGAGTTTTTGCTGTTTAGTCAAGAAACAATTACTTTTTAACGGTAACGATTGTCGGAACCTTGCTCGGTGCACCGCCTGCATTCCAGGTCATTGTACCTGTTGTTCCCGCAAATTCCATACCGCCTGTAAGAACAGCCGCAACCTTGTCGCAAAGCTCGGAAGCTGAAATTTTAGCGTCTGTAATGTTTGCTTTAAGCATAGCGTTGTAAATTACATAGATAGCGTCATAAGCGTCAGCTGCGAACTGGTCGGGAGCTTTGTTGTACTTAGCCTTGTAGCTTGTAACAAACTTAGAAACATTTTCGTTTGTGCTCTCAACGTCAAAGGGAGTAATGTATTTAATCTCATTTGTAACAGAAGCGTCAATCTGATTAGCAACGCCGTCAAGACCGTCGCAACCGAAGATAAGTGCGTTTACGCCCTTAGCTGTGCAAGCACGAGCAACAAGTCCTGCCTCTGTATAATAGAAAGGAGTGAAGATTACATCACAATTTTTAAGAGCTTCAACCTGAGTTGAGAAGTCTTTTTTGTTTTCTGCGTCAAAAGTCTTTGTTGTGAAAGCAACACCGAGCTTATCCATCTCAGCCTTGAATGCTTCATAAACGCCTGTTGAATATGTATCTGAGGTGTCATAGATGCAACCGATATTCTTCATCTTGTAATCATTTACAAGTGTGTCAGCCGCAAGCACGCCCTGGTCGGGATCGCCGAAGCAAACACGGAAGCCGTTCTTTCTGCCTTCGATTACGGAAGCTGCGGAAGCGGAGGGTGTGATGAAGAACAAGTTGTCCTCAACAGCCTTTGCCGCAAAAGCCTCACAAGAGCCTGTTGTAGTCGAGCCGATTGAAATCTGCATACCTGCGTCCATCAACTGGTCGTATGCGGTTGCAGTCTCGGCAGCCAAAGCTTTATCATCTTTCATAATAAATTCAAGCTGAATTCCGTTCATACCGCCTGCTGCGTTGATTTCGTCAATAGCAAGCTGTGCGCCCTGCTGTACCGAAATGCCGTATGAAGAAGCATCTCCGGTTAGAGGTCCTGTTCCGCCGACAACGATTTTGTCGCCTGTAGTTTTGCCTGTATTACCGCCGCAAGCAGCAAAACAAGTAACAACTATTGCGAGTGTCAATAAAACGCCGATTACTTTTTTGAAGTTTTTCATTTGTGTAACCTCTTTTTCTAAAAATTTATTTTTCAGCATAACACTGCAAAATACTCATAATATCAAGGCGGAAAGCATTAAAAAGTGCCTTTCCTTAAATAATAAATAGATTATAAAAACTCATATTAAATTTGTCAAATTATTTTTTTAAAAAATTCATTGTTTTTTCACAATTTGTTCATAATGTCAAAATAGACGATAAACAACGGCGCAATATTGTTAAATGTAGTATTGATTTTTTATAAGGTTTTTTGCTAAAATATCATTGTGCGTGCTCGAGAAAGGTTGAAAAGCGTTGATATAAGGCAAAACAAGTGGCTTTTATTCGCACTGTCACAAAAAAACTTATGTATATAATATATAATTGAAAAGCATATTTTAAGACAGCGGTAGGCACGGTAGTTTATATGATTTTGGTGCAATTTGTGTTTATATGAAGAAAAAAACAATTTAAGCCTTGACAAATTGCCTCAACACATATATAATATTCAAGCATTCAACAAATGCGCTGATAGCTCAGCTGGATAGAGCATCTGCCTTCTAAGCAGAGGGTCGGGGGTTCGAGTCCCTCTCAGCGCGCCAATGCTGTATGGTGGGTATAGCGTAGTTGGTTAACGCGTCAGTTTGTGGCACTGAAG
This sequence comes from Candidatus Fimenecus sp., assembly GCA_052298855.1. GTDB lineage: Bacteria > Bacillota > Clostridia > Oscillospirales > Acutalibacteraceae > Fimenecus. Next base: position 38,931 of record DAVZXP010000005.1, on the reverse strand, counting down.
ACCGTCGGTTCGAATCCGACTATCCACCCCACTGATTTAACTCCGCCTGTCAATAAGATTTGGCGGAGTTTTCACTATCAAATACCTTTTCGGAATATTAGAATATTTTGGAATATTAAAATAGATAACAAACTTAATATTGGGGTGTCGTCAAGCGGTAAGACACAGCACTTTGACTGCTGCATTCGTAGGTTCGAATCCTGCCACCCCAGCCAAAAAATAACAGACACAAAACTGTGTCTGTTATTTTTTTGTTTAGATTGTTTGGCAGGATTCGAACCGATTAGTCCATCTTTTGCGAAGCAAAAGGGACATATAAATTGTTGCAAGCGACAAGGCTTGCCTTGTCGGATTCTGCCACCCCAGCCAAAAAATAACAGACACAAAATTGTGTCTGTTATTTTTTTGTTTAGATTTTCGGCAGGATTCGAACCGATTAGTCCATCTTTTGCGAAGCAAAAGGGACATATAAATTGTTGCAAGCGACAAGGCTTGCCTTGTCGGATTCTGCCACCCCAGCCACGTCGTCGCAAGCTACATATCGCTTGCGGCGATTTTTTATCGCCTCGCACTCATTCCGCTGCTCCTCCTCTCCGAAACAGATCACGCTTAAGTCGCCTGTTCGGTTGTAAACGCCCTCACGACGGCTTTGTTTCACTACCATTCTGTTTCGGGTTGTTATTAGTTTTTCAGATGCATTTTTGCATCTGTTGTTTTTTTGTTTAGATTGTTTGGCAGGATTCGAACCGATTAGTCCATCTTTTGCGAAGCAAAAGGACGACGTGGTAGGGCGGTGGCTTGCTGCCGCCGTTAGAATGTTGTTGATATATGATGATTTGCGGTTAAAATGGCATTGAAAATTATCCACAATCCGTAGGGACAGGGCTCGCCCCTGTCCGCAAAAAATCCCATATAAATTCGCATTCACGGACAACCGCAAGGGTTGTCCCTACGGTTGAATATATTTTTCAATTTGATAACAGCCGACAGCAACTACATTTTTGCCGGTTTCCTCGGCGGGAGCAAGCCCCCGCCCTACACCGTTCGATATAAATTCGCATTCACGGACAACCGCAAGGGTTGTCCCTACGGTACGATGTTTAATTAAAATTTGATAACAACCGTCTTAACCAAAAACAAGGCTTCCTGATAAAAGGAAGCCTTTGCAATTTTCAAAACAATGCTATTGAAATTAAATCCGATTATATCAATTATAATACTTATCTAATTCCTCGTCGCACTTGGGATATTTCTTGATTTTCGGATTGAGGAAAATTTTACCTCTTGCAACTACGGCATAGGGCTGTGAAAGTGCTCTGAAATCGTCAAGCGGATTTGAATTTGAAATAAGAATATCCGCACATTTTCCCTCTTCGATACTGCCCGTAACATCACCGAGACCGATAATTTCAGCGTTTTGAAGCGTTGCCGTGTAAAGTGCAAATTCAGGGCTTACACCGACATTCTTTTCAAAATAGTGGAGTTCTCTCCACATATTGTAGTGAGTTGTGTACGGACAGCCTGTATCGGTTCCGAGACCTACTTTAACGCCGTTTTCAAGAGCTGTTTTTGCACCCTTGACCATATTGTTGAAAACAACGTTTGAGTTGTACTGAACAACCTCGCTTATTCCGAGGGTCTCACGCTCAAATTTTGCCATCGGCAAAGCAGGGGAGAGCGTACAAATCAAAACTGCATTGTGTGCCTTAAAGGTGTCGATTTCAGCCTGAGTGAGAGTTGAACCGTGCTCGATAGAGTCAACACCGTTTCCGACAGCCGTTCTTACACCCTCGGGACTTTGAACGTGCGCCGCAACCTTTAAGCCGTGCTCGTGCGCTCTGTCACAGCAAGCCTTTATCATATCGCCCTTCATCATAAGAACGCCCGGCTCGCCCTTGACCTTAGCGTCCATAACGCCGCCTGTAACCATGAGTTTGATAAGGTCCGACTTCTTAGCGATAAGCTCGTCAACCATTTTAGCAGCTTCCTCAGGAGTATCGGCAGCCCTTGCAACAGAGCCGACCATATGACCGTTTGTTACGCCGATTGCAAAGTTTGAGGCGAGAATACGGGGACCGTCAAGTTGACCTGCGTTTATCTTATCACGGAGCTTTGAGTCAATATCATCAAGTCCGCCGACCGTTCTGATAGTCGTAACACCCGACATAAGACCCTGCATAGCATAGCCGTGACACATATTAAGAGTGAATTTTCTCATAAATGCGGAGGAAAGAGCCAGCTTTGAAAGAAAATCAGCCTTTAACGGCTTCTTCTGCGGCTTACCGCCTGCGGGAAGATGTACGTGGAGATTGATAAGACCGGGCATGAGATATTTACCGGTCAAATCGATAATCTTATCCTCTTTTTTCTGTTCGATTTTACCGATTTCTACGATTTTATCGTTCTCGATTGCAACGTCGATATTTTCCCTTGCAATCATATCCTTTGTTCCGTCAAGTAATGTGCAGTTTTTGAAAATTGTTCTCATAAAATCACCTACTGTTATCAATATAATTATAGTATAATTGTAACACACATTGCACAGTAAAGGCAATAAATATAAGGCAGTTTAGACAATATAGGACACACCTTGAATTTGTGTCGATTATAGACCATGTAAACGGAATGTTATAGAATATTATTTTGTTTTTATTGACTAAATGTACAAATATCAACATTCCGAAGCGGTATAAAAGCGTTGCAGAGGGATTTGAAAAAATTATATAGCACATAACGAATAAATATATTATTAGTTATATTGCCAATTTTAAGGCTTTTCAAAACCCGTCAATCAACTATTTTATATAAAAAACGACATTTATATAAAATAGTGTTTGACATTGAGAAAAAAAGTGACTAAAATATATTAAAAAGTAATGATGCGGAGGAGTAAATTCCGAATTCGCCTTCAGAGAATTGCCGGTCGGTGCAAGGCATAGGGGAACGGTATTGAAACGATCACCGTTGAACTGTTGCTGTGATGGACCTTGTAGGTCAGTAGCTGCAATCGGGTGCTCCCGTTACAGAGTTGACGAAAAAACGTTGAGTGCTTTTCTTAAAGAAAAGAAAAAGAGTGGTACCACGGGGAATTCTTTTTTTGAAGTTCTTCGCCTCTTTAAGCCGAAGGCTTAAAGAGGCGTTTTGTTATATTGGAGGAATTATGGGAACTAAAACTGAAATGATGTCAGGTGCACAAATCATAATCGAAACCTTGATTGAGCAGGGAGTTACCGATGTTTTCGGCTATCCGGGCGGACAGGTGCTTAATATTTATGATGAGCTATACAAGGCAAGCGACCGTATAAATCACGTTTTGGCGGCTCACGAGCAGGGTGCTTCACACGCCGCAGACGGTTATTCGAGAGTTACGGGTAAGGTCGGAGTCGTTATTGCGACCTCGGGTCCCGGTGCTACAAACCTTGTCACGGGTATAGCTACCGCAATGCTTGACTCAATACCTATGGTTGCGATTACGGGTAACGTGCCCACCTCGCTTATAGGTAAGGACTCCTTTCAGGAAATCAATATTATGGGTATTACCTTGCCCATTACAAAGCATAACTATTTTGTTACCGACGTAAATGAGCTTGCGGACACAATCCGTGAGGCTTTTCAGATTGCGAAATCGGGCAGACCCGGTCCTGTACTTATCGACGTTCCTAAGGATGTTCAAATTGCAAAATGCGAGTACGAAAGAAAGGGCGTTGTTGACTTTGCTCCGCTTAAAATCGCAGATGACAGCGATGTTGAAAAGGCGGTCGAGCTTATAAATAAATGCGAAAAGCCGTATATCTATATCGGCGGCGGTGCGGCAGGTCTCGGAATGACAAAGGAAATTATGGCTTTTGCGGACAAGATTGACGCATATATCGGTTGTACCTTTATGGGACTTTCGGCAATGCCCAACTCCTACGAGCGTTTCCTCGGTATGGAGGGTATGCACGGTCATTACGCTTCGTCTATGGCTAATAAAGAGGCGGATTTGGTAATCGGTATCGGCGTCCGTTTTTCGGACAGAGCGACAGGCAACACCGCAAAATACGCAACGGGTGCAAAGCTTATTCAGCTTGACGTTGACCTTTCCGAAATCAACAAGAATATTCAGGTTGACGTCGGTCTTGTAGGCGACATAAAATCTTCGTTTGAAAGAATTTCCGAACGCTGTGAAAAAGCAAAGCATAAGCAGTGGGAGCAGGAGGTTACGGCTCTCAAGACGGAGGAAAAACGCATAATCGATGAGGCAGAAAAGGCTTCAAACGGAGCTATGACGCCGAAGAAGATTTTTGACGTTATAAATAAGGTTAAGGATAAATCTACGATTATCGCAACGGACGTCGGACAGCATCAGATGTGGGCGGCACAGTACACCGATTTTGAGCAGAAAAGACGCTTTGCATCAAGCGGCGGACTCGGTACAATGGGCTACGGCTTGGGTGCGGCAATCGGCGCTACGGTTGCAACGGGCGACAAGACGGTGCTTATCACGGGCGACGGAAGCTTCGGTATGAACTTGAACGAGCTTGCGACAGCCGTTACCTATAATACACCTATTGTTATCGTGCTTCTTAACAACGGCGTTCTCGGAATGGTTCGTCAATGGCAGACGCTTTTCTTTGACAAACGCTATTCAAATACCACTCTCGGAAGAAAAACCGATTTTGTAAAGCTTGCAGAGGCATTCGGACTTGAGGCGGAGAGGGTTTCGAGCATTGACGAGTTTGAACAGGCCTTCAAAAGAGGTATGGCTCACAACGGTCCGTATCTTATCGATACACTTATAAATATGGACGAGTTCGTTCTTCCGATGCTTCCCCCCGGTGGCTCGATTGACGATATGATTACAAAGGTAGAGGAGAATTGATGATGGACAGATTTGTTATTGCAATGTACGTTGAAAACAAGTACGGCGTTCTTACAAGAGTCTGCGGCTTGTTTATGCGTAAAGGATTTAACATTGATTCTCTTACGGTCGGCGAGACTGATGACCCGAATTATTCACGTATTACAATCACGCTTCACGGCGACGAGTACGCAAGAGTGCAGCTTGTAAATCAGCTTCGTAAGCTCCACAATATCAAAAAGGTAAAGGTGCTTACCCCCGAGGCTTCCTTTGAAAAGGAGCTTATGCTTATCAAAGTAAAAAGCACATCTGAAACCAGAAGCGAAATTCTTGCGGCAACCGAGGTGTATAAGGGAAAAATCCTTGATTATACGCTTGATACAATGAGTATAGAGGTCACGGGCGACCCCCAAAAGATTAACGCATTTATTGAGATTATGGCAAGTATCGGCATAATCGAAATGTGCCGAACAGGCGTTGTGGCAATCGAAAGAGGAACAAGCTCAATTTAACACATTTTAGCGGTAACGCTATTAAATATGAATTTTATTTACACAAAGGAGAGAAATATTATGCAGAAAATTTATTACCAGCAGGATTGTAACCTTGCTAAGCTCAACGGAAAGACCGTTGCTATCATCGGCTACGGCTCACAGGGACATGCTCACGCATTGAACCTCAAGGATTCGGGCGTTGACGTTATTGTCGGACTTTATGAGGGCAGCAAGAGCTGGGCAAAGGCTGAGGCTCAGGGACTCAAGGTTATGACATCGGCAGAGGCAGCAAAGAACGCTGATATCATTATGATTCTTATCAATGACGAAAAGCAGGCTGCTCTTTACAAGGAAAGCATTGAGCCGAACCTTACAGAGGGCAAGACGCTTGCTTTCGCACACGGCTTCAACATTCATTTCGGCTGCATTAAGCCTCCGAAGAACGTAAACGTAATTATGATAGCTCCCAAAGGCCCCGGTCATACTGTACGCAGTGAGTATCAGGCAGGTAAGGGCGTTCCTTGCCTTGTAGCTGTTGAGCAGGACGCAACAGGCGACGCTCTTGAAATCGCTCTTGCTTATTCACTCGCTATCGGCGGTGCTCGTGCAGGCGTTCTTGAAACAACTTTCAGAACAGAGACAGAAACAGACCTCTTCGGCGAGCAGGCTGTTCTTTGCGGCGGTGTTTGCGCACTTATGCAGGCAGGCTTTGAGACACTTGTTGAGGCAGGCTATGACCCCAGAAACGCTTACTTTGAGTGCATTCACGAGATGAAGCTTATCGTTGACCTTATCTATCAGAGCGGCTTCTCGGGAATGAGATATTCAATTTCAAACACAGCCGAGTACGGCGACTATGTAACAGGTCCGAAGATCATCACAGAGGACACAAAGAAGGCAATGAAGAAGATCCTTTCAGACATTCAGGACGGTACATTTGCAAAAGAATTCCTCCTCGATATGTCCTCGGCAGGCGCACAGGTACACTTCAACGCTATGCGTAAGCTCGCTTCCGAGCATCCCTCGGAAAAGGTAGGCGAAGAGGTACGTAAGCTTTACAGCTGGAGCGATGAGGATAAGCTCATCAACAACTAATAGGAGAAGAGTGTAACTTATGGTAAAAGATACTATCGTAAACGGCTTTCAGAACGCTCCGCACCGTTCTTTGTATCACGCTCTCGGTCTTACGAACGAGGAACAGCAGCGTCCTATGATAGGTATCGTCAGCTCTTATAACGAAATAGTTCCGGGTCATATGAATATCGACAAAATCGTCGAAGCCGTAAAGCTCGGAGTTGCAATGGCAGGGGGAACGCCTATCGTGTTCCCGGCTATTGCCGTTTGCGACGGTATCGCAATGGGACATACGGGAATGAAATATTCCCTTGTAACCCGTGACCTTATCGCAGACTCAACCGAGGCTATGGTTATGGCTCACGGCTTTGACGGACTTGTTATGGTTCCGAACTGTGACAAGAATGTTCCCGGTTTGCTTATGGCGGCGGCAAGACTTAATATACCGACTGTTTTTGTAAGCGGCGGCCCTATGCTCGCAGGCAGGGTTGACGGCAAAAAGACAAGTCTTTCAAGTATGTTTGAGGCTGTCGGCGCATATTCGGCAGGTAAGATTGACGAAAAACAGCTTTGCGTGTGCGAGGAAAACACCTGTCCGTCCTGCGGCTCTTGCTCGGGTATGTACACCGCAAACTCAATGAACTGCCTTACTGAGGTGCTCGGTATGGGACTTCAGGGCAACGGCACGATTCCCGCTGTTTATTCAAAGAGAATTGAGCTTGCAAAGCACGCAGGTATGCAGGTAATGGAGCTTGTTAAAAAGGACATTAAGCCAAGAGATATTATGACAAAGGCGGCTATTCGCAATGCAATTACCGCCGATATGGCTCTCGGCTGTTCGACTAACAGTATGCTTCATCTTCCGGCTATCGCAAATGAGTGCGGCGTTGAGTTCAGTCTTGATATGGCAAACGAAATAAGCGAAAAAACGCCGAATCTTTGCCATCTTGCACCCGCAGGTCCTACTTATATGGAAGACCTTAACGAAGCGGGCGGAGTTTATGCGGTTCTTAAAGAACTTGATAAAATCGGTGTAATTGATACCTCGGTTATGACCTGTACGGGCAAGACCTTAAAGGAAAATATCGCCTCTGCCGTAAACAGAAACACAGAGGTTATCCGCACCGTTGACAATCCTTATTCAAAGACAGGCGGAATTGCTGTGTTGAAAGGTAATCTCGCACCCGACGGCTGTGTTGTAAAGCGTAGTGCCGTTGCTCCTGAAATGCTTGTTCATGAGGGACCGGCAAGAGTCTTTGAGAGCGAGGAAGAGGCTATTTCCGCAATTTATGCGGGTAAGATAGTCAAGGGCGACGTTGTGGTTATCAGATACGAAGGACCGGCAGGCGGCCCCGGTATGAGAGAAATGCTCTCTCCGACCTCGGCTATCGCAGGTATGGGACTTGATAAGGACGTTGCGCTCATCACGGACGGACGCTTTTCGGGTGCTACAAGAGGCGCTTCGATAGGTCACGTTTCGCCCGAAGCTGTCAGCGGCGGACTTATCGCCTATGTCAAGGAGGGCGACCTCATTTCAATCAATATTCCCGAGTATTCAATCGAATTAAAGGTTGACGAAAAGGAAATCGCAGAGCGTAAGGCTACAATGCCCATTAAGAGAAAAGAAAATCTCAAAGGCTACCTTGCAAGATACGCTCAGATGGTAAGCTCTGCCGATAAGGGAGCAATAATCAACAAATTCTAAATTTTAGGTATATGGATATGGAAGCTAATCAAAAAACAACTTTGATTTGTAACATATCGGCGTTTAATGTTTTCAGAGATATCTTGAGCAAGGCACCTATGGCTGCTTTGCTCAAGCTACTGAAATGCGGCGACGATATTTTGGAAAAATCCGCTTTGTACGGCGAGTTCGTTGCAAGCCTTGCAGAGTATAATAACAGTTTTTCGGAGTTTTTGAAAAAGGCTGTCTGTGAGAGTGAGAACAGATATATTGTTCTTAAATCGCAGGGCAAGGAAATTCCTGCCTCGCTTGAGGAAAACTGCAAACGTGAACTATCGATTTTATCGGAGCTTACAAGGCTCAAAGACGTTGATATTTGTGATTTTTCGGAAAATATTTATTCTCCGCAGTTTGATAATTCATATATTGACTTTAACGAAATGTATTCAAAGAGAGCAAGCTGTGTATCCTCTTACGGCTACGGCATTTTTGCCACCTCAAAAATGTTCAGAGTATCAAACGGCGAAATTTATCCGATAGATTTTTCGGACGATATATCGCTTGACGATTTTGTGGGCTATGAGGACGAAAGACGCAGGGTATACGACAATATCGAGGCTCTCACACAGGGCAGACCTGCACTAAATACGCTTTTGTGCGGCGATGCCGGAACGGGTAAATCATCAACCGTAAAGGCTTGTGCCAATCACTTTTTTGACAGCGGAGTCAGACTTATCGAGCTTCGCAAGGATCAGCTTTTCGATTTGCCCTACATAATGTCGAGAATTGAGGGAAATCCCCTTAAATTCATTATATTTATCGACGACCTTTCATTTAACAAAAACGACGATTGCTTCAGTATGCTGAAGGCTGTACTCGAAGGCTCTGCAACGGGTAAGGCGAGCAATGCGGTTATCGTCGCAACAAGTAACCGACGTCATATTGTAAAGGAAAGCTTTGCGGAGAGGCAGGGAACGGACGACGTTCACCGTGCCGACACAATGCAGGAGCTTATGTCCCTGTCAGACCGCTTCGGTCTTGTTGTTTATTTTTCAAAGCCGAATAAGGCTTTATATCTTGAAATTGTACATCAGTTGGCCCAAAAAGCCGATTTGAATATACCGTCAGACGAGCTTGACATCAAAGCGGAAGCGTTCGCACTTTCAAAGGGTTCACGTTCGCCCCGTGCGGCAGAACAGTTTATCAACAGTTTGATATAAAGGAGTAACAAAGTGAACAGTAAATTGACTCTTGACAGCATATACAAAGCAAGCTATGTGCTGAAAAACGTTGTCAGAAAAACGGATGTAATATATGCTCCAAAGCTAAAGCCTGACACAGAGCTATACCTAAAAACCGAGAATTTGCAGGTAACGGGTTCGTTTAAGGTAAGAGGCGCATACTACAAAATGTCACAGCTTACAGACGAGGAAAAGGCAAAGGGCGTTATCGCCTGCTCGGCAGGAAACCACGCACAGGGCGTTGCTCTTGCGGCACAGAAAAACGGAATTAAGGCTACAATTTGCCTACCCGACGGCGCACCGATTTCAAAAATCGAGGCTACAAAGAGCTACGGTGCGGAAATTTGCCTTGTAAACGGCGTTTATGACGACGCATATAAAAAAGCACTTGAATTGAGAGATGAAAAGGGCTATACCTTTATCCATCCGTTCAATGACCCCGACGTTATAGCAGGTCAGGGCACAATCGCTCTTGAGCTTTATGAGCAGATTCCCGACCTTGACGCAGTTATCGTACCCATCGGCGGCGGCGGACTTATCTCGGGCGTTGCTTTCGCAATTAAGCAGTTAAATCCCAATGTTAAAGTATACGGTGTTCAGGCGGCAGGCGCACCGTCAATGAAAAAATCACTTGCCGACGGTAAAATCGAAACGCTTCCGAGCGTAAAGACCATTGCCGACGGTATCGCTGTTAAAGAGCCGGGCGACCTTACATACGATATTTGCTCAAAGTACGTTGATGAGGTCGTAACCGTTACGGACGACGAGATTTCGGCGGCTATCCTCGCTTTGATGGAGCAGCATAAGCTCGTTGCCGAGGGTGCAGGCGCAGTTCCCGTAGCCGCTGCTATGTTTGACAAAATTGACCTTAAAGGTAAAAAGGCTGTTTGTGTTGTTTCGGGCGGTAATATCGACGTTACAATACTTTCAAGAGTCATTGCAAGAGGTCTTTTGATGTCGGGCAGAAGCTGTCATTTCAATATCGAGCTTGTTGACAAGCCCGGTCAGCTTCTCAAAGTTTCAAAGATTATATCGGAGTGCGGCGGCAACGTTACCGCAGTTTATCACGAGCACGCACCCGAGGGCTCGGATGTCAACGGCTGTTATCTTACTGTTACCCTTGAAACAAGGAATTTCGAGCATATTCACACTATTAAAAAAGCACTTACAGACGCAGGACTTAAACTTTTTTGAGTAAGGAGATTATAATTATGGAAAAGATTTCAACAAACAAAGCACCTAAGGCAATAGGACCTTATTCACAGGCAATTTTATTAAACGGTATGGTATATACCTCAGGACAGATTGCGCTTGACCCCGAGCAGGGCGTTATCGTAGGTGATGAAATTAAATCTCAGACCGAAAGAGTTATGAAGAATCTACAAGCTGTGTTGGAACAGGCAGGCACCTCTTTTGATAAGGTTGTAAAAACCACCTGCTTTATTGCAAATATTAACGATTTTGCTTCATTTAATGAGGTTTACGGAAAATACATTACATCTGCACCTGCACGCAGTTGCGTTGAGGTAAAGGGCTTACCTAAGGGTGCGTTGGTCGAGGTTGAGGTTATAGCTCAGGCATAAGGAGTGAATAATGGTAAACGCATCAAGATATACAAGACAGTTTTTCCCCGTCAAAAATCCGACGAGAAAATGGCTTGACAAAACATATATAGAAAAACCGCCGATTTGGTGTTCGGTCGATTTGAGAGACGGCAACCAGTCGCTTATCGTACCGATGAGCCTTGAACAGAAGCTTGATTTTTTCAAACTTTTGGTTCAACTCGGCTTTAAGGAAATTGAGGTAGGCTTTCCGGCGGCGAGTGAAACGGAATACACATTTTTGCGTACTCTTATCGAAAATGATATGATTCCCGACGACGTTACCGTTCAGGTTTTGACGCAGAGCAGGGAACATATCATCAGAAAGACTTTTGAGGCTCTCAAAGGCTGCAAAAACGCAATCGTTCATCTTTACAATTCGACCTCTCTCGCTCAGCGTGAGCAGGTATTCAAAAAATCAAGGGAAGAGATATTAAAAATCGCCGTTGACGGTGCAATTCTCTTTGAAAATATCGCAAAGGAAATGGGCATAAATTACCGCTATGAGTATTCGCCCGAATCCTTTACGGGAACAGAGCCCGAATATGCGCTTGAGGTTTGCAATGCGGTACTTGACGTTTGGAAGCCGACGCCCGACAGAAAGGCAATTATAAACCTTCCTGTTACGGTTGAGCTCTCCTCTCCGCACGTTTACGCAGATCAGGTCGAGTATATGTGCGACAACCTCAAATACAGGGACTCCGTTGTCGTTTCGCTCCACCCTCACAATGACAGAGGCTGTGCCGTAGCGGATTCCGAGCTTGGAATTTTGGCAGGTGCTGACAGAATTGAGGGCACGCTTTTCGGAAACGGCGAGCGTACGGGTAATGTCGATATAGTAACCCTTGCTATGAATATGTACGCACAGGGTATCGACCCGCAGCTTGACTTTTCAAATATGCCGAACATTGTATCGGTTTATGAGAGAAATACGGGTATGACCGTTTATGACAGACAGCCTTATGCAGGTAAGCTTGTCTTTGCGGCTTTCTCGGGCTCGCATCAGGACGCTATCGCAAAGGGTATGCAGTACCGTACGGACAATAACTGCGATACATGGACTGTTCCCTATCTTCCGATTGATCCGGGCGATGTCGGCAGACAGTACGAAACAGACGTTATCCGCATAAATTCGCAGTCGGGCAAGGGTGGTATCGGCTATCTTCTTGAGCATCAGTTCGGCTATGACCTCCCGAAAAAAATGCGAGAGGATGTCGGCTATACCGTCAAGAGCATTTCCGACCATGCACATGCAGAGCTTTCTCCCGACGAGGTATTGAAGGCGTTTACGGATAATTATATAAATATCAACACACCCATTAAGCTTATTGACTATCATTTCTTCCGTTCGGAGAGCATAAAGGTTATGCTTACGGTTGAAATGAACGGCGAAACAAAAGAGGTTATCGCAAACGGTAACGGCCGCCTTGACGCAGTAAGCAACGCTGTCAGAGACAGCCTCGGCGTTTCGTTCTCGGAGCTTACATACGAGGAGCACGCTTTGACCATAGGCTCTTCCTCACAGGCTGTTTCCTATGTCGGAATTACGCTTGACAACGGCAAGCTGGTATGGGGCGCAGGTGTAAACGACGATATTATCGCCGCATCAATCAACGCTTTATTCTCCGCCATAAACAGAGGATTACAAGCATAAAGGAGAACTTATTATGGGTATGACAATGACTCAAAAAATACTTGCTTCGCACGCAGGACTTGAAAGCGTAGAGGCAGGACAGCTTATAAACGCAAAGCTTGATATTGTGCTCGGAAACGACATCACAACACCCGTTGCCGTAAACGAGTTCAAAAAAGCGGGCTTTGAAAATGTTTTTGATAAAGACCATATTGCCATAGTCCTCGACCACTTTGTACCGAACAAGGACATTAAGGCGGCAGAGCAGTCAAAGCAGTGCCGTGAATTTGCTTGCGAGCATTGTGTAAGTCATTTTTACGACGTCGGCAAAATGGGAATTGAGCACGCACTTCTTCCCGAGCAGGGAGTAGTTACGGCAGGCGACTGCATTATCGGTGCAGACAGTCACACCTGTACCTACGGCGCACTCGGTGCATTTTCGACGGGCGTCGGCTCAACCGATATGGCGGCAGGTATGGCTACGGGTATGGCTTGGTTTAAGGTGCCGTCGGCTATTAAATTTGAGCTTACTGGCAAGCTTCCCGAGAATTGCAGCGGTAAGGATGTTATACTTACAATTATCGGAATGATTGGCGTTGACGGAGCACTTTATAAGAGCATGGAATTTACGGGCGAGGGCGTTAAAAATCTCTCTATGGACGACCGCCTTTGCATTTGCAATATGGCAATCGAGGCAGGTGCCAAGAACGGCATTTTCCCCGTTGACGAATGCACATTGAAATATCTTGACGGCAGAAGCGAGCGTAAGCCCGTTGTCTTTGAGGCTGACGAGGACGCAGTTTATGAAAAAACGATTGAAATCGATCTGTCAAAAATCGTTCCGACGGTAAGCTGTCCGCATCTTCCCGAAAACACACATCCCGCTTGCGAATTGCACGATATTAAAATCGATCAGGTTGTTATCGGAAGCTGCACAAACGGCAGAATGGAGGATATGGAGGCCGCATACAAGGTTCTCAACGGCAAAAAAATTGCCGACGGCGTTCGTTGTATCATCATTCCCGCAACAATGCAGATTATGAGAGAATGTGTCGAAAGAGGCTATGTTACGGCGTTTATTGACGCAGGCGCAGTGGTTTCGACTCCTACCTGCGGACCGTGTCTCGGCGGATATATGGGTATTCTTGCCGAGGGCGAGCGTTGTATTTCAACCACAAACCGTAACTTTGTCGGCAGAATGGGACACACAAAGAGCGAGGTCTACCTTGCAAGTCCTTATACTGCGGCGGCAAGTGCTTTGACAGGCTATATAACCGAATTTCAGGATAAATAAGAGGTGAAAGTATGAATACTCAAGGTAAGGTTTTCAAATATCCCGACAACGTTGACACGGACGTTATAATTCCGGCTCGTTACCTCAACACCTCGGACGCAAAGGAATTGGCTTTGCATTGTATGGAGGATATTGATACCGAATTTGTTAAGAACGTAAATGAAGGCGACATTATGGTTGCAGGCTGGAACTTCGGCTGCGGCTCTTCCCGTGAGCACGCTCCGCTTGTAATTAAAACCTGCGGTACGGGCTGTGTAATAGCAAAGAGCTTCGCAAGAATTTTCTACCGTAACGCAATAAATATCGGCTTGCCTATTTTGGAGTGTCCCGAAGCGGCGGAGGAAATCAACGCAGGCGACGAGGTCGAAGTCAATTTCGATACGGGCGTTATAACCGACAAAACAACAGGCAAGACCTATAAGGCACAGCCTTTCCCCGAGTTTATTCAAAACATAATCGCAAAGGGCGGACTTTTGGCTTCGCTCAAGGGAGAATAAAATATGATAAAAAACATAACCGTATTGCAGGGCGACGGAATAGGTCCCGAAATTGTCGCACAGGCCATCAAGGTAATGGATAAAATTGCCGAGAAATATAATCACACCTTCAATTATACCTATGTTGACATCGGCGGTTGCTCTATCGACAAGTTCGGCGTGCCGATAACCGACGAGGGAATTGAAAAATGCAAAAGCTCCGACAGTGTTTTGTTGGGTGCGGTGGGCGGTCCTAAATGGGACAGCGTCGACCCGTCAATCCGACCTGAAAAGGCTTTGTTAAAGGTTCGTAAAGAACTTGGACTTTTCGCAAATCTTCGTCCGACAAAGCTTTTTCCGCAGCTTTCAAACGCTTCTCCGTTAAAGCAGGAGATAGTACAAAACGGAATTGACTTGCTTATCGTTCGTGAGCTTACGGGCGGAGTTTATTTCGGCGAGAAAAAGACCGAAACGGTTGACGGTGAGCTTGTCGCAACCGATATAATGCCCTATTCCGAGCATGAAATTGAAAGAATAGGCAGAGTTGCTTTTGAAACTGCTATGAAAAGGGGAAAGAAGCTCCATTCCGTTGACAAGGCGAACGTGCTTGACACCTCAAGACTTTGGAGAAAGACAATGCACCGCCTTTCAGAAGAATACATGGAGGTTGAATACAACGATATTCTTGTTGATAATACCGCAATGCAGCTTATCAGAAACCCGATGCAGTTTGACGTTGTTGTAACGGAAAATATGTTCGGCGACATTCTCTCCGATGAGGCTTCAATGCTCACAGGCTCAATCGGAATGATGCCCTCGGCTTCGCTTTCCGACACAACTCTCGGTATGTATGAGCCTATTCACGGCTCGGCACCCGATATTGCAGGTATGGACCTTGCAAATCCGCTTGGCACAATCCTCTCGGCAGCTATGATGCTTCGTTATTCGTTCGATATGGCAAAAGAGGCTGACGAAATCGAGAACGCTGTCAATAAGGCTCTTGATGACGGCTACCGCACAGGCGACATTTACGAGGACGGCTTTGAAAAGGTGTCCTGCTCAAAAATGGGCGATATTGTAGCGGCGAATATATAATTTTACGGCGTACTTTAAGGTGTGTTCGTGCCTTGAAGTGCGTCTTTTTTGTTGACACGGAATTTAAGGTATAGTATAATTTCAATATTACGCTCGGAGGTAGATAAATGAGTTCATTTTCAGATTTTTTGTTACCGATAGTTCAAAAGGTAAATATGTACCTTTCAGACTATATTCTTATTGTTTTGTTGATAGGCGCAGGTCTTTTTTACACGTTTAAGACTAAATTTGTTCAGGTCAGATGCTTTAATGAGGGTATGAAAAACCTCTTTTCAAAGCAAAAGGAAAGCCAAAAGGGTATGAGTCCCTTTCAGGCGCTTGCAACCGCCATTGCCGCACAGGTCGGTACGGGTAATATCGTAGGTGCTTGCGGCGCAATCCTTGTCGGCGGACCTGGCGCAATCTTTTGGATGTGGATAATCGCTTTCTTCGGTATGGCCACAATATATGCCGAAGCGGTTTTGGCTCAGGAGACAAGAACGCACGATGAAAACGGCGAGCTTGTCGGCGGTCCTGTTTATTACATAACAACGGCGTTTAAGGGTAAATTCGGCAAGGTGCTTGCGGCTATGTTCGCAATCGCTATTACTTTGGCTCTCGGCTTTATGGGTGCAATGGTTCAGTCGAACTCAATCGGCGAAACCTTTAACACGGCTTTCGGCGTTCCGAAAATTGCGGTCGGCATAGCGGTCGGCGTTATCTCGGGAATTGTGTTCATAGGCGGGGTAAAGCGTCTTGCGGCGGTTACGGAGAAGATTGTTCCCGTTATGGCGCTTTTATATGTTTTAGGCGGCTTGGTAATTCTTATCGCAAGAATTAAGTATATTCCCGAAACATTCGGACTTATTTTCAAATATGCCTTTATGCCGAATGCGATTATCGGCGGTTCTATCGGCTATGCACTTAAAACCGCAATCAGTCAGGGTGTAAAGCGTGGACTTTTCTCAAACGAAGCAGGTATGGGTTCAACTCCCCACGCTCACGCAATCGCAAATGCCGATACTCCGCACCAACAGGGTACTATCGCCATGGTCGGCGTGTTTATAGATACCTTTATCGTGCTTACAATGACTGCTCTTGTTGTCATTTCAACACTTTATGCCAACAACGGCATCCTTGCAGACGGCAGTGAGGCGGGAGTGAGCAAGACCAATATGGCACAGCTTGCGTTTTCAAGCGTTATGGGCGAAAAGGCAGGAAATTCGTTTATCGCAATTTGCCTTTTGTTCTTTGCTTTTTCGACAATTCTCGGCTGGACTTTCTTCGGAAAGGTCAACGTCAAATACCTTTTCGGACAAAAGGCGGTTATACCTTATTTCATAATTTCAATGGCGTTTATCATACTCGGTTCTTGCCTTTCAAATGACCTTGTTTGGGAGCTTACCGATATGTTCAACAACCTTATGGTTATTCCGAACGTGCTCGCCCTGTTTGCGCTTAGCAAGCTCGTCACGGGCAAGGATTATAAAAATCCGCTTTTGGAAAAGGCTAAAACAAAATAAATCATTCCGACGGCTCTTTTTGAGCCGTTGATTTTTTTATGAAATGTGGTAAAATATCAGTATTGACGAAAGAGGTGCGATATGGGAAAGAAAAATTCTTCCGCAACGAAAAAGAAAATAGTTTCGGCGGCGTGGAAGCTTTTTTACGAACAAGGCTACGACGATACGACCGTTGACGACATAGTCCTTGAGTCCGGCACGTCAAAAGGCTCGTTTTACCATTATTTCAGCGGCAAGGATGCACTTTTATCCTCGCTTTCATATTTGTTTGACGATAAATATGACGAGCTTATGCCCACAATGGACGAAAATATGCCGTGCCTTGATAAATTGCTCTATCTCAATACCGAGCTATTCCGTATGATTGAGGACAGCGTATCGATTGACCTTTTGGCACAGCTTTTGTCCTCACAGCTTGTTACAAAAAGTGAAAAGCATCTTCTTGACAGGAACAGAACTTATTACAAGCTTCTTCGTTCGATCGTGCTTGAGGGACAGCAGAGGGGAGAACTCTCTGACAGCTATTCGGTAAATGACATTGTAAAAGCCTACGCCTTATTTGAGCGTGCAATGATGTATGATTGGTGCTTGAGCAACGGTGAGTATTCGCTGAGCAATTACAGTAACGGTATGTTGAAAATGCTTTTGAACGGATATTTGAAAAAAGACTGAAAATTTATTTTTATGCTGTTTTTTCGTCTATACTACGGTCTAATATAAAAGCCTTGATTTTGCGATAATTTTGCAGGTCAAGGCTTTGCTTATTTTATAGTTTAGTCTATACTTTGTTCTCTATTCCATTCTAATCCTGTTTGTGATAAAATACTCTCATTGATTTTTAGGAGGGTGTTTATGACAACATCAAGTATCGTTATTTTGATTGCCATTATAATTTATATGGTGGCAATGATAGGCATCGGATTTGCGGTTGCCGATAAAAATAAAACCTCGGGCGACTTCTTCCTCGGTGGCAGAACTCTCGGACCTTTTGTTACCGCAATGAGCGCCGAGGCTTCGGATATGAGCGGTTGGCTTCTTATGGGACTTCCCGCAGTCGCTTTAATGGGCGGACTTCCCGAGGCTTCTTGGACTGCAATCGGTCTTGCGGCAGGAACATATTTGAACTGGCTCTTTGTCGCAAAAAGACTTCGTGTTTACAGCCATAAGATTGACGCTTTCACAATTCCCGATTTCTTCGCAAAGCGTTTTAACGATAAATCAAAGGCTTTGACCGTGGTTGCGGCTGTTATGATTATCATTTTCTTCGTTCCCTATACGGCGTCGGGCTTCTCCGCTTGCGGCAAGCTTTTCTCAACGCTTTTCGGAATGGATTATTTGACCGCAATGATTATCAGCGCAATAGTAATTGTTGTTTATTGCACACTCGGTGGCTTCCTTGCGGCTTCCACCACGGACTTTGTTCAGAGTATCGTTATGACAGTTGCACTTTTCGTTGTTATCGGCTTCGGTGAGGGTGCTGTCAGAGGCTTCGACAATGTTTTCCACAACGTACAGAGCCTTACGGGCTACCTCGATTTGTTC
Organism: Candidatus Fimenecus sp.; assembly: GCA_052298855.1. Taxonomy (GTDB): domain Bacteria; phylum Bacillota; class Clostridia; order Oscillospirales; family Acutalibacteraceae; genus Fimenecus. The sequence continues at coordinate 20,455 of DAVZXP010000005.1, read as the reverse complement.
AAGGGCTTTGACGTTTCAACGGGAACAACAGGCAGCTTCGGCGCATTGTCCGTTTTCTCAACTCTTGCTTGGGGACTCGGCTATTTCGGTATGCCTCATATTCTTCTTCGCTTTATGGCTATCGAGGATAAAAACAAGTTGAAGCTTTCCCGTCGTATCGCTTCTATTTGGGTTGTTATTTCAATGGGCATTGCGATTTTGATAGGCGTTATCGGCTATTCCCTTATGCAAGCAGGATTAATCCCCACTTACGCAAACAGCTCGGCGGCTGAAACTATTATCGTCGATATTGCTAAACTCATTTCAAGCTACGGCTATGTTCCTGCTTTTGTCGGCGGAATTATCTTGGCAGGTATCTTGGCTTCTACAATGTCGACTGCCGATTCACAGCTTCTTGCCGCCGCTTCCGCAATTTCGCAGAATATAGTACAGGAGACCTTCGGCGTTAAAATGTCGCAGAAAAAGTCAATGCTCCTTGCAAGACTTTCCGTTGTCGTTATTTCGGTAATTGCCGTGTTCCTTGCAAGAGACCCGAACAGCTCTGTTTTCAGAATTGTTTCGTTCGCTTGGGCAGGCTTCGGTGCGGTGTTCGGCCCCGTTGTATTGTGCGCACTTTTCTGGAAGCGTACAAACAAGTGGGGTGCGCTTGCAGGTATGATAACAGGCGGCGCTACGATATTCATTTGGAAATTCGTTGTCCGTGTTAAATTTGCCGATACGATTTTCAATATCTATGAGCTTCTTCCGGCGTTCATTGTAGGACTTATATTTATAATCGTCGTAAGCCTTCTTACGCCTGCTCCCGAAAAGAGCATAACCGATACCTTTGATGCGGTTAAAAAGGAAACGAAGGAATAATTTTTGATAATCAAAAGCGTTGTAGAGTGACTTCTACAGCGCTTTTTTTATCAGTACCGATAATGGTAGTAAAACCGCAAATCACAATTGAAATTCACTTTGTTTTGTGATAATATTTTTATATCCTGAATACGAGGTGAAATGCTATGAAAAATAAAAATGACGTTGCAAAAAAACCGCCAATGGGTTGGAACAGCTGGGACTGCTACGGTGCTGCCGTAAACGAAGAACAGCTTATCGGAAACGCTGAGTATATGAGGGACAACCTCAAGAAATACGGCTGGGAATACGTTGTCTGTGACATTCAATGGTATGAGCCAAAGGCTAAAAATACCGATTACAACAACTTTACCGAGCTTTGTATGGATGAGTATTCAAGACTTATCCCTGCCGAAAATCGCTTTCCGTCCTCGAAAAACGGCGTGGGCTTTAAAAATATAGCCGACCGTATTCACGGTATGGGTCTTAAATTCGGCATACATATAATGCGTGGAATACCTCGTCAGGCAGTTCATAATAACACTAAAATTTTAGGCACGGATATAACCGCAAGGCAGATTGCCCACCACTTTTCGGTTTGTCCGTGGAATACAGATATGTACGGTGTAGATACACGGGTAAGCGGTGCGCAGGAATACTATAATTCTCTTTTCAAGCTCTATGCCGAATGGGGAGTGGATTTCGTCAAGGTTGACGATATTTCAAACACGGAGTTTAAGCCCTATGAGCCTTATTCCGCAAGGGAAGAAATTGAAATGATAAGACGTGCGATAGACTCCTGCGGCAGAGATATGGTTTTGAGCCTTTCTCCCGGCCCTGCACAGGTAGAGGTTGCCGACCACCTTATGAAAAACGCAAATATGTGGCGAATGACAGGCGACTTTTGGGACGTTTGGGACAAGCTCTATGAAATGTTCGAAAAGACCGAAAAATGGTATCCGTATGTCGGCGAAGGCTGCTGGCCCGACTGCGATATGCTGCCGCTTGGCAATATTTCAATAAACGGCACCTGTCACGGTCCGCAGAACAGATACACGCAGTTTACAAAGGATGAGCAAATTACCCTTATGACGCTTTGGAGCATCTTCCGCTCTCCGCTTATGTTCGGAGGGGAAATGCGAAATAACGACGAGTGGACGCTCTCTTTGATAACCAACGAGGAAATACTTGACATAAACCAAAATTCACATTCCGCAAAGCCTGCTTTTGACGACGGAAAAACGATTGTTTGGCAGTCGGTATCGGCGAGGGAAAATCCCGTTATAGCCGTGTTCAATGCCGATGAAAGTGAGCGTGAAATTGCCGTAGGCTTAGAGGAGCTGGGCATATCGGGCGAGCATACGCTTCGTGATTTATGGAAAAAGGAAAATGTCGGCAGGGTTAATAATAAGCTGACCGTTACGGTAAATCCGCACGGTGCAAAAATATACGAGCTTTATTAAGCAAAGGAAATTATAAATGTTAAATCTTATTCTCGGCAAGACCCCGTTTGTTAAAACCGAATATGTAAGACAGCTTGTTGCCGAAAGGGCAAAAAACGGGGAAAGGTGCATAATCATTGTCCCCGAGCAGTTTTCTTATGAAACCGAAAAATCAATGCTTGATTTGGTCGGTGCTCAAAATATGCTTTTTGTTGACGTTTTGAGTATGACGAGACTTGCACAGCTGATACTTTCCGAGCACGCAGACCCCGAGGAAAAGCCCGAGGCTGATGACGGCGTTAAAATGATGACGATGAGCCTTGCTCTTGAAAGCCTCGGAGATAAGCTTCAAATTTACAGAAAATACACCGCAAGACCGCAGCTTATAGCGGAGCTTGTGTCCTTTGCGACGGAATTAAAGCAATGGACTGTCTCTGTTGACAGCCTTGACGAGTTTTCAAAAAACGCAAAAACTTCGTCGCTTAAGTCAAAGCTTGACGAGCTTGTTATGATTCTTTCACTTTACAACACAATGCTTGAAAAATCCTACTATAACACCGACGATAAGCTTACACGCCTTTCCTCGGTGCTTTCTGAGTGCCGATATTTTGAGGATAAGATTGTGGCGATAGACGGCTTTACAAGATTTACAAAGCAGGAATACGCTGTCGTGGACAAAATTCTTGCGCAGTCGCCGCAGACCTACATAACATTTGACTCGGATGGCGGTAAGGACGATTATTCTCTCTTTGCCAACAACAACAGACAGGTCGAGCTGCTCAAAAGCCTTGCCAATAAAAGCTCTGTGAAAATCGCTCCGATTAAATATGTTGAAGCGGATTTTGATGATAATGATGTTTTCAAAAGCCTTTCAGACGGTGCATTTTCTCCCGAATTTACCGTGTCGGACGTTCCTTGCGACGGTAAAATTAAAATCGTTTCCGCACCAAACAAGGCTGATGAATGTGAATTTGTCGCAATGAGCATAAAGCGCCTTATGCGTGAAAAAAATGTTCGCTGCCGTGATATTGCGGTGCTCCAAAGGACAGAGGGCTCTTATGACAAGGAGCTTTCCTCGGCGTTCAAAAGGTACGGCGTGCCGTTTTACGAGGATGCACGTCAGCCTGTTGCAAACGAGCCTTTAGCGGTATATCTTACGTCGCTTTTGGAGATTGTTTGCAACGGCTTGACTACCGACGTTCTTATGCGACACTTGAAAACAGGACTTTCAGACCTTACCGCAGATGAAATATCAAAACTCGAAAACTATGCGTTTGTCTGGCGCATAAACTCGACGCAATGGCGGGAAGATTTTACGGAAAACCCAAGCGGCTTCGGTGTTGAATTTACGAATTTTGATGAGGATGTACTTAATTCATTAAACGCTGTAAGAAAAAAAGCGGTTGCACCTATACTTGCGTTTAAGAATGATTTTTCACAGGCTGAAAATGAGAAAAAAACGGAAGTTATATATGACTATCTTATAAAAAATTCTATTGACAAAAAATTAAAACACCTTTCCGATGAACTGTTGAAAGACGGAAAAACCGCACTTTCCCAAGAGCAGGATGCGGTGTGGCGGCTTGTTATCGATATGCTTGATAAACTTTGGAACACCTGTAAGCAAAGCAATATTTCTGACAAGCGCTTTTATGAGCTTTTCAATATATTGTTAAGTGCCAGCGACTTCGGCAGCGTTCCGAAAGCAATCGACGCCGTTACGCTTTCGGCGGCGGACAGGGCGAGAATGCCTCAGAAAAAATATGTGTTTATCGTCGGAGCAAATGAAGGTGAATTTCCGCTGAATCCTCCTACGCAGGGACTTTTGAGCGATAAGGACAGAACGGAGCTTAAACTGTCGGGCATTGAGCTTGCCGAAACAGCCGATTACAAATTAACCGAAGAAAAATATATAGCCTACCGTTCTCTGATAACGGCGGGCGAGGGACTTTTTGTGTCTTTTTGCGATGCGGATTATCAGGGAGTAGGATTAACTCCGTCGCAAATTGTCCGTGAAATTCAAAAGATATACCCGTCGGCAGAGGTTGAGGAATATGAGAATATCCCACCGCTTGAAAAAATCGAGAGCGAGGCTTCGGCATTTGAAATATACGCTAAAGGATATAGCGAGGATACGGAACTTACAGCGTCGTTGAAGGAATATCTGCAAGCGGACAAGGTCAATAGAGGCAAACTAAAAACCCTTGAAAATTCGGTGGATAAAAAGGCAATCGAAATTGACGACAGCGAAATTGCAACCGAGCTTTTCGGAAAGGATATGCACCTTTCCGCTTCAAAGACAGAGGTTTATTACAAATGCCCGTTCCAATATTTCTGTAAGTACGGAATTTATGCAAAGCCTCGAAAAGAAGCACAGGTAGACCCTGCTATAAGCGGAAGTCTTATACATAAGGTGTTTGAGAAAATTCTTCAAATGTATTCAAGGGAAGAGTTGATTGAAGCGCCGTCGGAAACTTTGAAAAACAGTATTTCCGAAATTATGAACGATTATCTTGAAGATAAAATGGGCGGAGCAAAGTCAAAGTCCAAACGCTTTATGAAGCAGTATAATTCAATCGCAGAGCAAATATTTTTCGCATTGTCAAAGATAATCGAAGAACTTAAAGTCAGTGATTTTGTGCCTACCGATTTTGAACTTCCCATAAACTACGGAGCAGAAATAGAACCCTACGAATTGGCACTTTCAGACGGCGGATCATTGAGCGTAAGCGGAAGCGTTGACAGAGTTGACACAATGGAGAAGAACGGCAAAAAATATCTTCGTGTCGTTGACTATAAATCAGGCGGTAAGACTTTTCGCTTGAGTGATGTGGTAAGCGGTTTGAGTACCCAGATGCTTATATATCTTTTCGCTATCGAAAAAAACGGAAAGGAAAAGTACGGCGATATTATACCGAGCGGTGTTTTATATATGCCTGCAAAAGATGCCTCGTCAGACCTTGACAGATATGCAGGTGAGCGGGCAATTGTCAATAAGGTATTAAAGTCAAATCGAATGGACGGTATAATTGTAGATGATATGGATATTATCACCGGTATGGAGCACGACATAAACGGCTGGTTTATCCCCGTAACTTTAACTAAAAGCGGTTCTTTTGACTATCGCAGTAAGCTTATAAAAGCTGAAGATTTTGTAAGACTTAAAAGAAAAATAGATATGATATTAAAACAGATGGCGCTCAATCTTCACAAGGGCGAAATTCCTGTTTTACCCGCCAAAGAAGATGTGTGCAAGTATTGTGATTACTCGGCTGTTTGCGGATTTGAGGACGGCGACAGCTATCGTGAAATCGCTGACGGCAAGGATAAAGAGATAATCGAAAATTTAAGAAGTGAGGAGGAAGAAAATGGCTAAAAATAAGTTGACGGACGAACAGAAAAAGGCGATTGAAACAGACGGCAGCCTTATCGTTTCTGCGGCAGCGGGCTCGGGAAAAACCTTTGTGCTTGTCGAGCGTATCATAAAAAAGGTGTTGCGTGCCAACAACCCTGTTTCTATTGACAGGCTTTTGGTTGTAACGTTTACGAGGGCGGCTGCCAATGAAATGCGCCAAAGACTCGGCGTTGCGCTCGAAAAGAAAATCGCAGAGGACCCTCAAAATTTTTTTCTCCGACGCCAACAGGCAATGTTACCGCTTGCCGAAATCTGCACAATGGACCAGTTTTTCAACTCACTTGTCAAAGATAATTTTCACAGATTGAAAATCACGCCCGATTTTCGTATGCTTGACTCAAGCGAGGCGGATATGCTTTCCGACGAAGCCCTTGATGAGGTAATTGAGGAGGCTTATGATAGCGAAAAGGAAATTTTCAACCGCCTTTTGAAAGCACTTGGCTGTGAAAAGAACGATAAAACTCTTTCACAGAGCATCCAAAAGCTCAACAGATATGCAAATTCATATCCGTATCCCGAAAAATGGCTTATGGAAATATCACAAAGCTATACAGAGGCTAAAAAGCCGCAGGACACTGTGTTCGGCGAAATATTGCTTGAAAAAGTGACAAGGTACAGTTCTTATGCAATAAAGCAGTTGAATTATGCTGCTGATTTAGTGCGTGATATGCCCGAATTTGAAAAGTTAACCGCATTGCTTTCAGACGAAATAGCGCAGGCGCAGAGCTTAAAGGACTGTGCCGAGAAAAAAATGTGGGATGAGCTGTTCAATCTTTCCCGCACGACAGCTTTCATAAGATTTCCGTATTTGCCCAAGTCAACCTCGGGAATGTTTGAACGTGACTACGCAAAGGCTCTCAGGGACAGCGCAAAGGAAATAATCGAAGACGCTTCTTCGTGTATATGTGCAAACGAAAGCGATTTCATCAACGACATTGCAGAGTTTTCGGTTATAGTTCCCGAGCTTATAAAAATCGTGCTTGATTACAGGGAACGTTATGCCCAAAAGAAAGCTGAAATAAATGCGCTTGAATTTGATGATGTAACGCACCTTGCACTTGATTTGCTTGTTGAAAACGGGGAATACACAGATATTGCAAAGGAGCTTCGTGAAAAATACGACGAGATTTTAATTGACGAATATCAGGACACCAACTCAACGCAGGACACAATCTTTTCGGCTCTTTCAAAGAACGAAACAAACTTGTTCATTGTCGGTGACGTCAAGCAGTCAATTTACGGGTTCCGCCTTGCAATGCCCGAAATCTTCCTTAACAGAATTAAAAATCAAAAGCAGTCAACAGACCCTAATAAAACCTTTGTAAATCTTGATAAAAACTTCAGAAGCCGAAAAGAAGTTCTTGACGGTGCAAACTATATTTTCCGAAAGCTTATGAACGAGTATACGGGAAATATTGTCTACGACGAAAAGGAAGCGTTAAAGTCAGGAGCGACTTATCCCGAAACAGATATTCCCAAGGTGGAAATGTGTGTTCTCGACAAGGAAAAAATAGGAAAAAAAGAGACTTCGGAAATTGCTTTCGTTGTCGATAAGGTTGAAGAATTGCTTCGCTTCGGCGAAGTGTATGATCGTGACAATGATGCAATGAGGCACGCCGAAAAAAGGGATATTTGTATTCTTTTGAGAAAGAACAAGTTAGGACCGAATATAGTAAGAGAACTTAAAAACAGGGGAATAGCCTCTTATTTTGAGAATGATTCGGGCTTTTTCAAAAATACAGAGGTATCGGTAATACTTTCTCTTTTGTCAATAATAGATAATCCTTTGCAAGACGTACCGCTTTTGAGTGCTTTGATGTCACCGATTTTCGGCTTTACCGCCGAGGATATTGCAAAACTCAGGATTGAAAGTCGAAAGGGCGATTTGTATAAGATTGTAAGAAAATCCGAGGAAAATAAGTGCAAGAATTTTATAAAAGAGTATGACGATTATAAAAAACTCAGCACCGTTTTGAGCGTCAGCGATTTAATAAGAACCGTATACGAGCGAACAGGCTATCTTTCTGTTGTCAGCGCAATGAATAACGGAGAAATGCGAAAACTCAATTTAATGCTTTTGACAGAGTATGCACAAAACTATGAGGAGAACGGCAACAGCGGTCTCCCCGGATTTATCCGATTTATCGAACGAATGAAGAAAAGCGATTCCGATTTCAAGCCTGCAACAAACGTGAGCGAGAATGCAAACGTTGTAAGGATAATGTCCGTTCATAAGAGCAAAGGGCTTGAGTTTCCGATTGTGATTCTTGCCGATACAGGGTCGGCAATTTCTAATAAAAGCCGTGACCTTGTTATAAATAAGCAGACGGGAATAGGACTTAAATTTTACGACAGGTCAACATATCGTAAATATTCTACCGTTCAGTACGAGGCTACAAAATACATACAGTCGCTTGATGATTGCTCGGAGTCTTTGCGTGCGCTCTATGTTGCAATGACGAGGGCAAAGGAGCGTCTGATTATAACAGGAACAGTCAATAAGCTTACGGAAACCGCAACCGCTTTAAGCGCAAATTGTTTTGAAGAAAAAATCGACAGCGTTGCGACCGAAAAGAATTCAGGCTTCCTAAAATATTTGCTTATGGGCTTCTTCCGCCATCAAAATGCAGAAAAATTACGTAATTATGTAGGCTATAAAGGAGATTTTGATGCGGGTACCGATTTTGAACTGAAGTTTGAAATTGTAACAGAAGCAAAGGATACTGCCGAGAATGCGGAACTTGTTCAACCCGAACGTACCGCAAAGCCGAATAAGAAAACAGTAGCCGAGATTAAAGAACGTGCCGAGTATGAATATGAATATATGCCGCTTGCCGACTTTTCAACTAAAATGTCTGCTTCGGAGCTTAACAGAGTGCAAAACGAAACGGAATTTTATATCACCGAAAAGCCGTTGTTTGCAAAGAACGGTAAATTGACCGCCGCAGAGAAAGGAACCGCAATGCATCGCTTTATGGAAACGTGTGATTTCAAATCGGCAAAGAACGATATTTCAGCCGAGTGCGAACGCCTTGTCGGAAATAAGCTTTTAACACCCGAGCAGGCAGAGTCGCTGGATAAAAAATCACTCTCACAGTTTTTTGAAAGCACCCTTTATAAACGCATAGAAAAATCCGACAAAGTTTTAAGAGAGCAGAAATTTACTGTTTTCCTGCCGCTTGATTTTGTTTCGGAAAGCGAAAAAGACGTATATAATCAGGAACGGGTTTTAATTCAAGGTGTTATCGACTGTGCATTCTTTGAGGACGGTAAGCTTGTCGTACTCGACTACAAGACTGACAGGGTTGACAATATGGACGAGCTTTGCGAGCGTTACAGAAAGCAGCTTGAGGTGTATAAAACAGCGGCGGAACAGACTTTTTCTACCGAAGTTAAGGAGCTTGGAATTTACTCTTTCTGCCTCAGAGAAGAAAAAATTATCTGATTTTGCGTTTTTTTCAAAAAACCACTTGCATTTTTGCACACTTTGTGTTATCATTTCATACGCTATGCATTAAGTACTTTAGGTAATCGAAAGAGGTGACAGTTAATGAAAGACGGAATTCATCCCGAATACAAGCCCACAACAGTAAAGTGCGCTTGCGGTGCTACATTTGAAACTTCTTCAACTAAGGAAGACATTCGTGTTGATATTTGCTCAAATTGTCATCCGTTCTTTACAGGCAAGCAGAAGCTTGTTGATACAGGCGGACGAGTTGACAGATTCAATAAGAGATATAATCTTAACAACAAATAAGACTGATATCATTAGAAAGCGGTACTTACGGTGCCGCTTTTTGATTTATATTTTTATATAAGACAGGGGGCGTAAATATGAATGAGTACAAAACGGTACATAAAGAAGCGTATGATGAATTCACCGAAAAGCGATCAAGGTTTATCGGCTATGCCTGTCCCGTCAAGACGGTTAATGAGGCAAACGCTTTTATTTCAAGGATAAAGCAGAAGCATTGGGATGCAAAGCATAATGTTTACGCCTACATATTAAAGGACGGCGGTATTAAACGCTACTCCGACGACGGCGAACCGCAGGGAACAGCAGGCATACCCGTGCTCGACGTGCTTGAAAAGAGCCAAACGGTAGACGTATGCGTTGTCGTAACGAGGTATTTCGGCGGAATACTTTTGGGCGGCGGAGGTCTTGTCCGTGCTTATTCCCACGGTGCAAAAATCGCACTTGATGCAGGTGAGATTATCACAATGTCGCTTTGCAGTGAAATGAAAGCCGAGTGCGACTATACGCTTTACGGAAAAATAACCCCGATTATCACGTCTAACGGCGGAAAAATAACCGATACGCAGTTTACCGATAAGGTTGAGGTTTACTATACGATTGTCGGAGAAAATGAAGAAAAATTATCATCCGCAATTTTTGAATCTACAAACGGAAAGGTTATGCCACAGAAGACCGGTGAAAAGTTTTCAGCTGTTTAGTAAAAAAATTCAAGTAAAACAGGGGAATTTGCATTTTTTGTGCGTATAAAGTATTAGTGAGTATTTTTGAGAGGGGGAAAACCGTGCTTATAAGGGAACATACACAGCTTGTTGAGAAGCAAACCTTGAGCGAGTATGCCGCACTTTCCGAAAACAGCAAGGGCAGAATTACGCCTATTGAGGAATGTGATATAAGAACCTGCTTCCAGCGTGACAGGGACAGGATAATCCACTCAAACTCTTTCAGACGCTTGAAGCATAAAACACAGGTGTTTCTTTCTCCCGAGGGCGACCATTACAGGACACGCCTTACCCATACTCTTGAGGTTTCGCAGATTGCGAGGACCATTTCAAGGGCTTTGAGATTAAATGAGGATTTGACGGAGGCTATTGCACTCGGACACGATCTCGGACATACTCCGTTCGGTCACGCAGGCGAGAGGGCCTTGAACGACGTTTTCCCCACGGGCTTTCGTCATTTTGAACAGAGCTTACGAGTTGTCGATAAGCTCGAGAAGAACGGCGACGGGCTCAATCTTACATATGAGGTCAGAGACGGTATTCTCTGCCACACAATCGGCAAAGAGGCTGATACGCTTGAGGGCAGAATTGTAAAGCTTGCCGACAGAATTGCCTATATAAATCACGACATCGACGACGCTATCCGTGCAGGAGTTTTATCCGAAAGCGATATTCCGAAGAGCATTACCGACGTATTGGGCGACAGTAAGTCAAAAAGGATAAACACCCTTGTCGTGTCGGCGATTGAAAACAGTTCGGACGATTTAAGGCTTGCACCCGAAATTAAGCAGCCGTTTGACGAGCTTCACAAATTTATGTTTAAGAATGTTTATACCAACGTAAAGTGTAAGGGTGAGGAACATAAGGCGGAGGCTCTTATCAAAAATCTTTACGGCTATTTTGTTGAAAATCCCGACTCGCTTCCCGAGCTTTACAAAAAGGTTGTCGAGTCAGAGGGGAGAGAGCGTGCGGCTTGCGACTATGTTGCGAGTATGTCCGACGGCTATGTGCTGAAGATATACAACGAATTGTTCATACCGACCGCTTGGATGTATTAAGATATATTAAATTTGTAAAAAGGAGGAATATATATGGCTTTTGATGATGTTTTTCTTTCAGAACTTCGTCAGAGATGTGATATTGAAAGTATAGTTTCCTCCTATGTAACGCTTAAAAGAAAGGGCAAGCTTCTTGGCGGACTTTGTCCGTTCCACAACGAGAAAACGCCATCCTTTTACGTCTACCCCGAAACGCAATCCTACTATTGTTTCGGTTGCGGAAACGGCGGAGATGTAGTTACCTTTATTAAGAATATCGAAAATCTCGATTATGTCGAAGCGGTTAAATTTTTATGCGATAAATGCGGAATGTCCTTGCCCGAAGATAATTATGACAACGGACTTTCACGCCGCAGAATGAGAATGTATGAAGCTAACCGTGAGGCGGCAAGATTTTATTATAAGATGCTCTTTTCAAACGAGGGCAAGATTGCAAGAGAATATTGCAATTACAGACAGCTTACAAAGGAAACCGTAAAAAAGTTCGGCATAGGTTATGCACCAGAGGGTTGGAGTGCCTTGCGTGATCACCTTAATCGATTGGGCTTTTCCGATATGGAGCTTTACGAGGCGAATTTGCTCGGAAAAAGCCAAAAAGGGAATTATTATGACAGATTTGTAAACCGTCTTATGTTCCCGATTATCGATGTCAGGGGTAATGTTGTCGCCTTTTCGGGCAGACGCTTGAACGAAGAGGATAAGGCGAAATACGTAAACTCTGCCGATACGCTTGTTTACAAAAAGGGCAGGGAAATTTTCGCTCTCAACCATGCGAGAAAAACCAACACCGATACGCTGATACTCTGCGAGGGCAATATCGACGTTGTAATGCTTCATCAGGCAGGCTTTACAAATGCCGTTGCGGCTTTGGGTACGGCTTTAACGCAGGATCAGGCACAAGCTTTGTCACGCTATGCGAGTGAGATACTCATTTGCTATGACTCCGACGAGGCGGGTCAAAAGGCTGTTCAAAAAGCACTTGGGATTTTTGCGAACACGACTCTTAAAACAAAGGTTATAAATATGCAGGGCGGAAAAGACCCCGACGAAATAATCAAAAAGTTCGGTCCGGAGCGTTTTCGTGAGCTTATCGAAAAAGCGTCTAACGACACCGAATACAAGCTTATGCGGCAAAGGGAGAAATACTCTCTTTCAACTGCTGACGGCAAGGTCGGATTTATGCAGGATGCCGCAAAGGTATTGGCAAGGGTTTCGAGCCCGATCGAGGTCGATATTTACGCCTCGAAGCTTGCCGACGAGCTTTCCGTAAGGAAAGAAGCAATTATGAGCGAAATTGCGAAAAACAGAAAGGCTCTTTCACGCATAGAAAAGACTGAGCAGATGAAAGAGGTACAAAAATCACTTGATAATCGCAAGGATGTTATAAATATAGTGAACGCACAAAGGTTGGACAATCTCCATGCGGCGTCTGCCGAAGAAACTTTGATAGCTTCGCTTATTAACAATCCGAGTTATTATAAACAGTTAAAAAATGAGGTTTCAAAAGACGACTTTGTAACCGACTTTAACAGGAAGGTATTTTCTGTTTTATTGGAAAGACTTTCCGAGGACAAGCCGATAGACTTATCGTTTTTAACCCCGTATTTTTCCGATGATGAGATGTCAGCCGTTGCAAGAATTGCAACCTTGACGCAGAATTTAAGTAACACGGTGGATGAGTGCCTTGACTGCGTAAAGGTAATAAAGCAAGAAAAAGAAAGAACGGCGTATTCAAATCCGTCGGAACTGTCAGACAAAGATTTTCTTAATATTTTTAAGGATAGAACAAAATCTAATGATGATGTGTAAACAGTGAAGGAGAAATTATGGAAAACACAACAGAGAAGAAGAATCCGATAGCCGAGCTTATCGAAAAGGGCAAAATCGCAGGTAAGGTTACAACTCAGGAAATCGATACCGCTATGATTGAAAGCGATCTCGATATGGAAGAACTTGAAAAGGTTTATGAAAATCTTGAGGCTCTCAACATTGAGATTATCGATGACTTTGATCTCGAACTTGACTCGGCAGATTTTGACGTTTCGCTTCCTAAGGGACAGGAGGCTGCCGAAACGGTTGATGCGGCTGTCGCTGCTATTGACGATCCGGTAAAGGTATATCTTAAAGAAATAGGCCGTGTTCCGCTTCTCACACCCGAGGAGGAAATCGACCTTGCTATGAGAATTGCGGATGACGATACCCGTGCAAAGCAAAGACTTGCAGAGGCTAACCTTCGTCTTGTTGTCAGCATTGCAAAGAGATATGTCGGCAGAGGTATGCAGTTCCTTGATTTGATTCAGGAGGGAAACCTCGGTCTTATCAAGGCTGTTGAAAAATTCGACTATACAAAGGGTTTTAAGTTTTCGACCTACGCTACATGGTGGATAAGACAGGCTATCACAAGGGCCATTGCGGATCAGGCAAGAACTATCCGTATCCCCGTTCATATGGTTGAAACAATCAATAAGGTTAAGAAGACAAACAGTCAGCTTCTCCACCAGAACGGCAGAGACCCGAGCGCAGAGGAAATTGCAGACGTTCTCAATATGCCCGTTGAAAAGGTTAGAGAAATTCTCCGTGTAGCACAAGAGCCTGTTTCTCTTGAAACCCCGATAGGTGAGGAAGAGGACAGCCACCTCGGTGATTTCATTCCCGATGATGATGCGCTTGCACCCGCAGATGCCGCATCAATGCTTCTTCTTAAAGAGCAACTTGAGGAGGTTCTCAACACCCTTACCGACAGAGAAGCTATGGTTTTAAGACTTCGTTTCGGTCTTGAGGACGGACACCCGAGAACTCTTGAGGAGGTCGGAAGCACCTTTGGAGTAACCCGTGAGCGTATTCGTCAGATTGAGGCTAAGGCTTTACGCAAGCTTCGTCATCCGTCAAGAAGCAAAAAGCTCAAAGACTTCCTTGATTAAGAACAAAAATATAACGGCTTGGAAATCAATTCGATCTCCAAGCCGTTTTTTATGGCTTAAAATTATCTATCCTCGTAAATCAAATCTTCTTCGTCGGTGCTTTCTGCTGTGACTTGATTTAACTGAATATCATTTTCAAGCGATTTAACACTTTCTGTTTTATTCACCTGCTCAACAACCGCAAGCATAAGTATAACAAGGAACAAATACGGTAGCGGACAGAAGATGCCGGGGTTTACAATCGACATCATTTCAAGTCCCACATAAGATACAAGAACCGTGACGCTGAATATGGTTTTCTTTTTAAGAAGAATAACAAACCTATCGAAAAGCTGATTTGCATAGGCGATTATTCCGACAACGCCGAGGCTTCCCATAATCTGAAGCGGCTCGCAGTGATACCAACAAAGTGCAAACTTTGCAGACGGATGCACGTCTCTGTTGCCCATATATGCAAGACCCGTTCCGAATATCGGATTATGGTTAAAGTCCTGGAACGCTCTTTCAAATAATTGAAGTCTTACTTCCTTTTCGGCACCCGATATACCCATTATAAGTCTGTCAAACGTCGCACCGAAGAAGCCGTAGAAATCCTCAAAGAACAGCGCAATTGCAAGCACGATACCTAAGCCGATCGAAATAAAGGTCCAACGGTGACGCTTGTCAAGACCTATGAGTATGCTCATTGTCATCAATAATTCAATTCCGCCGAATACGAGTCCGCCTCTTGAGCCTGCAAGCAATATGCAGCAATAGAAAAGTAATGCAAGGAAAATATAAGACGGTCGCTTGATTGCCTTGAATGCGACAAACGGCATTGCGAGCATTAAATATGTGGAAATGTTATTTCTCCATTGCATATAAATAATGCCCTTAGTCTGCATAACGTCGGGAATGTTCGCAAGATAGAACTCAATAATCATATATACTGCGAAAAGACCCATGTAAATCATTGTGTCGGACAGCTTATCCTTTAACGAGTATGTGCGCTCTGTGTTGAGATATGTGCATAAGAGAACGTAAATGAAAAGCATACCGAAGCCCAAGCCGAATACATAATAAAAAGAAACAAGGCTGAAATACGCTTCCTTCGAAATAAAGCCGCAGCCGCCGAGCGTTACCGCAGCCGAAACGAACAGCATTGACTTGAAGGCGGAGCCGATTACGATTTTTCTTCTATAATATATAAAGTGAAAAATCAGCGCCGAAACGATGGGGGCGGCAAACCATAAAAGCTTTATGAATATGTCGTAGGAGTCATAGAGCTTAATTACCGTCTCGCAAAGCAGCAAAAACGGCAGCGTGGTCGGCATAAGGTCGTCGCACACAACAAGCAAGAATGATATTATAAGAATAAAAATAAGAACGCCGATAACTTCTATCTTAAATAACGTTATCAGGCAGGCAATCGCAAAAACGATGAGCATAAACTTTTCCGTATTGAAAAAATCACGCATTTTGCGTATTGCGGAATTATCATTTGAAAGCATAAAAACTGCCCTTCTCAAAATCTTTTATTTTTTGTATATTATAATACTAAATATAGCAATTTTCAATACACTTGTCAAAAATAGGCTTTCGAGGGAAAATGTATATATAAAAAACGGGCAAACTTGCAAGTTTTTATACACAAAAACCAAAGCAAAAGAAAACACCCGGAAGCGTTTATAAAAAGGTGATATTTTTTGAAAATAAGTGTTGACATTTGTCGCTCGTTTTGTTATTATATTCAAGCGCTAAGGCGAGAGGGCAAAACCGAAACGCTGAAACAAAGCGCAACGGACCTTGAAAATTAAACAACGACTTAAGAAAAAGGAAACCCTGAAATTCCTTGTAAAGAGGAATAGAAGAAGTACTACTTAGTACAAACAGTAAAGCAGCAGAAAATGCTAGCGAAGAGATAAAGAGCTAAAAAGCACTTTAGGAAATGATTTCTACACGAAAGTGTAAAGATACAATTTTTTAGAGAGTTTGATCCTGGCTCAGGATGAACGCTGGCGGCGTGCCTAACACATGCAAGTCGAACGAAGCTTGAGGAATGATTTCTTCGGAATGAATTCTGATATGACTTAGTGGCGGACGGGTGAGTAACACGTGAGCAACCTGCCTTTCAGAGGGGGATAACGGCTGGAAACGGTCGCTAATACCGCATGATATGTTCGGATGGCATCGTCTGAACATCAAAGATTTATCGCTGAAAGATGGGCTCGCGTCTGATTAGATAGTTGGTGAGGTAACGGCTCACCAAGTCGACGATCAGTAGCCGGACTGAGAGGTTGAACGGCCACATTGGGACTGAGATACGGCCCAGACTCCTACGGGAGGCAGCAGTGGGGAATATTGCACAATGGGGGAAACCCTGATGCAGCGACGCCGCGTGAGTGAAGAAGTATTTCGGTATGTAAAGCTCTATCAGCAGGGAAGATAATGACGGTACCTGACTAAGAAGCACCGGCTAAATACGTGCCAGCAGCCGCGGTAATACGTATGGTGCAAGCGTTATCCGGATTTACTGGGTGTAAAGGGAGCGCAGGCGGTGCGGCAAGTCTGATGTGAAAGCCCGGGGCTCAACCCCGGTACTGCATTGGAAACTGTCGTACTAGAGTGTCGGAGGGGTAAGCGGAATTCCTAGTGTAGCGGTGAAATGCGTAGATATTAGGAGGAACACCAGTGGCGAAGGCGGATTGCTGGACGATAACTGACGGTGAGGCGCGAAAGTGTGGGGAGCAAACAGGATTAGATACCCTGGTAGTCCACACTGTAAACGATGATAGCTAGGTGTGGGGGGTCTGACCCCTTCCGTGCCGGAGTTAACGCAATAAGCTATCCACCTGGGGAGTACGACCGCAAGGTTGAAACTCAAAGGAATTGACGGGGGCCCGCACAAGCAGTGGAGTATGTGGTTTAATTCGAAGCAACGCGAAGAACCTTACCAGGTCTTGACATCCGATGCATAGCACAGAGATGTGTGAAATCCTTCGGGACATCGAGACAGGTGGTGCATGGTTGTCGTCAGCTCGTGTCGTGAGATGTTGGGTTAAGTCCCGCAACGAGCGCAACCCCTGCCATTAGTTGCTACGCAAGAGCACTCTAATGGGACCGCTACCGACAAGGTGGAGGAAGGTGGGGACGACGTCAAATCATCATGCCCCTTATGACCTGGGCTACACACGTAATACAATGGCCGTTAACAGAGGGAAGCAATACAGCGATGTGGAGCAAAACCCTAAAAACGGTCTCAGTTCGGACTGTAGGCTGAAACCCGCCTACACGAAGTTGGAATTGCTAGTAATCGCGGATCAGCATGCCGCGGTGAATACGTTCCCGGGCCTTGTACACACCGCCCGTCACACCATGGGAGTTTGTAACACCCGAAGTCAGTATCCTAACCGCAAGGAGGGAGCTGCCGAAGGTGGGATAAGCGACTGGGGTGAAGTCGTAACAAGGTAGCCGTTCGAGAACGAGCGGCTGGATCACCTCCTTTCTATGGAGAACTAATCGCAGTAATGCGGTTTAACATCCAAGGTCAGAGGATTTCTTAAGAGTAAGAAGTCGTTGTTTAATTTTTGGGGTTCGAAAGAACTTCAAAGATGGTATAGGCAAGAGTAGAACGGACACCGTCATATGGGGGTGTAGCTCAGCTGGGAGAGCACCTGCTTTGCAAGCAGGGGGTCATCGGTTCGATCCCGTTCATCTCCACCACGCTCTGACAAAGAGCGAATGAAACCTAAATGGGCTCATAGCTCAGCTGGTTAGAGCACTCGGCTGATAACCGAGAGGTCGGTGGTTCGAGTCCACTTGAGCCCACCAGACAAACCTTTAAGGGTTTGTAAAGAAATTGCACCTTGAAAACTGAACAAAGCAAAAGTAAAGTGATAAGTAAAATATTAAGGGTAAAAAAACTACAATATTTATTATCGTCGAGGAAACAACCAAGAACCAAGATAAGATTCGAACTTAATGGTCAAGCTACAAAGAGCGCAAGGGGAATGCCTTGGCACCAGGAGCCGACGAAGGACGCAGCGATCTGCGATAAGCCACGGGGAGCCGAAAGCAGGCTTTGATCCGTGGATTTCCGAATGGGGAAACCCGTATGGTTAATAGCCATACAACCTGTGGTGAATAAAATAGTCACAGGTGGGGAACCGCCTGAACTGAAACATCTAAGTAGGGCGAGGAAAAGAAATCAACCGAGATTCCGCTAGTAGTGGCGAGCGAACGCGGAAGAGGCCAAACCGAGAGTAGCAATATTCTCGGGGTTAGGACAGTGCACGGTATTGACAGAGGTTAGCAGAAGGACATGGGACGGTCCACCAAAGAGAGTGATAGTCTCGTATGCGAAAACTAAAGTCAGCCAACTGTATCCAGAGTACCGCCGGACACGTGAAACCCGGTGGGAACATGGGGGGACCATCCTCCAAGCCTAAATACTCCCTGGTGACCGATAGCGTATAGTACTGTGAAGGAAAGGTGAAAAGAACCCCGGGAGGGGAGTGAAAAGAACCTGAAACCTTGTGCTTACAAGCACATAGAGCACGTCAATGTGTGATATGGTACCTTTTGTAGAATGGTCCGGCGAGTGAATGTAACTGGCAAGGTTAAGCACTTAAGGTGTGGAGCCGAAGCGAAAGCAAGTCTGAATAGGGCGTCAAGTCAGTTGTATTCGACCCGAAACCGGGTGACCTATCCATGAGCAGGTTGAAGTGGAGGTAAAACTCCATGGAGGACCGAACCCACTCCCGTTGAAATGGTAGGGGATGACTTGTGGATAGCGGAGAAATTCCAATCGAACCCGGAGATAGCTGGTTCTCTCCGAAATAGCTTTAGGGCTAGCCTCGATTGAACATTACCGGAGGTAAAGCACTGAATGGGCTAGGGGCCGAGAGGTTACTGAACCCTATCAAACTAAGAATGCCGGATAATGATGATCGGGAGTCAGACAGTGTGAGATAAGTTTCATTGTCAAAAGGGAAACAGCCCAGACCCACAGCTAAGGTCCCAAAGTACAGTTAAGTGGAAAAGGATGTGGAATTGCACAGACAACCAGGATGTTGGCTTAGAAGCAGCCACTCATTAAAAGAGTGCGTAATAGCTCACTGGTCGAGTGACTCTGCGCCGAAAATTTAACGGGGCTAAACTATACACCGAAGCTTGGGATACATCTAATGTATGGTAGGAGAGCGTTCTGTATGGGGTGAAGTCGTAGCGAAAGCGGCGGTGGACTGTACAGAAGTGAGAATGCCGGAATAAGTAGCGAGAATTAAGTGAGAATCTTAATGGCCGAAAGTCTAAGGTTTTTGGAGGAAGGTTCGTCCGCTCCAAGTAAGTCGGGAGCTAAGGTCAGGCCGAAAGGCGTAGCCGATGCACATACGGTTGATATTCCGTAACCATCTGTAATTTAAGCAAAGGGACACTTCAAAAGGGTGTGACCCGGGCGTTGGTTGACCCGGGCGTAAGGGACCGAAATTAGAGTAGGGAAGCACACTTAGCTGAAGGCGAGAAAAGCTTTGCGTATAGAAGCAGATGCCCGTACCGCAAACCGACACAGGTGGACAGGAAGAGAATTCTAAGGCCAGCGGGAGAAGGGTAGTTAAGGAACTCGGCAAATTGACTCCGTAACTTCGGAATAAGGAGTGCTCGAAAGAGCCGCAGAGAATAGGCCCAGGCGACTGTTTAGCAAAAACACAGGTCTCTGCCAAATCGAAAGATGAAGTATAGGGGCTGACACCTGCCCGGTGCCGGAAGGTTAAGAGGAGGAGTGAGAGCTCCGAATTGAAGCCCCGGTAAACGGCGGCCGTAACTATAACGGTCCTAAGGTAGCGAAATTCCTTGTCGGGTAAGTTCCGACCCGCACGAATGGTGTAACGATCTGGGCACTGTCTCAACTACCCACCCGGCGAAATTGTAGTACCGGTGAAGATGCCGGTTACCTGCGGCAAGACGGAAAGACCCCATGGAGCTTTACTGTAGCCTGATATTGGGTTTCGGAAATCTATGTACAGGATAGGCGGGAGACTGGGAAACATGAGCGTCAGCTTGTGTGGAGTCGATGTTGGGATACCGCCCTTAGGTTTCTGGAATTCTAACCTGCGGCCGTGAATCCGGTCGGGGGACATTGTCAGGTGGGCAGTTTGACTGGGGCGGTCGCCTCCGAAAAGGTAACGGAGGCGCTCAAAGGTTAGCTCAGCACGGACGGAAACCGTGCCTCTGAGTGTAAACGCAAAAGCTAGCCTAACTGCGAGGGTGACGGCCCGAGCAGTAACGAAAGTTGGAGTTAGTGATCCGGCGGTATGTGAATGGAAATGC